>NZ_BAAHAS010000002.1:0-1060870 GCF_054777375.1 Silanimonas algicola | reverse complement strand
CCTGATCGACTACAACGAGCACCGCCCCCACGACGCCCTCGGCGGCATGACGCCCGCCGAGTTCCGAAATCACCACGACGCCAGAAGCTCTACTTTCGAACTGTCTGCTTGACGGGGGAGGTTACGGATGCCAGCGGAAGCGCTCCGGACAGAAGCGTTCTTAAGAACGACGCCTCGCGAGGCATCGCCCACGCCATCGAAGGCGGTCGCGACGGTTCCGGAGCGACGTCCCCCCGCTTTCAGTAGCGGAGCTGTTTAGAGTCCGGGGTTACTTTGACCCACCCCCTTAAGCAGGTGCGGCTGCAAGTAGATAACTCGATCTCCTACGGCTCCTAAGAGTTCGCTTGGGCCCCGTGTTCTCGGGCGAATTCCGCAGGTGTCTTCCACGCAATTGCAGAGTGGGGACGATCCTCGTTATAGAACGTTCGCCACTCGTCGATCTTGCACCGAGCATCGTGCAGCGACAAGAACCAATGCTCGTTCAAGCACTCTTGCCGGAACCTTCCCTTGAAGCTCTCGACCAGCGCGTTGTCCGTCGGCGTTCCGCGTCGTGAAAAATCAAGCTCGACGCCGTTTTCATATGCCCATCGATCCATGACTTTCCCAGCGAACTCACTTTCATTGTCTACCTTGATCGCCGTCGGCTTCCCGCGCTCGGCAACGAGGCGCGTCATTGCCTCGGCTACGTGCTCGCCACGCAGCGACTGATCCACGACGATGCCGAGGCATTCGTGCGTGAAGTGATCGACGATCGTCAGCGCACGAAAGCGACGCCCGTCGAAGAGAGCGTCGCTGACGAAGTCCATGCCCCACAGATCGTTGACCGCGAATGCCTCCTTCCTTGGCTGCCGGCGTCGGCCACTGCGACTTCTTCGGACCCGACAGTGCCGCAGAGACAGACCTTCAGCCTTGTACAGACGATGGACGCGCTTGTGATTATCGCGCCACCCTTCTCGCCGAAGGACGACGAACACCCGCTCACATCCGTAGTGAATCCGGCTCGCCGCAATCTCACGGATTCGCATCCGCAGGGCACTGCAATCTCGTGCCTTGGCGACATAGGTGAGCGATGATCGCGAAATCGACATGATCTTGCTCGCCCGCCGCTCACTGATCCCGAAGCGATCTTGCAGTCGAGCCACCCAGGCGCGCTTCTGGGGGGCCTTCAGAGCTTTTTTGTGACCACCTCTTGCAGCATGGCCTTGTCCAAACTCAGATCGGCGACCAACTGCTTCAGCTTTCGATTCTCGTCTTCGAGCTGACGCAGTCGCTTCAACTCCGATGGCCCGAGCCCTCCGTACTTCTTCTTCCCGTTATAGAAGGTCGCTTCAGAAACCCCCAGCTTGCGACAGACGTCAGCTACGGCCATCCCGAGCTCGGCTTGCTTCAGCGCATACGCGATCTGCTCTTCGGTAAAGCGGGACTTCTTCATGGCTTGATTCCCCATCAGGCACGGGGCCCATCTTGCCGAATCCTCTACTTATCGCCGGCCCTGTTTTCAGGGGGTGGGTCACTTGATCGCCTTCCCGATCTCTAGGGCGGGGGCCAGCCGCCGTGAGGTCCGGTGTTGCGATGTGCGCATGGGGGCTCTCCGTGTCTAGGGGGTGGCGACGCGCTCCAGCTTGAAGAGGTCGTCGGCGATGGAGCGTTGCAGCGTGAGATCGACGAAGAGCGTCCGATGCTTGGCGAAGAACCGCTCCAGCTGGTCGCCGGGCACCCGGATGCCGCCGGCGCCGTTCTCGGGCAGGGGCTTGTAGCCCACCTTGGGCCACCGTCCCTTGATGCGCTGGTAGATCGGATGGGCGGTGACGCTGATGAACAGGGCGTCGATGGCCATTCGCTTCTGCTGGCGGAGGGTGTCCAGCGCCATCACGTCGAGGTGGAGCGATCGGCGGCTCGGGTCATCGCCGTAGGCATGCACGTCGCGGATGACCTTGTCGTAGATCTCGCGTTCGAAGGCGTCGTCCTTCCCGGAGCGGCGGTAGAACTCCATGAAGTAGTCGTGGACGGCGTTGCCCAGGTGGTCGCGCACGTGGGTGACCGTGTTCTGGAAGGCCTGGTCGCCCGGGGGCGTGCCGAGCAAGGCCGTGCAGGCGCCCTGCCAGGGGAAGGACGCGCCGGCCGGGACGTAGTCGGCGTCGGTAACCTGGAGGGCGCGGACGATCAGGCGCGCGAGCGCCTCCTTCGAGCCTTCGCTCTTCGCCTTGCCGAGGCAGATGCTGCTGTGGTTGTGCCCCGGGGCGATGGCAAAGGCGATTTCGCCCCGCGAGGGCTCGACGACGACCGCCCCGGTCGGGCTCTGGTTCTCGTCGAGGGCCACGCGCAGCCGCGCGCAGTTGAGGTTGGCCGTGCTGATGCGGACGGTGCCGTCCGAGCCCTCCTCGTTGGCGATCTGCCGCACGCCGTCGTAGCCGTGGTCGCCGATGACGACGGTGGCCAGCACCTTGCCGGCCCCGTACCAGGCCTCCTCGGCGAAGAGGTCCTTGTCGGCCAGCGCCCGCGTGTAGGGGGAGGCGAGCTCCAGGCCCTTCAGGATTTGCGTTCCCGTCTCGAAGCCATTGGCCCAGCCCTTGATCGCCCGGCCGATGAACGAGCGGCCCTTGTGCGCCAGCGACGAGCCGAAGTTGGCGGGTGCGAGCATCACCAGGCGCTTGACCGGGACGCTTTGGCTCGAGAAGAAGCGAGTCATCCATTCCCGGGCGACCAGCGCCCCCGTGCTGTGCACGATCAGGTTCGTCGCCCGGGGGGCCGTCGGCAGCCCGTGATGTCGCCACGCGCGATGCATCGCTTCGGCCAGATCGGCGTAGGTGACGTGGTCGTCCATCGATGCCCAGTCGGCCAGGTCGATCACGACGGGCCGCAGGTTCGCGTCGCTGGTGAGAAGCCCGGCCAACGCGCGGAAGCTGCCGGCCTCGTCGCTCCAGCCGTGCAGGATGACGGTGCGTTCGGTCATGGTCGATGCGCCTTCGCGCCAAGGGGGGGAGGCTGGGGCTTGTTGTGCCCGAATCCGCCGCGATGCGGGGTCGGGGATGTCCTACCTTACTGTAGGAAAACGCCCTGCCGGGGGCGTCGCGGGCCGCCGTCGCTACACTGTCGGGCCCGCGTCGTGCCCCTGTCGCCCCCGCGTCGCCCCGGCGTCGTTGGCGGGGTGGGGCCGTCGCTCCACTCTGGCGGCGCCTCGAAGGCGCACGGTGAAACGATGATTGTCAGGAAGCTCAGGCTGCAGCGCGGTTGGTCCCAGGCCCAGTTGGCCGAACTGGTCGGGGTGGCCACGCGCACCATCCAGCGGATCGAGCAGGGGCAGGCCCCCAGCCTCGAAACCGCGAAGGCCCTGGCGTCCGTCTTCGAGGTCGACCTTTCCACCTTCCAGCCGGAGCCGCCGACCATGACCCCCTCGACCGATCGACCCGCATCGCCCGCCGATGCCGACACCCAGGAAGCCCCGCAAGAGGCCCGGAGGGCCAAGGCGCCCCTCGATTCCGTGCCCGAGCTCAGGCGCGACGAGCAGGAGGCGATGGCCTACGCCAAGCGCGTGAAGGCGTTCTACGAGTTCCTCGCCACGTGGCTCGTCATCACGCCGGTGTTCCTGTTCGCCTTCCACGACTCGCACCGGGCCACCATCGTCTACATCATCCTCGGCGCGCTCGGCGTGGGCGTGGTCATCCAGGGCCTGCTGGCCTTCGAAGTCGTCAACCTGCCGTTCTTCGGCCCGGGCTGGGAGCGCCGGCTGGTCGAGAAGCGTCTGCGCCGCAAGCTCTGAGCCGCCGGCGATCACGGGGGAACGGAACGCCCCCTGCCCGTCGGTGGTGGTCTCGTCGATGCCGGTGTGCTGTTTCCACGACCAGCGGCACTCGCGCACCACGCGGGCGGAGGGCGTCAGAACACCTTGCCTTCGTCCCAAGCCAGCACTTCCGACACGGCGAGGCGCGGCTTGCGCGGCCAGTTGCCCTCGGCAGCGCGGCCTACGGCCAGCGTCAACACCGGCACGTAGCGCTCCGGGATGTGGAAGGCAGCCTGCACGCCCGCGCTGTCGAAGCCGATCATCGGGCCGCTGGCGAGCCCCATGGCGTCGGCGGCGAGCATCAGGTTCATGGCCGCGAAGCTGGCGCTGCGGATCACCTCGTCGCGAACGAGGCGCTCGTTCTTGTAGTCGCCATAGAAGCCGGCCGCGCCGTTGACGAACCAGTCGGCCACGCCCTGGTCGATGTGGCCGGCCTGCACGGCGCGGGCCATCAGGTCGGGCAGCTTCTCGTGCGCCTGCGTGTCACCGAGGATGATGAAGGTGACCGCGGCATCGCTCACCTTGGCCTGGTTCCAGCTGAGCGCCTTGAGCTTGGCCTTCTGCGCGGCGTCGACCACGGCGATGAAGCGCGTGTGCTGCAGGTTGAACGAGGAGGGCGCCTCGAGCGCGTGCGCCACCAGCGATTCGATCTCGGTGCGCGAGAGCGCGTGGGTGGGGTCGAAGGCGTTGGCGGAGACGCGGTGGCGGATCGATTCGAGGGTGAGGGTGGCCATGGGGCAGTCCAGCAGGGGAGGGAGGATGGCGCAGCCTAGCCCGCCGAGCTTGAAGGCTGCGTTCATCGGGCAGTGGCGCTCGCGCGGGGCGAGGTAGGACACAAGGTGCGGCGCGGCCGGGCGCGTCGATCGTCGCGGTGGCGAATGCCGTGGGCTACGGCGATCCCTTCGTGTTCTCGAAGGCCTTCAAGAAAGTGGTGGGCGTCTCGCCGCGGGCGTTCACCCCGCGCGAAGGCGGCCGCGCCGATGCTCGGGCGTCCCGCCGACCCCCGGAGCGCCGCATGACCCGCCTCACCGCCAAGCATTTCCATCCCGAGCTGCTCGAGCTTTACGACGGCTACGTGCACGGCCGCTTGAGCCGTCGCGAGTTCCTCGACCGCGCGGCGCGCTTCGCGGTGGGCGGGCTGACGGCCGCCGGCCTGCTGTCGGCACTCACGCCCGACTACGCGCTGGCGCAGCAGGTGAGCTTCACCGACCCCGGCATCCGCGCCGAGTACGTGCGCTACCCCTCGCCGGAGGGCCATGGCGAGGTGCGCGCCTACCTCGTGCGGCCGGCCGGGGTGGAAGGCCCGGTGCCCGGCATCGTGGTGGTGCACGAGAACCGCGGCTTGAACCCCTACATCGAGGACGTGGCCCGTCGCGTGGCCAAGGCCGGTTTCGTGGCGCTGGCGCCCGACGGCCTGAGCTCGGTGGGCGGCTATCCCGGCAACGACGAGGATGGGCGTCGCCTGCAGCAGCAGGTCGACCCGGTGAAGCTGATGAACGACTTCTTCGCCGCCATCGACCACTTGCGCACGAGCGGGCTCAGCAATGGCAAGGTCGGCATCACCGGCTTCTGCTACGGCGGCGGGGTGTCGAACGCGGCGGCGGTCGCCGACCCGGCGCTGGCCGCGGCGGTGCCGTTCTACGGGCGGCAGGCCCAGCCCGAGGACGTGCCGCGCATCAAGGCGCCACTGCAGCTGCACTTCGCCGAGAACGATCCAAGGATCAACGAGACCTGGCCCGCCTGCGAGGCGGCGCTGAAGGCCGCGGGCACGGTCTACGAGGCGCATGTGTACGCGGGCACCCACCACGGATTCCACAACGATTCGACCCCACGTTACGACGAAGCCGCCGCGGCTTTGGCGTGGGAACGCACGATCGGGTGGTTCACGCGCCACCTGGCCTGAACTAGGGCGGCGGTGCGGCGGTGTCGGCGTGCCCGAGTCCACGCTGCAGCACCGCCCAGGCGCGGCGCCCCTCGTCATCGCGCCGGAAGGCGACATGCAGGGTCTTCGTCCCGAGGATCCGCGCGTTGAACTGCAGCGGCACCCTGGCCTCACGCAGCGCCGGTTGCGTGGCAACGAGATGCGCCAGCACCGCGGCATCGACCACGGCGAGATCGAGCCGGCCGGACGCGACCTTGCGCAGGTTCGCCAGATCGTCGGGCGCTTCCTCCACGGTCAGGACCCCGCGGGACGCCAGCGCGTCGAAGCGCGCCTCGTTGATGTAGCCGCGCACCACGCCGATGCGGAAGCCGATCAGATCCTCGAGCTGCCGCCAGTTGACCGGCTGGTCGCTGCGCTCGACGAAGCCGAGCGGACTCTCGCCGACGGGCGCGCTCAGCCACCAGCGCGACGCGGATTTGTGGCTCTGGTACTCGGGGAGCAGGCCGACGACGCCATGGTCCCCGGCTTCGGCGGCACGCAAGGCGCGGGCCCAGGGCAGGAATTCGACCTCAAGCCGATAGCCCTGCGAGGCGAAGGCGCTCCGGACCCGGGCGATCGTCGTGCCTTCTTGCGGAAGCGCTGGTCCGGCATGCGGTGGCCATTCGAGCGAGGCGAGACGAACGATGTGCGGATCGGCCGCCTTCGCGGGCATGACGACCAGCAGGCCGGCGAGGCAACACGCCCATCCGCTCGCCCATGGCCTTCGCATGCCTGCCCTCCGCGCTCGAGGTTCGCCGGGTGGAAGCTGCGGTTCTACAGGCTGGCCCCGGGCGGATCAATCGTGGGGGCGGGGGGCGCGACCGCCGTTCAGGGCCGCCCGGCCGGAAGGGGGTACACTCGGGCATCAGAAATTCCGCGCGCTTCGCACGGCCCCCGGGCCGCTCGTTCCGCTCCCTCCACGCGCCTCTGCAGCCTTTGCGGGCGCCGCCCCTCCGGGAGCCCGGTATCTCCGGTTACACCGCCCGTTTCATCGACGTCGACGTGCTCGGCGAACCCTATCGCCTGCGCGTCCTGAGCGACCACCAACAGTTCGCCGACCCGGACGGCGATGCCGAACGGGCCGGGATCTCCTGCGCGCAGTGGCCGCTGTTCGGCCAGCTCTGGCCCGCGGGCCAATGCCTCGCCGAGGCCATGCAGGCTTTCGACGTGGCCGGCAAGCGCGTGCTCGAGCTCGGCTGCGGCATCGGCCTGGCGAGCCTCGTGCTGCAGCGACGCGGCGCCGAAGTGATGGCCACCGACGTGCACCCACTGGCCGAGACTTTCCTGGCCTACAACGCCGCCCTGAACGGCATGGACGCGGTGCATTACCGCCGCCTCGACTGGGCGCGGGCCCGTCCCGACCTCGGCCGTTTCGACGTCATCATCGCGGGCGACGTCCTCTACGAACGTGGCCAGGCCGAGACGGTGGCGCAGGCGATCGCCGATTACGCCGCGGACGAGGCGGAAGTGATCGTCACCGACGCGGGGCGCGGCTACGCGGCGCGGCTCGGCAAGGCCCTGCGGGCATTCGGTTTCTCCGCGGTGCGGCCGCGGCCTTGCGACCCGGCCGCGACCGGCCCCATCGCGACGCTGCGCTTCGAGCGCCTGCGGTGCGCGGCATGAACGCGAAACGCGCGGGCGAGGCGGCCGACTGCCGGCACTGCGATGCCGTGTGCTGCCGGCTTACCGTGATCGTCGACCCGGACGACGGCATCGCCGAGCACCTCACCGAGCTCACCGACGAAGGCCTGACCGTCATGGCCCGCGACGAGGACGGCTGGTGCGTGGCCATCGATGGCGCGCGCATGAACTGTTCGATCTACGACGCGCGCCCCGAGGTGTGTCGTCGATTCCACATGGGGGGGCCGTATTGCGAGGCCATCCGTGAGGACTACTACGGTCGCGGCGATGGCCGCGGCATTCCCGTCCAACTGATAGGAGAGGCCCCATGACGACCCGCTCGTTCACCCCTCACGCCAGCTCGTCGGCACCGCCCTTCCAGCGCAAGGCGGAATCGTCGCGCACGCTCACCAGCGAGCACATCGACGCCCACGTCGCCGCCTTCGAGGCCGCGGGCGGCAAGGTGGAGGTGCTGGCCACCACCACGGTGCTGAAGCGGATCCAGGCCGAACCAGCGACGGCCAAACCGGACGTGGCGACGGAGTGATCGCCCGCGGCCGCGGCGCCTTGACGCCGCGGCCATCGGATCAGCGCGGCAGTGGCGCGACGTCCTGCCCCGGTTGCTCCGGCGACGGGATGCGCTGCGCCGGCGGCTGCACCACCGGCGAGGCCGCGAGTTCGTCCTTCAACATCGCGAGTGCCGTCTCGAGTTGGCGGTCGCGGCCGGCGTAGGACTCCCTCGGCAGGTTGTCGACCTCGACATCGGGGCTGACGCCGCGGCCTTCGATCAGCCAGCGGCCGTCGGCACCGAACTGGCCGAACTCGGCGATGCGCGCGAAGCCGCCATCGCTGAGCCGATTGCGGTCGGACAGCCAGATGCCCGCGCCACTGGTGCGCGTGCCCACCACCGGGCCGAGGCCCAAGGCCTTGACGCCCGCGGCGAAGGTCTCGCCGTCGGAGTAGGTGAGGGCATCCGTCAGGACGACGAGGTGGCCGCGGAAGCTCTGCTGCATGTTCCAGTACGGCGCCTGGCCTGGCGGCTGCCAGAACGCCCACGTGCGGCGAAGCAGGGCGGCGATGATCCACGAATCGATGTTGCCGCCGCGGTTGCGGCGCACGTCGATGACGAGGCCTTCGCGATCGACGTTCGCGTAGAAGTCGCGCACGAAGCTGGCGATGTCGTTCGGGCCCATCGCCCGCAGGTGCAGGTAGCCGATGCGGCCCTTGCCCGCGCGCTCGACGGCCTCGATGCGGCCCTGCACCCAGTCCGAGTAGCGCAGGGTGGCGTTGCGGATGGCGTCGACCGGCACGACGACGGTGCGGATCTCGCGGCCTTCGCGCTGCAGCGTCAGCAGCACCTGCTGGCCGGCCTGGTGGTGCAGGGCGGCGGCGAGTTCACCGGCGTGGCGCACGGCGCGGCCGTTGACGGCGACGAGGCGATCGCCTTCGCGCGCATCGACGCCGGGTTGGGCCAGCGGCGAACGCTCGGCGGGCAGCTCGGCATCGGTGCGGTAGATGCGGGCGATGCGCAGGCCGTCGGCGGTCTGTTCGAGTGCGGCGCCAAGCAGGGCCGGCGCGGCGGCTTCCGGATCGACGGGCAGCTCGCTGCCGCGGACCTGCGAATGCAGGATGCCCAGCGGGGCGATCATCTGCGCGAGCAGGTCGTCGAGCTCGGCGCGGTCGGTGACCCGGGCGAGCAGCGGTTCGTACTGCGCGCGCACCGCGTTCCAGTCCAGTCCTCGCATGCGCTCGTCGAAGCTGAAATCGCGATGCATGCGCCAGGCGTCGGCGAACATCTGCGCCCACTCGCGCGGCGGGTCGATCGGCAGTCGCCAGTCGGCCACGCGCACGATGCTCGGTGTGAGGTCCTGGGGCAACTTCGGGCCGGCGTCGATGGTGACGAGGATGGGGTCGGCGTCACCGCGACGCTGCACGAAGCCGAGACGCTTGCGGTCGGCGCTGATCTGCACGCTGCGGATGTCGCCGGCCAGCACCTCGAGCGTGCTGCCCTGGGCGGCGATGCCGAGGGACTTCAGCACGCCGCGATCGCCCTCGCGGTCGAGCAGGTAGAGCCGGTCGGTGCCCACCAGCAGTTCGCTGTAGTTGCCCGCCGGCACGGGGGCCTCGAACAGGCGCTGCGCGAGGCCGTCGACGACGATGGGTGCAGCGCTCGCGGCATCGTCGTTGCTCTTGCCGTTGCCCTGCGTCGCGGACGCCGTCGCCGGGGCGAGTTCATCGGGCAGGGCGAATGGGAAGCGCTGGCCGGGCTGCAGGGCCAGTGCATAGACCTTGCTGCGCCGGTCGAAGCCGGGGCCGGTGTTGCGGTCGCCCCAGGGGCCGCCGGGCGACGCGACGAAGGCGCGGTCGGAGAGGAAATACAGCCAACGGCCGTCCGCCGAAAAGCTCGGCGCGTAGGACACGTAGCGGTCGCTGGTGAGCACGGTGGGCGCCGCGTCGCCGAGGCGGTAGAGCACGATCTGGTCGCGCCCGGCGCGCGTGTCGGCGCGCGAGAACACCAGGGCGCGGCTGTCCGGCGACCAGGCGATGCGCCCGTACGGATCGTCACCGCCCCAGCGAGCGCGATCGATGGTGGTGTTGCGGCCGCTGGCGAGGTCGAGCAGGTGCAGCGCGCCCGACTTGTCGGTGTGCGCGAGCTGCCGGCCGTCCGGAGACACCGACAGCGCCCAGCGGTGGTGCGTGCCGTCGCGCGTCAGCACCTGGGCCTCGTTCGAGCCGTCGGCGGCGAAGCGCCAGATCTCGGGGCGGCCGTCGGCATCGGCGATGGCGTAGACGAAGCGACCGTCGGGCGACAGTACCGCGCCGCGGGCGCGATGTTGCGGCGGGATGGCGATCTCGACGCGGCGTCGCGGGCCGGGGCCGGCGAGGACCACGCGTCCGCGCACCGTCAGGGTGAAGCGGTCGCCCTGCGGCGCCAGCGCCGCGGATTCGAGGAAACGCAGCGGGCGCTCCAGCCATCGCTCGCGGCGGCGTTCGAAGTCGGACACGAGGGTGATGTCGAGGGCGCGGTCCTCGTTGCTGGCGGGGGTGTAGGCCCAGAGGTCGGCACCGCGCTGGTAGACGATGCGCGTGCCGTCGCTGCGCGCGGCGCGCACGTCGAAGGGGGCATGCCGCGCGTGCTGGCGGCGGTCGCCGCCCTCCGGGTCCATCGACCACAGGGTGTCGTGGCCGTCGGCATTGCCGAGGAAGTACCAGCGCCCGCCCAGCCACATCGGGCTGTGCATGGCACCGTCGGCATCGCTGCCGAGGCGGCGGGCTTCGGCGTCGGTGGCCGGGTCGTACAGCCACAGCTGGCCCATCGCGCCGCCACGGTAGCCGCGCGCGTTGTCACCGTTGATGTGCGCGCCGAAGCGCGTGAACAGCACGCGCCCGCGATCGTCGAAGGCGGCTTGCTGGGCGTCGTGCAGGGGCAGTTCGCGGGTGGCGAGGGTGGCCGGATCGACGAGGCGCAGCACGCGGCGCAGCGCGGGTCCGATGAGGTCCTCGCTGCTGTAGACAACCTCGCCTTTCGGCGACCAGCCGTGCACCTCGACGCGGCCGCCGTCGAAGCTCAGGCGCTTCGGCAGGCCGCCGTCCAATGGCATGACGTAGACGTCGCCGGGACCCTCGTACTGGCCGACGAAAGCGATGCTCCGGCCGTCCGGCGACAGCGCCGCATGCGTTTCCTGGCCCGCATGCGTGGTGAGGCGTCGCGCCTCACCGCCCGCCAGCGGGGCCGACCACAGGTCGCCTTCGGCCGTGAACACCACCGTGTCGGCGTGCACGGCGGGGAAGCGGTAGTAGCCGGGCGTGGCCGCCGCGGGAAGGATGGCGGCGAGGGCGAGCAGGGCGACGAACGAACGGCGCATCGGCGAGGGTTCCGTCATGAGGCGAAGCGCCTGTTTGCCCGAAGCGGCGTGAAGCCCGCAAGTGCGGTTGGCCCCGGCCACGGCGCCGGCGACCCGCGGCAGAATGCGCAGCCGACCTCCGAGGGACCCCGTGCATGGCCATCGTCCTCACCGAATTCGCCCGACCCCGCCTGTTCCCCCGCGAGCCGCGCCGCAACACCATCCAGGACATCACCCCGGAGCAGTTCGTCGAGCACCTCAACACGGTGCCGCCGCTGGCCGTCCTCGACGGCTACGCGCCGTTCTGCAAGCTGCACGTGCACCGCAACTGGACGAGCACGCGCTGCCTCGTGGTGCCCATCACCGAGGACAACCGGCATCGGCTGCGCTCGGCCTACGAGGCGCGCACCAAGGCCGAGCTGCCGGTGCTGAACCGCTGGTTCGAAGGCGTGGAGCCGCCGGTGGCCGATTACTTCGTCGTGATCCTCTACGACCGCGCGCAGATGGCGAAGGAGGGCACGCCGATCGAGGCCGATTGGGGCGTCGTCGGCTGCATGTACACGAGCGAGCCGGCCGAGATCCCGATGGCGCCGATCACGATGATGCGCAACGCGCTGGGCGTGGACGAAGGCGGCAGCGGCGTGCCGATCGACCGCGAGGCCTATGCGCGCAGCGTGGCGTTCTGGGAACGCCACGCGAACTGGCGGGGCTGAGGCGTCCGCCCGGGCGTGCTAGAACCGCTCGCCCACGGGCAGGTAACGCCACTGGCCGGGCGGCATGGCGCCCTCCGGTCCCCTGCCGAGCGCGATGCGCCCGATGCGCTGGCGGCGGATCCCGGTGACCTCCAGGCCCACCTGCGCGCACATCGCGCGGACCTGCCCGGGAACCACGCCCTTGATCGCGATGCGCAGCGTCGTCTCGTTCTGCCAGCTCACCTTGCAGGGCGGCAGCTCGCGACCCTCGAACGACAGGCCGTGCGCCAACCTGTGGAGCCCGTAGGGCGCGATGCGGCCTTCGACCTGCACGAGGAGTTCGTGTTCGATCAAGGCCGCGTCCTCGGTGAGGCGCCGGGCGATGCGGCCATCCTGCGTCAGCACGATCAGGCCGCTGGCCTCCGGCTCGAGCGGCACCATCGGTACGAGGCGCTCGAAATGCCGCTGCAGTACGCGCTGCTCGTGGGGGTCGTCGGTCCAGCGCGTTTCCGGCCCGATGCCCATGGCGGCGCTGCCGATGCCGTTGAAGGCATCGAAACCGGGCGGTTTGTGGAAGAGCAGGGTGGCCGGCTCGACGGGCTTCTTGCGCGCCTCCGGGTCGAGCGCCACGACTTCGTCGGTGACGCGCCGCTGCGGTGTCTCCACCCTTGCGCCATCGACGCTCACCCAGCCGTTGCGGATGTAGGCCTCGGCTTCGGCCCGGGTGCAGCCCGTGAGCTCGACAACGCGGCGCGCCAGTCGGATCGGATCGTTCGGCGTGGGACCACTCATGAATCGTCATCGTTGCGCGTCGGGGTCGCAGTGTAGCGGGACGGTCGATTGCTGACAGAATGCAGTCATTGCAGGCTCGCGCGGTCCCCATCGCGAGCCATCGAAAAGGATTGCCAAGGCCATGCCGACCTCCCTCATCGTGGTGGACGATTTCCTCGAGCGCCCCGAGGCCTTCCGCGAGCGCGCCCTGCGCCTGACCTACCCGGCGCAGCAGGGCGCCTTTCCCGGTCGGAACTCGCTGGAGCGGATCGATCTCCCGGGGCTCTCCGAGTACGTGTCGCAGCTGACCGGCGAGCGGCTCAAGCCGATGGAGCCGCTCGGTTCCCACGGGAAGTGCCGGATCACGCTGGCATCCGACGTCGGCCTCGGACGGGTGCACGTCGACCCCGGCTACTGGTCGGGCATCCTCTACCTGAGCCTGCCCGAGCACTGCAGCGGCGGCACCGACTTCTTCCGGCATCGCCGCACCAACACCGATCGACGCCCGATGACCGCGGAGGAGGTCGCCGCGCTGGGCTACGCGTCCTTCGACGAGGCGCACCGCGACATCATCGAGCGCGACGGGCTCGAGGAGTCGGCATGGGAGAAGACGATGACCGTGCCGATGCGCTTCAACCGGCTCGTCCTGCTCCGCCCCTGGCTCTGGCACACCGCGGGGCCGGGATTCGGCGACAACCTGGCCAATGGTCGGCTCATCCATGTCTTGTTCTTCGCGCCCGCGGCGGGTGCGGCGTGAGGACCCCTGACGCCCTCCAGGCGCTGATCGACGACGGCATCATCGACGAGGTGCTGCGCCCCCTGAAGAGCGGGAAGGAAGCGGCGGTGTACGTCGTCCGCAGTGGCGACGACGTGCGCTGCGCCAAGGTCTACAAGGACATGGCGCAACGCAGCTTCCAGAAGCGCGTGCAGTACCAGGAGGGCCGCAAGAGCCGCGGCAGCCGCGAGGCGCGCGCCATGGGCAAGGCGACGAACTTCGGCCGCAAGCAGCAGGAAGAAGCCTGGAAGAACGCCGAGGTGGACGCGCTCTACCAGCTGCGCGATGCCGGCGTCCGCGTGCCCGAGCCTTACGGTTTCTTCCACGGCGTGCTCGTGATGGCGCTGGTGACGGACGCCGAGGGCTTCAGCGCGCCGCGCCTCGGCGAGGTGGAACTCGATGCCGACACCGCCCGCGCCTACCACGCCGCCCTCGTGCGCGAGGTCGTCCGGATGCTCTGCTGCGGCCTGATCCACGGCGACCTGTCGGCTTACAACGTCCTCGTCGGCCCCGAGGGCCCGGTGGTGATCGATTTCCCGCAGGTGGTGAGCGCTGCCGGCAACAACAACGCGCGGACGATGCTGCTGCGCGACGTCAACAACCTCACCGCCACGCTCGGCCGCTTCGCGCCGGAGCTGCTCGACACCTGGTACGGCGAGGAGATGTGGGCCCTGTTCGAAGCCGGCGAGCTGCGGCCCGACAGCCCGCTCAGCGGCGAATGGACGCCAGACGAATCGGAGGTCGACCTCGACGGCGTTCGGCAGGCCATCAACGACGCGCGCGAGGAGGCGATCATCCGCCAGCAGGGCCGCGAGGCCGCCGAAGCGGAGGATTGAAGGCGCGGCGCGGATTCGCGTGGGCGGCTGCTAAGGTGCGTCCAACCAACACCACCCGCGAGGTCCGACGATGAGCACCGTTCTGTGGGCGAACCTTTGGGTCGATGGTCGCGTCGAAGACGAGTCGGAGGACCGTGCCGCGCTGTACGCGCATGCCAAGGCCCTCGACGCGCTGACCCGGAAGCTCGGGCTGCCGTCCTTCCTGGCGCTGTGCGATACGACGGATGTCCGCTTCAACCTCGACGAGTTCGACTTGCCCGAGGGCATGACGTCGACCAACGAGGTGATGGCCCGCGACGGCGTGTGGCTGCCCCTCGCCGACGCCATCGCGATGCTGGAAGGACTGCTCGCCCACGTGGTCGAACGCGAGGTTCGTTTCGGTTGGCTGCGCAACGCCCATCCCGAGGTGGTGGCCGAACTGCGCGGCGTGATCGCCTTCGCCAGGGCGGCCGAGGGGCGCGCGCAGAAGTTCAACTTCGGCATCGTCACCTAGGCGCCGTGGCGGGAAGGGAGTCGCTAGACTCCAGCGCCCCGAACCTGGAGTCCCCGCCATGACCATCGCCCCGTACCCCATCGGCACGCCCGGCCAGCCTTGGGGTGACGCCGAACGCGCCGCATGGCGCGCGCGCGTGCGCGTGCAGCGCCGCTACGCGGAGGACGTGCTGCCGCGCATCGACGCGCTCCGGTCCGCGTTCGACGTGGCCGAATACGGGCGGGTGCGCTCCGAAAGCGAGGCGTTCCCGCTGTTCGCCGTACGCAGCCGCGGCTGGGACCCGGCGTTGCCGACGGGGCTGGTCACCGGCGGCGTGCACGGCTACGAGACCAGCGGCGTGCACGGTGCGCTCGCCTTCCTCGAGCGCCACGGCGGCGCCTACGCCGGCCGCGCGAACCTGCTGGTGGCGCCTTGCATCAGCCCGTGGGCCTACGAGCGCGTGCAGCGCTGGAACGCGGAGGCGATCGACCCCAACCGCAACTTCCGGGAGGGCAGCCCCTGCGCCGAGTCGGCGGCCATGGTGGCGCTGGTCGCGCCGCTGCAGGGCACCATCCGGCTGCACATCGACCTGCACGAAACCACCGACACCGACGAGAACGAGTTCCGCCCGGCGCTGGCCGCGCGGGACGGCAAGCCGTTCGAGCCCGGCGAGATCCCCGACGGCTTCTACCTCGTGGGCGACACGCCGAACCCGCAGCTGGATTTCCAGCGCCACGTGATCGAGGCGGTGGCGAAGGTCACGCACATCGCGCCGTCCGACGCGACGGGCCGGATCATCGGCTCGGACGTGGTCTCGCCCGGCGTGATCCTGTATCCGTTCAAGACCCTCGGCCTGTGTGCCGGCCTGACCGATGCGCCGTTCACGACCACGACCGAGGTGTATCCGGACAGCCCGCGCGCCACGCCGGAACAGTGCGTGGACGCGCAGGTGGCGGCGGTGGTGGCCGCGATCGACCACGCCTTGGCCGCGGGCTGAGCCACACCGCTGCCGATGACGCGGGCGGGATGAGTCGGCCGGACATGGACAGAGGCACCGGGCTGCCCGCTCGTCCTGCGGCGCGCCATGGGCGTCGCTTCGCGGATTGAACACGGGCCTTTGCGCACGATCTTCACATGCGAATCCTCCCCCCCCGTTTCCCCAGCCGCGTTCGCGGCGCTTGTGTCCTGCGTCCTGCTGACCGCCTGCGGCAACGGCGCCCCGCCCGCCGGCACCCGAGCCGATGACGGCGAAGCGCGCCGTTCCCCGGTGCGGGCCTACACGGCGGCGCCGCGCACGCTCGACCGCAGCGTGCTCGTGGCCGGCACCGTGGAGCCGCTGCGCAGCATCCAGCTGGCCGCGCGCACCGATGGGGTGGTCGCCGAGGTCGCCGTCGAAGCGGGGGATCGCGTACGCGCCGGGCAGCGTCTCGCCCGCATCGATGTCAGCGAACAGCAGGCCGAGCTGGCCCGCGCCGAAGCCTCGCTGCGCGAGGCCCGTTCCAACCTCGAACGCCTGGAGGCGCTGCGCGAGCGCCGTTTCGTCGATGCGGCCAGCGCCCTCAGTGCCCGTGCCGCGCTGGAGGTGGCGGAGAGCGACGTCGAGCTGTGGCGCACCCGCGTGGCCTTCGGGTCCATCGACGCGAGCATCGATGGCGTGGTGATCGACCGCCTGATCGAGCCGGGGGCCGCGGTGGGCCGGCTGGCGCCCGCTTTCGAATTGGCCGACCTCGACCGGCTCGTACTGCGTGTGGGCGTCTCCGAGCTTGATGCGGCCGGCATCCGTCCCGGCGTGGCGGTGGACGTGGCCATCGATGCGCTCGGCGGCGAGACGGTGCCGGCGCAAGTGCGGCGGGTGTTCCCCGCGGCCGACCCCACCAGCCGGCTGGTGACGGTGGAACTCGATTTGCCGCAGGCCCACGCCCGGGGCGTGCGCCCCGGCTTCCTCGCGCGGGCGCGCTTCGCCATCGAGTCGCGGCAAGGCGTGCTGGCCGTGCCGGCCGCCGCGGTGGGCTTGGGCGAGCAGAGTTTTGTCATGGTGATTGGCGAGGACGGCGAGCTCGAGCGCCGCGAGGTCGCCACTGGCGTGGTGCGCGGCGATTGGCGCGAGATCACGGACGGCCTGCGCGCCGGCGAGACCATCGTCGCCACCAGCCCGCTGGACCTCGCCGCCGGTGACCGCGTGCGCGTGGTCGAGACGGTCGGGGACGACGCGTGAGCGGCAGCGGCTCGATCCGCGAGGAGGCCGCGCGGCGCTACCGCGGCCTCACCCATGCCGCCATCCGCCGCCCGATCGGCACGGCCGCCATCACCAGCGTCGTCCTGGTGCTGGGGCTGTTCTTCGCCACCCGACTGCCGGTCGACCTGCTCCCCGAAGTCGTCTACCCGCTGATCCGCGTCGATGTGTCCTATCCGGGCGTCGCGCCCGAGGTGATGGAGGAGCAGGTGACGCGTCCGCTGGAGCGCCAGCTCGCCTCCACGGAAGGGCTGACGCTGATGGCCAGCGAGGCGGAAGAGGGCATGACCGACGTCAGCCTGCTGTTCCGCTACGGCACCGACCTCGACATCGCCCTGCAGGACGCTTCGCGGCTGCTGGAGCGCGCGCGCGGCCAGCTGCCGGACGACATCGAGCCGCCGCGGCTGTCGAAGTTCGACCCCGGCGCCCAGCCGATCTTCGAAGCCGGCTTCTCGTCCGACCGGCGCAGCGCCCGCGAGGTGCGCGACTGGCTGGACAACCGCCTGGCGCCCCAGTTGCAGTCGATCCCCGGCGTGTCGGGAGTGCTCAGCGTCGGCGGCCAGGAGCGCGAGGTCGAGGTGGTGGTCGACCAGCAGCGGCTGCGTGCCTACGGCCTGAGCCTCGCCGACGTATCGGCCCAGCTCGCGGCGGAGAACCAGAACGTCTCCGCGGGCAACATCACCTCGAGCAGCCTCGACGTGCGCGCGCGCACCGAGGGGCGGTTCCGCTCCGCCGACGACATCGCCGCCGTGCTCCTGCGCATCCCGGGCAGCGACCAGCGCATCCGACTCGACGAGGTGGCCGAGGTGCGGGACGGCTTCCGCGAGCAGCGCGTGTTCGTCCGCCTCGACGGCGAAGCCGCGACCCAGCTGTCGGTGTTCAAACAGCCCGATGCCAATACGGTGCAGGTGGTCGACGACGTGCAGGCGCGGTTGGATTCGCTGCAGGCCTCCGGCTTCATCCCCGAGGACATCGTCTTCAGCACCACCCGCGATGGCGCCTACTTCGTCCGTGGTTCGGTCGAGTCGGTGGCCTCCGCGGCGATTCTGGGCGGCGTGCTCGCCATGGTCGTCGTGCTGTTCTTCCTTGGCAGCGTCCGCGGCAGCGTGGTGATCGGCCTGGCGATCCCCCTGTCGATCATGGCGACCTTCGCATTGATGGGGGCGTCGGGCCTGAGCTTGAATGTGATGAGCCTCGGTGGCTTGGCGCTGGGCATCGGCCTGCTGCTCGACAACGCCATCGTGATGCTCGAGAACATCGAGCGGCATCGGCGCGAGCAGGGAGAAGACCCTGAGCAGGCGGCCCATGCGGCCGCCGACGAAGTGATTTCGGCGGTCACCGCCGGCACGCTGACGAACCTCGCCGCCGTGCTGCCCTTCCTGTTCATCACCGGGCTGGCGACGCTGGTCTTCCGCGAGTTGCTGGTCACCATCTCGTTCGCCGTGGTCGCCTCGCTGGCGGTGGCGCTGACCCTCGTGCCGATGCTGGCCGCCCAGATGGCCAAGCTGCGCTTCCGCTCGGGCTTCGATCGCAGCCTCCCGTACCGCGCCTTCAGCCGCGGCATGGCCGCGGTCACCGACGGCTACCGGCGCCTGCTCGGCGCCTTGTTGCCGCATCGCGGCTGGGTGCTGGTCGCGGCCTTCGGCACCGTGTTGGCGGTGCTGCCGCTGGGGTCGCGATTGGGCAGCGAGTTCCTGCCGCAGCTCGACGACGGCAGCCTCAACGTGCGCCTCGCCCTGCCCGCCGGCACCACGCCCGAGCAGACCGACCGCGCGACCCGCCAGGTCGAAGCGGCACTGCGCGACCTGCCGCACGTGTCGAGCGTGTTCACCGTCTCCGGCGGCAACGTCTGGGGCGGCACGCTGTCGGAGCGGGCGGGACGCGGCTGGCTGGCGATCCAGCTGGAGGACGCCGCCGAGCGGCCGGACTGGCCCATCGGCCGCTGGGCGCGCGAGGCGCAGCGCCGGGTCGGGGCGCTGGACATCGCCGGTGCCGATGTCGCCGTGCGCACCAACGGCATCCGCGGCCTGAACTTCGGGCTCTCGGGCAACGACGTGGAGATCAAGGTGCTGGGCGAGGACCTGCCCACGCTGCAGCGGCTGGCCCGCGAGATCATCCGCGCCGTGGAGGACATCCCCGGCCTCGAGGCCGTGGAGATGGACGACGAGGACCGCACGCCCGCGCTGCAGATCGAGGTGGACCGCGAGCGCGCGGCGGCGCTGGGCCTCGACGTCCGCGCGGTCGCGCAGGCCCTGCGCCAGGCCGTGACCGGCACGGTGCCCACGCGCTACAGCACGGGTGTCAACGAGTACGACGTGCGGGTGCGCCTGCCGCGCGAGGAGGTCGAGAACCTCGATCGCCTGGGCGAAGTGATCGTCGCCAACGGCGCCAACGGACCGATCCAGGCCCGGCAGGTCGCGCGCTTCACCTTGGGCGAAGGGCCGGCCGAAATCGGCCGCGAGAACCAGCTGCGCATCCAGCGCATCGTCGGCGCGTTCAACACTTCGGAGAGCGACGTCGGCACGATCATGGCCGAAGTGCAGCGTCGCATCGCCACCATCGACATGCCGGAGCAGTACGGCGTGGCCCTGGGCGGGCAGTTCGAAACCGTGCAGGAAACCGAGCGCGAGATGAACATCGTCATCCTGCTCGCCGTTTTCCTTGTGTTGGTGGTGCTCGTGGTGCAGTACGAGCAGCTCACGAACCCGCTGGTGATCATGACGGCGGCGCCGCTGGCACTGGGCGGTGCCCTCGTGGCCCTTTGGCTCTCCGGCACGCCGCTTTCCGCGCCGGTCTTCCTGGGATCGGTGCTGTTGATCGGCATCGTCGTGAACAACGCGATCCTCCTGGTCGAGTACGTGGAGCAGGGGCGTGGCCGGGGATTGCCCGAGATGCAGGCGGTGATCGAGGCCGGCGCGGTGCGCCTCCGTCCGATCCTGATGACGACGCTCACCACCGTCGTCGGCATGTTGCCCCTCGCCATCGGCCTTGACGCCGGCGGCAGGCTGATGCAGCCGCTGGCCGTGGCGGTGGTCGGCGGCCTGATGTCCTCGATGCTGTTGACGCTCGTGGTCGTGCCCTGCCTCTACCTGGTGGCCCAGCCGATGGCACGCCGCGTCATCGAGGCCTTGACGATGCGGCGGGCCGCGACGACGGGCTAGCCTCGAAGGGCCTTACCGGAGCGGTCTGGCCCGTCGGGCGAAGGCCTTCGTCGCGAACACGCCGTCGAGCTTCCGCTCCGCGCGCAAGCCGGCTTTCTCGAGACGCTTGATGACCTCGCCCGGCACGTCGCGGCCGCTCGTCTTGGCGTTCGGCGCGCCGGTGTAGTGGAAGAGCGGCGCGCCGGGTTTCAGCACGCGCGCCAGCTGGTCGTAGAAGGCCTGCGAATACAGCTCGCCGGCGATCCCGAAGCGTGGCGGGTCGTGCAGGGCGGCGTCGAAATGCGCATCCGGCAGGGCGGCGATCGCCAGCGACACGTCGCCTTCGGTCAGCGTGAAGCGGCCGGCGTTCGCGGGGTCGTCGACGTCCGGCGACCACGGGTTCAGGCGCCGCAGCCATACGACGTCGGGGTTCTTCTCGAAGCTCTGCACGTGGGCCGCGCCGCTCGCCAGCGCGTGCGCCGCGTAGTAGCCGAGGCCGCCGCAGCAGTCGAGGATCCGCTTGCCCCGCGGCTGCACCAGCGCGACCTTGGTCGCGGCGTCGTCCCACGGCGAGACCTGCGCCGTCGGCAGCATCTTGATGCCGTCGATCTCGAAGGTGGGCGGGCCCCACTCGGTCGGGATCAGTTTGATCAGCGCGCGGCCGAAACGCTGTACCGGCTGCCAGTCGATCCCGCCGGCGCCCGTGGCCAGCGCGGCGTAGAAGCTCCGATCCTTGAAGACGTCGTCGGTGGCGGGCCAGGGCCAGGGCGCGCCGCCCCAGTGGAAGCCGTCGGCATCGATGTCGACCTCACCCTCGGTGCGGCCGGCGTCGAGCGAGCCGCGCCAGGTCGCGTCACCGCGTGCGCGCGCCGCGCGCAGCGCCTCGAGGGCGTCGCGCGTGAGCAGGGGCGAACGAAGGCGGCTCATGCCGGAGAGGCGAAGGCCTTGGGCGCGGCGGAGCCGGTGGCTCAGGTCAGGAAGCGCGCTTCGACTGTGCCCTTGAGCTTGATCGTCATCGGGCGGCCGCGGCGGTCGAGGGCCTTGCCGGCCGGCACGAGCACCCAGCCCTCGCTGATGCAGTACTCCTCGACATCGGTGCGCTCGTTGCCGTTGAAGCGGATGCCGATGCCGCGGTCGAGGGCGGCCGGGTCGTGGAACTTGGAGCGCGGGTCGTTCGAGAGGCGGTCGGGGACGAGGTCGGTCATGGCGAGGTCCGGACGAAGGGCAAGGGCGGAAAGGCGCGCATTCTACGCCCTGCGCGGCCTCAGGCCTTGCGCACGAACTCGGACTTCAGCTGCATCGCGCCGAAGCCATCGATCTTGCAGTCGATGTCGTGGTCGCCCTCGACGAGGCGGATGTTGCGCACCTTGGTGCCGACCTTGATCACCGATGACGAGCCCTTGATCTTCAGGTCCTTGATCAGGGTGACGGTGTCGCCGTCCTGCAGCACGTTGCCGTTGGCGTCCTTCCAGACCCGGGGCTCGGGGACATCGGCGTTGGCCGCATCGACCGTCCACTCGTGCCCGCATTCGGGACAGATGAACTGGCCACGGTCTTCGTAGGCGTAGGTCGAGCCGCAGCTCGGGCAGGGCGGCAGGGTGGACATGGTGGGCTCCGGGCGGGGGACGCCAGCTTAGTCCCCCCAAAACGACACGGGGCCGCAGAGCGGCGCCCAAAACGACACGGGGCCGCAGAGCGGCCCCGGGACGATGCCGCTGGCGAGGGCTCAGCGCGCGCTGCGCAGGCGGGCGGCGCGACGACGCGAGCGGGACTTCTTGTTGACGGACTTCTTCATGGCGAGGACCTGGTGGCGGGAAAGGACTGGCATTCTCCCATATCGGCCGCCCGCCTGCCCGGGCGCGACGGACGCAGGGGTTATCCTGCCGGCCTTGCCCCGGGAGCTCCGCCCATGAAAAGCCGTGCCGCCGTCGCCTTTGCCGCAGGCGAACCCCTGAAAGTCGTCGAGATCGATGTCGCCCCACCGCGCAAGGGCGAGGTGCTCGTGCGCATCACCCACACCGGTGTCTGCCACACCGACGCCTACACGCTGTCGGGCGATGACCCGGAGGGCCTGTTCCCGGCGGTGCTGGGCCACGAAGGCGCGGGGGTCGTGGTCGAGGTGGGCGAGGGCGTGACGAGCCTGAAGCCCGGTGACCACGTCATCCCGCTCTACACCGCGGAATGCCGCGAGTGCCTGTTCTGCACCAGCGGCAAGACCAACCTGTGCGTGGCCGTGCGCGCCACGCAGGGCAAGGGCGTGATGCCCGACGGCACCTCGCGCTTCAGCTACGAGGGCCAGCCGATCTTCCACTACATGGGCTGCAGCACCTTCAGCGAGTACACCGTGGTGGCCGAGGTGTCGCTGGCGAAAGTGAACCCCGACGCGAACCCCGAGCAGGTCTGCCTGCTCGGCTGCGGTGTCACCACGGGCTTGGGCGCCGTGAAGAACACCGCCAAGGTGCAGCCGGGCGACAGCGTCGCCGTGTTCGGCCTCGGCGGCATCGGCCTCGCGGTCGTGCAGGGTGCGAAGCAGGCGCAGGCCGGACGGATCATCGCCATCGATACCAACCCGTCGAAGTTCGCGCTGGCGAAGCGCTTCGGCGCGACCGACTGCGTGAACCCGAAGGATTTCGACAAACCGATCCAGCAGGTGGTGGTGGAGATGACCGGCTGGGGCGTGGACCACAGCTTCGAATGCATCGGCAACGTGCAGGTGATGCGCGCGGCGCTGGAATGCGCGCACCGCGGCTGGGGCCAGAGCGTGATCATCGGCGTGGCCGGTTCGGGGCAGGAGATCAGCACGCGGCCGTTCCAGCTCGTCACCGGGCGTCGCTGGCTGGGCACGGCCTTCGGCGGCGTGAAGGGCCGCACGCAGCTCCCGGGCATGGTCGAGGACGCGATGGCCGGTCGCATCGATCTCGCGCCTTTCGTGACGCACACGATGCCGCTGGAGCGAATCAACGAGGCCTTCGACCTGATGCACGAAGGGAAGTCGATCCGCAGCGTCATCCATTACGGAGCGCCGGCATGACGGCCGCCGCGCCTTTCCATTTCGCCGTGCCCGCCGGCCTGCAGCGCCTCGAACACCGCGCCTGCTTCGGCGGCTGGCAGGACGTGTACCAGCACGACTCGACGGCCACCGGCACCTCGATGCGCTTCGGCGTGTACCTGCCGCCGCAGGCCGCGCACGGCCCCTGCCCGGTGCTCTACTGGCTCTCGGGCCTCACCTGCACCGAGCAGAACGTCATCACCAAGGCCGGCGTGCAGCGCTATGCCGCGGAGCACGGACTGATCGTCGTGGCGCCGGACACCAGCCCGCGCGGCGAGGGCGTGGCCGATGCCGACCGCTACGACCTCGGGCAGGGCGCGGGCTTCTACGTGGATGCCACGCAAGCGCCGTGGGCCCCGCACTACCGGATGCAGACCTACGTGGCGCAGGAGCTGCCGGCGCTCGTCGAGGCGTTGTTCCCGGCCAACGACCGCCGTGCCATCAGCGGCCACTCGATGGGCGGACACGGCGCGCTGGTGACGGCGCTGCGCCACCCCGGGCGCTACCGCAGCGTCTCGGCGTTCGCGCCCATCAGCGCGCCCACGCAGGTGCCGTGGGGCCAGGAAGCGCTGGGGGCCTACCTCGGTGAGGATCGCGACGCGTGGAAGGCCTATGACGCCTGCGAGCTGATCGCGCGAGCGACGGAGCGCCTGCCGCTGCGCGTCGACCAGGGCCTCGACGACGAGTTCATCGATCGCAGCCTGCGCCCCGCGCTGTTGAAGGCCGCGTGCGAAAAGGCCGGGCACCCGCTCGACCTGCGCCTCCGTGCCGGCTACGACCACAGCTATTACTTCGTGGCCAGCTTCATCGGCGAACACGTCGCCTACCACGCGGCCGCACTGACGGCCTGAAGGAGACCGCCATGCGCCTGATCCGCCTGCCAAGCCTCTTCGCGATGACCGCTTGGATCGGACTGGCGTCCGTTGCCGCGCTGGCATCCGACACGCCGGCCTCGACCGACGCCTCCGCCGCGCCGATCGCGGCCTTCGATGCCGAACTCGCCAAGACGCATGGCGCCGACGAGCGCGGCATGCGCCGCTATGTGCTGGTGGTGCTGAGGACCGGCCCTACGCGCGTGCCGGACGGCGAGGCGCGCACGGCGATGTTCGCGGGGCACATGGCGAACATCCAGCGCCTGGTGAAAGCGGGGAAGCTCGCCGTCGCCGGGCCGTTCATGCCCAGCGACTCCGGGTGGCGTGGCCTCTTCATCTTCGCGGTCGAGAGCGTCGAGGAAGCGAAGGCGCTCACCGACACCGACCCCGTGATCGTCAACGGCGAGATGGTCGCCGAGTACCACCCGTGGTACGGCTCGGCGGCGCTGATGGCCACCGCCGGGCTGCACGAGCGGATGGTGCCGCCGCCGCCGGCGAAGGCGGACTGAGCCCGCCCTCGCGCGCTCGCCTCAGCGCGCCGCCGTCGTGGCGGCCGCCTCGGCCTGCGGCACCTGCACCGCGGGCGCCGTCGAGAACGGCCGGATGCCGAAGCGCGGGTACAGCTCGCTCGGGAAGTACACCACGCCGTCCTTGACCACCATGCGGGCGTTCTTCAGCTCGCTCAGGGATTCGGTCGGGTCACCGGGCACGAGGAAGAAGTCGGCCAGCTTGCCGCGCTCGATGCTGCCGAGCTGCTGGTCCTCGCCGAGGTACTCCGCCATGTCGATCGTCGCGCGGCGCAGGGCCTGCGCCGGCGTGAAGCCGACCTGCTGGAACAGCTGCAGTTCGCGATGGAAGGCGAGGCCACCGCCCAGGTCGGTGCCCGGGATCAGGAACACGCCGCGCTGGTGCATCTCGCGCACGCCGTCGAGGATCTTGCGGTAGGCGCCGGCATAGGCCTCGCGATCACCCGGCGCGCTCATGTCGCTCCACGCCCGTTTGGCGTTGCGCTGGGCGCCGACGGGCAGGTTCTCGATCCACTCGGCTTGGCCGCTCGGCACCTGGCCGTCCTGGTTGAGCAGCAGGTTTTCGTGGATGGCCAGCGTCGGCTCGACGGCGACCTTCTTCGCGACGATGGCATCCATGGTCTTGCGGACGCGCGGCGAAGCGAGGTCCAGCTGGTCGAGGCGCTTCAGTGCAGTCAGGCGGAGCAGGGTGCGGGTGTCTTCTTCCGGCGTCAGCACCCAGCCCAGCATCACCTGGTTGATGTGGGTGAGCTCGTCGTAGCCGGCGGCGATCATCGCGTCGGCATTGGTGAAGGCCGGGATGTGGCCCGAAACGCGCAGGCCGAGGCGATGCGCTTCCGCGGCGGCGGCGGCCGACCATGCCGGGTTCATGCTGTTGTAGAGCTTGATCTGCGGGAAGCCGCGGGCCGCGTACCAGCGCACCGCTTCCAGCGCCTGCGACTGGCTGCTGACGAGGTAGCCGTTGTTCGAATTGAACGGGCTGCGACCCTCGATGAAGCCGGCGCGGGTGATGCGCGGGCCGGCGAGCTTGCCGGACTCGATGTTCTCGATCAGGCGATCGAGCACGTCGTTGTCGTTGCCCATGTCGCGCACCGAGGTGATGCCGGCGGCGAGGTTGAGGACCGTGCGGTTCTGGCCGATGTGGCCGTGCATCTCGTACAGGCCCGGCACCAGCGTGCCACCTTCGCCCTCGACGATGACCTCCGGCCCGGTGCCGGTGGCGTCGAGCGGCTGGATGCCGCTGATGCGGTTGCGGTAGACGACCACGCTGACCGGTTCCGAGCGCGTGCCGGTCTTCGGGTCGAACACCCGCACGTTGCGGATGCGGATCGGGTGTTCGTAGCGATGGGCCACCTCGGCCTGCATCGCGATGAAGCGCTGTTCGCCGAGCTCGACGGTGAGCTGGCGCAGCCGCTCGGCATCGCCCTCGTAACCCTCGCGGATCAGCAGGCCGCGCGTGGCCAGCACCGCGAACAGGTCGCCGTCGGCCTCGACCAGCAGGTGCGTCGGATCGAGGTCGAGGCCCGAGAGCGTGACGCGCTGGACCGTCTGCTTCGCGGAGCCGGTGCCGACGTCCAGCGTGTCGCCCTTCTCGAGGCGCAGTTCGCCGCCGGGCAGGGTGGCGATGCGGCCGTCGGCATCCGCCATCAGCGCGCGGGCGTAGACGCCCAGCGCCCAGGGCGTGCCGCTCTGGCCGATGTACAGCGCGCCGCTGGCGTCGGCCGCCTCGCCGGTGCCCACGGCGTCCGTCCACGTGGCCTTGCCGTCGGCGACGGCGAAGCGCTCGTCGACCCTGCTGCCGAAGGTCGTGGCACCGGAGATCGACCACTCGACCGGAAGCCCGGCCTCGGAGAGGCGCAGCGTTTCCTTCATCGTCGGGCCGCGGCCGTTGTCCTTGACGTCGTAGTCGACGCTGACCGTGTCGCCGTCCACCGTGGCGTGCAGGTGGCCGATGGTGGCCTCTGGCGTCAGCACGACGTAGCGCTGGGTCTCGGCGGCTTCGGCGGTGCCGAGCGCGAGGGCGAGTGCGGCGAAGAGCAGGGTCGATCGCATGGCGTGGTGTCCTCCCGTGGAGGCCGCACTGTAACCGTGTCGTCCTACGGGGCGGCCCTCCGGGCGCGCTGGCGCGGATCGACGATGAGGTCGTCCAGCCGGTAGCCGCGGGCTTCGGCACGCTGGCGGATGCGCTCGAACAGCGCCGGATCGAGCGTGGTGTCCCGCGCGAGGATCCACATCGCGCCCTGGCCCGGGCCACCGACCACCGCCCAGCCGTAGTCCGGATCGAGGTCCACCACCCAGTAGTCGGCCCAGACCATCGGCACCCAACCCAGCCACCGGGGGGCAAAGCGCACTTCCAGCGCCCCGCCGCCCGCGGCCCGGCGCGCGGCACCGGTCGATTCGATGATGCCGTCGCCGGTACGGCAGGCGTTGCGGACGTCGACGCCACCGTCCGGGCGCAGGGTGTACGTGGCCGTCGTGTCGCCGACGCACTTCCGCTGGAAGAACATCGGCAGCCGGGCCACCTCGTGCCAGCGGCCGGCATAGCGCACCAGGTCGAGGTCGGACACCGGGGCGTTGGCGGTCCCGGAGGACAGCGGGGCGGGCAGGGCGGCCGTCGCGGCGGCGGCTCGCGCGGCACCGGCCACGCCAAGGACCAGGAGCAGGAGCAGTACCAGGAGGGCGGGGTGCCGTGGCATCGGTGTGGGGTTTGGAACGAACGTGGCCCAGCCTGCGCGCGCATGCGTCCAAGGGCCGTGCAGGCCGCCGGATGATTGAGCCGGATGCCGTGCCTCGGGCATCGTGTGGCGATGGACTTCCCCACCGCCCTCGGCCTCGGCGCCGCCTTCCTCACCAGCGTCGCCTTCGTGCCGCAAGTCGTGCGCAACTTCCGTCGCAAGCACGTCGACGACCTGTCCTTCTCGACCTTCGGCACCTTCAGCCTTGGCGTCCTGCTCTGGCTGGTCTACGGCGTGATGATCGGGAGCCTTCCGATCATCCTCGCCAATGTCTTCACGCTGGGGGTCAACGCCCTGAACCTCTGGCAAATGTGGGCCTATCGTCGCCCTCCCCGCGGCCCGTCCTGATGGAAGCGCGGCGGCCTGCACGACGAAATGCTCGCGCAGCGGTTACGCTCGCGGCCCTGATTCCACTGGAGGAGGCCCCGATGCGCACCACCCGTTCCGTCCTGGCCATGGTCGTGGCCGCCGCCCTGGCCGGTCCGGCGCTCGCCGAAGACGTCGCCCAAGGCGCGTTGCAGCTCACGGACAAGCAGACCTTCCTCCTGCCCATCGACGAGCCCGGGAATCGCCTGCCGGAATACCCGGCGGACATCCTCGCGCAGCAGCAGGTGCCCTCGCGCGCCATCTGCATGCGGGTGGACATCGATGAAGAAGGCGCGGTGAGCTACACCGGCCCGGTGGTCCGCGAGCCGGAGTGCCCCGCGGTCACGGAGCTGAGCAAGCAGTTCGTCGACGTCTCCGTCGCGGCGCTGTCCACGTGGCGCTTCGAGCCGGCCGTCGTGTGCACCTTCCGCAGTACCGCCGCGAAGGAAGCCGCCGGCATGAGCTGCGATGGTGGCCGGGAAAAGCCGCAAGCCACCAGCCTCATGTTCCGCCTGCTGTTCAACCAGGTCGACGGCAAGGGCGTGGTCTTCCTGCAGCGTGGCTGAGAAGCGCGGGGTCCCCTTCATCCTCCAGGGGTGGCGCACGCGGGAGCTGCGCTTCGCCGAGGGCACCGCCCAGAGCCGGATGTCGCGTTGGGCCCCGGACCGCCTCGTCGTCGATTACACGCGGACGATGCTGGGGGCGTTGGCCGTCGTGCCGGCGCCAGGCCGCGTCGTGATGGTGGGGTTGGGCGGTGGCTCCCAGGCGAAGTTCCTCCATCGCCACGTGGTCGGACTCCATCTCGACGTGGTCGAGATCAACCCGGAGGTCATCGCCCTGCGTCGCGCGTTCCGGATCCCGGACGACGACGCGCGGTTCCGCGTTGTGCAGGCGGACGCCGCGGAGTGGCTGAAGGGCCAGACGGCCTCCGTCGACCTGCTGTTGGTCGACGGCTACGACACCAGCGGTATCCCGGCCGCGCTGTCGACCCAGCGCTTCTACAACGACTGCCGGGCCTGCCTCCGGCCCGCAGGCGTCGCGGCATTCAATCTGTACGACACGGCACACGCTGTGCATCTCCAACGCCTGCGGGTCGCTTTCGGCCCCGCGAACGTCGCGGTCGTCGAGGAATCACGACAGAGCAACCGCGTGGCCTTCGCGTGGGCCGGCGCGCTGGCCGCCGCCGGCGCGCCGACGTCGCTCTCGCGCGCCGGGCAGCGCGAGCTTCGCGAGGCGCTCGACACCGTGCGTTCCCGGATCGGCGAGGGCCGCTAGGGCCCTCGACGGGCGGCACGCCCTCGTGCCGCGCCCCTTCCGTCGCAGGCTCCCGACGGACCGGCGTCCACGATGATCGCGCTAAACTGCAGGCCCGCTGCCGGGTGTCCGGCGCGCGGGCCGAATCGAGGAACCGCCGTGAACACGCCCCAGGTGCCCCAGTCCGGGCCGCCGATCTCCGACGCCAACCGGTTCACGCAGAAGCGTGCCGGAGCGAAAACGTTCTTCGAGTTCGGCGAGGAGTCGCTCCGCTATGGACTGGACGACGGCAGCGCCTCGCGCACGTGGACCATCGAGTACGCCGAGCTGGCGGTCGAACGCGAGCGATTCGTCGAACGCAATACCTGGTGGCGCAACGTCGGTGCGATCTGGGCCGTGCTCGGCGCGGTACTGACCTCGATGGACTGGGCGAAAACGCAGGTTTTCGGCCTGTCGATCTGGCTGCCGCTGGGGGCGGCCTGCCTCGTCTGGTACGCGCTGCGCATCCGTCGCTACGTGGTGGTGCCGTCCCCGCGCGCGAACGTGTTGGTGATCGATGACCCCTCCGCGGCCGCCATCCTCGCCGAGATCGACCGCCGCCGCGCCGCGCAGCTGCGCGATCGGTTCGACTACCTCAGCCCCGACGAGAGCCCGGAGCAGCAGCGCCACCGCGTGCTGTGGCTGCAGCGCCAAGGGTCGCTCGACGACCACGAGGTCTCGGCGCGCCTGCTGCAGATCGACCTGATGGCGCAGAGCCCCTCAGCGGACCCGCGGCAGGGCGAGCGCGACGAGTAGGGCCGCGCCGCAGGCGACGAAGGCGAGGTAGTGGGTGTTGAAGTCGCGAAGTGCGAAGGCCGCGAGGCCATAGCCCGTCCAGGCGAGCCCGAGCGGCCAGAGGGTTGGCGGGTGCACGGGGTCGTCGCGCCAGGCCCGCCAAGCCTGCCCGCCGACGACGGCGCCGCTGGCCAGCATCATCACCGTGCCGAAGGCCCAAGCGCTGCCGATGGCGCCGATGAGGCGCGCATCCGCCCCCAGCGCCGACAGGCCCTCCCGGAAATGTGGCCATGCCCCGAGGGCGTGCGGCAGGCTGCACAGGGCCATGCCGAGTGCGGCGAGAACAAGCAGTAGCGGGGCGGCGCGACGGGGTGGCGGCATGGGCGGGCAGGCGTGGGGCAAGGCCGCAGCATAAGCGCGGGGATCGGTGTTCAATACGTGGGCGGCGGCGTCGCCGTGTTTCCAGGGGTCGGGAATGGCCGATGCACTGCACATCATCCACCGTCCCGAGCGCGAGCGCTTCGAAGCGCAGCTCGACGGCCACGGTGGCGTGCTCCGCTACCTGCTTCGGCGGGGCGAAGGCCGTCCCGTCATGGTGATTCCGTCCGTCGTCGTCGATCCTGCCATCGAGGGCCGTGGGGTCGCTGGCGCGCTCACGCGGGCCGCGCTCGAATGGGCCCGTACCGAAGACGTGCGGGTCGATCCGCTCTGCCCCTACGTCGAGGCGTGGCTGTGCCGCCATCCCGAGTTCGCCGGGCGGCGTGCATGAGCGCGCCCACGCCCGCGCCCTTTGTGGTGCCTTGCCGCGACCTCTCCCCGTCCGCACCGCTGCGTTGGCTCGCTGCGGGATGGCGCGACCTCGTGCGGGCGCCGCTGTTGACGGCGGGCTTCGGAGGCCTCGTCGTCATCGTGAGCCTCGGCGTCGCGGTGATGGCTTGGCAGCTGGGCCGATTCGCGCTGCTGGCGGCCTTGTTGTCCGGGTTCGTGTTCGTCGCCCCGCTGATCGGCGTCGGGCTCTACGGCGTCAGCCGCGCCCTCGAGCGCGGCGAAGTCCCGCGCTTCAAGGACTGCTTCGCGCTGGTGCGCCGCGTCGTCGGGCAGGCAGGCGTGTTCGCGCTCGTGCAGATGGTGATCCTGCTGCTCTGGTCGCGCGCCGGCATGATGGTGAACGCCTTCGTGCCACTCGAGGACGGCAGCCTCGCCTCGCTGCTGGAGTTCCTCGCGCTCGGCTCGCTGTTCGGCTCGGTGTTCGCCGTGGCCACGTTCGCCATCGCGGCATTCTCGTTGCCGATGATCGCCGACCGTGACGTCGACATGGTCACCGCCGGGATCTCCAGCGTGAACGCGGTGCTGCGCAACAAGGGCGCCGCGCTGGCCTGGGCGGCGCTGATCGCCCTGCTGACGGCGCTGGGACTGGCGACGGCATTCGTTGGCCTGGGCATCGTGATGCCTTGGCTCGCCTATGCGGCCTGGCACGGTTACCGCGAGGCGCTGGACGCTTCCGCTTGGCCCTTGCTCGAGGCGGACGGCGCCGGGCCCGGCAGCACACGGTCGAGCGCATAGATCATCGCGATGGTGCTGGTGAGGGTGATCGCCATCAGGTGGATGTAGTGCAGGCCGAAGGGCTGCCAGGCGAAGGTGAACACCGCATACAGCCCGACGCCGAACAGCAGGCCCGTCCGCAGCGCGATCGACAGCACGCGTCGGCCCACCACCGCCACGAGGAAGGCGGCGAGCACGGGCATAGAGTACAGACCGTTCATCTTCTGCATCGTCGCGACGATGCTCTCGGCGTTCTGGTAGAGCGGCACCAGCGCCACCGCGCCAACGGCGAACACGGCGGCGACGCCCTGTCCGACACGCTTCAGGTCGGCCTGCGGGTTCACGTGCTTCACGTGGAGGTCCATGGTGTACAGCGCGGCCGCCGAGTTCAGACAGGAATTGAAGCTCGACAGCACGGCGCCGAAGATCATCGCGGCGAAGGCGCCGGCCAGCCACGGCGGCAGCACGTCGGCCACGAGGCGGCCGTAGGTCACGTCGCCCACGTCGCCGTAGAGCTTGTAGGCCAAGACGCCCGGCACGACGACGATCAGCGGCATCAGCAGCTTGATCGCGGCGGCGGCGTAGATGCCCTTCTGCGCTTCGCGCATGGTCGGCGCGGCCAGCGCGCGCTGGGCGATCACCATGTTCGTGCCCCAGTAGAACAGGTGGATGAAGACCATGCCGGTGAGCAGGGTCGGCCATGGGATGTCCGATTCCGGACCGCCGATCAGCGTGAGGCGTTCCGCCGGGATGCCGGAAAGGTCGAAGTCGATGGCCTTGAAGGCGAAGAAGGTTACGAGCAGGCCCATGACGCCCAGCATCACGCCGTTGTAGGTGTCTGAGATGGCAATGGCGCGGAGGCCGCCGAACGCCGCGTACGCGAGGCCGGCCAGCGCGTAGACGATGGCGATGGCGAGGACCGAGGCCTCGAGTGCGAACATCGACTTCAGGAACACCGCGCCGGTGTACAGCACCACCGGCAGCAGGATGAAGAGGTAGCCGAGCAGGAACAGGATGGATACCGCGCTGCGGATGCTGGCGTCGCCCAGGCGCTTCTCGAGCAGTTCAGTCGTGGTGGTGCAACCGTGCCGGTAGTACATCGGCACCAGGACGTGGGCGAGGATCACCAGCCCCACCGCGGCGCCGATCTCCCACCAGGCCGTCAGCATGACCTGCGTGCCGTTCATGCCGACGATCTGCTCGGCGCTGATGTTGGTGAGCAGCAGCGAGCCGGCGATGAAGGGCCAGGTCAGCGTGCCGCCGGCGAGGAAGACCTCCTTGGAAGCGTCCGTTGCAGGCACCTCGCGGCGGCAGCGCCACCAGGTCAACAGCGCGATGGCGGCCGTCAGGCCGATGAAGATCCCCCACTGGATGGCGCCGGCGCCCATTTGAGTCCCCCGAACCGATGTCCGGGAACGCTAGCGGGTTGTGCCCGCGAAGCCCAGTGGCGCCGACGTCTTCAGCCCGCCGATGCGCCGGGCAACGTCGCCTCAGTCAGCGAGCATCGGCCCCAGCGTGCGCCACACGTGGTCCGCGAGCACCGGCTGCGCCTCGGCGGTCGGATGCAGGCGGTCGCTCTGGAACGAGGCTTCGTCGAAGGCGATCGGTTCGAGCAGGAAGGGCAGGTGGCTCGCGCCTTCGGCTTGGGCGATCTCGCCGAACATCGCGAAGAAGGCCTCCGTGTAGTCCGGGCCGTAGTTCGGCGGCAGGCGCATGCCCACCACCAGCACCTCGGCACCGGAGGCCTTCGAGGCCCGCACCATGCGTTCGAGGTTCGCGCGCGACTCCTCCAGCGGCAGGCCGCGCAACCCGTCGTTGGCGCCGAGCTCGATGACCACGAGGGACGGCCGGTGCTCGGCCAGCGCCGCGTCGATGCGCGAGGCGCCGCCCGCGGTGGTCTCGCCGCTGATCGAGGCATTGACCATCCTGAAGCCCGGGGCCTCGATGCGCAGCCGGGCGTCGAGCAGCGCCACCCAGCCCTGTTCCGCGGCGAGGTTGTAGGCCGCCGAGAGCGAATCGCCCATCACCAGCACGGTGCGGGCCTCGGCGTTCGCGACGGTGCCATTGGCGGCCGCTGGCGCGGGCGCCGTGGCTTGCACCATGGCGGGCGCGGCCGGCGCGTCGGTCTCGGAGGGGGCGCGGTCCTCGGTCTGGCCGCAGGCCGCCAACCCTGCCGAAAGGCCCATGCCGAGCAGCAGCGCGCGCAGCACCATGACGCCCTGTAGAGCCTGCCGCACGCAGAGTGCGCCCTGAACTTTGCTGGATGACCGCATCCCGATGACCGCCTTGTCGAACCCTGATCTGACCGCGTCGACGACGCCGCTGCTGCACGTGGAGGGCTTGGGTAAGCAGGTCGCCCTGCCGTCCGGCCCGCTCACCATTCTCGCCGATGTGGGTTTTAGCATCGCCGCGGGTGAAGCGTTCGCCATCGTCGGAGCCTCCGGTTCAGGCAAGAGCACGCTGCTGTCCCTGTTGGCCGGCCTCGATGTCGCCAGTACCGGCCGCGTCCTGCTCGGAGGCGCGGACCTCGGCGCGCTCGACGAGGACGGTCGCGCCGCGCTGCGTGCGGAAAAGGTCGGCTTCGTCTTCCAGAACTTCCAGCTGCTGCCGGCGCTGACCGCGCTCGAGAACGTGATGCTGCCGCTGGAGCTGCGCGGTGAGCGCGACGCCGAAGCCCCGGCCCGCAAGGTGCTGGAGCAGGTGGGGCTGGGCGAGCGCATGACGCACTACCCCCGGCAGCTGTCCGGCGGCGAGCAGCAGCGCGTGGCCATCGCCCGCGCCTTCGTCACCCGGCCGGCCCTGCTGTTCGCGGACGAGCCCACCGGCAACCTCGACACCACCACCGGCCAGCAGATCATCGAGCTGCTGTTCCGCCTGAACGCCGAAGCCGGCACCACCCTGGTGCTGGTGACGCACGACGAGCGCCTCGCCGCGCGCTGCGGTCGCCAGCTGCGCCTCGCCGGCGGTCGGGTGCAGGCGTGAGCACCGTCGCAGCGCGTGCCGGCAGCCCGTGGCGCCTCGCGTGGCGGCAGGCGCTGCGTGACCTCGCCGCGGGCGAGGTCCGCCTGCTGATCGCGGCCCTTGCGCTGGCGGTCGCCTCGGTCACCACCATCAGCTTCCTTACCGATCGCGCCGAGCGCGCCCTGGCCCTCGAGGCCAACCGCCTGCTCGGCGGCGACGCCGTGCTGCGCGCCGATGCGCCGCTCGCCCCCGAGCTGCGCGCCCTGGCCGACCGTCCGGGCCTCAAGGCCGTCGATACGGTCGAATTCCCCAGCATGCTGCGCGTGGGCGACCGCTTCCGCCTCGGTGAACTGCGCGCCGTCGGGCGCGAGTTCCCGCTGCGCGGCAGCTTCGTCATCAGCGACGACGCGGGACGACGCGAGCTCGCCGAAGGCCCGCCGCCGGGCGTGGTCTGGATGACGCGCGCCGGGGCCAACACGCTGGGCGCCACGCTGGGCGATGCCATCACCCTCGGCGAATCGACGCTGCGCCTCGCCGCCCTGATCGAGCAGGAGCCCGACGGCGCGCTCGACTATTTCAACGTCGCGCCCAAGGTCGTCATGAACCTCGACGACCTGCCGGCCACGGGCCTCGTGCAGCCGGGCAGCCGCATCGTCTACCGGCTCGTGGTGGCGGGTACGCCCGATGCGGTCGAAGCCTTCAGCGCCGGGGCGCGGGACGCCCTCGGCCGCGGCCAGCGCTTGGAAACGGCCTCGGAAGGGCGGCCGGAAGTGCGTCGCGCGCTGGATCGCGCGGGGCGCTTCCTCGGGCTGGCCACGCTGGTCTCGGTGATCCTCGCCTCGATCGCCGTGGCCATGGCCGCGCGACGGCACAGCGCGCGCCATCTGGATGCCTGCGCGGTGATGCGCTGCCTCGGCGCCAGCCAGCGCACGATCGTGATCGTGCAGGTGGGCGCGCTGATGCTGCTGGGCCTGCTCGGCAGCACGCTAGGCGTGGCGCTGGCGTGGGCCCTGTCCTTCGCGATCGGCGAGTGGCTCGGCAGCGCACTGGGCATCGCCGTGCCCTCGGCCAGCCTGGCGCCGGTGATCAGCGGCTACGCCGTCGGCGTCGTCGTGCTGCTGGCCTTCGCCGTGCCGCCGGTGCTGGCGCTGCGAGGCGTGCCTGCGCTGCGGGTGCTGCGCCGCGACCTCGACGTGCGTTCGCCCAGCGCGCTCGCATTGACCGCGCTCGCCTTGGGCGGCTTCGGCGCCCTGCTGTGGTGGCAGGCGAAATCGCCGGAGCTGGCCGGCGCGATGCTGGGCGGGCTCGTCCTCACCTTCGCGATCCTCGCGGCCCTCGGCTACGCCCTGGTCCGCAGCGTCGATCTGCTGCGGCCGCGCCTGCGCGGGCCGTGGCGCTATGGCCTCGCCAACGTCAGCCGCCGCGCCGCGACCACGGTCGCTCAGGTGAGTGCCCTCGGCCTGGGGCTCATGGCCCTGTTGCTGCTGGTCTTCGTCCGTACCGACCTGCTGGAGCGTTGGCGCGAGGCGTTGCCGGCGGACGCGCCGAACCGCTTCATCGTCAACGTGCAGCCTGCGCAGATCGAGCCGCTCCGCGCGTTTCTCGATGGCGAGGGCATCGTCGATCCGGAGATCTTCCTGATGATCCGTGGCCGCTGGATCGAGAAGAACGGGGAGCCGATGAACGTGCAGGCCCTGCCGGAGGGGAACGGACGCGCGCGCCGCCTGGCCGAGCGCGAGTTCAACCTGAGCACCGCGGAGACCCTGGACGAGAGCAACACCATCCTCGAAGGCCGGTTCTGGGACGCGCCGACGGTCGATGCGGCATCCCGGCCTTCCGCACCGGTCGAGTTCTCGGTGGAACAGGGGCTCGCGCAGTCGTTGGGATGGGCGCTGGGTGACCGCGTCGCCTTCGATATCGCGGGCACGCGCCTCGAGGGCGAGGTCACGTCGATCCGCGAGGTGAAGTGGGAGAGCGTGCGGCCGAACTTCTTCGTGCTGGTCTCGCCGGGCGTGCTGGAAGGCCTGCAGGGCAGCGCCATCACCGCCATCCACTTGCCGCCCGGCCGGGACGGCTTTACCCGCGCGCTCCTGGACCGTTTCGCGAACGTTTCGGTGATCGACGTCGATGCCATCCTGAACCAGGTGCGCAGCACGGTCGACCAGGTGTCGACCGTCGTGGAGGCCGTCTTCCTCGTCGCCCTGCTGGCCGGCGCGCTGGTGTTGTTGGCCGCGGTGGGGGCCAGCCAGGACGAACGCCTGCGCGAGGGCGCGGTGATGCGCGTGCTGGGCGGCAGTCGTCGTCAGTTGCGCTTGGCGCAGGCGGGTGAGTTCGCCGCCCTCGGCCTGATCTCCGGCCTTGTCGCTGCCCTCGCCTCGACGGTGCTCGCTGGCGTCATCGCCGTGCAGGTCCTGGAGCTGCCGTGGACGCCCGACCCGCGCTTGGCCGTGACCGGCGCGGCCATCGGCGTGGTCGTGGCGTTGCTCGCTGGCCTATGGGCCACTCGGCGCATCCTCGATGCGCCGCCCTCCGTGACCCTGCGCGAACTCTGAGTCCGCGCCGCTTCACCCGCGTTCCGTCGCGGCGGGACTACAACCAGATCGCCAGCGCGAAGATGCCCAGCATGGTGAAGGCGATGGCCAGCTTCAGCGCGGCGCCGATGGCCATCGCCAGCCACGTGGCCAGTCCGATCTTCGCGGCCTCGCCGACGTTGGCGCGGTCGTAGGCTTGCCGGTGGATCAGTTCGCCCGCGACGGCGCCGATGAAGGGGCCGACCAGCAGGCCGGGAATCGCGAACGGGAGGCCGGCGATCGTGCCGATCGCCGCGCCGATCGCGGCCTTGTTCGAGGCCCCTACCTTCTTGACGCCGAGCGTCGACGCGAGGAAGTCGATGCCCAGCGCGAACAGCGACATGAGGCCCAGCACGACCAGCACCCAGCCGCCGATGATCTGGAAATCGCCGACCCACGCGGCCAGCAGCATGCCGCCGAAGATCAGCGGCATCCCGGGCAGGGCGGGCAGGAAGGTGCCGAGCAACCCGATCACGATCAACGCGCCCGCCAGCACGTACAGCCACACCGTCATGTCCATCGTCGTCCTTACCCGGCGGTCGCGCCGCGTGCCCAGAGGACGTTGAGGCTACCCAAGCCAGCGCGGTACTGCGAGGCCGAGACGATCTCGGCGATGGCCGTCTCGGGGTTCCGGCTGTCGCGGATCTGCGGGTAGGCCAGCGGTGCGCCGTCCCTGCCGATCACGCAGCGCAGCTGCGGGTGCGCGCCGTCGGTGGTGCGGCGCACGGCCACGGCGATCTCGCCGTTGGCCAGCTTCACCATGGTTCCCGGCGGGTAGACGCCAAGCTCCTTGATGAACAGCAGCGCGAGCCGCTCGTCGATGCGCTGGCCGCGCTCGAGGAAGATGTCGCGTAGGGCGATCCTCGATGGCTGGGCATCCCGGTAGGCACGTGGGCGGATCATCGCGCTGTAGATGTCGACGATGCCGAGGATGCGCGCTTCGATCGACACGGTGTCGCCGCGCAGCCCGCGCGGATAGCCGGTGCCGTCGACGCGCTCGTGGTGGTCGCGCACCGCTTCCAGCCAGATCGGATCGTTGACGCCGGCGCGCTGCAACAGGTCGACGCTTTCGAGCGTGTGGGCCTGGATGGCCCGCCACTGTGCTTCCGACAGCGGTGTGGTCTGCGCCGCCAACTGCTCGCTCATTGGCGCCAGCGCCACGTCGAAGGTGAGCGCGGCGCACATCAGGCTGAGCCGGTGGTCGGCCGGCAGGCCGCTCGGTAGGGCCAGCACCTGCGTGAGCACGGCCGCGTGCATCAGGCGGCGCGACAGCCGGTGGTCGGTGGCCTCGAGCTGCAGCAGGCCCATGGCCTGGTCCGGATCCTGCTCGTAGGCATCGCGGAGTTGCACGGCCAACGCGGAGACACGGGCCGTCGTCTGCGTGGCGGTCCCGGCCATCAGATCGCGATGGATCAGGGTGAGTTCGTCCTGGGCATCGCGCAGTCGGACGGTTTGCCGCTCCTCGATGATCCGGGGCCGCGGCTCGTCGGAGCGGCCGGCCTCCGCCCTCAACGCTCCGACGCTTTCCTCAACCATGCCGCGCTCCTGCAGTCGGACCAGCATCAGGTCGCTGTCGATGACGTGGCCCTTCACGAGGAGGGCCTTGCCCGTCCGGTCGAAGACAGTGAAGGGCAGGGCGTCACCGACCTGGATGGGGATGTCCGGCAGGGGCCTGAATCGCATGGGGGGGGCTCCGAGGAAGTTCGAAATGCCAAGCGGGGCGGGCGCTTGGGGCACGAACCTGACCGACGAGAGTAGCGCAAGGTCGGGCAGTCCTCCGACGCGGTAACGCAGTTTTGCGAGGTGCGGCACGGCCGTGTGGGGCCGGGCGGCGTCGCGTGACGCCGGCGGGGGCTTTCGGCGATCCTCGCGGCCATGCCTGCATCTCCGATCGCCGCCCTGCTGTGGCTCCCTGCGCTGGGCGTTCCCGCGCGCAAGTACGAACGACTGTCGACGGCCTTGGCCGAACGCGGATTCGCCCTCGGCGTCCACGAGTGGCGCGGTACCGGAACCCACCCGGCGAGACCGTCGCGCCGCGCGGACTGGGGCTACCGGGATTTGCTGCTGGAGGACATCCCGGCCAGCCGGGCGGCACTGGCGGCGGCGCATCCCGGCTTGCCGCTGCTGTACGGCGGCCACAGCATCGGTGCGCAGTTCGCGGTTATCGCGGCGGCCCTGCACGGTGGCGCCGATGGGCTCATCGCCGTCGGCAGCGGCGTGCCGCACTGGCGGCTATTCCCCGCACCGCTCCGCTGGCTGGTCGGCGGCTTCGGGCACGTCCTGCCACCGCTGACGCGAGCTTTCGGCAGCTATCCGGGGCATCGCCTCGGTTTCGCGGGCCGCGAGGCCGGGCAGCTGATGCGGGATTGGGCGCAAACCGTACGCCGCGGCCACTACGACGGACTGCCGGGGCTGCCCGAGCGGCTGGGCGAAAGGATCGCCGCGCTGCGGATGCCATTCCTCGGCCTGCGTCTCGCCGACGATCGGCTCGTTCCGGCGGCGTCGCTGCACGCGCTGGTTGCCGCCACCGGGACTCGCTCGGCGAGCGAGGCCGTTCTCGACGCCGCGCGCCTTGGCGTGGCCGCCGACCATTTCGCCTGGATGCGCGAGCCGCGCGCGGTCGCCGAGGCAATTGCGGGTTGGTGGCCAGGCGTGCGGGAGAGGCTCAGCCCTTGAACTGCTGGTGGCAGGCCTTGCACGTGGCGCTGATGGCGTTCAGCGACTGCGACGCCGCATCGCAGTCGGCGGGGGTGGCCGCCAGGGCCGCGTCGACTGCCGCGCGGTAGTCGGATGCATACCGGCTGAAGGCTTCGTCGTCGGGTGTCGGCAAGAAGGCAGGCTCGAGGTCGTTGCCCAAGGCGACGAGCGTGCCGAGGTGGGCTTCGAGATCCGGCGCGGCGCAGGCCTTGGCCTTGACGCGGGCGTCGAGCTGGCCCATCTGCGCGGACATCACCGCCATCACGCCGTTCGGGTAGGCCGTTCCCTTCTTCAGGCTGTTGAGGGCGATGACCGTGAGCATGGCGCCCACGAACAGTCCGATGATCAGGGTCACCACGCTGCGCATTTCATTCCGCTCCATTCCGACGCCGGCGACCTGCCGGCGGCGGAACGATAGCAGGACGTCAGCGCAGGGCCTGCAACCGGCGGCCGTCGTAGCGCACGTAGGCGCCGGAGCGGACGCCGCTTGGCAGGGACGTGACGTTGACGGTGAGGCGGCGGCCATCGTCCATGCGGACGGTGACGTCGAAGCTTTCCTCGTTGGCCCGGTTCTCGATGGCGTTGCCGGCGAGCGCGCCGGCCGCGGCGCCGGCGACGGTGGCGGTATTGCGGCGGCCCTTGCTGCTGTCGTCGGCCAGCTCGCGGCCGACAATGGCGCCGAGCACGCCACCGATCACGGCACCCGTGCGGGTGTTCTCCCGCGCGCCATAGACGCGGACGATGGTCTCCACGGTGCCGCAGTCGTAACAGCGCTGGGGCTCCTGGTAGGGCGCCGGCTCGTACTGCGCGTAGCGGCGCGTGGTGGGCTGAGTGCTGCAGGCCGAGAGGACGGCGGCGGCGATGAGACCGAGGGCGAGCGCGGGGCGCGGGATGGGGCGGGTCGTCGTCATGGCGGATGTCCCGTGGGGGGTGTGGCGGGAACGCTAGTGCGCTTGAACTGAACGCGAGCCGTCGCGTCGAAGCCTGCGGTGGCGCCGCTTACACTGGAGAAATGACTTTCCGCCCCGACGCTTCGCCGACCGTCGCGCCCGCCGCGACGCCCGACCCCCGTTTCGCCGGCATTGACCGCCTCTACGGCGCCGGCACCACCGCGCGCCTCGCCCGGAAGCACGTCGCCGTGATCGGCCTCGGTGGCGTCGGCTCGTGGGCCGCCGAGGCGCTGGCGCGGAGCGGCATCGGCCGGCTCACGCTCATCGATGCGGACGACCTGTGCGTATCGAACACGAATCGCCAGTTGCATGCGCTGGACGGCGAGTACGGCCGGTCGAAGGTCGAGGTGCTGGCCGAACGGTTCCGTCGCATCAATCCTGCGCTGGACGTTCGCGCGGTCGCGGATTTCGTCACCCCCGCCAACCTCGCGGAACAGCTCGATGGCGGCTTCGACCTGGTGCTCGACGCCTTCGACAGCTTCCGCGCCAAGGTCGAGACCATCGCGTTCTGCCGGCGCCGCAAGCAGCCGATCGTGGTCGTGGGCTCGGCCGGCGGGCGGATCGACCCGACGCTGGTCCGCGTTCGCGACCTCTCGCGCACCGAGCACGATGCCCTGCTCGCCCTCGTCCGGAAGAAGCTGCGCGGCGAGTTCAACTTCCCGAAGAACAAGGACCGCTACTTCGGCGTGCCGGCCGTCTACTCGCTCGAGAACGTGCGCTACCCGCAAGCCGACGGCTCGGTGTGCGGCGTGCGGCCCTCGCTTGATCCCGATGCGGCCCTGAAGCTGGACTGCGGCACCGGGCTCGGGGCGGCGACGCACCTCACCGGCACCTTCGCCTTCGTCGCGGCCGGCAAGGCCATCGAGATGCTGTTGAAGAAAGCAGACTGAGGAACCACGCACTTGCCGCTCGCTCGGCGCTTTTCGGTTCAGGCGCCGAACAGTGCTTCCGCGTTGCGTCGCGTCGCTTCGGCGACCACCGATTCGTCCTCGCCACGAAGCCGGGCCACCTCGCGCAGCACGTCGACGAGGAAGGCGGGCTCGTTGCGCTGGCCGCGCCGCGTCGCGTCCGGCTGGTCGGGGCTGTCGGTCTCGAGCAGCAGGTGTTCGAGCGGCATGGTCGCTACGGTGCGGCGCAGGCGTTGGGCGCGTTCGAAAGTGACTGGGCCGCCGATGCCCAACGAGAAGCCGAGCCGGTAGAGCTGCGCCGCTTGTTCCTCGCTGCCCGACCAGCTGTGCACCACGCCACACAGCCCGCCAACGCGGCGGATCGTGGCGATCACCTCGTCCACCGCGCGCCGGGCATGGAGCACCACGGGGAGGCGGAAGTCGCGGGCGATCTCCAGCTGTCGCGTGAAATAGAACCGCTGCGTGTCCGGGTCGAGGCCGTCGACGAAGAAATCCAGCCCGCACTCGCCGACGGCGGCGGGCCGTTCGCGCTCGATCCAGTCGGGCAGGGCGTCGAGATGCGCCGGCCGATGCTCGTCGAGGTACATCGGATGCAGGCCGTAGGCCGCCTTCAGGCCCGGCCGCAGGGCGCAGGTGTCTTTCAACGCGGGCCAGGTGCGGAACGCCACGGCCGGCACCAACTGGTGGCCGACGCCGACGGCCTCTGCGCGCGCTAGGGCAGCCTCGCGGTCGGCATCGAACTCCGGCGCGTCGAAGTGGCTGTGGCTGTCGTAGAGCCTCACTCAGCCCTCGCGGCGCACCTGGTCGCGGGGCAGGTCGATCACGGCCGGGTCGGGCGCCGTCGACGCCTCACCGACTTGAGGCTCGCCGCGCTTCTTCCACTGCGACAGGACAAGCGTCGCGAGGCCGAACAGGATTTCGTCGGCGAACGGGAACGGATCGGGGATGAACAGCGTGACCACAAACAGCGCCAGCGTGGTGAGGAACAGCCATTTGAAGCGCAGCGTCGCGGCGAACTGCAGCAGGGGACCGATCAGGAAGGAACGCATGGCCGAGCTCCGGTGAAGAGGGGCCAACGATACCGCTCCGCGAGGATCACATCCGTTGACATTTTCGGCCGTTGTTCAGTTTGGCCGCGGCATCGTCTGGCTCGGCGCACGTCTGCGCTGTCCACCTCGGGGAATGCCATGAACACCAAGACCCTCATCGCCATTGGCGTCGTCCTTGCGGCCGGTGCGGCCGTGGGCGCCTACAACGTCTTCGGCCCGACGTATGCCGACGTCGTCTCGGCCGATCCCATCACGGTGAAGGAGCCCATCCTCGCCAACGTGCTGGCGGCCACGCCCATCAAGGAGACCGTGACGGGCACGCGCCAGGTGTGCGAAGACCGCGTCGTCGAGCGCCGCGCCCAGGAGCGCTTCGGCGACAAGGACGGCATGGTGGTCGGGGCGCTCGTCGGCGGCCTGCTCGGCAACCAGGTGGGGGGCGGCCGCGGCCGCGACGTCGCGACGGTCGCGGGCGCCGTGGCCGGCGGTTACGCCGGCCGCGAGATCGACCGCAACCACACCGGCGGGCGCCGCTACAACGAGACGGTGCAGGACTGCCGCACGGTCAGCGAGCCGCGTGAAGAGGTCGTGGGCTACGACGTGCAGTACGCGCTGGACGGCGAGGTGAAGAACCTGCGCCTCGACGAGAAGCCCGGCGACACGATCCAGCTCGGCGAGCGCGACAAGGTCATCGGCTACGACGTGCGCTGGACCTACGAGGGCCAGAGCGGCACGGTGCGGACCGTCGACAAGCCGGGCGAGCGCCTGCCCATCAAGGACGGCGTGATCATCGTCGCCAACCCGGCGCCGGTCGCCGGAACGCCGGGCTGAGCGCACGCCGCCGTCACCCCGGAGCGGCAGGCCCCGGGCCGGCTGGGCTACAATCCACGGGTCCCGAAGAGGCCGGTTTTCCGGCCTCTTCCCATTCCCAGCGAGCCTCCGCCATGCCCCTGAATCCGACCGATCTGTTCGACATCCGTTCGCTGCTGTCCGAGGAAGAGCGCGCCGTCCAGGACGCCGTCGCCCGCTTCACCGACGAGAAGGTCATCCCGATCATCGGCGACTGCTTCGACCAGGGCCGCTTCCCGAAGGAGCTGGTGCCGGAGATCGCGTCGATGGGCCTGCTGGGCTCGTCGCTGCCGGAGCAGTACGGCTGCGCCGGCCTCAACGCCGTCAGCTACGGCCTGATCTGCCAGGAACTCGAGCGCGGCGATTCCGGCATCCGCAGCTTCGTATCGGTGCAGAGCTCGCTGTGCATGTACCCGATCTACGCCTACGGCAGCGAGGAGCAGCGCCAGCGCTACCTGCCGGGCATGGCGAAGGCCGAGATCATCGGCTGCTTCGGCCTGACCGAACCGCACGGCGGCTCCGACCCGGCCAACATGAAGACCACCGCCAAGAAGGACGGCGGTGATTGGGTCATCAACGGCGCCAAGATGTGGATCACCAACGGCAACCTGGCGCACATCGCCATCGTCTGGGCGCAGACCGACGACGGCATCCAGGGCTTCATCGTGCCGACGGACACCAAGGGCTTCACCGCCCAGGAGATCCACCGCAAGATGAGCCTGCGCGCCTCGGTCACCAGCGCCCTGTTCTTCGACAACGTCCGCATCCCGGACAGCCAGCGCCTGCCGAACGTCAAGGGCCTGAAGGGCCCACTGGGCTGCCTCACCCAGGCCCGCTACGGCATCACGTGGGGCCCGATCGGCGCCGCGCAGGCCTGCCTGACGGAAGTCGTGAACTACACCAAGGAGCGCATCCTGTTCGGCCGTCCGGTGTCGGCCAACCAGAGCGCGCAGGTCAAGATGGCCGACATGGCCCGCCGCATCACGCTGGCGCAGCTGCTCTCCCTGCAGCTCGGCCGCCTGAAGGACGCCGGCACCATGCAGCCCACGCAGGTCAGCTTGGCGAAGTGGAACAACGTGCGCATGGCACTGGACATCGCCCGCGAGGCGCGCGACCTGCTCGGCGGCTCGGGCATCACCACCGAGTACTGCCCGATCCGCCACGCGCTGAACCTCGAGTCGGTCATCACCTACGAGGGCACCGAGACGGTGCACCAGCTGGTGGTCGGACGCGAGCTGACCGGTATCAACGCGTTCTGATCCCTCGGGCCCGGCAACGGGCCCGAGTGCCATCCGGGGAACGACGATGGCCGAACTGGGACCGACGCTGGAGACGGAGCGGCTGCAGTTGCGCGTGCCGGTATTGGCGGACTTCGGCCGCTACGCCGAGATGCTCGCCAGCGAGGAGGCCGCACGCTTCATCGGCGGTACCCTCCTGCGCGCGCCGGCCTGGCGGAAGTTCCTGCAGATGCCCGGCGCGTGGCTGCTGCAGGGCTTCGCGATGTTCAGCGTGGTCGAGAAATCCAGCGGCCGCTGGCTGGGCCAGATGGGGCCGTGGCGTCCCGAGGGCTGGCCCGGCAACGAGATCGGCTACGCGTTCCATCCCGACGCCTGGGGGCAGGGGTTCGCCGTGGAGGCGGGCCTCGCGGCCCGGGACTGGGCCTTCGAGACGCTGGGATGGGACGACGCCATCCACTGCATCGATCCGAACAACATTCGCTCGCAGAAGGTGGCCCAGCGGCTGGGGTCGCGGAGGCGCGGCCCCGGCACACTGCCGCCGCCGTTCGAGGACGTGCCGGTCGAGATCTGGGGGCAGACCCGGGCGGAGTGGCTCTCCCGCCGGCGGGCTTTGCCAGGTCAGGTTCGGTCGTAAGCCCTGTCGCTCCGGCGCAGCGGGCGGCGCCGGAGTGGCAAGGGGCAAGAGACGTCAGGCCGCTCAGCTCCATCACGCGGCGCCTACGGCACGCCTACAATCGACGTTTCCCCGAGCTTCTTCCGCGCCATGTCCGCTCTCTACGCTCCCGCGATCCCCCGTCCGGTCCCCGCCCGCATGCGCGGCCTCAATCGCGCCGAAATCTGCGACCAGAATTTCAGTGAGTTCGTGAAGGCCTGGGACGGCCCGGTCCACGCGGCGCCGTCGGCAGGGGGGGCGGTGCTGCCCGGTGCCACGCTCACGGCGGCAGACTTCCTGCACCTGTTCGAGTCGCAGCTGATCAGCCGCCACCTCGACCTGATGGCCCGCGTGCTGCGCGTGCAGAACAAGGTCTTCTACACCATCGGGTCCTCCGGCCACGAGGGCAACGCGATGGTCGCGCGAGCGACGCGCCACACCGATCCCGCCTTCCTGCACTACCGTTCGGGCGGCTTCATGGCCGAGCGCTTCCGCAAGCTGCCCGGCATGGACCCGATCATGGATTCGGCGCTGAGCTTCGCCGCCAGCAAGGACGACCCGGCCTCGGGCGGCCGCCACAAGGTCTGGGGTTCGAAACCGTTGTGGGTGCTGCCGCAGACCTCGACGATCGCCTCGCACCTGCCGAAGGCGCTGGGCACCGCGATCGCCATCGAGCAGGCCCGCCGCATCGGCCACGCGCTGCCGATCCCCGAGGATTCGATCGCGATCTGCTCGTTCGGCGATGCCAGCAGCAACCACGCCACCGCGCAGACGGCCTTCAACGCCGCCGCGTGGACGGCGCACCAGAAGCTGCCGGCGCCGGTGCTTTACGTCTGCGAGGACAACGGCATCGGCATCTCGGTGAAGACGCCGACGGGCTGGGTGGCGGACCGCTACCGGAACATGCACGGCCTCGACTACTTCTTCGCCGACGGCCTCGACCTCGCCGCCGGCTACGGGCAGGTGGCCGCTGCCGTCGAGCACTGCCGACGCACGCGCCGCCCGACGTTCCTGCACCTCAAGACCACGCGGATCATGGGCCACGCCGGCACCGACTTCGAGATCGAGTGGCGCTCGATCGACGAGCTCGTGCAGGTGGAGGCGAGCGACCCGCTGCTGCGCTCCGCCGAGATCGCGCTGATGTCGGGGCTGATGTCGAAGGACCAGCTGCTGGCGTACTACGAGTCCTTCCGCGCGAAGTGCTTCGCCGCCGCCGAGGAAGCCGACCGCCGCCCGAAGATCGGGACCCTCGAGGAGATCATCGCGCCGCTGGCCCCGCACCATCCGGAGCTCGTGCACCGCGAGGCGACGCGCAACGACTATGCGGAGGCTCGCCTGAAGGCCTTCGGCGGCGAGGCAAGGCTGCCCGAGAAGCAGCCGGCCAAGCACCTGGCCATCCAGATCAACCAGGCCCTGCACGACCTGTTCGCCAAGTACCCGGAGACCCTGCTGTTCGGCGAGGACGTCGCGCAGAAGGGCGGCGTGTACACGGTGACCAAGGGCCTGCACAAGGCGTTCGGCCCGGCGCGCGTGTTCAACACGCTGCTCGACGAGACCATCATCCTCGGCCTCGCGCAGGGCTACGCCAACCTCGGCATGATCCCGGTGCCGGAGATCCAGTACCTCGCCTACTTCCACAACGCCTGCGACCAGATCCGCGGCGAGGCCTGCTCGCTGCAGTTCTTCTCGAACGGCCAGTACCGCAACCCGATGGTGGTGCGCATCGCCGGCCTCGGCTACCAGCGCGGCTTCGGTGGGCACTTCCACAACGACAACTCGGTGACGGCGCTGCGCGACATCCCGGGCCTCGTCGTCGGGTGCCCGAGCCGCGGCGACGACGCGGCGATGATGCTGCGGACGATGATGGCCCTGGCCCGCGTCGATGGGCGCGTCTGCGCCTTCCTCGAGCCGATCGCCACCTATATGACGAAGGACCTGCACGAGGCCGGCGACGGCCTGTGGCTGACCGAATACCCGGCGCCGGACCGCGCCATCCCGGTGGGCGAGGGCAAGGTCTACGGGGAGGGCGACGATCTGGTCGTCTTCACCTTCGGCAACGGCGTGCCGATGAGCCTCAAGGCTGCGCGGCAGATCGAGACCGCCCAGGGCTGGAAGGTCCGCGTGATCGACCTGCGCTGGCTGCTGCCGCTCAACGCGGCCTTCATCGTCGAGCAGGCGCGGACCGCGAAGCGCGTCCTGGTCGTCGACGAGGGCCGCCGCAGCGCTGGCGTGGGCGAAGGCATCATCACCGCACTGGTCGAGGGCGGCTTGGGTGCCACCCCGCTGGCCCGCGTCTGTGGCGCCGACACCTACACCCCGCTGGCCGGCGCGGCCTTCCTCGTGTTGCCGTCCGAGGCCGACGTCGTCGCCGCCGCGGGCACCTTGGCCTGAGCGAGGCGCGTGCTACCAAGGAATCCGCCCGATGCCGCATTCCGTTCCCCTCACCGTGCTTTTCGCCGACGTCAGTGGCAGCACGAAGCTGTTCGAGCAGCGCGGTGACGTGATCGCCCGGCAGTTGATCGCGCGAATCCTCGAAAGCCTCTCGGTGGCCTGCCGCAAGCACGACGGGCGGGTCATCAAGACCATCGGCGATGAGCTCATGTGCGCCTTCCCGACAGCGAGGGACGGCGTCGATGCCGCCATGGCGATGCAGCGCCACGTGTCGGCGGATCCGTCCTGCATCGCCAACCATTTGGCGATCCGCATTGGTCTGCACCACGGCGACTGCCTCCTCGAGGACGACGGCGACGTCTACGGCGATTCCGTCAATACCGCGGCGCGCATGGCGAAGCTGGCGGGCCGGGGGCAGATCGTCACGACGGCATCGACGGTGTCAGGGCTGAAGCACGCGCCTTTGCGTCCGCTCGGCACGGCCCAGGTGTCCGGCAAGCGCCAGGCCATCGACATCGTCGACATCGTCTGGCAGGACAATCCGGCCGGCATGACGATGGTGCAGAACGCGCTGGGCCTCGGCAGCGAACAGGCACCCGACCACCGGCTGATCCTCGAGTTCAAGGGCCGCACGATCGAGCTGACGCCGAGTTCGCCGCCGCTGACGCTCGGCCGTGATCCGGGGTGTGTCGTCGTCGTCGAGTCGGACTGCGTCAGCCGCAGCCATGCCGTCATCGAGTTCCAGCGCGGCCAATACGTCCTCGTCGACCGGTCGACCAACGGCAGCTTCTTCCGGATCGAGGGAGACGACGAGCAGCGGGTTCACCGCGACGAGGTGAAGCTGAGGCGCTCCGGCGTCATCAGCCTCGGCAGGGCGGCGACGCAGAACGCCGGTGCGCTGATTTTCTTCCGCTGCCCCTGAGGGCCGTCGCGGGTTAGTCCACCTCAGTTGGCGGGCGCGGGGGCTTCCGGGAGAGGCTCGGTCGGCGCAGCAGCAGGGGCCGCCGGCGCGACGTAGCCGAAGGAATTGACCAGCAGCCGCTCGAGGCCGCTGTAGGCGCTGTCGTCGGGGCCGACGAGACGTTCGGTGCGAAGCTCGGTCATGACGGCGTAGGCCTCGCCATCCTCGTGCAGCTTCAGCAGGGCCTCGGCCACCTTCTGTCGTACGTCCTGCGGGAGTTCCGGCGAGGCGCTGAAGACGCGTCCAGGCACCGCGCGGCTGCGCCAGATTTCGGTCAGGGCCGGATTCTCGCTGGCCATGTAGGCGGGCAGGAGGGTGCCCTCCACGTCCCCCGAGAACACAAGGTCGGGACCGTCAGACCACTTGCTGCTCACGGCGCGCACTTCGGGTTGGGCCAGGGGATTGCGGAAGGCGTCGAAGACCAGGACGTAGGCCAGGTTGGGCGCGCCCAGGCTGGCGACGGTGCGTCCGACGATGCCGTCCCGGCCTTCGGCCGCGATGGCGGGGTCGGCCACGGCGATGACGAACGCGGAGTCCTCCTGCGTGCGCGCGATGCCGATGGCGCTGCTCCGTTGCCGCCGGTAGTCGAAGAAATGGCCTTCCTCGAACACGAAGTCGACCTTCGCGCCCGAGCGCAGCTCGCGCCAGTGTTCGTTGAAGTTGGCCGCCGACCGCACGGTAAACCGATGCCCCGTGGATCGGTTGAGGTAGGCCACCAGCGGGCCGTAGACCTCGCGGATCTGCGCTGCGGGATAGTTGGGCTCGACGGTCAAGGTGTAGGTCGCCGCGCTGGCCGTCGCGGGAAAGCCGGCCAGCAGGCCAGCCGCGAGAACGGCGCCCCATGCGCCGTGGAACACTTTCGACATTTCTAACCGCCTCCTGGAAACACCTGCGTCGTGCCGCCCCCCGGCGGCACGTACGCCGTTCGCCAGTCTAGAGCTTTTCATCAGATCGGGCGCGCAAGGCCGCCCCAGGGGGCGCTCGCGAGCGCCGGGTGGCCGCCCGCCACCAGCGGGCCGGGAGCAGGCAGGGCCGCGACCGCCAGGGCGCCACGACCGTCGAGGGTGGCCTCGACCACTTCCCCGGCCACCCGGCCGTCCGGGTCCGCCACCGCCTGCCCGGGCGAGAGTCCGGTGCCGTCCAGCCACCACGCCTGTCGTTTCGACTGGCCGAGAAAGTGCGTGCGCGCGACGATCTCCTGGCCCGGATAACAGCCTTTCCGCGTGCTGAAGGCCTTGAGGCGATCCAGTGACAGCATGTGCGGCGTCCAGCCGTGCTCGCGGCCGCTTCGCCACCGCGGCACGCCGTGACGAAGGTCCGTCTCGCGCCATAGGCGCGTCGCGTCGCCGTCGATCGCGTGGTCTCCTCGTGCGGCGATCCGGAGCACGCGGGGGGCGTGCGCCGATCCCATGTCGAGGTACAGGCTTCCATCCGGCGTGCCCGTGATGCGATCAGGGGCGTCGAAGGACACCGCGGCGCCCATGGGCTCGGCGAAGGTGCCGAGGTCGTTCCGGACCGCAAGGCGCACTTTGCTTCGGAACACGAACCGCCGCAGGTCGTCTTGCAGGGCTTGTGCCGGTTCGTCCAGCACGAGCAGCAAAAGCTCGCCGGCGCCGACCCGTACCAGCGGAAACAGCGCGAGCACGCGGCCCTTGGCGCTGAGCCAGCCGTTCCAGTGCCAGTGGCCGGGGCGCAGCGCGAGCACGTCGTTCATGGTTTGTGACTGCGCGAAAGCCTCTGCGTCGGGCCCCTGGATGGCCAGCAAGGAGATGTCGCCGATGAGGGCGTGTTCAGTGGATTTCACGGGGCCGTGCTTGAACGTCGGGGAACGGGTGCTTAACATCCACGGATGCTTCCGCAGACGCACATTCTAGGCGACCTCGATCCTGACGAGAGTCGGCCTGAATTCCCGCATGCCGAGGCGGAGGCGCACGGCGCGATGCCTTCGGCCGCCACCGGAGCCGGCACGCCGGCCGAGGTCGGTGGCCGCGATGGCCCGGAACCCACCCGCTACGGCGATTGGGAAAAGAACGGCCGCTGCATCGACTTCTGACCGCAGGACGCGGCCCCCAACCGACACCCGAGATCGAGCGCAGCCCATGGCCACGCCACAACGCCCCTTGTCCCCTTTCATGATCGGGCCGTACTACCGGCCGCAGATCACGTCGATGATGTCCATCGCGCATCGCGCGACGGGGGTCGCCAACGCGGTTGGCGTGCTGCTGGTCGCCTGGTGGCTGGTTGCCCTCGCCAGCGGCGAGGCCGCTTATGCCCAGTTCGCCGCCGTCGCCGGATCCCTGCCCGGCAAGGCGGCGCTGTTCGTGTTCGGCGCGACGCTCGTCTACCACCTGCTCAACGGCGTGCGGCACCTCGGCTGGGACATGGGCAAAGGTTTCGAGATCCCGGCGGTGTACCGCTCCGGCTATCTCGTCATCGGCCTGGCGATCGTCCTCACGGCCGGCCTCTGGTACGTCGGTGTCAACGTCGGGGGTGCCGCGTGAGCCGCCTCCGCCATCCCTGGGCCGTCGCCCGCGGCCTTGGCAGCGCGAAGGAGGGCGTTGCCCATTGGTGGGCGCAGCGCGTTTCGGCGGCCGCCCTCCTGTTCCTCGTGCCATGGTTCGTCGTGACGACCGTCTCGCTGATCGGCCTCGACCACGCGAACGCGCGCGCCTATCTCGCCGAGCCGATGAACGCCACGCTGATGCTGGCCTTCGTGCTCGCGGTGACGTGGCACGCGCGCGTCGGCCTGCAGGTGGTCATCGAGGACTACATCCACACCCCTTGGCTCGAGATCGCGCTGCAGCTCCTCGTGAAGTTTGCCTACGCGCTCGCGGCCATCGCCTCCGTCGTGGCCATTGGCCGCATCGCCTTTACCGCCTGAGCCTCCCATGACGACTCCGAACACGCCCAGCGCGTACAAGATCACCGAGCACCAGTACGACATGGTCGTCGTCGGTGCAGGCGGCGCCGGCCTCCGCGCCACCTTCGGCCTTGCCGCCAAGGGCCTGCAGACCGCCTGCATCTCGAAGGTCTTCCCGACCCGTTCCCACACCGTCGCGGCGCAGGGCGGTATTTCCGCCGCACTCGCCAACATGGGCGAGGACGACTGGCGCTACCACTTCTTCGACACCGTGAAGGGCTCGGACTGGCTGGGCGACCAGGACGCCATCGAATACATGTGCCGCGAGGCCATCCCGGCCATCATCGAGCTCGAGCACTACGGCGTGCCTTTCTCGCGCACCGAGGAAGGCAAGATCTACCAGCGCCCGTTCGGTGGCATGACCACCCGCTACGGCGAGGGTCCGCCGGCCCAGCGCACCTGCGCCGCCGCCGACCGCACCGGCCACGCCATCCTGCACACGCTGTACCAGCAGTCGCTTGCGCATGACGCGCGCTTTTTCATCGAATACTTCGCCCTCGACCTGATCATGGACGAGGAGGGCGTGTGCCGCGGCGTGATCGCCCTCGACATGGCCGAAGGCACGATCCACGTGTTCCGCGCCCACGGCGTGGTGCTGGCCACCGGCGGCTACGGCCGCGCGTACTTCTCGGCCACCTCGGCGCACACCTGCACCGGCGACGGCGGCGGCATGGCGCTGCGCGCCGGCCTGCCGCTGCAGGACATGGAGTTCGTGCAGTTCCACCCGACCGGGATCTACGGCGCGGGCTGCCTGATCACCGAAGGCGTGCGCGGCGAAGGCGGTATCCTCCGCAACGCGCAGGGCGAGCGTTTCATGGAGCGCTACGCCCCGAGCGTCAAGGACCTCGCCCCGCGCGACATGGTCAGCCGCTCGATGACCATCGAGATCCGCGAAGGCCGCGGCGTGGGCGCCAACGGCGACCACATCCACCTCGACCTGACCCACCTCGATCCGAAGGTCATCCACGAGCGCCTGCCCGGCATCGCCGAGACGGCCAAGATCTTCGCCGGCGTCGACGTCGAGAAGCAGCCGATCCCGGTGCTGCCGACCGTCCACTACAACATGGGCGGCCTGCAGACGAACTACCACGGCGAAGTCGTCACCCTCAAGGACGGCAACCCGGATGCCGTGGTGCCGGGCCTGTACTCGATCGGCGAGGCCGCCTGCGTGTCGGTGCACGGCGCCAACCGCCTCGGCTCGAACTCGCTGCTCGACCTCGTGGTGTTCGGCCGCGCCGTGGCGAACCGCTGCGCCGAGACGATCAAGCCAGGCCAGCCGCACAAGCGCCTCGCCTCCGACGCGCTGGATAAGTCGCTCGCCAACCTCGACAAGCTGCGCTTCGCCAAGGGCGGCACGCCGACGGCCGACATCCGCCTCAACATGCAGCGCATCATGCAGAACGACGCCGCGGTGTTCCGCACCGGCGAGACCCTGCAGCAGGGCGTGTCGAAGATCCAGCAGGCCTTCAAGAGCTTCGAGGACGTCAAGGTCAGCGACCGCTCGCTGGTCTGGAACTCCGACCTCATCGAGACGCTCGAGCTGCAGAACCTGCTCTCCCAGGCCGTGGTCACGATCGTCTCGGCGGAAAACCGCAAGGAATCGCGCGGCGCCCACGCCCGCGAGGACTTCCCGGACCGCAACGACGCCGAGTGGATGAAGCACACGCTGTGCTGGATCGACGAGAAGGGCGGGACGCGCATCGACTACCGTCCGGTGCACCTCAACACCCAGACCGACGCCGTGCAGTCCATTCCGCCCAAGGCGCGCAAGTACTGACATGGGCGCCGGGCGCGAAGGCGGCTTGCTGGCGTGGCAGTTCCGCGATTACGCGGAGCGCCACCAGGACAAGCTCAACCTGTGGTTGCACCTCTACGCGGTGCCCGCGTTCGTCGCCGGCGCCCTCGGAGTGCTGCTCAACCTCATCGCGCTCAGCCTCGTCGGCGTCGCCGCGTCGCTGGCCTTCGTCGTGGCCGCGTTCCTGGTCCAGGGCCTTGGCCACCGGCGCGAGCCGGTGCCGCCCGTGCCCTTCGACGGCCCGGGCGACTTCCTGAAGCGCGTGTTCGCCGAGCAGTTCATCACCTTCCCCCGTTTCGTCCTTTCCGGCGGCTGGATGCGCAACATCACGCGCCGTGCCGGGCAACACTGACCCGAGGTCATAAGCAATGGCTGAATTCTCTCTTCCGCAGAATTCGAAGATCGGCAAGGGCAAGCATTTCCCCGCGCCGGCCGGGGCGAAGAACGTCCGCAGTTTCAAGGTCTACCGCTGGAACCCGGACGACGGGAACAACCCCAGCGTCGACACCTACGACGTCGACCTCGACAGCTGCGGCCCGATGGTCCTGGACGCGCTGATCAAGATCAAGAACGAGATCGATCCGACGCTGACCTTCCGTCGCTCCTGCCGCGAGGGCATCTGCGGTTCGTGCGCGATGAACATCGACGGCACGAACACGCTGGCCTGCACCAAGGCCATCGACGAGTGCGGCAAGAAGGACGTGCCGATCTACCCGTTGCCGCACATGCCGGTGATCAAGGACCTGGTTCCGGACCTGACGCACTTCTACGCGCAGTACGCGTCCATCCGCCCGTGGATGCGCACCCAGAGTGCCGCGCCGGCCAGCGGCGAGCGACTGCAGTCCCCGGAGGACCGCAAGAAGCTCGACGGCCTGTACGAATGCATCCTCTGCGCCTGCTGCAGCACGAGCTGCCCGAGCTACTGGTGGAACGGCGACCGCTACCTCGGCCCGGCCATCCTGCTGCAGGCCTACCGCTGGATCATCGATTCGCGCGACGAGGACACGGGCGCGCGCCTGGATGACCTGGAGGACCCGTTCAAGCTCTACCGCTGCCACACGATCATGAACTGCGCGCGGACCTGCCCGAAGGGCCTGAATCCCGCCAAGGCGATCGCCGAGATCAAGAAGCTGATGCTGGCGCGCCGGGGCGCCTGATGCTCTCCGCCTCGTCGCTCGCGTGGCCGATGCTGGCGATGGTCGCACTGGTGTTCGGCGTGGCCGTGAGGCTGTTCCTCACCCGCATCCCCGAGATGAAGCGCCGCCACATCCATCCGCAGGCAGTGGCGTCGGCGAAGCAGATGGCGGAGGTGATCGAGGACACCCGGGCAGCGGACCACTTCCGCAATCTGTTCGAGACGCCGGTGCTGTTTTTCGCCGCCTGCCTCGCCGGCATGCAGACCGGCGTGGCAAGCGTCGGCGTGCTGCTGATGGCTTGGGCCTTCGTCGGCGCGCGCCTGGTCATGGCCATCGAGGCCTGCGGCCGGAACAAGGTGATGCGCCGTTTCCACGCCTTCGTCGCCGGCTGCGCGGCCCTGCTGTTCCTCTGGATCCAGCTCGGCCTGCACTGGGCCGGTGCGCTCTGACGCTCCGACGGCGCAGGGCTTCCCGACCATGGCCGACGTCGATCCCGTCGAGATAAAGCGCCTGAGGTGGCGCTGTCGCCGCGGCATGCGCGAGCTCGACCAGCTGATGGAGCGCTTCCTTGACCGCGCATTCGCGACGGCTTCCGACGGCGATCGGGCGCTTTTCCTGCGGCTACTGGACACCGAAGACGACATCCTGTGGCGATGGTGCATGGGCCGAGAGCGGCCGGAGGACCCCGCCATTGCTGGATTCGTCGATCGATTGCTCACCCTGCCGCCTTGAGTGGCGGCCCTCGCGTTGCCACGCGGCGATGACCGTCGTGTTTTGGCCTTGTGTCGCCGCCTCCCTGTTGGCGACGCGTTGGGCCGAGGGCGCGCCGACGTCGTTGGCGTGGCTGCTCGTCGTCTTGGCGATCGGCGCTGGTCTCCGGCGCGTGGTGCGCGTCCGGCGAGAGCCCGTTGGCGTGCTCGAACTGCTGCCCGGACGGCGGGCCCGCTGGTTTCCGGCAGGCGGCGCGGTGACGGAAGGGCCGGCCGCAGTGCATGAACAGTGGCCCGTGACCACGATCCGCTTCGCCGGCTGCGGCACCACGGTGGTGTTCTGGCCGGATACCCTGTGCGCGCCCGGACGACGCCTATTGCGGCGCTGGGACCGCATGGCGACGCCGGTGTCGCCGCTCCCGCAGTTCTGGATGGGCTAGCCAATGTTCCAACCCCTTCCGCTGGCGATCGGCCTGCGCTACCTGCGCGCTCGCCGCCGCGACCGGCGCATCAGTTTCACCTCCGCCGCGTCGATCCTCGGAATCGTCGTCGGCGTCATCGCGCTGATCACCGTGATCGCGGTGATGAGCGGTTTCCAGCGCGAAATCCGCGACCGGCTTCTGGGGTCGGTGGCGCACGTGACCGTGGCAGGCTATGGCGGTCCGCTCGAGGACTGGATGACGGTGGTCGATGTGGCGAGGCAGGACGCCCGCGTCGTCGGCGCCGCGCCCTACGTCCAGAGGGAGGGCCTCCTGAGCGGCGCTCGCACCAGTGCCGGACTCGTCATGGGCATCCGCCCGGACCAGGAACGCGGCGTCTCGGAATTGGCGACACGCCTGCGCAGCGGGTCGATCGACGACCTCGTCGATGGCGGCTTCGGCATCCTGCTGGGCGACCAGCTCGCCGTCGCGTTGGGCGTGCGGGTCGGCGATCGCATCAACGTCACGTTGAACGAATTCACCAGCACGCCGATTGGCGCGATCCCGCGGTCGAAGCGCTTCACCGTCATCGGGACGTTCTCGATGGGTGAGCACACCGCCGACAGCAGCTTCGCGTTCATCGCCCTCGGCGATGCGCAGCGGCTGTTGCGGATGGGGGAGGGCGTCAGTGGCGTCCGCATCCGGGTGGCCGACCTGTGGACGGCCGGCACGGTGGCCGACGACCTCGCGGCGAGCCTCCCGGTGCCGGTGGTCGCCAGCGACTGGATGCGCGACAACCGGAACTTCTTCAGCGCGCTGGCGCTCGAGCGCACCGTGATGTTCCTGCTGCTGTCCCTCGTCGTGACGATCGCCTCGTTCAACCTCGTCTCCTCGCTGGTGATGCTCGTCCAGGAGAAGCAGGCCGACATCGCCATCCTGCGCACGCTCGGACTGACGCCGCGTCAGGTGATGGGGGTTTTTATCGTGCAAGGGAGCGTGATCGGGCTCGTTGGCACCACCCTGGGCGTGCTCGGCGGCGTGCTGCTCGGCGTCAACCTCGGGGCGGTGGTGCGCTGGTTCGAAGGCCTGCTGGGCGTCACCCTGATGCCGCCGGACGTCTACTACATCACCGGCGTTCCGACAGCGGTGTACCCGGCTGACGTGGCTGCCGTGGCGGGCATGACGCTGTTGCTGAGCTTCCTCGCCACCCTTTACCCGGCCTGGCGCGCGTCGCGCACGGATCCGGCCACGGCTCTGCGCTATGAGTGATGCGATGACGATCGTGCTCGAGGCCCGCCGCCTCACCAAGACCTACCGCGAGGGCCCCCTGGAGACGCCGGTCTTCGATGACCTCGATCTCATCGTGAAGCGCGGCGAGACCGTCGCCATCATCGGCGCCTCGGGTGCAGGAAAGAGCACACTGCTGCACTTGCTGGGCGGGCTCGATACACCGACCTCGGGCGAAGTCGCCGTCGAAGGGCAGTCGATGGCAGGGTTGGACGACGCGGCGCGCGGGCGGCTGCGCAATCGCGCGCTCGGATTCATCTACCAGTTCCACCACCTGCTGCCCGAGTTCACCGCGCTCGAAAACGTGATGCTCCCGCTGCTCGTGCGGGGCACGTCCCCCAGGGAGTCTGAAGCCCCGGCCCGTGCGCTGCTCGAGTCTGTCGGCATCGGACATCGCCTGACGCACAAGCCGGGCGAGCTCTCCGGTGGCGAGCGGCAGCGCTGCGCGGTCGCCCGAGCGTTGGTGACGCGGCCGTCCTGCGTCCTCGGCGACGAGCCCACCGGCAACCTCGACGAGCGCTCCGCCAGCGTCGTGTTCGATTTGCTGCTCACGCTCAACCGTGCGCAGGGCACGGCACTGGTCATGGTCACCCACGACCGCCGCCTCGCCCAGCGACTCGACCGCGTGCTCGAGCTGAAGGGCGGGCGCCTCCAGCCCTGGGTCCCGGACTGACATGAGCGCCGGGCAAGGACGCCCTTTCGCGCTGGATGGGGGATGGGTCGCCGCGTTGTGCGCAGGTGCGATGGCGCAGCTGCATGCGCCTGTCCTGCTGCCATGGCCGGCGGCGCTGGGCCTGCTTGTCGCTGCGCTCGCGGTATCGGCGACGGGGCGCTGGGTCTTCGTCCAAGGCAGGCGCACCGACCGTGGCGTTGGCGTCGCGCTGGCATGGCTTGGCGCAGCCGCTTTGGGTGCCGGCCTGTGCGCGGTGCATGGCGGATGGGCGATGGAGCGTCGGCCGTCGTCTGCTCTCGCAGGTGCGACGCTGCGACTCGACGTCCGTATCGTGGGCTTGGCCGATGTCCGGCCGAACGGCGTGCACTTCACGGCCGACATCGAGCGTGCTTCCGGGGCCAGCGCCGACACCCTCCACGCGCTCGCCACGCGGCGCATCGCACTCGCGTGGCACGGTGCCCGACAGGCACCGATGCCCGGGGAGGTCTGGCGTTTCGCGGTGCGGCTGCGGCCGTGGTCCCGGCCGCTGAATCCCGGCGACCCCGACGAAGCCCGCCGCGCGCTGGTCGCCGGCATCGATGCGCGTGGCGTCGTGCTCCCCGCAGACCGTCCTCTACGCCTCGCCCCGCCCCGCGGACTGCATGCGTGGCGCAGCGCGATCTCGGACACCATCGCTGGCGCGTTGGGGGGTGAGCCCGCCCGCTTCGTCGCCGCCCTGGCTGTGGGGGACACGCGGGGTCTCTCCGATGGCGACTGGGAGCGCCTTCGACAGTTCGGCCTGACCCACCTCATCGCGATCTCCGGCTTCCATGTCGGCATGGTCGCGGGGTTGGGCGTGATGCTCGTCCGAGCGTGCTGGTGGCAGTGGCCAACGCTCGCGCTGCACGTGCGTCGCCGGCCGGCCGCGGCGGCCGCGGCGTTCCTCGTGGCGACCGCGTACGCGGGCTTGGCGGGCTTCAGCCTTCCCACCGTGCGTACGGTCTTGATGGTCGGCGTGGTCGCCCTCGTCGTCTGCCGGCGACAGCGCAGCCCCGCTGTCCAGCCGCTGCTGCTGGCGATGGCGATGCTGGTCGTCGTCGATCCGTTCGTGCTGCTCTCCCCGGGTTTCTGGCTGTCTTGTGGCGGAGTGGCATGGTTGCTGTGGTGCCTCCCCGGCGCAGCCGATCCTTGGAGCCCCGGGAGCTTCCTCAAGGCACAATGGGTGGCGACCCTCGGGCTGCTGCCTATCGGCGCGGCCTTCTTTCTGCAGGTGCCGTTGGCCGGGCCCTTGGCGAATCTCGTTGCGATCCCCTGGATCAGCCTCGTCGTCGTGCCCTTGAGCCTGCTGGGCACCCTGCTGATGCCGTTTTCGGACACGCTGTCGGCCTTGGCGTGGCGAGCTGCCGCCTCGGCGATGGACGGGCTCTGGTGGGGGCTGGGCCACGTGCCCGACGCCTGGGCGTCCAGCCGATGGCTGCCCGAGTTGCCCGCTTGGCGTTTCGCGTTGGCCCTGCTGGGCGTGGCCATCGCCCTGCTGCCGCGAGGCCTGCCGTGGCGCCATGCGGGCCTCGGGTTGGTCCTGCCGATGTTGTTTCCGCCAGTGCCGCGTCCGCCCGTCGGCGACTACGCGGTGGCTGCCTTCGTTCTGCCGCGGGGCGACGCCGTGCTGGTTCGCACTGCATCGCACGACGTGCTGGTCGATGCGGGACCGGCGGCCTCGGACTTGGTCCGTCGGCTTCGTGCCTCGGGTGTCGAGCGTGTCGATGCACGCATCGAGACCCGTCGCAATGCCGGCCGCGTCGGGGGCGGTGCCGCCGTCGACCTGGCGTTCAGGCCCCGCGAACGCTGGGTGGCGTCGGGCTCAGGCGGCCCCGGCGACCCTGGAGAACGCTGCGTGGCGGGGCGTCGCTGGGTCGCCGACGGGGTCGAGATCCTGGCGGTTTCGCCGCAGCCGGAGGCATCGGGCATGTCCGCGGACGACTCCTGCGTGCTTCGCGTGACCAGTACTTCGGGGCGGGTGGTTTGGCTTTCGAGCGACGCCGGCCGCTGGGTCGCGCACCGGCTCGCGGCGCCCTCCGGTGCCGATTGGGTGTTTGGCGGTCCGGCAGCGCTCGCTGATTGGCGCATGGCGTTGCGAGCCGACGGCGGCATTGCCACCCGCGAGCCGGGCCCCGCGCTCTCGCAGCGTTGGCCGGGGGACCTCCATCGCGTCGACCGCGATGGCGCCTTGGTCTGGCATTCGTCCGACGCCGCGGGACCGAGGCCGCTGCGCGATGGCGCGACGCGCTGGTGGTTCCCCTCGTCGCGGTGAGCGAATCCCCGTGGCGCGGATCGCTCGTGGGGCAGCGGGGCACCGCGAGCGGCTATGCTGTCCGCTCCCCCAATGAGGTTTCGCCATGCTTGAACTGGTCATCGCCGGTGGATGGGTCATGGTGCCGATCCTGCTGCTCGCGGTGGGTGCCATCGGCATCTCGATCGAACGCGCCTGGACGTTGCGTCGCCGGGAGGTCCTGCCGCCCGGCTTGGGTGACGAGGTGCGTCAATGGGCGCGTGGCCGCCAACTCGATCCGAAGCACATCGACGTCCTCCGCGGCAACTCGCCGCTGGGCGCGCTGCTCGCCGCGGCCCTGGACGTCCGCCACCGCTCCCGCGAACTGATCAAGGAGCGCGTCGAGGACACGGGTCGCCATGTCCTGCACGACCTCGAGCGCTTCCTGCCGACGCTGGGCACGATCGCGGCGGTGACCCCGCTGCTCGGCCTGCTCGGCACCGTCTTCGGCATGATCGCGATGTTCATGGGCATCCTCGAAGCCGGCGTCGGCGACGCCAACCGCCTCGCCGGCGGCATCGGGCAGGCCCTGATCTCGACGGCGGCAGGCCTCGTGGTGGCGATTCCGTCGCTCGTGGCTTATCGCTGGTTCCGCGCCCGGGTCGCGGGCTTCGTCATCGAGATGGAGAAAGAGGCGATCGCCCTCGTCGACGCCATCGACGACCATGCCATCAGCGGCAAGGCGAAAGGGAAGGGAGCCGCGGCGTGAGGCTGCAACGTGCGACCGAGGGCGATGAGCCGGAAATCAGCCTCGTTTCGCTGATCGACGTCATCTTCTGCATCATCGTGTTCCTGGTGGTGACGACCACGTTCGACGTTCGGACCTCGCTCCGCCTCGAACTGCCGACGGCGGCGGGGCCGACCATGGAGGCCTCGGACGATCCGTTGACCGTCGTGGTGGATGCCGAGGGCCGTCTTTACCTTGGCACCGCAGAGCTGCCGAAGGACGACCGCCCGGCACTGGTCGCTGCCCTGCAGCGCGTCGAGGGGGACCGTGCGGCCATCCGCGTGGTCCTCCGCGCCGATGCGCGTGCGCCGCACCAGGCCGTCGTCACCGCCATGGATGCGCTCGGCCAAGCAGGTTTCATGCGCCTGTCCATCGCCACGATGCCGGAGGGCGGCGAGTGAGCGAAACGGGGGCTCCGGACGTGTCGGGGTGGTCGACGTACAAGCGCCTGTTGCGCTGGACCCTGCCGCATCGCCTGCTGCTGGGCCTCGCCTTCCTCGGCATGATCATCGAGGCCGCGGCGGCGGGCGCATTCACCTCGCTCATGCAGCCGATGATCGACGAGACCTTGGTCTCGCAGAATGACGAGGCGCGATGGGAACTGCCGCTGGTCATCATCGGCATCTTCGTGTTGCGCGGCATCGCCACCTTCATCACCGATTACGGCATGGCCCGCGCCGGCCGCAGCGTCGTGCGCGACTTGCGGGTGGCGGTACTGGACAAGATGCTGCGCCTGCCCAGCGCGCGCTTCGACCGCGAGCCCGTGGCCTCGCTGGTCTCGCGCCTGAACTTCGACACCGAGCAGGTGGCGCAGGCCAGCACCGAGGCGCTGAAGGTGCTGATCACCGATACCCTCACGGTGGTGGCGCTCGTCGGCGTGATGCTGTGGCACAGTCCCACCGTCACCGCGGCCATCGCTGTCATCGTCCCGCTGATCGCCGTGATCGCCGCATACGTCAGCGGACGCTACCGTCGTCTCAACCGACGCATCCAGGAGGGCGTTGGCGAGCTCGCCACCGGCGCTGAGGAGATCCTGGCCGGCCAGCAGGACATCAAGGTCTATGGCCGGCAGTCGGCGGAAGTGGCGCGCTACCGCCTGCTGGCCAACGCCAACCTCCTGCTCAACATGAAGGTCGAGTCGACCCGCGCGGCGGCGGCGTCGGTGATCCAGCTGCTGGGCGCCGTCGCCTTGGCGGTGCTGCTCGGCGTGGCCAGCATGGAGGCGTCGAAGGGCCGTCTTTCGGCCGGTGCGTTCGTCGCGATCATGACGTCGATGATGGTGCTCATCCCTTCGCTCAAGCGGCTCGCGAACGTGCAGGCGCTCGTGCAGCGCGGAATCGCTGCGGCGGTCCGCCTGTTCGGCCTCCTCGACGAAGTGGAGGAGGGCGACAGCGGCGCCCACGCGCCGGAGCGTGCCCATGGCATCGTGGTGTTCGAGCGGGTCGGCCTCCGCTACGACGGCGCCGAGCGGGCAGCGCTGGAGGCGGTGTCGCTGCGCGCCGAGCCTGGAACGGTCACGGCCATCGTTGGTCGCTCGGGCAGTGGCAAGACCACCTTGGCACGGCTGCTGCCGCGCTTCTACGAGCCCAGCGAGGGTCGCATCACCCTTGATGGGGTCCCCCTCGCCGATTGGTCGCTGGCCGCCTTGCGCCGCCAGATCGCCATGGTCGGGCAGAAAGTGATGCTGTTCGACGACAGCGTCGCCGCGAACATCGCTTATGGCGCTTCCGGCGACGCCCCCGTCGAGGCGATTCGCGCCGCTGCCGACGCCGCGAATGCGAGCGAATTCATCGATCGCCTGCCCGATGGCATGGCCACCCGCATTGGCGAGAACGGCAACAAACTGTCCGGGGGGCAGCGCCAGAGGATCGCGATTGCGCGGGCGGTGCTGAAGGATGCGCCGATCCTCGTCCTCGACGAGGCGACCGCCGCTTTGGACAACGAATCCGAGCGCTTGGTGCAGTCGGCGCTGGAGCGGCTCATCCCGACGCACACCACCTTCGTGATCGCGCACCGGCTATCGACCATCGAGCGCGCCGACCAGGTGCTCGTGATGGAGGCGGGTCGTATCGTCGAGGCAGGCTCGCACGCCGACCTGCTGGCGCGCGGTGGTCTTTATGCCCAGCTGCATCGCGCCCAGTTCCGCGATGCCTGACGTTCGGGCGTCCGTGCGCCGGGCCTTGGAGGAAGCGCTGGAGGCCCGCTGGTATGGCGGCGTCGCCCCCGGCATGCCGCTCCGCGCCATCGCCTCGGCCTACGGCGCCTTGATGCGCCTGCGCCGTTGGGCGTATCGCATCGGCTTGTTCCGCCAGCATCGCCTCGGGGTTCCCATCGTGGTGGTCGGCAACCGCACCGCCGGCGGTGCCGGCAAGACCCCAGTGGTGATCGCGCTCGTCGACGCCCTCCGCGAACGCGGGTGGCGCCCGGGGGTGCTCAGCAGGGGATACGGGCGGGCCGCGAAAGGGTTGCGTCGTGTCGACGGCGCCTGCTCGGCCGCGGACGTTGGCGACGAGCCGCTGTTGATCCATTGCGCCACGGGCGTGCCGGTGGTGGTCGACGCCGATCGCGTCGCCGCCGCCCGAGTGCTGGTCGAGGCAGGCTGCGACCTCCTGGTCGCCGATGATGGGCTGCAGCATCTCCGGCTCGGACGGACGCTGGAAGTCGAAGTGCAGGACGCCCGCGGTCTGGGCAACGGGTGCGTCATGCCCGCCGGTCCGCTGCGCGAGCCGCTTCCGGGGCGCGCCGCGGATGTCCGTATCGTGCACGGACGCGCCCCGGAAGCTGGGGATGTTCCGATGCGCCTCGTGCTGGGCGAGGCTCGCCGCATCGGCGCCGGAGTCGGCGCGGCAGGCCGGCCGGTGTCGACCTTCGCCGGCCCTGTGCACGCCGTCGCCGGGATCGGCCACCCCGGCCGGTTCTTCGCCGCGCTGCGCGAGGAGGGGCTCGTCGTCATGGAGCACCCGTTCCCCGACCACCATCGTTTCACTTCGGCGGACTTCGCCGGGCTGCGCGGCGCGCCCGTGCTGATGACCGGCAAGGACGCCGTGAAGTGTCGCGATCTCGGACTGCCCGATGCTTGGGAAGTGCCGGTCACCGCGTTCCTCCCTGCCGCGTTCCTTGAAGCCCTCGACCATCGCCTCCGCGAGTCGCCCCGCCATGTCGACCCCTGAGTTCATCGTCGCCGTCCCGGCGCGTTTCTCCGCTTCGCGCCTCCCCGGCAAGCCGCTGCGCCTGCTGGGCGGCGAGCCCATCGTCCGCCACGTCGTCCGTCGCGCCCTGGCGGCCGGCGCCTCCGAGGTCGTGCTGGCGACCGATGACGCCCGCATCGCCGAGGCGGTCGCCGGCCTCGGCGTCCACGTGTGCATGACCCGCACCGACCATCCGTCGGGGACCGACCGCCTTGCCGAGTGCGCCGAGCAACGCGGGTGGCCGGATGACGCGCTGGTGGTCAACCTGCAGGGTGACGAGCCATTCGCCCCGGTCGAAGCGTTGCGCTGCGTCGCCGCGACGCTGGCGGCCAGCGCGGCCCCGATGGCCACTCTCGCCACCCCGATCACCGACACCGCAACGCTGTTCGACCCGAACGCGGTGAAGGTGGTCGCCGATGCCACCGGCCATGCGCTGTATTTCAGCCGCGCTCCCATTCCGTGGCACCGGGATCGCTTCGCGACCGACCGCGTCGCGCCCCCCGCTGCACCCTGCCTGCGCCACATCGGGATGTACGCCTACCGCGCGGGGTTCCTGCGTGTGTTCCGGTCCCTGCCGGCGGGGCGGCTGGAGCAGCTCGAGGCCCTCGAGCAGCTGCGCGTGCTCGAGGCCGGGCATCGAATCGTGGTGGCGCTCAGTCCCGCCGCGTTCCCGCCCGGTATCGACACCGAGGACGATCTTTTGCGTGCCGAAGCGGCGCTGCGGCACGCATAATCGGGCCAGTCCCCCAGGTGGCCCCGCATGGCATCGACCGCACCTACCGGCCTCGCCCTGAGCATCGCCCCCGAATTCGACCCCTCGATGGGCTGGATCAACACGGCGCCGATGACCCTCGCCGGCCTGCGTGGCCATCCGGTGGTGTTGCTGTTCTGGAACGCTGGTTCAGCGCATTGCCACAACGCCTTGCAGGCCATCGCCAGCCTGGCGTCGCGATTCCGAGAGCGCGCCCGGTTCGTCGCCGTGCATGTGCCCAAGTTCGACCATGAGCGGGACGGCGCGGTCGCTTGGGACGTGCTGCAAGGCGAGGGCGCGGCCCTGCCGTTGCTGAATGACGCGGACTGGGCGGCATGGCAGCAGTACGCGCTCAGCGCCTGGCCGACCGCGGTACTGGTCGATGCCCAGGGTTTCATCCGCGAACGGTTCGTCGGCGATCGGGCGATCGAGGGCCTGGTGCCCGCCTTGGAGGCCGAGATCGACGCGAATTTTCCCCATGCCCGGGGCCTTGTCGATCCGCCGCGCCTCGACACGACGGAGCCACGGGCGGCGTTGCTCGCGCCGGCCGGGCTGGTCGCCAACGCCACTCGCCTGTACATCGCCGACACCGGCAACCATCGCATCCTCGAATGCACGCACGATGGCCGCATCCTCCGCCGCATCGGCACGGGCAATCGCGATTTCGTCGACGGATTGGCCGATGTCGCCGGATTCAATGGACCGCGCGGACTGGCTCTGCTGCAGGACCGGCTCTATGTCGCCGACACCGGCAACCATGCGATCCGCCGGATCAACACCCGCACGGGAGAAGTCGACACGCTCGTCGGCAACGGGCGCAGCGGTGATCCGGCGGCCGGCGCGCTGCGTTTCTCGAAGGACGCGAGCCTCGACCGGCCTTGGGGGCTGGCCGTGGCGGAGAACGCCCTGTTGGTGACCTTGGCCGCCGCCCACCAGCTCTGGGCCATCGAGCTGGGGACGGTCACATTGCGGCACGTCAGCGGCAGTGGCCGCTTCGGCGAGGATGAGGGTCCGGCCGCGGCGGCGAGCTTCGCGCAGCCCACCGGCGTGGTGGTGCTGGGCGATCGTGCCTACGTAGTCGACGCATCCTCGTCCGCGCTGCGCGAAGTCCGGCTGGCGGATGGCGCCGTTCGCAACCTTTTCGGGCGCGGCCTGTTCGAGTTCGGGCTGAAGGACGGCGGCAACCGGCAGGCGCAGATGCAGTACCCGACGGCACTCGCAGCGCTGCCGAACGGACAAGGGCTTTGGGTCGCCGACACAGGCAACGGGGCGCTGCGTCGCTGGGTCTCGCGCAACCAGGCGTTGGCGACCGTGCCCTTGCCCTCCGCGCTGCATCGTCCCGCGGCGCTTGCGTCCTGGCAGGGCCATCTGTGGATCGCCGATGCCGGCAACCACCTGGTCTGGCGCTTCGACAGCGAGACCGGCGAACTGCATCGCCTGCCGGTCGGCGAATGAGCGCCGCGCCGACCGGCGCGGCTTCGGCCCCGGGCCCCGCAACGCCCGCCGCGCCGCCCGACGCCTTTGACGCCCGAGCCTTCGTCCGCGGGCTGACCACGGCGCCCGGCGTCTACCGGATGTTCGATGCCGACGGCGGAGTCCTCTATGTCGGCAAGGCGGCGTCGCTGAAGAAGCGCGTCGGCAGCTACTTCAGCAAGCAGCATGCCCCTCGAATCGCGATGATGGTGTCGCGCATCGCGCGCATCGAGACGACGGTGACGCGCACCGCGAGCGAGGCGCTCATCCTCGAGAACCAGCTCATCAAGGCGTTGAAGCCGCGCTTCAACATCCTGATGCGCGACGACAAGAGCTACCCCTACGTGCTGCTCACTCAGGAAGCGTGGCCGCGCCTCGCCTACCATCGTGGCGCCCGCGCGCAATCCGGTCGCTACTTCGGGCCCTATACCGGCGCGCTCGCCGTCCGCGAGACGATGGACCTGATGTTCAAGCTTTTTCGGCTCCGCAGCTGCGAGGACAGCGTATTCCGCAACCGGACTCGACCCTGCCTGCAACACCAGATCGGCCGATGCAGCGCGCCCTGCGTTGGCCTCGTTCCGGCGGCGGACTACGCCGATGCCGTGCGACGCGTGGGGCTCTTCCTTGACGGCCGAAGCGACGACGTGGTGCGTGAGCTCGGCCATTCGATGGAGGCCGCGAGCTCCGCGCTGGATTTTGAGCGCGCCGCCGCGCTTCGCGACCAGATCGCGGCGATCCGCAAGGTACAGGCGCGGCAGTACGTCGATGGCGATCGCCCCGACCTCGACGTCCTTGCATGCGTGCAGCAGGCCGGCGTGGCGGTCGTGCTGGTGCTGAGCTTCCGCGATGGCGTGAACCTCGGTACCGCGTCTCACCCGATGCGCATCGACCGAGATGTGGTGGAGGGCGAGATCCTTGAAGCTTTCATCACGCAGCACTACGCGGCGCGCAAGCCGCCCCGCGAGATGGTGTTGAGCCACGCGCTCGACGATCCGGAAACCCTGGAGGCGGCACTGGCCGAGCAGGCCGGGCACGCCGTGGAGATCAAGGCCAGTGTCCGCGGGGACCGCGCGCGCTACCTCGATATGGCGGTTCGCAACGCGCATCTGGCACTCGCTACCGAGCAGGCCACGCGAGCGAGCCAGCAGGCGCGCCTCGACGATCTGCAGCAGTTGCTGGGCCTTTCGGCGCCCCCCCAGCGCATCGAATGTTTCGACATCAGCCACACGATGGGCGAGGCCACCGTGGCCAGCAACGTGGTGTTCGGCCCGGAGGGCGCGCAGACCGCGAATTACCGGCGCTTCAACATCACCGGGATCGAACCCGGTGACGACTATGCCGCCATGCGCCAGGCGCTGACGCGGCGCTTCAAACGCGGAGTGGAGGAGGGCGTGTTGCCCGACCTCCTGCTGATCGATGGCGGCATCGGCCAGTTGAGGCAGGCCCTCGACGTACTGGAGGAACTCGCCGTACAGGGCGTGGCCGTCATCGGCGTGGCGAAGGGTGAGGCACGCAAGGCCGGCGAGGAACGACTGGTGTTCCCCGACGGCCGCGAACTGCGGCCCGGAGCGGCATCGCCCGGCCTGCAACTGGTGCAGCAGGCGCGCGACGAGGCCCATCGTTTCGCCATCACCGGGCATCGAAAGCGTCGCGCCAAGGCGCGCGACACCAGTCGTCTCGAAGACATCCCCGGCGTCGGTCCGCGGCGTCGGCAGGCCCTCTTGAAGCACTTCGGAGGACTGAAGGGCCTGAAGGAGGCCGGGATCGAGGAAATCGCGCGCGCGGACGGTGTGAGTGCGGCGTTGGCCTCGCGCATCTATGCTTTCCTGCATGGACTGCCCGACGAGGGTGGCGCAGGAGCTTCGACTTGACGCTGACGATTCCCACCGCATTGACGCTGTTCCGCATCGCGCTGATCCCGGTGATGGTCGTCGTTTTCTATTCATCGCTGGAACAGGCGCGCCTCTGGGCCGCGGTCATCTTCACGGTGGGCGCGTTGACGGACTGGCTGGACGGTTGGATCGCCCGGCGCTTCGACATGAATTCCGCGTTCGGTGCCTTCCTCGATCCGGTCGCGGATAAGTTGGCCGTCGCCGCGGCGTTGTTCATCGTGGTCCAGGCGCATCCGACCGTTTGGCTGACCCTGCTTTCGGCGGTGATCGTCGGCCGCGAGATCACGATCTCCGCGTTGCGGGAGTGGATGGCGGAAATCGGGGCGCGTGGTGCGGTTGCGGTGGCGTGGGTGGGCAAGATCAAGACCATCGTGCAGATGGTCGCGATCGTCGCGCTGCTGATCGGGCCGAGCCTCTGGTTGGGTCCGCACCTGCCGGCCCTGCCGGCACAGGCCCTCGGCGAATGGCTGCTGGCCCTGGCCGCGGCCCTGACGCTGTGGTCGGGGGCCGACTACCTGCGTGCCGCATGGCCCTCGTTCGTCCGCGACGGGCGCTGAACCACCCCGATCCGAACGACGGCGATTCGCTTCATGGTGTTGACATCGTCGGCGGAATGACCATAATACGCGTCTCCGGTGCGGGAATAGCTCAGTTGGTAGAGCACGACCTTGCCAAGGTCGGGGTCGCGAGTTCGAGTCTCGTTTCCCGCTCCACGTTTTCCCAAGACCTCGGCTCGCCGAGGTCTTGTTTTTTCAGCGGGGCCTGGTGGCAGAGTGGTTATGCAGCGGACTGCAAATCCGCGTACGCCGGTTCAATTCCGACCCAGGCCTCCATCGAATCGAACCGCGCGTCGCGCGGTTTTTTTTTGCCGTTGGGCCGTACGTAAGATGGGCCCATGCCCGGGTGGTGAAACCGGTAGACACAGGGGACTTAAAATCCCTCGGCCGCGAGGCCATGCGGGTTCGAGTCCCGCTCCGGGCACCATGGCCGACGTCGGTTCCAAGGGCTTCGATGCGTGCGCTCGCCCCATGCTGCGCTTGCAACATGCTGGGGACGCGTTCAGGCTTGCAGGGCCAGAACGAGGAAGGCCATGGCGGAAGCCGCACTTGAACCGATCGACGTGAGTCGACTTCGCGTAGGGGTTTACGTGCAGGTCGACCTGCACGAGTCGACCTTTGCCTTCCCCGCCGGCGGATTCCTGATCGCGAACGATGCGCAGCTCGCCGAGTTGCGTGCCGCGGGGATCAAGCGCGTGCGCTACTCGCCCGGCAAGAGCGAGGTTCTCCCTCTCCCCGAGCAGGGGGTCGTGCCGACATGGTCGGCGCTCGGCGTGCCGCGCTTCGACGACCCGGTGCCCGACATGCCGGCGGCGTCTTCCGCGGCATCGGCGGCGCTGCCGGAAACGGTCGCCGTTACCGGGGCCACGTCCGTCACCTCGGTGTCTGCGGCGCGGGAGGTGCAGCCGACGGCAGCCGCAAAGCGCAGGTCGCTGCTGGCCGACCAGCAGGCCAGCCTCGATCGATGCGAGCATCAGTTCAGCGAAGCCACGCGCCAGCTCCGTAGTGTCTTGCAGAACGCCAAGTCCAATCCCGCACAGGCGAGGGTGGTTGCGCAGGGCCAAGTCGATGCCATGGTGGGGCAGGTCGCCGGCATGGGCGAGGTTGCCATCCGCCTCCTCTCGGAGAAGGCCGGCCAGGAAACCACGTTCCATGCCATGAACGTCAGCGTCCTTTCGATCCTGCTCGGACGCGCCCTGAGATTCGACGACGGCCAGCTCGCCAGCCTCGGGCTCGGCGCGATGCTCCACGACATCGGCAAGCTCGAGTTGCCCGACCGCCTGCGCTGGCGCGACGACAACGCGCCGGCGGTCGAGCGCCGGTTGTTCCAAGGCCATGCGGCCCACGGCGTGGGGTTGGGCAGGAAGATGGGTCTGCCGCCCGAGGTCCTCGACATCATCGCGCAGCACCACGAACACGCCGATGGGAGCGGATACCCGTCCGGCCTGAAGGGCGAGCAGATCAAGCCCCTTGCCCGCGTGGTCGGTCTGGTCAACCAGTACGACAATCTCTGCAATCCAGGCAATCCGGCGCAGTCGCTGACGCCACACGACGCGCTGGCGCTGATCTTCGCGCGCCAGCGTGACGCCTTCGACGCTGCCGTGCTGGCGGCCTTCATCCGCATGATGGGCGTCTATCCGCCGGGCTCGGTGTTGCAGCTCAACGACGAGCGCTATGCCATCGTGGTATCGGTGAATTCCGACCGTCCCCTGAAGCCGCGCATCCTGATCCACGAGCCCGAAGTGCCGGCCGATGAAGCGCTCATCGTCGATCTCGAGCACCACCCTGAAATCGGCATCCAGCGCGCGATCAAGCCAGTCCAGCTGCCTCGAGCGGTGTTCGACTACCTCTCCCCGCGCAAGCGCATGTGCTACTTCTTCGAGCGCTCGCTCGCCACGGCCGGGAGGGAAGGCCCGCCATGACGGCGAAGTTGCCGCAGGTGCTGATCGAGAGCGTCATCGAGGCCGTGTGGCTGGTCGATGCCGTCGATCTCCGCATCCTCGCGGTCAACCGCGCGGCCGAGGACATGATCGGACTACCCCGCGAGGCGCTGGTCGGTCGGCCGGTCGTGGACTTCGCGTCCACCTCGCAGGACCTGTTCTTCTGGGAGGACGTGGCCGCCGGTCGGTCGCGCGCGATCCGTTCCGAGACACTGCTGAAGCGCGGCAACGGCGATATCCGCCAGGTCGAGCGACGCGTCAGCCTCGTGCAGATCGAGCAGGGTTCGGCCGTGTACATGGTCGCGATGGTCGATCGCAGCGACCAACGAAGCGCCGAGCAGCAGCTCGAGAACATCATCGCGGAGCTTCGCGCCACCCTCGAGTCCACCGCAGACGGCATTCTGGTCGTCGACATGGAGGGGGGGATCCGAGGATTCAACCAGCGTTTCGCCGAGCTCTGGGACCTGCCCGAGGCGATGCTCAGCGAGCGCGACGACCCCGCCATCTTCGCTTGGCTGTCCGGCCAGGTGCAGGATCCCGATGGCTATCGGGATCGCATGGGACAGATCTCCCGCGCACCGTTGCTCGAGGCTGACGACCTGCTTGTTCTGCGCAGCGGCAAGGTGCTCGAGCGTGTCACGCTGCCCCAGTTCGCGCGGGGGCGCCCCATCGGGCGCGTGTTCTCATTCCGCGACATCACCCAGCGGCTCGCGGACGAGGCCCGCTTGAAGCTCGCCGCCCGAGTCTTCGAATCCAGCCTCGATGCGATCTTCGTCACCGACGCCCGTTTCCGGATGGTGGCTGCGAATCCGACCTTCGAGCGCCAGACGGGCTGGCGCTCGGTCGAGATCGAAGGCAAGCCGGCCGCCTCCCTGCTCTCGAACGTCGCATCGCGTGCAGAGGCACGGGCCATCCGCAACGCGTTGCTGCGCGAAGGCTTCTGGCAGGGGGAGCTGTGGGCGCGGCGGAGCGACGGCGAGTCCTACCCGTGCCTGCTATCGCTGGTCCGGGTGGTCGACGATGCTGGCGCCACGTTGCACCTGATCGGTTTTGCCAAGGACTTGAGCGAGGCGATGGCGGCGCGCCAGAGGATCGAGGAATTGGCGTTCACCGACCCGCTCACCGGCCTTCCGAACCGCGTGCTGCTGCGCGAAAGGTTCGAAATGGCCATCAATTACGCGAAGCGCGAGCGGGGCAGCTTCGCGGTGCTTTTCGTCGACCTCGACCGCTTCAAGCAGATCAACGACTCCCTTGGCCACGGCTTCGGTGACCGCGTGTTGATCGGTGTCTCGGAACGACTGCAGGATTGCGTCCGGCAGGTGGACACGGCGGCACGCGTCGGTGGCGACGAGTTCATCCTCATCCTCGCGGGCGTCGACGCCGCGGGAGCCGAGGTGGCGGCACGGCGGATCCTGCATGCCATCTCCCAGCCGGTCGTGGTCGACGAGATGAGCTTCAGCCTGACGGTGTCGATCGGCATCGCGATGTACCCGGAGGACGGCACCGACGCCGACGAGCTCACCAAGAACGCTGACAGCGCCATGTACGCGGTGAAGGAGCGCGGCCGGGCCGACCTGCGGTTCTACCAGCGGCAGATGAACATCGGGCTCCTGTCGCGGATGAAGCTCGACCACGCATTGCGCCATGCGCTGGTCGAGGGGGCGCTCGAAGTGCACTACCAGCCGAAATTCCGCATCGAGGACGGCCGCCTGATTGGTGCCGAGGCGCTCGTTCGCTGGACCGATCCCGAGCTCGGGGCCGTATCGCCGGGCCGCTTCATCCCGGTGGCCGAGGAGAGCGGCGCGATCATCCCGCTCGGCCGCTTCGTGCTCGAGACCACGCTCGCTCAGTTGAGCCAGTGGTGGCGTGCCGGCCTGTGCGTGGCGGTGGCCGTCAACGTGTCGGCCCTGCAGTTCCACCAGAGCGATTTCGTCGAATCCATCGCCGAGGGCCTGCGCCGCCATGGCCTGCCGGGCGAGGCGTTGGAGCTTGAGCTCACCGAGTCGATCCTGATCGCCGACGTCGAGGACGCCATGCGCCGCCTCACGGCGCTGAGCGCCCTTGGCGTTCGCCTCGCCATCGACGACTTCGGCACCGGTTATTCGTCGCTGTCTTACCTGAAGCGGTTCCCGATCGAGCGCATCAAGATCGATCGCAGCTTCATCGCCGACCTGCCGGGCAGCGCCGAGAGCGAGGCCATCGTCGTGGCGATCATCCAGATGGGCCGCGCGCTGCGCCTTTCCGTCACCGCGGAAGGCGTCGAGACCGAGGCACAGCGCGAGCTCCTGCATGCGGCCGGTTGCCACGAGATGCAGGGCTGGCTGATGGCCCCGGCGCTGACGGCCGAGGCGTTCTCCCAGCGCTTTGGCGCGGACTCAGGCGAGCGCATGGCGGGCTGAAAACACGAAACCCGCCTTTCGGCGGGTCGCGTGGTCCAGATGGTAGGTGGCGGAACTCAAATCAGGGCGGGATATGGCTCAACCGCGCGGGCCTTGATTGCGGGTAAAGGAATGATGCCCCCAAAAATGCCCCCAGGGCTTGGTCGCTTCCCCTCTTTGCGTTGCGCTTCTATGTGTTGTGTGTTCGGGGTCTATCGTTCGAACTCGCCTTGTCGTCTCTCATCGTGGGCGGCATAGTCCAGCGCAGTCCAATCGCAAGGAGAGCGGAGTGGCGCTTACGAAGTGCAAGGAATGCGGAGGCACACTCAGCACCAACGCAACGGCGTGTCCTCATTGCGGAGCCAAGATCGTTCGCACCTCGGGATGCACGAAAGTCGTTGCTGTGCTTTTGGCTCTCTTGTTCATCCCGGTGATGCTGGTGACGTGCATCGCAGGTAGCGACCGCGCGCCGTCCCGGCCGCCACCCACCCCGCAAAAGGCTGCGCAGGCTGCCGAACAGGCCCTGGCTAAGGCAGAGGCTGAGCAAAAGGCCCGCGAGGAGGCCTTAGCGACGTGGGCGTACTCCACCGGTGGAGATGCGATGTCGGGTGGAACCTTCAGGACGGCAGTGCTTCGAAGCCGGAACACCTTTCGGTTGGGGTTCCCTTATGAAGGCGAGCAAAGAGGTGCCCTGACGGTTCGAAAGCACCCGCGATACGGGCAGGACGTTATCCTTCAGATCGAGAGGGGGCAGATGCTTTGCCGCATCGGCGGTTGCAATTACTCCGTGAAATTCGATGACGGGGCTATTCAGCAGTTCACGATGAATGAGCCTGAGAGTCACGACTCAACGGTTTTGTTCTTCGCTAACCAGGCAAGATTCTTGTCCCAAATGAAGCGGGCGAAACTGGTTCGAATCGAGGTGCCGCTGTTTCAGCACGCCCCGCTCACTCTTGAGTTTGATGTGAGTAGTTTTGATGAGGCCCGCTGGCTCGAAGCGCCGCCGAGAGCCGCGCAAGACGGAAGCTAGCCGGGGCCAAAGGTGGATTTCGGTTTTTTGAAGTTGCGCCTTTGCTCGCCCGAGTTTGCGTCACGTCTTTTCGATCCTGCTGCTAGGAGAGTCTGCAATGTCGCGTTGGATTGACCATTTCAAATCCCATCCATTCCACGCTGATTGGGCGCGACTCACGGAGTTGGTTGGAGAGCCGTTGCCAAATGATATGTCCGACGCAGTTGCTGTGACGTTGGAGCACGCGCGTCTTTCCAAGGTCTTGGCGTTTGTTGGCGGAGTGATTGACGGTCTGGACCCAGAGGTTCTTCCGCCAAACTACTTGGGGCAGTTGCAGTCCTATGCTCAGCAGGTCGTTGGCGAACTGACCGCGTTCGGCTCGAATGGGCAGATTCGTCACCTGCAGAGTGCAAACGGGCACGCGGACCAGCTTTTGGTTATTGCTTGTCAGAGCCCCTTTGCTGCTTTAGGTGGCGCAGGGTCCAGCGTTACAGGAGCTGCTGTTGCATACGCGGAAGCGATTGATCGACACGCTGTCTCCTATGCCTCACGTACTGATGCACTGGTCGCTGATTCAGCGAAGAGGCTGGAGTTAGTTGAGGGGCGTATTGGTGCCTCCAGCGAAGAGATTGCGAAGTTGGATGGTCGAGTGGCAACGGTCGAGACGACCGTGCAAGCGCAGCTTTCCACCTTTAACTCGACGTTCCAGGCCAGTGAGTCTGCTCGCGCAGCTGCGTTTGATTCTTGGCTTGGAAAGTTTCAGGAGAAGGCTGTTTCCGATTACGGCAAGCTCACTGAGCAGAATGCCGCCGGTCTTCTGGCAATGCAGTCCTTCCAGGATGACGCTGAGAAGGTTCTCGGGGCAGTGATCGACACGGCACAAGCTGGTGCTTATGCCAAGTACGCGAACGAGGAGAGGGTGAGTGCCAATCTCTACAGGCGACTCACCATCGGGTTTATGGCTGCTGCTGCGCTCGTCCTGTTCGCTCCTGAAGCCATCAGTTGGTTCCAGCAGGGGGCAGACTACAAAGTCGATTGGCGCCTTGCTTTGTATCGATTGCCTTTTTCTGTGGTCCTCTTCGCGCCCGCGATTTATCTTGCCAAGGAGTCAGGAAGGCATCGGACCAATGAGGTTCTCAATAGGCGGCGCCAGCATATTCTGACGACCATCGGCCCCTATCTTGCGCTTTTGGAAAAGGACAAAAGAGACGCAATTAAAGCCGATGTTGCCAAAAGCATCTTCTCGGATAGCCTACCTGTGGTCGAAGACAGGGGGCCTGACACAAGCGCAGTTGCATTGCAGATTTCGCAGTTGCTGACGGCGCTCACCAAGAAGCCATGATTGGTGAGCAGATGGGGTGCCTGCTTACACACTCCGTCAGTCTCAGGAATGAAGTGGCCCGGCATGTGAGCCGGGCCACCAATCATTACGCTGCTTAGGCGTTTCGATTCGGCAGGGACAGTCGCCAACGAATCATGTCGCCAATGAGCGGATAAATGTCATTGTGTTTCGCTCCAAACCGCATTACACCATTCTGGAACGAGCCTACATCGCGGTTTCCGCTGTTCGTGGCGGGGAGGTAAGTTTCAAGGCCTTTGAGCCCGAGGGTGGCGCGCTCCACCTCAGAGAGCTCATAGAACCGCCACATCGGATTCTCATGTGAGAAGTCGATCTCCGTAACTGACGCCAGCAATTCCTCCATCAATGCTTGGCCATTCTCTGGCCGTCGTGCGCTGAATCCGAAGTCGAAAACCAGTTTCGCAAGCGCCTTCAGAACAACCGGCTGAGCTGCAACCGTCTTCTCTTTTGCCCCTGCTTCGCCGAAGCCGGGGATTGCCTTGACGGCTTCCCAAAATGCCTTCGCGATTGGCGTTTTCTCGAGAACCGTATCGGGCGCCGCGCCGGCGATGTTTGTCTTGTTCAAGAAGAGAATTGCGTTTACCGCAACGGCGTCCTTCAAAGTGATAGCGCCCTCATCATCTTTCCAGTCCTTCACCTCTCGCTCAACAATGTTGAGTCCAATCTCTTCGTGCAGAACGTCCTTAATGAAGAGATTGATTGGGTTCGAATTGTCGAATTTGAGCGCCAGGTTCTTGTCGACCTTTTTCCCAAGGTTGTTGAGGTCGTGAAAAAGCTGACGCTCTTGCTCCGGGGTGAGCCCCATGTGCACTTCGGCGGAGACAGTGCTGAAGCTCCTGGCGCTCTCTGAAACTTCTTGCCAGGCTGCAAGGAACTCGGCAGGCACATCGCCCGAAGCGTCCAAGTACAGAGAGTCCTTTTTCTTGGGATAGGTGCCGCTTCGGAGGACCGCGTCGAGGAAGTCGAAGACCTTCTTCATCGCCCAGCGACGATGTTGCCCGTCGATGACCCAGAGAACGTGCTGCTGCGAGAGATAGATGTTGAAGCCGACAGTGGAGCTGTCAGCTTTCGACAGAATTCGTTCCGCGCGAATGCTTCGAGCGCCATCCTTCGCTGTGCGGATGTTTGCAACCAGGGGTTGGAGCGACATGTAGGGTTGGCGTCCCATGCGCTCAAGAATCGTCTTGAGCGACGGCATTTCAACCTTGCCCATTACCTTGCGGCGAGCGATGGCGCCCTGGACGAGCCCCTTAAGGATGTAGACCGCGAGCTTGTGCGCGTGTGATTCGTCCAGCTTTCGTTGGGCAACTCCCTCTTCGCCGTCGCGGCCGGGGTCGTTTGCAACTTCAGACATCTGGAAGAACTCATGCATCGGAATCTGCATGAGAAACGCCTTGTGGCCGAGGTTGTGGCCTACGAAGACCTTGTAAGCCTTCTCGGTGGTGTCGCCTGCATCCAAGAGGTCGTCTAGGTTGCCAGACATAGGGGTGGGGAGGTTCTCCAGCTCTTCCGGTGCCATTTCTACTCTCCAGGGTGTCAGGTCGGAATGACCTGGAAGCATTGAAGCAGCATCCTGGAGGCATGTCAACACTCATAACGGGATAAAAAAAATATGCCTGGAGATTAATATACAGTCTCCTGGATGCTGTTCGGTCGGAGCGGCGGTCCGTTGTCCGCTTGGCACTAGCAACCGTTTTGCTAGCTAGAACTGAATCCGCATCAAGTTGCGCCATTTGCGCCATCTTCAAAGTGTGGCGTGTCTGGCGCGATTGATACGGATTGGCGCGAGTGCGGCAGCGCCCATAGCGTCTTTCCGTCTCTCCCAAAGCCGTCCCGTTTCACATGTACGCGGAGCGAGCGCATCGCCCGCTGCACCGTTCGCCAGGCATGGCCCGCTTCATCGGCGGCGGCCCTCACTTGCCGGCTGGGCATCGGGCCTCGGTTGAGGGTGGCGGCAAGCCACTCCGTTGCATCCTCCCGATCTTTTCGCTCGCCATCGCTGCCTTCGGCCTCTCTGATTAAGTCGCGCGCGCTGCCCTCCACGGCGTCACCCCATGCCACGCAGGAAGCTGAAAGTCCGGGCCGCACTTCCTCTTGCAGGAGGACATAGGCGAAACCACCCGTATCGGGGCCGATGTTCGCCTTCGTCCGCACCATCAAGCGCGGCTCGCCTTCCTCGCGCGGCTTCACCGTGCCCAGCACCACGCGAGCCAATGCCCCGAAAGCAATTGAACCTGTCACCCGCTCGGTGGGGTCTTTGCCGTTCGTGCCCTTGCTGAAGTGCGAGATGCCCAAAACGGCGCATCCGAAGTCCTGCCCCAGCCTTACCAGGGGCTCTAGTGCGCGCCGCACCTCGCCGTTCTTGTGGGTGTCTCCTCCCACTGCCGACACGATGGGGTCAACGATCAAGAGCCCCACGTCGCCAAGCTCGGCCATGCGGGCCGCCAGTTCGGGAAGGTGTTCGGCAGGGTCAAATGGCACCGGCATGCCGTCGATTCGCACGGACTCTATTGCGTGCACTCGGCACATGTCGGCCCCGGCAGCGGCGAGCCTCGGTGCGATGGTGTCAGCAGGGTCATCTTCGCCACTCCACACCAGCACGTGGGCCGGCTTGCCTCCGTTGCATTGCTCGCCATCCGGCCAGCGTCCACCCTTTGAAATAGTCGCGGCGAAGTCGAGCGCAATTGTGGTCTTTCCCGTGCCGGGCGATCCGGCCAGCACGTGAAGCTTCCCGCGCGCAAGCCATCCAGGCCAGAGCCATTCAACGGGTCGCATTTCTACGTCGGCCATACACCGGAGTTGCACGCCTTCGCGCTCTGGCTCTTCTGGTATCGCGCGCGGCAGTGCCAACACGTCGGCGGACGTCGCCTCCGGGTGGGCTTTGGTCCAGTCCACCGCGTCGCCTTTTTCGGGCAGGCCAAGTGCCGCCACGTCCAGGCACTCGCAGGCCGCGCCCAACCTACTCAGGCGCTCGCTTACGCGGTCGGCGTACTTCCTGCCGGGTTCATCGTGGTCAGGCCACAGGATGACGCGGCGGCCCTGCAGCGGTCGCCAATCGGCCCTGCCATCGGATGACGCCCCCCCTGAGGTGACGGCCACCAATCCCAGCCGGTGCAGCGCATCGGCGCAGGTTTCGCCCTCCACCACGAACACCGGCGCCTTGGGATCGGCGGTCAGCATTTCGGGCAGGCGGTACAGAGGGCGCCCACTGGCAGGGGCGGGCGGCTCACCCCCGACATACGCCGATCCGTTCCAGTACATCGGACGAATCCACTTGCCGCCCGTTTCGGGATGCCGGAGCCGAATCCGCCACAGCACCGGCTTGCCGTTGGCATCGCGATACTCGTGAAGCGCCTCAGGTTGGTAGCCCTTCGCCAGTGCCGGTCCGCTGATTCGGCGCACGGCGTCTTTCCGCCCCTCTGGCGGATGGTTCGATGCGTCCATGCTCAAGCCCCCTTCAGCAATTCGCTGCGGGCTTGCGGGAACGGCAGGCCGCGCAATCGCATGTGGAAGCTCACCAGGTCGCCTGAGCCGCAGCCGGCAAAGCACTTCCACCCGCCGCGTGGACTCGTGAGATGGACACTCAGCGATGCGACCTTGTCTTCGTGGAACGGGCACCGGGCCTGCGCCCAGCCGTCGGCGTTCGGGCGCGTGACCTTCGACAGGTGGCACGCGTAGTACGCCGCGGGATCAGGCAGGCGGTCGCGCCAGTCGGTAGGCGCTACCGGATTGTCCCGCCCACCCTTGCGCTCCGGTCTGGAGCCGGTAGCCTTGGGTTGCCCATACAAGCCCCGCAGGTTTGCCATGTGCTGCGCGACGGTTGCCCCCGTCGCGTTTTTCTTTCCGGGGCTCATTGAGCGCTTCCCCCGAGCTGCTGAATCAGCGTCCGAATGTCTTCGACGCGCCATGCGCTCGTATTGGGGCCGAGTTTCACGGGCTTAGGGAATCGTCCCGAGCGAACGCCTTCCCACCAGGTCGCTTTGGATACCGGAATGAGCGGCGGATAGCCGTCCTTCCTCCGGGTTGCGGCGCTTCCCAGAATCTGAGGGAGTCGGAGAAATCCCGTTGCCGGCAGGGCTTGGTCGCTTTCGATTTTCAGGTTCACGCTCTGCACCTCTCATGGTCGGACGCGGGATGCGTCCGCTTGAGGGGAAGCGTGTCCAGTCTCGGCCAGCGCGATCAGGTGCGAATGTTCGCAGGGGGGGCTAACCCGTGCCAGCGCGCCTAGTCATGGGGATGACCTGGCCACCTGCGCGTAGGGAATCCAGGTAGTCGGCCCACTGCTGCATCATTTTTCTCCGCTCAGCGAGGTGGCTGGTGCGGTTGTACGCGCGTCCGTTGGCATCTCGAACGGCATGGGCGAGCTGATGCTCGATGAAGTCCGGCCGCACGTGCAGCACTTCATCGAGAATCGTCCGCGCCATAGCTCGGAAGCCGTGGCCGCTCATTTCATCCTTAGCGAAACCCATGCGTCGCAGGGCCGAAAGAACGGCGTTGTTGCTCATGGGTTGCTTGGGGCTGCGAGGGGAAGGGAACAAGTAGCGTCCCGAGCCAGTCAGCGGTTGAAGCTCGCGCAGTACGGCCAGCGCCTGCAACGACAGCGGCACAAGGTGCGGCTCGCGCATCTTCATCTTGGAGGCGGGGATGTTCCACTCAGCCGACTCGAGGTCGATTTCCGTCCATTCGGCTTGCCGAAGTTCGCCGGGGCGAACGAAGACGAGCGGGGCGAGTCGCAGGGCGCAGCGCACCGTGAAGCTGCCTCGGTAGTCCTCGATGGCTCGCAGCAAAGCGCCGGCTTGCCTGGGATCGGTGATTGCTGCAAGGTTCTTTTCCTTCGGGCGGGCGAGGGCGCCGCGCAGGTTGGGAACGGGATTGTTCTCGGCGCGCCCCGTGGCGATGGCGTAGCGGAAGACCTGGCCTAGCTGCTGTTGGATGCGGTGCGCCGATTCCACAGCGCCGCGTTCCTCCACTCGCCGCAGACAGTCCAGCACCATTGGGGCTGTGACGTCTCTAATGGGCTTGGTTCCGATCCATGGGAACACGTCGCCTTCCAGCCACGCCTTCACCTTGATGCTGTAGGACGACACCCATTCGCCCTCGCGCTTGGCGAACCACTCGCGGGCGATGGCCTCAAGGCTGTTGGCTGTGGCCTCCGCACGGGAGGCCTTTTGGGCCTGCTTGGCGGCGCCAGGGTCGATGCCGGCAGCGAGTTGCCGCTTGGCGTCTTCGCGGCGCTCGCGGGCGTCCTTGAGGCTCACGGCCGGGTACGCGCCGATGGCGAGTCGCTTTTCCTTACCGTCCACGCGGTACTTGAGCCGCCAAAGTTTTCCGCCGGCTGGCGAGACTTCGAGGTATAGGCCGCCGCCATCCGCGAGCCGCTTTGGTTTGTCGGCTGGCTTGGCTTGGCGGATGGCGGTATCGGTTAGGGGCATGGGGGCATTTCTCCGTTGCCGCTGGGGGCATCGGACTGTTCATGCCCCCGGATGCCCCCAAAGATGCCCCCGCAGTGGGGCATATGGCAATGCACCCCTCTGGCTTCCTTTGGACACAAAAAAGGCCGAAATCCTTGTTTTCATTGAGGATTTCAGCCTGATTTGTACCGCTTTGGACAGCTAAATGGTGGAGGTGGCGGGAGTTGAACCCGCGTCCGAGAGCACTCCATGCCCGGCACTACATGCTTAGCTCACCGTTCGTTCTCGGCCTGCGGAAACACGGTGTGCGAAGCACGCCGCAGGACATACCCGCTAAGTCTCGTTTCCGGTTGGCGGGTCGCCGCCGGGAACCATCCCGTGATAGTGACCCTACATCCACGAGCACAGGCACAAGTGGGTTCGGGGCTTACGCCTTAAGCGGCGAGAGCGTAGACGTCGTCGTTGGCGTCTGAGTTTTTGCTGCTGGATTAACGAGGAAAGCCGCCCCCTCGGCATGCGCCAGGCAATTTCGCAACCCCCGTCGAAGCCAGGACACCCCCGGTTCCGCGGTCGTCATGAAACAACCTTGCCAGCGCAGTATGGGGATGGGGCCCGGGTGGCACAAGGCCACTCGCGCGCATGTTCAGCGTCCATGGTCGGTCGGCGCCGCCGCGGCGGGCTCAGGCGTCCTTGTTGCGGTGGCGCAGTGCCCGCTGCTTTTCGCGCTGCCAGTCCTTGTCCCGCGCGGTGTCGCGCTTGTCGTGCTCCTGCTTTCCCTTGGCCAGTGCGAGCTCGAGCTTCACCTTGTTGCGCTTCCAGTACATCGCCGTCGGCACGAGGGTGTAGCCGTCGCGCTCCACCTTGCCGATGAGCTTGTCGATCTCGTGCTTGTGCAGCAGCAGTTTTCGCGTGCGGCGGTCGTCGGCCACCACGTGGGTGCTGGCCTGGATCAGTGGCGTGATCTGCGAACCGAACAGGAACAGCTCGCCTCCGCGGATCACCGCGTAGGCGTCGCCGATGTTCGCCCGGCCGGCGCGGATGGACTTGAGCTCCCAGCCCTGCAGCGACAGGCCGGCCTCGTAACGCTCGCCGAGCGCGTACTCGTGGCGTGCGCGCTTGTTCAGCGCGATGGTGCCACCGCCGGATTCGGTATCCTTTTCTTTCTTCTTTCCAGCCATGGCCGCATTGTCGCACGCCGATGACCCGCATCCAGCGCCACGCCCTCGTCATGCATTCCGCCGGCCGGATGTTCCACCTCGTCAACGAGGTCGAGGACTACCCGCGCTGGTTCGGCTGGTGCGAACTGGCGAGCGTTCTGGAACGCGGCGAGGATTCGATGGTGGCGCGGCTCGACCTCAAGGTCGCCGGCCTGCGGACGAACTTCACGACCCGCAACCGCTGGGTGGCGCCGACCCGCCTCGACCTGCAGCTGGTGGATGGTCCTTTCCGCCGCCTCGAGGGCCACTGGACCTTCCACGCCCTCGACGAGGAGGCCTGCAAGGTCAGCCTGAACCTCGAATTCGACGTCGCCGGCGCACTGGTCGGCAATGCGCTGGCGCTCGGCTTCCAGGGGCTGGCGGACCGGCTGGTCGACGACTTCTGCCGCATCGCCAACACCGCGGATCGTGGTCGGGCCTGAGCCATGGCCGTCGCAGCCGAAGGCATCGAAGTCATCTACGCGGAAGCCGGCCGCGCGTGGCGGCTGCGGCTGCCGGCCGCGGATGGGCCGACCGCGGGCGAGGTGCTGGCCGTTCTGCCTGTGCAGGCCCCCGGGTGGCCGGAAGCGGCCTATGCCCCGGCGGCGATGGCGGTGTTTGGCAAGGAAGTGGGGCCCGAGGCGCGGCTGCGCGACGGCGACCGCCTCGAACTGCTGCGCGCCTTGCCGACGGATCCGAAACTGGCCAGACGTGCCCGCGCCGGTGCGGGTCGGACGGGCTGAAGCCGATCAGCGGCCGCGGCGATCCTTGTCCTTGTCGCGGGCGAGGTTCGGACCGAAACGCTCGACCTGCTCCTTGGCCATCGCGCTGTCGGCTTCCGGGAAGTACTCGCCTTCCCAGCGCGTCACACTGTCCCCCTCGAAGTGGACGGTGAAGACCTTGACCACCGCGTCCGCATGGCCGCGCCTCTCCGAGGACACGTAGTCCCAGCGGTTCTGTCGGAACGGGTCGGCGACGGAAGGAGAGCCCAGAAGCGCGAACACCTGGCGTTTGCTCATCCCCGCGGCGAGCTGCTCAACGCTTTTCTGCTCGAGCAGGTTGCCTTGGAAAATCGGTTGGCGGTACAGGCAGCCCGAAAGCAGGAGGGGGGCGGCGACGGCCAGGGCGATGAGGATGCGGCGCATGGGGACTCGGCAGGTCGGAATCCACGCGATGATACACTCCGCCCCGAGGCGCGCCGTAGCCCCGGTGGTGCCGTTCAGGAGCGCGAGAGGATGCCGATGGAATCCAAAGACCTGCGAAAAGTCGGCCTGAAGGTCACGATCCCGCGGATGCGCATTCTCGACATCCTCGAGAAACAGCCTTCGGCAAAGCACATGACCGCGGAAGACATCTACCGCGTGCTGCTGGACAAAGGCGACGACATCGGTCTGGCCACGGTGTACCGCGTGCTGACGCAGTTCGAGGCCGCCGGCCTCGTTCTCAAGCACAACTTCGAAGGCGGCCAGGCCGTCTACGAGCTCAACCAGGGCGAGCACCACGACCACATGGTCGACCTCGACAGCGGCAAGGTGATCGAGTTCCACAGCGGCGAGATCGAGGCGCTGCAAAACGCCATCGCCGCCCAGCATGGCTACGAGATCGAGGACCACGCGCTCGTGCTCTACGTCCGCAAGAAGCGGAAATAAGCGGCCACGGCGGGCGCCGGAGCGAGCGGCCGCTTCCGCTGGCGACGGGCGCCAATGCGACCGTCGGGCCTGTTCAGCGCTTTCGCGCCTTCTCCAGCATTTGTCTTGCGCTCGTGCGAACTGCGGACGTGATCTCGACGCCGCCGAGCATGCGTGCGATTTCCTCCACGCGCGCCGGCTCCTCCAGTCGTTCGGGGTGGCTGAAGGTCTCCTCGCCGCTCACTGACTTCGCCACGCGGTAGTGCGTGTGGCCTTGGGCCGCGACCTGCGGCAGGTGCGTCACGCAAAGGACCTGGCGGCCGCCGCCGAGTTGGCGCAGCTTCTGGCCCACGATCTCGGCGACGGCGCCGCCGATTCCCGTGTCCACCTCGTCGAACACCATCGTCGGGGTGTCGTCGAGGCCGAGCGTCGCGACCTCAATGGCGAGGGCGATACGCGCCAGCTCGCCGCCCGAGGCGACCTTCCGGAGGGGGCGCGGCGGCTGGCCGGGGTTGGCGCTGACGAGGAACTCGACGCGCTCCGCACCCGTGGCGTTCGGGCGCGTCTCGCCTTGAGGTTCGAGCGCGACCTCGAAGACCCCACCGCCCATCCCGAGTTCCTGCATCAGTGCCGTGATGGCCGAGCCGAGCGCGTCGGCCTGCTGGCGCCTTGCGGCGGTGAGCGTCGCGGCGGCCTCGTGCCAGCGATCGGCGGCGGCCTCGCGTTCGGACTGGAGGCGGGTCACTCGCCCCTCGGAACCGCGGAGGGACTCCAGTTCCGCACGGAGGGCCTCGCGCCGGGCTTCGAGATCGCGCAGCGGCACGCGGTGCTTCCGTGCCAGGTCGTGCAGGCGCGACAGCTGCTGTTCGCCGCGCTGCAGGGCCATCGGGTCGAGATCGAGCCTCTCGCGGGCGGTGTCGAGCAGGGCGACGGCTTCTTGCAGCTGCAACCGTGCCGATTCGGCGAGGCCGGCCGCTTCGGCGAGGCGAGGCTCGTCAGCGATCCACTTCGACAGCGCGGCGAGGGCCTGGCCGATGCCGGCTGCCGCGCCGTCGTCGTCGCCGAGCAGGAGGCCGGCGCGCTCGCAGGCTTGCACTAGCGCGCCGGCGTTGGCAGCGCGCCGGTGCTGGGCCAGCAGGGCGTCGATGTCGGCGGGGGCCAGCGGCTCCCGGTCGAGCTCGTCGAGCTGGTGGCCGAGGTAGTCGATGCGGTCGCCGACATCGCCGCGCTCCTGCAGCTGCGCCAGCTCGCGCTCGGCGGCCTGCCAGTCGGCGGCGGCCTTCTGCACCGGGGTGAGCAGGGGTTGGAGGCGTCCGTAGGCGTCGAGCAAACCCAGCTGGCGGCTGCGATCAAGAAGGGCCTGGTGCTCGTGCTGGCCGTGGATCTCGACCAGCCGGGACCCCAGGGCCGAGAGCTGCGAGATGCTGACCGCCCGCCCATTGATCCACGCCTTCGAGCCCCCGTCGGCCTTCACCACCCGCCGGAGCTGGCAGGCGCCCTCGTCGTCGAGTTCGTTTTCGGCCAGCCACACGGCCGCGTCGGGAGCGTCGTCCAGCGTGAATTCCGCGGAAAGCTCGGCGCGGGCCGCCCCGGCGCGGACCATGCCGGCGTCGGCCCGGGCGCCGGAGAGCCAGAGCAAGGCGTCGACCAGCAGGGACTTGCCGGCGCCGGTTTCGCCAGAGATCACGGTCATGCCGGGGCCGAAGCGCAGTTCGGCGGCGCGGACGACGGCGAAATCGCGGAGGGAGAGCAGCTTGAGCATGGGGTCACGGCAGCGAAGGGGGCGGGCACGGGGCGGGCGCCCCGTGCCGGCGAGCGCGAACGCTAGCATCCGGCCATGGCAGCGCCAACGCTTGCCATCGGGGAAGGCCGGACTTATCTATGCGACATGCCGCCATCCTCGCACCGCCTCGACCCCCGCGCCCGCCAGCTCCTGCGCTCGCTCGTGCATCAGTACATCGCCCATGGCGAGCCGGTGGGTTCCCGGACGTTGGCCAAGCAATCGGGGCTGGACGTCAGTGCGGCCACCATCCGCAACATCATGGCGGACCTCGAGGAGCTGGGGCTGGTGGCCGCACCGCACACCAGCGCCGGCCGCGTCCCCACCTCCCACGGCTACCGGGTGTTCGTCGACAGCCTGATCGAGCTGCCCCAGCCGGACGAAGGGCTGGTCCGCCAACTGGCCCAGCAACTGCCGCAGGGGCAGGGCACCCAGGGCCTGCTGGCCGGCGCCACCGAGCTGCTCTCCTCGATGAGCCATTCGGTCGGCGTCGTCACCGTGCCCCAGCGTGCGGCCTTCGCCTTCCGCCACATCGAGTTCGTGCCGATCGACGCCCAGCGCGTGCTGGTCGTGATCGTCTTCATGGACCACGAGGTCCAGAACCGCATCATCCAGACGCGTCGGCCCTACACGCAGGGCGAACTCGAACAGACCTCGAACTACCTCAACCGGCACTTCGCCGGCCGTGGTTGGGCAGACATCCGTGCCGCCCTGCTCCGCGAGCTGCAGGATGCCAAGTCCGAGCTGGAGCGCACTCTGGCCGCGGCGGTCGAGCTCTCCGAGCAGGTCCTGCCGGAGGGGGATGACGACGTACTGGTCGCCGGCCAGACCCGCCTGATGGGCAGCCCCGATCTGGCCGACGTGGAGCGCCTCCGCGGCCTGTTCGACGCTTTCGCGCAGAAGCGCGAGATCCTCGGCCTGCTGGAACGCTGCGCCCGGGCCCAGGGGGTGCGCATCTTCATCGGTGAAGAAACCGGGCTGGCGCCGCTCGGCGGCTGCACGGTGGTCACGGCGCCCTATGCCGTGAACGGCCGGGTGCTGGGCGTGCTGGGCGTGATCGGCCCCACCCGGATGGCCTACGAGCAGGTCATCCCGATGGTGCAGGCCACGGCCCAGCTGGTCGGGCAGGCCTTGAAACCGGCGACCCCGGCCCCATAACGGGGGCGATCGTCACCGAACTGCCGCCATCCGCGGCCTGGAAAACCCATGAACCATGAGCACGAGCCGGTCGATCCGGCCGAGGCCCCGGAAGGCGCTGCGCCGGGCGAACACCTGTCCACCGAATCGGCGTTGGAGGTCGAGAACGCCGAACTGCGCGTGGCGCTGGCGGAGCTCCGGGAGCAGACCCTGCGCGAGCGCGCCGAACTGGAAAACCAGCGCCGCCGCATGGCGCGCGAGGTGGAAAGCGCCCGCAAGTTCGCCAACGAGCGACTGCTGGGCGAACTGCTGCCGGTGTTCGACAGCCTGCACGCCGGACTGAAGGCGGCGGGTCCGGACTCGCACCCGCTCAAGGAGGGGTTGGAACTCACCCTCCGCCAGTTGCTGAAGACGGCTGGCGACAATGGCCTCACGGAGCTCGACCCCAAGGGCGAGGTGTTCAACCCCGAGTTCCACCAGGCGGTGGTCCAGCAGCCGAGCGCAGACGCCGCGCCCGGCACCGTGCTCGACGTGTTCCAGAAGGGCTACGTGCTCAACGAGCGCCTGCTGCGTCCGGCCCTCGTGGTCGTCGTCGCCGACGCCTGACGGTTCCTTGAACAGCTCGCGCCGCGCCGGCGCCTCGCGCGTGACGGCGACTTGAATCGGCGGCCTGCGCACCCATCTCGCAGACATCACTGAATCGGCGCCGCGCGCCGGACGAATCGAAGAACAGGAGACTCCCATGGGCAAGATCATCGGCATCGACCTCGGCACCACGAACAGCTGCGTCGCCGTCATGGAAGGCGGCAACATCAAGGTGATCGAGAACGCGGAAGGCGACCGCACCACGCCGTCCATCGTCGCATTCACCAAGGACGGCGAGACCATCGTCGGCGCCTCGGCGAAGCGCCAGGCGGTCACCAATCCGAAGAACACCTTCTACGCGGTGAAGCGCCTGATCGGTCGCAAGTTCACCGACGCCGAGGTCAAGAAGGACCTCGACCTCGTGCCGTATTCGATCTTCGCCCACGACAACGGCGACGCCTGGGTGGGCACCGCCGACGGCAAGAAGATGGCGCCGCAGCAGATCTCGGCCGAAGTGCTGGGCAAGATGAAGAAGACCGCCGAGGCCTACCTGGGCGAGACGGTTACCGAGGCCGTCATCACCGTGCCGGCCTACTTCAACGACAGCCAGCGCCAGGCGACCAAGGACGCCGGCCGCATCGCCGGCCTCGAGGTGAAGCGCATCATCAACGAGCCGACCGCGGCCGCCCTGGCCTACGGCCTCGACAAGGGCGACGCCAAGGACCGCAAGATCGCCGTGTACGACCTCGGCGGCGGCACCTTCGACGTGTCGATCATCGAGATCGCCAACATCGATGGCGAGAAGCAGTTCGAGGTGCTGGCGACCAATGGCGACACCTTCCTCGGCGGCGAGGACTTCGACGCCCGCGTCATCGACTTCCTCGTCGAGGAGTTCAAGAAGGAGCAGGGCATCGACCTGCGCAAGGACCCGATGGCCCTGCAGCGCCTGAAGGACGCCGCCGAGCGCGCCAAGATCGAGCTCTCCTCCTCGCAGCAGACCGAGGTGAACCTGCCGTACGTCACGGCCGACGCCTCGGGCCCGAAGCACCTCAACATCAAGCTGACCCGCGCCAAGCTCGAAGCCCTGGTCGATGACCTGGTCAAGAAGTCGATCGAGCCCTGCCGAATCGCGCTGAACGATGCCGGCCTGCGCGCCAGCGAGATCACCGACGTGATCCTCGTCGGTGGCATGACCCGCATGCCGAAGGTGCAGCAGGCCGTCGCCGAGTTCTTCGGCAAGGAGCCGCGCAAGGACGTCAACCCGGACGAGGCCGTCGCCGTCGGCGCCGCCATCCAGGGCGGCGTGCTGGGCGGTTCGGTGAAGGACGTGCTGCTGCTCGACGTCACCCCGCTGTCGCTGGGCATCGAGACCCTCGGCAACGTGATGACCAAGATCATCCAGAAGAACACCACGATCCCGACCCGCGCCTCGCAGGTGTTCAGCACCGCCGAGGACAACCAGAGCGCCGTCACCGTGCACGTGCTGCAGGGCGAGCGCGACCAGGCCCGCTTCAACAAGTCGCTGGCCCGCTTCGACCTGGCCGGCATCGAGCCGGCCCCGCGCGGCATGCCGCAGGTGGAAGTGACCTTCGACATCGACGCCAACGGCATCCTGCACGTGTCCGCCAAGGACAAGAAGACGGGCAAGGAGCAGAAGATCGAGATCAAGGCCGGCTCGGGCCTCTCCGAGGAGGAGATCCAGCGCATGGTCGCGGACGCCGAGGCGAACCGCGAAGAGGACAAGAAGTTCCAGGAGCTCGTGCAGGCCCGCAACCAGGCCGATGGCCTGATCCACCAGACCCGCACGGCCCTCAAGGAACACGGCAGCAAGGTGCCGGGCGACCAGCTGGGCGGCATCGAGTCGGCGCTGTCCGACCTCGAGACCGCGATGAAGGGCGACGACAAGGCCCAGATCGAGGCCAAGACGAACGCCCTGGGCCAGGCCGCGCAGTCGCTGTACGCGGCGGCTGCGGCCGGCCCGGCGGACGCCGGCGAGGCCTCGGCGGGCGCTTCGGCGGGCAAGGCGGACGACGTGGTCGACGCCGAGTTCACCGAGGTCAAGAAGGACAAGTGATGCTGATCCGGCGGCGCATGCGCCGCCGGATCAAGCAGCCCGCGATCAAGCGGTCAAGCCGCTTATCGCGGGCTTTGCACGATGGTGTTTTGCGTCAAGAACGGGGCGGCGATGAGCAAGCGGGACTACTACGAGGTGCTGGGCGTTTCGAAGGGCGCGTCGGAAGACGAGCTCAAGAAGGCGTATCGCCGTCTGGCGATGAAGCACCATCCCGACCGCAATCCCGGCGATGCGGCGGCGGAGGAGGCGTTCAAGGAGGCCAAGGAGGCCTACGACGTCCTGTCCGACGCGAACAAGCGCCGCATCTACGACCAGCATGGCCATGCCGCCTTCGAGCAGGGCATGGGCGGCGGCGGTGGCGGTGGCCCGGGCGGCTATGCCGACATGGGCGACATCTTCGGCGACATCTTCGGTGACATCTTCGGTGGCGGTCGCCAGCGCGGCGGCCCGCGCCGTGGCTCCGACCTGCGCTACGTAATGGAGCTCGACCTCGAGGAGGCCGTGGCCGGCATCGAGAAACGCATCGACGTGCCGACGATGGCGAACTGCGGGTCCTGCGAAGGTACGGGCGCCGAGGACAAGAAGACCGAGACCTGCGGCACCTGCCGCGGCGTGGGCCAGGTCCGCATCCAGCGCGGCATCTTCCAGATGCAGCAGCCGTGCCCCACCTGCGGTGGCAGCGGCAAGATCATTCCGAAGCCCTGCAGGGTCTGCCACGGCACCGGTCGCGTGCGGCAGGAGAAGACGCTGTCGGTGAAGATTCCGGCGGGCGTCGATACCGGCGACCGCATCCGGTTGCAGGGCGAAGGCGAGGTCGGCCAGCCCGGCGCGCCCAGTGGCGATCTGTACGTCGATGTGCAGGTGCGCCCGCACCCCGTCTTCGAGCGCGACGGCGACGACCTCTACTGCGAGATCCCGATCCGCTTCTCGCAGGCGGCGCTCGGCGCGAGCATCGCGGTGCCCACGCTCGAGGGCGAGGTCGAGATCAAGATCCCGGCGGAAACGCAGACCGGCAAGCTGTTCCGCCTGCGTGGCAAGGGCGTGCGCTCGGTGCGCTCGCGCCAGACCGGCGACCTGCACGCGCGGGTGGTCGTGGAAACGCCGGTGAACCTCACGGCGCGCCAGCGCGAGCTGCTCGAAGAGTTCGAGCGGACCTTCGAAGGCGAGGACGCGGCCCGGCACTCGCCGAAGTCAAGCACCTTCTTCGACGGCGTGCGGGCGTTCTGGGACCGCATGACAGGGTGAACCCGGTGCTCGCCCGCGTTGCAGGCGCCGCGCCGCGCCGCGTAGCCTTGCGTGCATGACGACCTCCATCGACCTGCTGGTCCACGGCGCTTCCGGCCGCATGGGCCAGCGCCTTCTCGCCCTGTCCGGCGAGTTCTCCCGCCTGAACCTCGTCGCCGCCGTGGCGCGCGGCACGGCCGGCCTCGTGGTGCCCGAGGGCGTGGCCCTGCCGGCGATGCGGCTGTCCGAGGCGCCGGCTTTCCGCCTGCTGATCGATTTCAGCCTGCCCGAAGCCTTCGACGCGGCCTTGGCCCTGGCGGTCCAGCGTCGCGCGGCCTTCGTCAGCGGCACGACCGGCCTGTCGCTGGGCCAGTTGAAGGCGCTCGAATCCGCGAGCCGGCAGATCCCGGTGCTGTGGTCGGCCAACTTCAGCCTCGGCGTGGCCGTCCTGTCCGACCTCGTCGAGCGCGCCGCCCGCGCCCTGCCGGGCTGGGACCTCGACATCGTCGAAAGCCACCATGTCCACAAGAAGGACGCGCCGTCCGGCACCGCGCTGGCCCTCGGGGCCTCGGCGAAGGCGGGCGGGGCGGAGCCGCGCTATGCCAGCCTGCGGGCCGGCGACATCGTCGGTGAGCACTGGCTGCAGTTCGCTTCGGCAGGCGAGCGTGTGGAACTGGCCCATCGCGCCACCTCGCGGGACATCTTCGCCCGCGGGGCTTTGGCGGTCGGCGAATGGCTGGCCGGACAGCCGCCGGGCCACTACGCGATGCGCGACTGGGTCGCGGCCAAAACCCGGGACTGACCCGAGCGCGGCCGGGGCCTCGCTGAACGAGACGCCGTCTCCGGGGGCGAATTCCGCTGGCGTCACGCGGGCTTCGCGGCTAGAATTCCGGCTCGCCTGACTCTCCTCCCATGCGCCTGCCTTCGGCCGGTGCAAGGGAAGCGCACGCCGCGCGCGAGTCACCCCACCGTAAGGCGATCGAAGTGACCCAACCCGCCATCCTCGCGCTCGAAGACGGAACCGTGTTCGAGGGCGTTTCCGTCGGCGCGCCCGGCCTTTCCGTCGGTGAAGTGGTGTTCAACACCGCGCTCACCGGTTACCAGGAAGTCCTGACCGACCCCTCCTACGCGCGGCAGATGGTCACCTTGACCTACCCGCACATCGGCAACACCGGGTTCACGCCGGAAGACGACGAGGCCGCCAAGGTCTGGTGCGCCGGCCTGATCGTCCGCGACGTGCCGCGCCGCCCGAGCAACTGGCGCAGCCGCGAGGCGCTGCCGGAATGGCTCACGAAGCGCGGCGTGGTCGCGATCGCCGGCATCGACACCCGCAAGCTGACGCGCCTGCTGCGCGAGCGTGGCGCCCAGAACGGTGCGCTGATGGCCGGTGATATCGATGCCGACAAGGCCATCGAGGCCGCCCGCAAGTTCCCGGGCCTGAAGAACCTCGACCTCGCACAGGTCGTCACCACCGACCGCGTCCACGAGTGGACGGAAGGCTCACTGGACCTCGACCGCGGCGGCTTCGCCAAGGCCGACGGCCGCTTCCACGTCGTGGCCTACGACTTCGGCGTCAAGACCAACATCCTGCGCCTGCTCGCCGACCGCGGCTGCCGCTTGACCGTCGTCCCGGCCAAGACGCCGGCCGCCGACGTGCTGGCGATGAGACCCGACGGCGTGTTCCTCTCCAACGGCCCCGGCGACCCGGCGCCCTGCGATTACGCCATCGCCGCGATCGTCGAGATCCTCAAGGCCGGCGTGCCGACCTTCGGCATCTGCCTCGGCCACCAGCTGCTGGCGCTGGCCAGCGGCGCGGCGACGCTGAAGATGAAGTTCGGCCACCACGGCGCGAACCACCCGGTGCAGGACCTCGACTCCGGCCGCGTGATGATCACCAGCCAGAACCACGGCTTCGCCGTCGACGAGGCCACGCTGCCCGCGACGCTGCGCGTCACCCACCGCTCGCTGTTCGACGGCAGCAACCAGGGCATCGCGCGCACCGACGTCCCCGCCTTCAGCTTCCAGGGCCACCCCGAAGCCAGCCCCGGCCCGCATGACGTGGCCGGCCTGTTCGACCGCTTCATCGGCCTGATGCAGGCCCACCCGCAGGGAGCCCGCTGACATGCCGAAGCGCACAGACATCCAGACCATCCTGATCATCGGCGCCGGCCCGATCGTCATCGGCCAGGCCTGCGAGTTCGACTACTCGGGCGCGCAGGCCTGCAAGGCGTTGAAGGAAGAGGGCTACCGGGTCGTGCTGGTGAACAGCAACCCGGCGACGATCATGACCGACCCGGAGATGGCCGACGCCGTCTACATCGAGCCGATCAACCCGGCCACGGTCGAGCGCATCATCGCCAAGGAAAAGCCCGACGCCCTGCTGCCGACGATGGGCGGCCAGACCGCGCTGAACTGCGCGCTCGACATGGCCGACGCCGGCACGCTGGAGAAGTACGGGGTCGAGCTCATCGGCGCGAAGCGCGAGGCCATCCGCATGGCCGAGGATCGCGAGCTGTTCCGCGTGGCGATGGGCGAGATCGGCCTCGAGTGCCCGAAGGCCGCCGTGGCCAAGAGCTTCGAGCAGGCCGTCGAGATCCAGGCCACCGTCGGCTATCCGACCATCATCCGCCCGAGCTTCACGCTGGGCGGCTCCGGCGGCGGCATCGCCTACAACCGCGAGGAGTTCGAGGAGATCGTCAAGCGCGGCCTCGACCTCTCGCCGGTGGGCGAGGTGCTGGTCGAGGAATCCGTGCTCGGCTGGAAGGAGTTCGAGATGGAGGTGGTCCGCGACACCGCGGACAACTGCATCATCGTCTGCTCGATCGAGAACCTCGACCCGATGGGCGTGCACACCGGCGACAGCATCACCGTCGCCCCGGCGCAGACGCTCACCGACAAGGAATACCAGCGCCTGCGCGACGCTTCGATCGCCGTGCTGCGCAAGATCGGCGTCGACACCGGCGGCTCGAACGTGCAGTTCGGCATCAACTCTCAGACCGGCCGCGTGGTCGTCATCGAGATGAACCCGCGCGTGTCGCGCTCCTCGGCGCTGGCCTCGAAGGCCACCGGCTTCCCGATCGCCAAGATCGCGGCCAAGCTCGCCGTCGGCTACACGCTCGACGAGCTGAAGAACGACATCACCGGCGGCCTCACCCCGGCCTCGTTCGAACCGTCGATCGACTACGTCGTCACCAAGATCCCGCGCTTCGCCTTCGAGAAGTTCGCCGCCGCCGACGCCCGCCTCACGACGCAGATGAAGTCGGTGGGCGAGGTGATGGCCATGGGCCGCACCTTCCAGGAGTCGCTGCAGAAGGCCCTGCGTGGCCTTGAGATCGGCAAGGTCGGCTTCGACCCCACCGGGGATGCCGAGCGTGGCGAGGAAGGGCTGGTGCGCATCAAGCGCGAGCTGAAGGACGCCCGTCCGGAGCGCCTGTTCCACGTCGGCGAGGCCTTCCGCGCTGGCCTGTCGGTGGAGGACGTCTACAGGCTCTCGTACATCGATCCGTGGTTCCTCGACCAGATCGAGGAGCTGATCGCGATGGAGCGCGAGGTCGCTGCCGGTGGCCTCGCCGGCCTCGACAAGCCGCGGCTGCGCACGCTGAAGCGCGCCGGCTTCTCCGATGCGCGCCTCGCCCAGCTGGTCGGCACCGACGAATCGGCCGTGCGCGCCCTGCGCCGCGCCTTTGGCGTGCGCCCGGTCTACAAGCGCGTCGACAGCTGCGCCGCCGAGTTCGCCACCTCGACCGCCTACATGTACTCGACCTACGAGGACGAGTGCGAAGCGCAGCCGACGAGCCGCGACAAGATCATGGTGCTCGGCGGCGGCCCCAACCGCATCGGGCAGGGCATCGAGTTCGACTATTGCTGCGTGCACGCGGCGCTCGCCCTGCGCGAGGACGGGTTCGAGACCATCATGGTCAACTGCAACCCGGAGACGGTTTCGACCGACTACGACACCTCCGACCGACTGTACTTCGAGCCGCTGACGCTCGAGGACGTGCTGGAGATCGTCGATCTCGAGAAGCCGAAGGGCGTGATCGTCCAGTACGGCGGCCAGACCCCGCTGAAGCTGGCGCGCGCGCTCGAGGCCAACGGCGTGCCGATCATCGGCACCTCGCCGGACAGCATCGACCTCGCCGAGGACCGCGAGCGCTTCCAGAAGCTGGTCGAGGACCTCGGCCTGCTGCAGCCGCCGAACCGCACCGCCCGCAACGCCGAGCAGGCGCTGGCCCACGCCAAGGAGATCGGCTACCCGCTGGTCGTGCGCCCGAGCTACGTGCTCGGCGGCCGCGCGATGGAAGTCGTCTACTCCGATGAGGACCTCTCGCGCTACATCCGCGAGGCCGTGCAGGTCTCGAACGACTCGCCGGTGCTGCTCGACCGCTTCCTCGACAACGCCGTCGAAGTCGATGTCGACGTCATCGCCGACAAGGACGGGCACGTACTGATCGGCGGGATCATGGAGCACATCGAGGAGGCCGGCGTGCACTCCGGCGACAGCTCGTGCTCGCTGCCGCCGTACTCGCTGTCGAAGGCCATCCAGGACCGCCTGCGCGTGCAGGTGGCCGAGCTCGCCCGCGCGCTGAAGGTCGTCGGCCTCATGAACACGCAGTTCGCGATCCAGGGCGAGACGATCTACCTGCTCGAAGTGAACCCGCGCGCCTCGCGCACCGTGCCCTTCGTGTCGAAGGCCATCGGCCGCCCGCTGGCGAAGATCGCCGCGCGCTGCATGGCCGGCAAGACCTTGGCGGAGCAGGGCGCGACGAAGGAGATCATCCCGCCCTACTTCTCGGTGAAGGAAGCGATCTTCCCGTTCGCGAAGTTCCAGGGCGTCGACCCGATCCTGGGCCCCGAGATGCGCTCCACCGGCGAGATCATGGGTGTCGGCCCCACCTTCGAGGACGCCTTCGCGCGCGCCGAGGAAGCGGCCAACATCAAGGCGCCGGCGCCGGGCAAGAAGGTGTTCTGCTCGGTGCGTGACGCCGACAAGCAGCGCTTGCTGCCCGTGGCCCGTGACCTGCTGGGCCGTGGCCACAAGCTGGTGGCCACCGAGGGCACGGCGAAGTTCCTCGCCGCCGAAGGCTTGGAGGTCGAGCGCATCAACAAGGTGGCCGAAGGCCGCCCGCACATCGTCGACCTGATCAAGAACGGCGAAATCAGCTACGTGATCAACACCACGGAAGGCAAGGTCGCCATTGCCGACTCCTTCTCCATCCGCCGCGAGGCGCTGCAGCACCGCGTCACCTACTCGACGACCGTCGCCGGCGCCCGCGCGCTGGTCGGCGCCATCGATGCGCGCAACAACCCGCGCGTGACCTCGCTGCAGGAACTGCACAAGGAATTGAACGCATGAGAGCCCCGCTGACCAGCAAGGGTGCGACGCGCCTCCGCGAGGAGCTCGAGAAGCTCAAGACGGTCGATCGTCCGAAGATCATCGAGGCCATCGCCGAGGCCCGCGCGCACGGCGACCTCAAGGAGAATGCCGAATACCACGCGGCGCGCGAGATGCAGGGCTTCATCGAAGGCCGCATCAAGGAGCTCGAGTCCACGCTGTCGCACGCGCAGGTGATCGATATCGCGTCGCTCAACGCCGGTTCGCGCATCGTCTTCGGCGCGACCGTCGAACTGGCCGACGTCGACACCGACGACAAGGTCAGCTACACCATCGTGGGTGACCTCGAGAGCGACATCAAACAGCGCCTGATCTCGATCTCCTCGCCGGTGGCGCGCGCGCTGATCGGCAAGCACGAGGGCGACACCGTCACCATCGACGCGCCGGGCGGCCAGCGCGAGTTCGAGATCACCGGCGTCCGCTACATCCCCTGACGCCGTGCAGACCCTGCTGCTTCCGGCGCGCCGGTTCTTCGCCGGCCAAGCGCCATCGCCCGCCGTCGCGAAGGCCCTCGGGCGGGCTGCGGCGGTCGATGCCGAGGCGGGCGAGCTCGCCCAACTGCGGCGGCCGTTCCGACTGCGCCCGGTGGGCCAGTGGCCCAGCGCCGCCCTCATGGAGCGGCGCTTGAAGCCCGAAGGCGACGTCCAGCTGTTCCAATGGCTGCGCGCCGACCCGGTGTGGCTGCAGCCCGACCTCACCACGGCGCGGTTGATGGCCTGGGGCAACCTCGGTCTCACGGCCGACGAATCCATGGCGCTGATGGCGCCGCTGCGACCGCTGTTCGGCGATTTCGGCTATGCGCTCGACGCCCGCGAGCCGGAGGCGTGGTCGGTGCAGTGCCCGCGCGAGACGCGACTGCCGTCCTTTCCGCATCCGCTGGCGGCGCTGGGCGATGACGCCTTCCCCTACCTGCCCGAAGGCCCCGAGGCGCGTCGTTGGCGCAGCCTGATGGGCGAGGCGCAGGTGTTGATGCACCAGCATCCGGTCAATGCGGAGCGCGCGCGCCGCGGCCTGCCGCCGGCGAACAGCCTGTGGTTCTGGGGCGAGGGCGGCTTGCCCGACCACGTCGAGGGGCCCGCCGGCCACGTGGCCACCGCCGATCCCGAATTGGCGGCCTACGCCGCAGCCGCCGGTGCGTCGGTGAGCGATCGCGTCGATGCCACGAAACCCGGGCTGGTCGACCTCCGTGCCGAGCGGCGCTGGGCGGTGGTCGACGACCTGCTCGCGCTGGCCCTGGCGGCCATGGGGCAGGGCGCGTTCGGCGCCTTGCGCCTCGATTTCGCCGACGGCCACCTCCTCACGTTGGAGCCAGCCCAGCGCTGGCGGTTCTGGAAGCCGGCCTTCAAGGGCTTCGCGTGACGGCATCGCCGATCCTGCGGCGGCGCGCCGTGCCCGCCGTTGGCGAGTGGCCGGCGTACGTGCCGCCGCTGCTGCAGCGGCTCTATGCCGCACGCGGCATCGCCTCCGCCGAGCAGGCGGAGCTGAGGCTCGCGAAGCTCTTGGCGCCCCACCAGCTCGGGGGGATCGACGTGGCCGTGGATCTGCTGCACGACGCCGTGCGGCGCGACGCCCATATCGTCGTCGTCGGGGACTTCGACTGCGACGGCGCGACCGGCACCGCGGTGGCCGTGCGCGGCCTGCGGATGCTCGGGGCCACCCGCGTGTCGTACCGCGTCCCCCATCGCATCGCCCACGGCTATGGCCTGTCGCCCGCGCTGGTGCATGAAGAGCTTGCGCCGATCGCGCCCGACCTCGTCATCACCGTCGACTCCGGCATCGCCTGCCTGCCCGGCGTGGCGGCGGCGAAGGCGCGCGGTTGGCAGGTGCTGGTGACCGACCACCACTTGCCGGGCGACGCGCTGCCGGCAGCCGACGCCATCGTCAATCCGAACCTGCGCGGCGACGGCTTCCCCAGCAAGGCGCTGGCCGGCGTCGGCGTGGTGTTCTACCTGCTGCTGGCGCTGCGCGCGCGGCTCCGCGAACGTGGCGAAGCCGGCGCAGACGCGGATCTTTCCAGCCTTCTCGACCTCGTGGCCGTAGGCACGGTGGCCGATCTCGTGCCGCTCGACGACAACAACCGTCTGCTCGTCGCCGCGGGCCTCAAGCGCCTGCGCGAAGGCCGCGGACAGCCGGGCGTGCTGGCTCTGGCCGAGGTCGCCCAGCGCCGTCTGCCGGTGCTGACGGCGACGGACATCGGGTTCGGGATCGGGCCGCGCATCAATGCCGCCGGCCGCCTCGAGGACATGACCCTCGGCATCGAGTGCCTGCTCACCGACGATGCCGAACGCGCGATGCAGCTCGCGAAGCAGCTTGACGCCATCAACGCCGAGCGCCGCGAGCTGCAGCAACAGATGGTCGACGACGCGGAAGCCGCGGCCTTGGCGCTGCCGCTGCCCGAGGGCGGGCACGACGCCTACTGCCTGCGCGACGAGAGCTGGCACCCTGGCGTGGTCGGTCTGGTGGCCTCGAAGCTCAAGGAGAAGCTGCACCGCCCGGTGATCGCCTTTGCGCCTTCGGACGCCGGCTCGACCGTGTTGCGCGGCTCGGCCCGCTCGATTCCCGGCGTGCACGTGCGCGATGCGCTGGCGGATGTCGATGCCCTGCATCCCGCGCTGATCCTGCGCTACGGCGGCCACGCGATGGCCGCCGGCCTGAGCCTCGACGCCGCGAACTTCGACACGTTCCGTCAAGCCTTCGAGGCGGCGGTGGCACGCCGGCTCACTGATGAGCTGCGCGAGGCCGAGCTGTGGTCCGACGGTGAACTGGCGCCGCAGGAATTGAACCGTCCGACCGCCGAGGCGCTGCGCCTGGCCGGGCCGTGGGGGCAGGGCTTCCCCGAGCCGCTGTTCGACGGCGAGTTCGAGGTCCGCTCGTGGAAGGTGCTGGCCGAACGCCATCTGAAGTTCGAGCTGGGCATGCCCGGCCGCCTCGGGCCGGTCAATGCCATCCACTTCGGCGGGGCGGCCCTCGGTGCACCGCCGGACCGCGTGCGGATGGCGTTCGGCCTCGATCTCGACGATTTCCGTGGTCGCCGCGACGTGCAGTTGCTGGTCCGGCACTGGTGGGCGGCCTGAGCGACGCCGCCTGAATCCGAGGCCCCGGGGCACCGGCCCGGGCCACGACGGCTGCTAGAATCCCAAGTCCTTTACGAACACCGAGAACGCGCCATGGAGACCAATCCCGTGCGCCAGCGCATCGCCGAGCTCAAGGGCCGGCTGGATGCGCTGAGGGGGTACCTTTGACTACGACCAGAAGGTCGAACGTCTAGAAGAAGTCAGTCGCGAGCTGGAAAGCCCGACGATCTGGAACGAGCCCGAGAAAGCGCAGGGCCTCGGCCGCGAGCGCGCGTCGCTGGAAAAGGTCGTCCACGGCTTGAAGACGCTCGACGAAGGCTTCAGCGGTGCGCTCGAGCTGCTCGAGCTGGCCGAGATGGAGAACGACGAGGACACCTTCCACGCGGTCGTCGCCGACGTCGACGCCGGGCAGGCGCACCTCGAGAAGCTCGAGTTCCAGCGCATGTTCAGCGGCAAGATGGACGGCGCCAGCGCCTTCCTCGACATCCAGGCCGGCGCCGGCGGCACCGAGGCGCAGGACTGGGCCGAGATCCTGCTGCGCATGTACCTGCGCTGGTGCGAGTCGCGCGGCTGGAAGACCGAGCTGATGGAAGTCAGCGGCGGCGACGTGGCCGGCATCAAGTCGGCGACGGTCCGCATCGAAGGCGACTACGCCTACGGCTGGCTGAAGACCGAGACCGGCGTGCACCGCCTCGTGCGCAAGTCGCCGTTCGACTCCGACAACCGCCGGCACACCAGCTTCACCTCGGTGTTCGTCTCGCCGGAAGTCGACGACAACATCGACATCACGATCAACCCGGCCGACCTCAAGACCGACGTCTACCGCTCCTCGGGCGCCGGCGGCCAGCACGTGAACAAGACCGAGTCGGCGGTGCGCATCACGCACGTGCCCACCGGCATCGTCGTGGCCTGCCAGAACGGGCGCAGCCAGCACCAGAACCGCGACACCGCGATGAAGATGCTCGCCGCGAAGCTGTACGAACTCGAGATGCAGAAGCGCAACGCCGAGAAGGACGCCGTCGAGGCGACGAAGTCCGACATCGGCTGGGGCAGCCAGATCCGCAACTACGTGCTCGACCAGAGCCGCATCAAGGACCTGCGCACCGGCATCGAGCGCAGCGATACGCAGAAAGTGCTCGACGGCGACCTCGACGAGTTTGTCGAAGCCAGCCTCAAGGCCGGCCTCGAGGTCGGCGCCAAACGGAGCGATGCGGCCTGACCGCATCGCTCCTTGGTTACGGCTTCGCTGCCGCTTCGCCTTCGCACTGCCTCCCATTCTTTTCTCCCGACGCTCCCATGTCCGACCAGACCAACGCCTCGCCGACGCCCGCCGCCGATACCGCCCAGGATGAGAACAAGCTCATCGCCGAGCGGCGCGCGAAACTGACGTCGCTGCGCGGGCAGGGCGTGGCCTTCCCGAACGACGCCAAGCGCGAGCATTACGCGGGCGACCTGCAGGCCGAGTTCGCCGACAAGGACCAGTGGACCGCCGAGGCCCTCGAGGGCGCCGGTCGCCACGTGCGCATCGCCGGCCGCCTGATGGCCAAGCGCGTGATGGGCAAGGCCGCGTTCGCGCAGTTGCAGGACATGAGCGGGCGCCTCCAGCTTTATCTCGTCGGCGCCGATCTGGGCGAGAGCTACGACGCCTTCAAGGGCTGGGACATCGGCGACATCGTCGCGGTCGAGGGCGGCCTCACGCGCACGCGCACCGGCGAGCTGTCGGTGAAGGTGGCGGCCATCCGTTTGCTGACCAAGGCGCTGCGTCCGCTCCCGGACAAGTTCCACGGCCTCGCCGACGTCGAGCAGCGCTACCGCATGCGCTACGTCGATACCATCGTCAGCGAGGAGTCGCGCGAGGTCTTCGTGCTGCGCTCGCGGATCATCGGGGCGATGCGCCGCTGGCTCGACGCGCGGCGCTTCCTCGAGGTCGAGACGCCGATGATGCATTACATCCCCGGCGGCGCCACGGCCAAGCCGTTCATGACGCACCACAACGCGCTCGACCTCGACCTTTACCTGCGCGTGGCGCCGGAGCTGTACCTCAAGCGCCTCGTCGTCGGTGGCTTCGAGCGCGTCTACGAGATCAACCGCAACTTCCGCAACGAAGGCGTGTCCACGCGGCACAACCCCGAGTTCACCATGCTCGAGCTGTACGAGGCCTACGCCACGTACACCGAGATCATGGACCTCACGGAAGGCGTGATCCGAGACGTGGCGCAGGAGGTGCTCGGCCGCACCGCGCTGGAATGGGAGGGCAGGGCGATCGATCTCGGCCCCGCGTTCCGACGCTGGCGCATGGACGACGCGGTGCGCGAGGCCGACCCGTCGATCACCGCCGCCGACTGCCGCGACCGCGACGCGCTCGCCGGGCATTGCACCCGCCATGGTATCCATGTGAAGCCGTCCTACGGCTGGGGCAAGCTGCTGCTGGAGCTCTTCGAGAAGCTCGTCGAGGGGAACCTCGTGCAGCCGACCTTCATCACCCACTACCCGGTGGAAGTCAGCCCGCTGGCCCGCGAGAGCGACACCGAGCCGGGCATCACCGACCGCTTCGAGCTGTTCGTCGGCGGCAAGGAGATCGCCAATGGCTTCTCGGAGCTCAATGATCCGGAAGACCAGGCCGCGCGCTTCAAGGCGCAGGTGGAGGCCAAGGACGCCGGCGACGACGAGGCCATGCATTTCGACGCTGATTACATCCGCGCGCTCGAAGTGGGCCTGGCCCCGACCGGCGGGCTCGGCATCGGCATCGATCGCTTGGTGATGCTGCTCACCGATCGCGCCTCGATCCGCGACGTGCTGCTGTTCCCGTACATGCGTCCCGAGGGCTGAACCCCAGCGCCTCACGCCGATCAGCGGATCCAGGACTCCATCGGTGCCGGGCGGCCGAACAGGTAGCCTTGGGCGTGGTCGCAGCCCGCTTCGAGGACGGAACCGAGCATCGCCTCGGTCTCCACGCCTTCCGCCACCACGCGCATGTCGAGGCGATGCGCCATCCCCGCGATCGCTTCCAACAGTGCGCGCGTGCGGGGGTTGCCGGCATCGGCGACGAAGCTCTGGTCGATCTTCAGGATGGCGGCAGGCAGGTGGCGCAGGTAGCCCAGCGAGGAGTAGCCCTGCCCGAAATCATCGATAGCCAAGCGAACGCCTTCGGCGGCGAGGCGGGTCAGCGCAGGGGCATTCCGTCCGACATCGTGCAACACCGCCGTCTCGGTGACCTCGATCATCAACGTTTCTGGCGGCAGTCCCCAGATGGATAAGGCCGCGAGCACTTGCTGGCTGAGCGCGGGGTTGTCGAAGGCACGTGCCGAGAGATTGATGGCGCAGTAGAGCTCGGGGTGGCGACGGTGCAGTGGCAGGAATTCCCGAAGGGCGACCTGCAGGGTCCAGCGCGTGAGTTCCTCCGCGAGTCCGGCGTCTTCCGCCATCGGGATGAACACCGACGGGGCGACCGCCCGTCCATCGTCGCGGCGCCAGCGCGCGAGCGCCTCGAGGCCGACCATGCGCCGCTCGGGCAAGGTGACGATCGGCTGGTAGACCAGGTCGAGGGCATTCCGCGAGAGGGCGTCGCGGAGCTCGGTGACCATGTCGTCGCGGGCATACTCCCGGGCGAAGGTGATCGACTCTCCCGCCCGCAGGGCTTGGACGACGGCGGCGCTGGCGCGCCGTTGCAACGATGGCGGCGATTCGCCGGGCTCGGTTGCCATGGCAATGCCAACGGTGGGCATCAGGTGCAGGTGGCGGCCTTCCGCGAGGACCGGCAGCGCCAGTTCGCGAAGGATGCGCTGCGCGGCCAGTTCCGCATGGCCAACGCCAAGGAGGCGCGGCAGCAGGACGAAGAAGTCGCCGTGCCCGCTACGGAGGAGGTGGTCGCCGGGTCGGAGCGCGGCGATGATCCTTGCCTCGGCCTCGTCGAGGGCCGCCTCAACCACGGGCTGCCCGTGGTTGGCGGACAACGCAAGGGCCTGCCGGAAGTGGACCTGCAGCAATGCCAAGCTGGCGTTCGGCGACGTGGCAAGCAACAAGGATGCCGCGGATGCTTCCAGGGCCTGCCAGCCCGAGGGCGTGTCAGAGGAAGAACTCGGCGAGGTCAAGGCCGTAGGCTCCGGGCGGCAGTGCGCGGTGGATGGTGAGCCGGATGCCGCCGGATTCGGGCTGCTGCCAGAGGTCGATCTGCCTGAAGGCGGGATTGATCGTCTTGTCCGGGCGTGTCAACACGGTGACCTTGGGCAGGAGGCGGCGCGCGCTGTTCTGCGCCGTGACCACCGCCACCTCACCGCTGCTGAGCTCGACCAGCGATCCGGTGGGATAGACACCGATGCTCTGGCTGAACTGCTCGACGAGTTCCGCCTGGAACAATCGGTCACGCTCCCGGTAGAGCGCCTGCAGGACATGGTGGCGCGCCGATGCCGGTTGGTAGACCCGCGCACTGCTCATGGCGTCGAAGCTGTCCACGATCCCGAGCATCCGGGCCTCCAGTGGAATCTCGAAGCCACGACGTCCGGCCGGGTAGCCGCTGCCGTCGTGGCGTTCGTGGTGGTGGGCCACCGCGCTCCGGATCAGGGGCGTCGTCCCGGGCGCGCCGTCCAGCTGCGCGAGGCTCGCCTCGACGTGGCTTTGCATGATCGCCCGTTGCTCGGCGGACAGGTTCCCGCCGTGGCTGACCGTTCCTTCGGGCAGCGTCGCCATGCCGAGGTCCATCAGCATGCCTGCGCTGGCCAGTTCGACCAGCACGCTTCCCGGGAAGCCAAGCTGTCGGCCAAAGGCGGACATGAGGGCGGCGCAGTTGACCGCATGGCTGTAGACGTAGGGATCGCGCTCCCTCACGCTCGCCAGCCAGAAGTACGCATCGGGATTGCGGATGATGCTGGCAACGACCGGCTCAATCGCCGAGCCGATCTCCTCGATAGAGAGCTTTCTCCCCTCGCGAAGGTCGTCGGTCAGTCGCCGCGAGAGCTTCTGTGCCTCGTCGGCAGCGAAGGTGATGCGAGGCAACTCCTCGTCGAGGCTCGTGCTCGTGCGGTAGTGCGTCGGCTGCCCGATATGGCGCAGGCCGCTGCCCGCCCCCCCGGCGTCGAGGCTCATCAGGACCGCTTCCGGCGTACCGTCGACGCTGCGCACGCGGTCGATCAACACGTAGTCGGCATGCCGACGCACCGCGATGATGTCCTCGACGGTGCGAACCATCACGCCTTGCAGCGGGAAACCCGTGGTTTCCCACGGGCGCCCCTCCAGTCGGCAAACGAACATGCCGGGTTGCAGTTCGTTGACGTTGAGCCGGACCTCTTCGACGGCCATCGCGTGGCGTCAGACGGATGCTTTGTTCGCGGCGTCGCGCAGTTCCCGGCGGAGGATCTTGCCGACGTTGGTCTTCGGCAGTTCGGTGCGGAACTCGACGATCTTCGGATGCTTGTATCCGGTCAGGTTGTCCTTGCAGAACGCCTTTACCTGGTCGGCGGTCAGCTGCGGGTCCTTGCGGACGATCACGACCTTCACGGCCTCTCCGGACTTCTCGTCCGGCACGCCGACGGCGGCGACCTCGAGCACGCCGGGCATCGTCGCGATGACGTCCTCGATCTCGTTCGGGTACACGTTGAACCCGGACACGAGGATCATGTCCTTCTTCCGGTCGACGATGTAGAAGAAGCCGGCCGGGTCCATCTTCGCCATGTCGCCGGTGTGCAGCCAGCCGTCCGCGTCGATGACCTTCGCGGTTTCTTCGGGGCGCTGCCAGTAACCCTGCATGACCTGCGGGCCCTTGATGCAGAGCTCGCCCACTTCGCCATGAGGCAGGGTGCGGCCCTCATCGTCCTTCACGCAGGCGTCGGTCGAGGAAATCGGCAGGCCGATCGCGCCATTGAAGTCCTTGAGGTCCAGCGGATTCATGCAGGCCGCCGGGGAGGTCTCGGTGAGGCCATAGGCTTCGACGAGGGTGCAGCCGGTAGCCTTCTTCCAGCGTTCGGCCACCGCGCGTTGAACCGCCATGCCGCCGCCGAGGGTCAAGTGGAGGCTGGAGAAATCGACCGTATCAAAGCCGGGCGTGTTGAGCAGGCCGTTGAACAGCGTGTTGACGCCGGTGATCGCGGTGAACTTCACCGACTTCAGTTCCTTGACGAAGGCGGGCATGTCGCGCGGATTGGTGATCAGGTGGTTCAAGCCACCGAACTTCATGAAGACGAGGCCGTTCGCCGTGAGGGCGAAGATGTGGTAAAGCGGCAGCGCGGTGATGATGATTTCCTGGCCGGGCTTGGCGTTCGTGCCGATCCAGGCCGAAGCCTGCTGCATGTTGGCGACGAGATTGCGGTGCGTGAGCATCGCGCCCTTCGCCACGCCCGTCGTGCCGCCGGTGTACTGCAGGAAGGCGATATCGGTGTTCCGCAGCGTGACCGACGGCAGCGCGTGCTTCGCGCCTTCGGACAAAGCGTGGCGGAAGTCCACGGCGCCGGGGATCTCGTAGTCCGGCACCAGCTTCTTGACGTACTTGATGACGAAGTCGACGATTTTCCCCTTCGGAAAGCCGAGCATTTCGCCCACGGACGTCACGATGACCTGCTTCACCTGGGTGCCGGCCACGACCTCGGCGGCGGTGTGCGCGACGTTCTCGAGGACGACGAGCACGCTCGCGCCGGAATCATCGAGCTGGTGCTTGAGTTCGCGCGGGGTGTAGAGCGGGTTGGTGTTGACGACGGTGAGGCCGGCGCGCAGGGTGCCGAAAATGGCGATCGGGTACTGCAGGACGTTCGGCATCATCAGGGCGACGCGATCGCCCTTCTTCAGCTTCAGCACGTTCAGCAGGTAGCTCGCGAACTGCTGGCTGAGGCGGTCGATGTCGCCGTAGGTCAGCACCTTGCCCATGTTCGAGAACGCCGGACGATCGCGGTACTTGGCGATGGCGTTGTCGAGAACCGAAACGATGGACGGGAACTCGTCCACGTCGATTTCCGCGGGGACGCCCTGCGGGTAGCTGGACAACCAAGGACGCTCAATGCTCATCGACAACACCCCTATCGCGTGGACCGCACGAGTCGCCGATGCGGCGCCGTACGGGAATTCGAGTATTCGCTCGATTGCAGCACAGGGGGCGATATCGGGCAAGCCGCGATGGCGCGGTTTTTCGCGCTTGGCGCAGCGAAAAGGACGCGATCTTCTCGCCGCGCTGACATGCCTCGCCCTGCTTGCCCTGCCGGGCTGCGCCGCCGCCCCGGACGAGGCGGCCCTTCGCGACCGGATCGACGGCCTGGAGGCCGCCATCGAGGCCCGTGACGCGGACACCCTGCTGGACGCCGTTGATCCGGAGTTCGGCGGTCCGCAAGGCATGGATCGCGACGGCCTGCGCCGGTACGCGACGCTGATGCTGCTGCGCCAGCGGAACGTCGGCATCACGATCGGCCCGATCGACGTCGACGTGCACGGCGAGCGCGCGTCCGCGCAGTTCGACGCCGTCGTGACCGGTAGCAACCGGTTCATTCCCGAGGGCGTCGAGGCGAGGCGGGTGGAGACCGTGTGGCGTCGCGAGGGCGGCGACTGGGTGCTGGTCAGTGCCGACTGGTCCCGGCCGGCGCTGGCGAAGTAGGGCGGCGACCCCCGGAAACGGCGAAGGCCGCCCGGAGGCGGCCTTCGTCGGGCAAGCGCCCCGTGCATGGGGCACGGGGCGCCCGTTGGCCAGGGGTCAGGCCGCCTTCGCGCCCGCGGCCAGCTGGCGCAGCACGTAGTGCAGCAGGCCGCCGTGGCGGAAGTACTCGACTTCCTTCGGCGTCAACAGCAGCACCTGGGCCTTGAAGCTCACCACCGAGCCGTCCGGGCGCTTGGCCGAGACATCCGCGACCTTGCCGGCGCCGTCCTGCAGGCCGGTGATCGAGACCACTTCGTCGCCCTTGAGCCCGAGAGTCTGGGCGTTCTGGCCGTCGACGAACTGCAGCGGCAGTACGCCCATGCCCACGAGGTTCGAGCGGTGGATGCGCTCGAAGCTCTCGGCGATCACGGCCTTGATGCCCAGCAGGTTGGTGCCCTTGGCCGCCCAGTCGCGCGACGAGCCGGTACCGTACTCCTTGCCCGCGAACACGACCGTGCCCACGCCCTCGGCCTTGTACTTCATGGCCGCGTCGTAGATCGCCAGCTTCTCGCCCGACGGGTAGTGGATGGTGTTGCCGCCTTCCTCGCCACCCAGCATCAGGTTCTTGATGCGGATGTTGGCGAAGGTGCCGCGCACCATCACGTCGTCGTTGCCGCGGCGCGAGCCGTAGCTGTTGAAGTCGGCCGGGGCGACGCCGCGCGACTGCAGGAACTTGCCCGCGGGCGAGCTGGCCTTGATGTTGCCGGCCGGCGAGATGTGGTCGGTGGTGATCGAGTCGCCGAAGATGCCCATCACGCGGGCGTTGTGGATGTCGCTGATCGAGCCCACCTGCATCGTCATGCCGTCGAAGTACGGCGGGTTCTTGATGTAGGTGCTGTCATCCCACTGGTAGGCGTCGCCGTCCGGCGATTCCACCGCGTTCCAGCGGCTGTCGCCGCGGAACACGTCGGCGTAGTTCTTGGCGAACATCTCCGGGCCGATGGTCGCGGCGATGGTGTCGCCGATTTCCTTGTTCGACGGCCAGATGTCCTTCAGGTAGACCGGCTGGCCGTCCTTGCCCGTGCCCAGCGGCTGGGTCGAGAGGTCGAGGTCGGTGGTGCCGGCGATGGCGTAGGCGACGACCAGCGGCGGCGAGGCGAGGTAGTTCATCTTCACCTCGGCATGCACGCGGCCTTCGAAGTTGCGGTTGCCCGACAGCACCGAAGTCACGACCAGGTCGCCATCAGCAATCGCCTTGGAGACGGCCTCCGGCAGCGGGCCGGAGTTGCCGATGCAGGTCGTGCAGCCGTAACCGACGACGTGGAAGCCGAGGGCTTCGAGGTCGTCCATCACGCCGGCCTTCTTCAGGTAGTCGGTGACCACCAGCGAGCCCGGGCCGAGCGAGGTCTTGACCCACGGCGCAACCCTCAGGCCTTTGGCCGCGGCGTTGCGGGCCAGCAGGCCGGCGCCCAGCATCACTGCCGGGTTCGAGGTGTTGGTGCAGGAGGTGATGGCGGCGATGACCACCGCGCCGTCCTTGAGCTTCGTGCCCTGGAAGTCGGCTTCGCCCGAGGTCTTGGCCGGGTTCTTGGCGGCACGCGCCTCGGCCATCGGCTTCAGGGCTTCGCGGTAGACCTTCTGCATGTCGGAGAGCAGCACGCGGTCCTGCGGACGCTTCGGGCCGGCCAGCGAGGGCAGCACGGTGCCCATGTCGAGGCTCAGCGTCGAGCTGTACTCGGCTTCCACCGACGGGTCGCGCCACAGGCCCTGGGCCTTGGCATAGGCCTCGACGAGGGCGATCTGCTCGGCCGAACGGCCCGAGAGGCGCAGGTAGTTCAGCGCTTCGCCGTCGATCGGGAAGATGCCGCAGGTGGCGCCGTATTCCGGGGCCATGTTGGCGATCGTGGCGCGGTCGGCCAGCGGCAGCTGGTCGAGGCCGTCGCCGTAGAACTCGACGAACTTGCCGACCACGCCGTGCTTGCGGAGCATCTGGGTGACGGTCAGCACGAGGTCGGTGGCCGTGGCGCCTTCCGGCAGCTTGCCGGTGAGCTTGAAGCCCACGACCTGCGGGATCAGCATCGAGGACGGCTGGCCCAGCATCGCGGCCTCGGCCTCGATGCCGCCGACGCCCCAGCCCAGCACGCCGATGCCGTTGATCATCGTGGTGTGCGAGTCGGTGCCGTAGACGGTGTCCGGGAAGGCGTGCTCGACGCCGTCGATGGTGCGGGTCATGACCACGCGCGCCAGGTTCTCGAGGTTCACCTGGTGGACGATGCCGGTGTTCGGCGGCACGACCTTGAAGTTGTCGAAGGCCTTCTGGCCCCAGCGCAGGAAGCTGTAGCGCTCCTTGTTGCGCGAGAACTCGATGGCGCCGTTCTCGTCGGCGGCCGAGGGCTTGCCGAACACGTCGACCTGCACCGAGTGGTCGATGACGAGCTCGGACGGGATCAGCGGGTTGATGCGCTTCGGATCACCGCCCAGCTTCTTGACCGCGTCGCGCATGGCCGCGAGGTCGACCACGCAGGGCACGCCGGTGAAGTCCTGCAGCACCACGCGCGCCGGCATGAAGGCGATCTCGGTGTCCGGCTCCTTCTTCGGCTCCCACTTGGCGACGGCCTCGATGTGGCCCGCGTTGACGGTGACGCCGTCCTCGCAGCGCAGCAGGTTCTCGAGGAGGATCTTCATCGAGTAGGGCAGGCGCTTGATGTCGAAGCGCTGGCCCAGCTTGGGCAGGCTGTAGAAGGCGTAGGACTTGCCGTTGACGGCAAGCGTGTCGCGGGTGGCGAAGGAGTCGCTCATGGATGGCTCCAGGCTGGTGGTGCGTCGAGAGGGTCCGGTCGCACCGCCTCACGGCGGGCGCTGGCAGTCGTGAATTATGCCGGAAGCGGCCCGGGTCCGGGGCGGCTTCAGTCGAGCGGCGACAGCAGCTGGTGGGCGGCTTCGGTCATGGCGCGCCGGTGCAGCAGGAAATCCAGCCGGCTGCCGCCCATCTGCCGCCACAGCACCGCGGCCCGCAAGCCGCAAAGAAGAAGGGCACGGACCTCCGCGACGATCGACGGCTGGCCGAGGTAGACCGGGTTGCCCTGCACCAGCACCCGCTGGCCCAGCGGGCTCACTTGTTCGGAATAGAGATCGCCGAGCCGGTTGATGACGGTGGGGTGCATCGGGCCGAGGTGCTGGCGCTGCCGCTCGACGTCGCGGAGCGTCGACTGCACCCGCTCGCCGGCCGTCGGATGGCGAACGAAGCTGCGCTCGAGCGCCAACAGGGTCAGGCCCATCCGGCCCACGGCAGGATCTTTCGGTCCGTGCCCCAGCAGGGCCAGGAGTTCGCGGAGGCCACGATCTAGGCCACGGCCCACCGATTCCGTCCCGCCATAGATCGTCTCCGCGTCCTCGGCGTCGAAGCGGAACAGGCTGTCGAACAGGACGGACTCCGGGTGCTGCTCCGTCTGGCCCAGCGACGCGAGTTGCTGCACGAGCTTCAGGGATTGCGCCAGGGCGGCGAGGGCGATGACGCGTTCGATCATGGGGACGCAGGGGTGGGCAAGGGGGCGATGGGGTTGGCGACGGTAGCGCGGAGCGGGTCGAGCGGGGCGTTGGTGGCGGCGATCACCGCGCCGCCAAGGCATTCCTCGCCACGGTAGAGCACCAGCGATTGGCCGGGCGTGACGGCGCGCTGCGGGTCGTCGAACTGCACATCGACGCCGCCGTCGTCGCGTGCCCAAACGGTGCACGCCTGTGGCGGCTGGCGGTAGCGCACCTGCGCCTCGCAGCGCAGCGGGAATCGGGGCGCCCGGCCGGCGATCCAATGGACGGCCTCGCTGCGCAGCGCCGACGAGAGGAGCAGGGGTGTGTCGCCCTGCTCGACGACCAGTTGGTTGCGGGCCGCATCCTTGCCGACCACGAACCATGGCGCATCGGGCCGGCCGCGGACCCCGCCGATCCCGAGGCCTTCGCGTTGGCCGAGGGTATAGAAGGCGATGCCGTCGTGCCGGCCGAGCCCCCGGCCGTCCGCATCGACGATCTCGCCGGGCGTGATGGCGATGTACTGGGCGAGGAATACGCGGAAGTCGCGCTCGCCGATGAAGCAGATGCCGGTGCTGTCCTTCTTCCTCGCCGTGGCCAGGCCCAACCGCGCGGCGATGGCCCGCACCTCGGCTTTCGGCAGCTCGCCCACCGGGAACAGCGTGCGGGCGAGCTGCGCCTGCCCGAGCTGGTGCAGGAAGTAGCTCTGGTCCTTGGAACGATCGAGGCCGCGCAGCAGGCGCCAGCGCCCATCGACCTGGTCGACACGGGCGTAATGGCCGGTGGCGATCTTCTCCGCGCCCAGCGCCTTCGCCTCGTCGAGGAAGGTCTTGAACTTGATCTCGCGGTTGCAGAGCACGTCGGGGTTCGGCGTGCGCCCGGCCCGGTACTCGGCAAGGAAGGTTTCGAAGACGCCGGACCAGTAATCGGCGGCGAAATTGCGCGCGATGAAGGGCAGGCCCAGCTGGCCGCACACCTTCAGGGCGTCGCGGCGGTCCTCCTCGGCACGGCACTCGCCGCCGGCGTCCTCGTCCCAGTTCTGCATGAACAGGCCGGCCAGCGACTCGCCTCGCTCGCGCAGCAGCCACGCGGCCACGGACGAATCGACGCCGCCGGACATGCCGACGATGACGCGGGCCGGCAAGGGGTTCACCCGCAGGACCTCACAGCGCCGCCACCGACTCCAGCGGCAGGCGGCGACCGTCGAGGGCGTCCTGCACCACGCGCCAGACCAACGGGCTGCGGTGTTCCCCGGCGCGGGCGCGCAGCTCGGACGGCGTCATCCAGTGCGCCTGCACGATGCCGGTGTCCAAGGGGCGGTCGGCGTGGTGGGTCAACGGCTCGGCGGTGAACGCGAGGCGCAGGTAGCTGCGGCCGGTTTCCGGGGCCTGCCACTGGTAGGCACCGATGAATCCCGTGAGCTGCACGGTCCATCCGGTTTCCTCCAGGGTCTCCCGGACCGCCGCATCGACGATGGCCTCGTCGGGTTCGAGGTGGCCGGCCGGCTGGTTGAGCACGCGGAGGCCGCCGACCTCCTCCTCCACGATCAGCAGGCGGCCGTCGCGGAAGACGACGGTCGCGACCGTCACGTCGGGTTGCCAGAAGCGGCCTTGGCGATAGCTCAACGCGGGGCTCCGCGGCCGCAGTCCGGCCGGATCGGGGGAAGCCCGCATTGTGACGCCGGCACCCGGCAGCGTCCATGTGCGCCGCACCCGCTTCCGGCCCTTGCCGTCGCGCTCGGAGCGCCTCATATACTGGGTCCATGAGCCAACACGAACGCCCCGATTTCGAACATGAACGCGGCCTCGCGGTCGAAACCGCGAAGCCCGAACTGGAACGCCCGTCGCTGTACCGGGTGGTCCTGTTGAACGATGACTACACCCCGATGGATTTCGTCGTCGAGGTCTTGCAGGTGTTCTTCGGCATGAACCGCGAGAAGGCCACCCAGGTGATGCTGCACGTGCACACCCGCGGCAAGGGCGTCTGCGGCGTCTACACACGCGAAGTGGCAGAAACGAAGGTGTCGCAGGTGAACGATTTTTCACGCACGCACCAGCATCCGCTGATGTGCACGATGGAAAAGGCCTGAGCCGCCCCCATATCCGGGTCATTGCCCTGGAGGCCCCGAATGTTCAGCAAAGATCTCGAATTCACCATCGGCCAGTGCTACAAGCAGGCCCGCGAAGCCCGCCATGAGTTCATGACGGTCGAACACCTGCTGCTGGCGCTGCTCGACAACGCCTCGGCGGTCCAGGTGCTGAAGGCTTGCGGCTCCGACAATGGCCGGCTGGGCCAGGACCTGCGCAACGTCATCGCCGAGACCGTTCCGATCCTCCCCGAGGACGACACCCGCGACACGCAGCCGACGCTCGGCTTCCAGCGCGTGCTGCAACGCGCCGTCTACCACGTGCAGAGCAGCGGTCGGAAGGAAGTGACCGGCGCCAACGTGCTGGTCGCGATCTTCGGCGAGAAGGACAGCCATGCCGTCTACCACCTGCAGCAGCAGGACGTGACGCGGCTCGACGTCGTCAATTACATCTCGCACGGTGTCGCCAAGAGCGGCGACGTGCCGGAGCCCAAGTCGTCCGATGCGCCGAAGCAGGATGGCGAGGCGGGCGAGGACGGCCAGCCGAAGCAGAACCCGCTCGAGGAGTTCGCCGCCAATCTCAACCAGCTCGCGCGTGAGGGCAAGATCGATCCGCTGATTGGCCGCGAGGCCGAGATCGAGCGCACGATCCAGGTGCTGTGCCGCCGCCGCAAGAACAACCCGCTCTACGTGGGCGAGGCGGGCGTGGGTAAGACCGCGCTGGCCGAAGGCTTGGCGTGGCGCATCGTCGAGGGCGACGTGCCCGACGTGCTGAAGGACGCCACGGTCTACTCGCTCGATCTCGGCGCCCTGGTCGCCGGCACCAAGTACCGCGGCGATTTCGAGAAGCGCCTGAAGGCCGTCGTCAACCAGATCAAGAAGGAGCCGAACGCCATCCTCTTCATCGACGAGATCCACACCATCATCGGTGCCGGTTCGGCATCGGGGGGCACGATGGACGCGTCGAACCTGATCAAGCCCGCCCTCCAGACCGGGGAGCTGCGCTGCATCGGCTCCACCACCTTCCAGGAATACCGCGGCGTGTTCGAGAAGGATCGCGCGCTGGCGCGCCGCTTCCAGAAGATCGACGTCGTCGAGCCGACGGTCGCCGAGGCGGTGGCCATCCTCAATGGCCTGAAGGGCAAGTTCGAGCTGCATCACGACGTCACCTACAGCGCCGACGCGCTGCAGGCCGCGGTCGACCTGTCGGTCAAGCACATCGGCGACCGCCTGCTGCCGGACAAGGCCATCGACGTCATCGACGAGGCCGGTGCCCGCCAGCGCCTGATGGCGGCGGACAAGCGCAAGAGCCTGATCGACGTCGAGGAGGTCGAGCTCATCATCGCCAAGATGGCGCGCATCCCGCCCAAGCAGGTCTCCGCCTCGGACAAGGACGTGCTGAAGAACCTCGAGCGCAACCTGAAGATGGTGATCTTCGGCCAGGACTCGTCGATCGAGTCGCTGGTCGCCTCGATCAAGCTGGCGCGCTCGGGCTTGGGCAACCCGGACAAGCCGATCGGCAGCTTCCTGTTCGCCGGCCCCACCGGCGTGGGCAAGACGGAGGTCACGCGCCAACTCGCCATGCAGCTCGGCATCGAGCTGGTTCGTTTCGACATGTCGGAGTACATGGAGCCGCATTCGGTCAGCCGCCTGATCGGCGCCCCCCCGGGCTACGTCGGCTTCGACCAGGGTGGCCTGCTCACCGAGAAGATCGTCAAGACCCCGCACTGCGTGCTGTTGCTCGACGAGATCGAGAAGGCGCATCCGGACGTGTTCAACATCCTGCTGCAGGTGATGGACCGCGGCATCCTGACGGACACCAACGGCCGCGAGGCGAACTTCCGCAACGTCATCATCGTCATGACGACCAATGCCGGTGCCGCGCAGGCCGCGCGCCGTACCATCGGTTTCGTCGAGCAGAACCACAGCACCGACGCTATGGAAGTGATCCGCAAAGCGTTCACGCCGGAGTTCCGCAACCGCCTCGATGCGGTGGTGCAGTTCGGGGCGCTCGGTTTCGAGCACATCCTGCGCGTGGTCGACAAGTTCCTCATCGAACTGGAGGCCCAGCTCCAGGAGAAGCACGTGGCCCTCTCGGCTTCGCCGGAGGCCCGGCAGTGGCTGGCCGAGCATGGTTTCGATCCGCAGATGGGCGCCCGCCCCATGGCCCGCCTGTTGCAGGACAAGATCAAGCGGCCGCTGGCCGACGAACTGTTGTTCGGCAAGCTGGTGGACGGCGGCAAGGTCGAAGTGGGCGTCCGCGACGGCCAGCTCACGGTGGAAGCCTTCGCCGAGCCGGAAAAGCTGCTGCCAGCCACGGTGGAGTAAGCCCCGGTTCCCGGGGCCGGCAACGAAAAACGGCAGCCGAGGCTGCCGTTTTTCTTGGCACGAGGCGCGGTGTGCGCTTACTTCATGCGGTAGGTGATGCGGCCCTTGGTGAGGTCGTAGGGCGTCATCTCGACCTTGACCTTGTCGCCCGTCAGGATCCGGATGTAGTTCTTGCGCATGCGGCCCGAGATGTGAGCCGTGATGACGTGGCCGTTTTCGAGCTTCACTCGGAACATGGTGTTCGGCAGCGTTTCGGTCACGGTGCCTTCGAACTCGATGGAATCGTCTTTTGACATGCAGCGGGCTTGGGCCTTGGGCTCTGGGCGGGATCGGGTGCGGATCGAAGGCGCGGAGTGTGCCACGCCGGGCGGGCGCTTGCAAAAATCCGGTTAAGCGGGGTGGGGCGGGGTTCAGTCCGCCAGTAGGCGGGCGGGGAAAGGCTCGCCGGCCCAGTCGGGGCAGGGCGTGCGCGACGCCGTGCGCGGGAGGAAGTTGGCAAGGAAGCCGGCCCGAGGCCAGACCTCTCCGCCCATGAAGCGCAGGTGCGGATTCTCGATCTGGGCGTCGAAGAGCGGCCAGCCCAGCTCGCCGAGGCGTCGGCCGAGGGCCGCGAGCGCCACCTTCGAGCCGCCGCTCTCGAGACTGACCATGCTCTCGGCGTGGAAGCCGGTGCCGACCGACACGCCATACAAGCCGCCGACCAGCCGGTCGCCATCCCAGACCTCGACGCTGTGGGCATGCCCGAGCCGGTGCAACTGGCCGTAAGCCCGTTGCATGGCCGACGTGATCCAGGTGCCCGCCTGTCCGGGGCGGGGCGCCGATGCGCAGGCCGCGATCACCCGGTCGAAGGCGGTGTCGAAGCGGACGTGCCAGTCGCTGCGCCGCAGCTCGCGCCGGAAGCGCGTCGAGAGCCGGACGCCGTCGCTCCGGAACACGAGGCGTTCGGAGGGCGACCACCAGAGGATCGGCTGCCCTTCGCTGAACCACGGGAACATCCCGGCGGCGTAGGCGTTCACCAGCCGCGGCGGCGAAAGATCGCCGCCGATGCAGACGAGGCCGTCCGGCTCGTCGAGCGCGAGTTCGGCGGGCGGGAACGGGGAGGCCGGGTCGGGGCCCAGCAGCAGGGGGCGCGTCATGGCGATCGGAAGGGCGAGTGCGCGGCGAGCGATTCGCGATAGCGGCGCGTCGCGTCGCGCTCGGCCGCGCACCAGCGCGTCAGGGCCTCGTGGAACCGGGGTTCGGCCAGCCAATGGCGGCTGTGCGTGCGTGCCGGGAGGAAGCCGCGGGCCAGCTTGTGTTCGCCTTGGGCCCCGGGTTCGAAGCGGTCGAGGCCCTGACCGAGGCAGTAGGCGATGCCCTGGTGGTAGCAGGCCTCGAAGTGCAGACCCGGCACGTCGACGCTGGCGCCCCAGTAGCGGCCGTAGAGCGTGTCCTCCGAACGCAGGCACAGCGCCCCGGCGATGGGCTCGCCCTCGCGTTCGGCGAGGATCAACACCACCGCGTCCGGGAGCGCCACGCAGAGATGCTGGAAGAAGCCTTCCGTCATCGCCGCGTGGTTCCACTTCTCGGCGAAGGTCTGGGCGTAGAAGCGATGCATCGCCGCCATCGGCGCGCCGCGCGCCGCATGGCCGTCGAGGATGCGGAGGGCGACCCCGGCCTCGGCGACCTTGCGACGATCGGCCTTGAGGTTCTTGCGGCGCTTGTGGTCCAGCGAGGCGAGGAAGTCGTCGAAGGTGCGCCACGCGGGGTCGCGCGTCCAATGGAACTGTACGTCCTCGCGCGCCAGCCAGGTGGCGTCGAACAGCGGGAGGTCTTCGGCGTCGAGGAAGTTCGCGTGCAGCGAGTGCAGCCCGAGCGAGGGCGCGGCTTCGCGCATGGCATCGATCAGCCGGCGCTTGGATGCGTCGTCCCGGGAGAGCAGGCGCGGTCCGGTGACCGGCGAGTAAGGCACGCCGACCAACCACTTCGGGTAGTAGTCGAGGCCGTATTGGGCGTAGGCGTTCGCCCACGCGTGGTCGAACACGAATTCGCCGTGCGAGTTGCCTTTCGCATAGGCAGGCGCGGCGGCGAGCAGGGCATCGCCGTCCCACAGCGACGCGTGCAGCGGCGTCCAGCCGTACTCGGGGTCGAGGCAGCCGTGACTTTCCAGCCCGGCGAGGAAGGCGTGTGACGTGAACGGGTGGCCGCCGCGGTTCAAGGCGTCCCACGCGGCTGCGGGGAGCTCGTCGAGCCGGCGATGGAGGCGGAGCTCGGGCATCGCCGGCCGCGCCGCGCTTACTCGTGCTTGTCGAGGAACTTGTCGGCGTCGAGGGCGGCCATGCAGCCCGAGCCGGCCGAGGTGATGGCCTGGCGGTACACGTGGTCGGCCACGTCGCCGGCGGCGAACACGCCCGGGATGCTGGTGCCGGTGGCGCCGCCGTCGAGGCCCGACTTCACCTTGATGTAGCCGTCGCGCATGTCGAGCTGGCCGTCGAACAGCGAGGTGTTCGGGCTATGGCCGATGGCGACGAAGAAGCCGGTGACGGCGATCTCGCGCGTGCTGTCGTCCTTGGTGGAGCGCAGGCGCGCGCCAGTGACGCCGCTGTCGTCGCCGAGCACCTCGTCGACCGCGTGGTTCCACACCAGCTCGATCTTGCCGGCCGCGGCCTTGGCGAACAGCTTGTCCTGCAGGATCTTCTCGGCCCGCAGCGTGTCGCGACGGTGCACGAGGTAGACCTTGTTGGCGATGTTGGAGAGGTACAGCGCCTCCTCGACCGCGGTGTTGCCGCCGCCGATCACCGCGACGTCCTGGCCGCGGAAGAAGAAGCCGTCGCAGGTGGCACAGGCGGAGACGCCGCGGCCCTTGAAGGTTTCCTCGGACGGAATGCCGAGGTACTTCGCGCTGGCGCCGGTGGCGATGATCAGCGCATCGCAGGTGTACTCACCGCTGTCGCCCTTCAGGCGGAACGGCCGCGAACCCAACTCCGCCGTATGGATGTGGTCGAAAACGATTTCGGTCTCGAAGCGCTCGGCGTGCGCCTGCATGCGCGCCATCAGGTCCGGCCCCATCAGGCCGTGCGCATCGCCCGGCCAGTTGTCGACTTCCGTGGTCGTCATGAGCTGGCCGCCCTGCTGCAGGCCCGTCACCAGCACCGGCTTCAGGTTGGCGCGCGCGGCGTACACGGCGGCCGTGTAGCCAGCGGGGCCGGAGCCGAGGATGAGGAGGCGGGAATGCTTGGTGGCGGTCATGTCGTTATACTTTCGCGGCTTCGTGGCGGTGTGCGGCGCAACAAAGCGCGGCATGCGGGCTGCAAAGCTTGGGGGCCGAAGCCCCCCAAATCAAGGTTGCATCGACGTTGTTTCCAAGCCGCCTCACGGCGGCTTCATTCGTTCAATGCGCGCGCCCCGCGCCGCCCCCTGGAGCCCAGCCCCATGCGTATCGGTATCCCCCGCGAAACCAAGACCCTCGAAGGCCGCGTGGCCCTCGTGCCCGCCGCTTGCGCCGATCTCGTGCGCCGTGGCCACGAGGTGTGGATCGAGAAAGATGCCGGCGTCAAGAGCGGGTTCGATGACGAGCAGTACGCCGCGCTCGGCGTGAAGATCGCGCCGGATGCCGCCGCGCTGTACGAGAAAGCCGAACTGGTCGTGAAGGTGAAGGAGCCGATCGAAGGCGACCTCAAGCACCTGCGCAAGGACCACCTGCTGTTCTGCTACCTCCACCTTGCCGCCGAGCCGGTGCTCACGCGCAAGCTGTTGGATATCGGCCTGACCGGCGTCGCGTTCGAGACCGTCGAGCTCGACAACGGCGACCTGCCGCTGCTGACGCCGATGTCGATCGTTGCCGGTCGCATCGCCGTGCAGGTGGGCGCGCACTACCTGCACCAGCCGATGGGCGGCAAGGGCAAGCTGCTCGGCGGCCTGCCGTCCACCGAGCGTGGCAAGGTCGTGGTGCTCGGCGCGGGCGCCGCCGGTGGTAACTCGGCCGCGCTGGCCGCCTCGAGCGGCGCGAATGTCGTGGTGTTCGAGAAGCGCCAGGACCGCATGGCGCAGATGATGGCCCTGGGCCCGAACGTGACTGCGCTCTATCCGTACGAGGACGCCGTGGCCCGCGAGCTGCGCGACGCCGACCTCGTGATCGGCGCCGTGCTGGTCACCGGCGCCAAGGCCCCGCACGTCGTCTCCCGCGAGATGATCAAGGGCATGCAGAAGGGCAGCGTGCTGGTCGACATCTCGGTCGACCAGGGCGGCTGCTTCGAGACCACCCGTCCGACCACGTGGAAGGAGCCGACCTACGTGGAGGAGGGCGTCATCCACTTCGCGGTCACCAACATGCCGGGTGCCGTGCCCCAGACCTCCTCGCAGGCGATCTGCGCCGCCATCCTGCCGTGGGTCCAGAAGCTGGCCTCCGGCCAGTGGCGCGACAACGCGGCCCTGGTCCGCGGCATCAACGTCGAAGGCGGCAAGGTCGTGCACCCCGCCCTGAAGGACATGGCGCTCTGAGCCCCGCGCGCTACACTCCCGGCGGCAAGTTCCCGCAGGGAGTGGATGCGTGCTGATGCAGGGCGTGGAGGGCAGGGCACTGGACCGCAAACAGAAGCTGTGGCGCGAAGTGGCGCTGGTGGTTGCTGCGCCGGTCCTGCTGTACCTGTTCGCGAGCCTCGCCAGCTACTCCTCGGCCGATCCCGGCTGGTCCAGGACGGGAAGCGTGGTCGGCGAAATCCAGAACTTCGGCGGGCCCGCGGGAGCGTGGATTGCCGACCTCGCCTTCTGGCTGTTCGGCTGGATGGCATACAGCCTTCCCCTGATCCTCGGCGGCGTCACCTGGGTCGCCCTGTTCGGCATGGATAGCGACGGCGATGGCGACGTGGATCTCGGGCCAGCCCTTCGCCTCGTTGGCATCGCCGGGGTCTTGGTGGCCGGCACCGGTCTCCTGCAGTTGTGGTTCGGGCCGTCCTCCGTCCTGCCTTCGACGTCGTCGGGCGGCATGCTGGGGGAGCTCGTCAGCGGGGCCAGCCGGACCCTGCTCGGTCTCACCGGTGCGCTCCTCCTGCTGGTGGCGCTCTTCCTCACCTCGATCACCCTGGCGACGGGGCTTTCTTGGTTCGCGGTGATGGAGTGGATCGGCGCGCGAATCCTCGGCCTGTTCGAGCAGGCCAGGGCCGGCCGCGAGCAGGCCGCGGAATGGCATCGCACCCGCGTGCTGCGGGAAGAGCGCGAGGAAGTCCGCAAGGTCGAGACCCAGAAGCGCGCCAAGCGCGAGCCGGTCCACATCGAGGCCCCGGCCCCGGCCGTGGTGGAGAAGAGCGAACGGGCCAAGCGCGATCAGCAGATTCCGCTGTTCAACGCGGTGCCGGAAGGCGGCCTGCCGCCGCTGTCGCTGCTCGACGAGCCCAAGGTGCAGGAGCGCGGCTACAGCGAAGAGACGCTGGAAACCCTTTCGCGCCAGATTGAGTTCAAGCTCAAGGATTTCCGCATCGAGGTGCAGGTGGTCGGCGCCTATCCGGGCCCGGTCATCACCCGCTTCGAGATGGAGCCCGCCCCGGGCGTCAAGGGAAGCCAGATCAATTCGCTCGACAAGGACATCGCCCGCGGCCTGTCGGTGAAGTCGGTGCGCGTGGTCGACGTCATCCCCGGCAAATCGGTGGTGGGCCTCGAGATCCCGAACACCAAGCGCGAGATGATCTTCCTCTCGGAGATGCTGCGCTCGAAGGAATACGACAAATCGCCGAGCCCGCTGACGCTGGCGCTGGGCAAGGACATCGCCGGCCGTCCGACGGTCGCTGACCTCGCACGCATGCCTCACCTGCTGGTGGCCGGCACCACCGGTTCGGGCAAGTCCGTCGCCGTCAACGCGATGGTGCTGTCGCTGCTGTACAAGGCCTCCGCCAAGGACGTGCGGATGCTGATGATCGACCCGAAGATGCTGGAGCTCTCGGTCTACCAGGGCATCCCGCACCTCCTCGCGCCGGTCGTCACCGACATGAAGGAGGCGGCCAACGGACTGCGCTGGTGCGTGGCCGAGATGGAGCGCCGCTACAAATTGATGAGCGCCGTGGGCGTGCGCAACCTCGCCGGCTTCAACCGCAAGGTGAAGGACGCCCGCGACGCCGGCCAGCCGCTGATGGATCCGCTGTTCAAGCCGAACCCCGAGCTCGGCGAGCAGCCGCGCCCGCTGGAGGAGCTGCCCTACATCGTCGTCTTCATCGACGAATTCGCCGACATGATGATGATCGTCGGCAAGAAGGTGGAGGAGCTGATCGCCCGCCTCGCGCAGAAGGCCCGCGCCGCCGGCATCCACCTGATCCTCGCGACGCAGCGCCCGTCGGTCGACGTCATCACCGGCCTGATCAAGGCCAATATCCCCACGCGCATCGCCTTCCAGGTGTCGAGCAAGATCGACTCGCGCACGATCCTCGACCAGTCCGGTGCGGAGACGCTGCTCGGCCACGGCGACATGCTCTACCTGCCGCCGGGCACGGCGCTGCCGGAGCGCGTGCACGGGGCCTTCGTCAGCGACGAGGAAGTGCATCGCGTCGTCGAGTTCCTCAAAGCACACGGCGGTGGCGCGGATTACGTCGAGGGCGTGCTCTCGGAAGTCCAGACCATGGCCGACGGCAGCGTCGTCGGACCGACCGGCCTGCCCGAGGCCGCCAGCAGCGAGGACAGCGAGAACGATCCGCTGTACGACCAGGCCGTGGCCTTCGTCACCGAGAGCCGCAAGGCCTCGATCTCCTCGGTTCAGCGTCGCTTGAAGATCGGCTACAACCGCGCCGCGCGCCTCGTCGAAGCCATGGAGCAGGCCGGCATCGTGTCGCCGGCCGAGCACAACGGCGATCGCACGGTGATCGCGCCGCCGCCGCCGCGGTGACGCCGCCGTTCAGTCGCGACGCCGGACACTTCCCGGCGTCCTTTCCGGCCCGAATCGCCTTCCGATGACGACCCCGACCCTGTTCCGCACCGCCATCGTCGCCCTGATGCTTGCGCCCGCCCTGGCCGCGGCCAGTGCTGGGCGCGAGGCGATCACCCGATTCTCCACCGACCTGCGCAGCCTCGATGGCCGCTTCGCGCAGCAGGTGTTCGACGCCAATGGCACCGCCACGGACCGCAGCGAAGGCCGGATCTCGCTGAAAGCGCCGCGGCAGTTCCGCTGGGAGTACCAGCAGCCTTACCCGCAGTTGATCGTCGCCGATGGCGACCATCTGTGGCTGTACGACCCGGACCTCGAGCAGGTGACGGTGCGCGTGCAGAGCTACGAGGAACAGTCCAGCCCGCTCGCGGCGCTGATCGATCCCGGTGAACTCGACCGCCAGTTCGTGGTGGCCGAGGGCGGGCAGGCGAACGGCGTGACGTGGGTCGATCTGAAGGCCCGCAAGCCGGAGGATTCCGCGGTGCAGTCGGCCAAGCTGGGCTTCAATGCCAGCGGCCTCGCGACGATGGTGTTCGAGGACCAGCTCGGCCAGCGCACCGAAGTCACGTTCAGCCAGTGGAAGCGCAATGGCGCGCTGCCGGCCGACCTGTTCCGCTTCACCCCGCCCGAGGGCGTGGACGTGGTGGGCGAAACCCGCGACAGCGCCGAAGTGCGCCCGCTGCAGGAGTGAGCGCGCCGCTCGCCGAGCGCATGCGCCCGCGCGACCTCGACGAGGTCGTGGGCCAGCGCCGGCTGCTGGATCCGAAGGCCGCCCTGCGCCGCGCCCTCGACGCCGGCCGCGTGCATTCGATGATCCTCTGGGGACCGCCCGGCTGCGGCAAGACCACGCTCGCGCGCCTCGTGGCGGCGCAGAGCAGCGCGCGCTTCCATTCGATCTCGGCGGTGATGAGCGGCCTGCCCGAGGTGCGCAAAGTGCTTGGCGAAGCCGCCGAGGCCTTCGCCCGCGGCGAGCGCACGGTGCTGTTTGTCGACGAGGTGCACCGCTTCAACAAGACGCAGCAGGACGCCTTCCTGCCGCATATCGAGGCCGGCCACATTGTCTTCGTCGGGGCGACGACCGAGAACCCGAGTTTCGAGCTGAACTCCGCGCTGCTTTCGCGCTGCCGCGTGCACGTGCTCGAAGCGGTGTCGGCGGCGGACATCGCCGAAGCGCTCCGCCGCGCGCTGCTCGACCCGGTGCGCGGCCTCGGCACGCGGGGCCTCGGCGTGGACGACGACACCCTTGCCACCATCGCCCAGGCCGCCGACGGCGACGTGCGCCGCGCGCTGACCCTGCTGGAGATCGCGGCGGAGATCGCCGAGGGCGACCGGATCGACGCCGCGACGCTCGCGCAGGTGCTGGCCGATCGCACGCGCCGCTTCGACAAACAGGGCGAGCAGTTCTACGACCAGATCTCCGCCCTGCACAAGTCCGTGCGCAGCTCCGACCCCGACGCGGCCATCTACTGGCTGGCGCGGATGCTCGATGGCGGCTGCGACCCGGCCTACCTCGCACGCCGGCTCACGCGCATGGCCGTCGAGGACATCGGCCTGGCCGACCCGCGCGCCCTCGACATGGCCATCGCCGCCTGGGAAGCCTTCGACCGCCTTGGCGCGCCGGAAGGCGAGCTGGCGCTGGCACAACTCACGCTCTACCTCGCCAGTTGCGCCAAGAGCAACGCCGGCTACGTCGCATGGAAGGCCGCCAAGGCCGACGTGGTGAAGCACGGCACGCTGGAGGTCCCCATGGCCCTGCGCAATGCGCCGACGGCCCTGATGAAGGGCCTCGGCTACGGGCAGGGCTACCAGTACGACCCGGACGTGGCCGGTGGCGTGGCCCTCGACCAGGTCTGCCTGCCGGAGGCGCTCGACGGGCGTGTGTACTACCAGCCGGTTGCGCGTGGGATGGAGATCAAGCTGAAAGAGAAGCTCGACGGCCTGCGCGAAGCCCGCATGGCGGCGCGTCGGGCGCGGGGTGGCGACGGCGCATGAACCTGACGCACCTTGCCCTGGCGATGCTGGGCGGCGCCCTGGGCGCCGGCCTACGCTATTGGCTGGGCGCGGCCCTGCTGCAGAAGGTCGGCAGCGGCCTGCCTTGGGGCACCTTGGCCGCGAACCTCGCCGGCAGCTTCCTCGCCGGCCTGCTGTTCGCCTCGCTGGCGCAGCGCGGTGCGCTGGGGGACGCCCTGCGCGCCCTGCTGGTCATCGGCGTGATGGGTGGGCTCACCACCTATTCGGCCCTGATGCTCGAGCTGGTGGCCTTCCAGCGCGGCGGCCAGCCGGAACGGGCCCTGGGTTACCTCGCGCTGACGCTGGTCGCCGGCCTGGCCCTCGTGTGGCTCGGCCTGCGCGCCGGCGAGGCGCTGCGCGGCCCCGTCCCTGCATCCTTGGGCTGATCGCGCCGGCCCTGCGCCCCGCCGACCTCCCCAGCGCCGCTGTGGCGCGCTGGCCCACAGGCGGGCTGGCCGGTGTCGCGATGGCATGGGAGCCGGGGCGCAAGCGATAATCCGGGCACCGTTCCCGCGAGACCCCCTCGATGCTTGATCCGATCCTGCTGCGCGCTGAGCTGGCCGCCACTGCCGAGCGCCTGAAGACCACGCGCGGCTTCGCTATCGATGTCGAGGTGTTGCAGGCCATTGAAGCCGAGCGCAAGCAGATCCAGGTGCGCACGCAGGAGTTGCAGAACCTGCGCAACACCCGCAGCAAGGCCATCGGCATGGCCAAGGCGAAGGGCGAGGACGTGGCGCCGCTGATGGCGGAGGTCGCGGCCATCGGCGACGAGCTCAAGGCGTCGGAAGTGCGCCTCGAGGCGATCAAGGCGGAGATCGACGCGATCGCCGCCGGCATCCCCAACCTGCCCGACGCGTCCGTGCCCTTGGGAATGGACGAGGGCGGCAACGTCGAACAGCACCGTTGGGGTGCGCCGCGCACCTTCGATTTCCCGGTCAAGGACCACGTCGAGCTCGGCGCCCGCGAGGGCATGCTGGACGGCGAGGCCGGCGCCAAGCTCAGCGGCTCCCGCTTCACCGTGCTGCGCGGCGGCGTCGCCCGCCTGCACCGCGCGCTGGCCCAGTTCATGCTCGACCTGCACACCGGCGCGCACGGCTGCCTCGAAGTGAACGTGCCGCTGATCGTCAACGCCGACAGCATGCGCGGCACCGGCCAGCTGCCCAAGTTCGAGGAGGACCTGTTCTCGACCACGGTGGGCGAGGGCAAGCGCTACCTGATCCCGACGTCCGAAGTCTCGCTGACCAACCTCGTCCGCGACGACATCGTCGACGCAGCGCAGTTGCCGATGCGCCTCACCGCCCATTCGATGTGCTTCCGCGCCGAGGCCGGCAGCGGCGGCCGCGACGTGCGCGGCATGATCCGCCAGCACCAGTTCGAGAAGGTCGAGCTCGTTACCCTCGCCACTCCGGAGCAGAGCCCGGCCGAGCACGAGCGCATGACCCGCAATGCCGAGGTCGTGCTGGAGAAGCTCGGCCTGCCGTACCGTCGCATGCTGCTGTGCACGGGAGACATGGGCTTCTCGGCCACCAAGACCTACGACCTCGAAGTCTGGCTCCCCAGCCAGAACACCTACCGCGAGATCAGCTCCTGTTCGAATTGCGGCGACTTCCAGGCGCGCCGCATGCAGGCGCGCTTCCGCAACCCGGCCACCGGCAAGCCCGAGCTGCTGCACACGCTCAACGGTTCCGGCGTGGCCGTGGGCCGCGCCCTGATCGCGGTCATGGAGAATTACCAGAACGCCGACGGCAGCATCACGGTGCCCGAGGTCCTGCGTCCGTACCTCGGCGGCGCCGAGCGCCTCTGAGACCTCGACGATGAATAGCGGCGAACTCGACCTCAACGACCTGAAGCTGTTCGCCCTCGTTTTCGAGCACGGAGGTTACGCCGCCGCGGAAAGGGCCTCCGGGGTCCCGAAATCCCGGCTTTCGCGGCGCATCGCCCAACTCGAGGAAGACTTCGGCGTTCGCCTGATCCAGCGCTCGACACGCAAGTTCGCCGTTACCGAGGTCGGGCAGAACGTCTTCAAGCACGCGCAGTCGATGCTGGCGCAGGCGCAGGCTGCGCAGGAGGCGGTGCAGGTGCTCAGCGCCGAGCCGCGCGGCGTCGTGCGGGTGAGTTGTCCGGTGTCGCTCTCGCAGCGGCTTTTGTCGCGCGTGGTGCCCGGTTTCCTGATCAAGCATCCGAAGGTGCGCCTGCAGGTGCACGTGGCGAACCGCCGCGTCGACGTCATCGAGGAAGGCTTCGATGTCGCGCTGCGCGTGCGCACGAAGCTCGACACCGATGGCGAACTCGCCATGCGTCGATTCGGCGAGTTCCGCGAGCTGCTGGTCGCCAGCCCCATCTACCTGGCCCGGCACGGCCGCCCCATCGATCCGGAAGCACTGGCTGACCATGTCACCCTCAGCATGAGCGAGGACGACGCGCGCCAGGTCTGGGAACTGCACGGCCCGAATGGCGAGACGCGCAAGGTCGAGATCAAGCCGCGCCTGATGGCGCTCGATTTCCCACTGCTCCAGGAAGCGGCGACGGCCGGCATCGGCATCGCGCTCATGCCGGAAGCCGCCTGCGTCGATGCCGTGCGGGCGGGGCGCCTCGAGGTGGTCATGCCGGCGTGGAGCCTGCAGCAAGGCATTTTCCATGCGGTCTTCCCGTCGCGGCGCGGCCAGCTGCCGGCCGTGCGTGCTTTCATCGATCACATGGTCGAGGAGTTCCCGCGCCTGATGGGCGAAGCGCGCCTGTAGGGCGGCGCCGACTGCGCATCGGCAGGCGCGCGGCTACAATGCCTGCATCACGGAGAGATGGCCGAGTGGTTTAAGGCAGCGGTCTTGAAAACCGCCGTGGTGGCAACACCACCGTGGGTTCGAATCCCACTCTCTCCGCCAGCCTCCGTGCTCGCCTGTTTTCCACCGAGCGAGCGTTCCGGTTGCCGGGCGTGTGGGGCACGCGCCCCGTTTCCGCGCCCTGCAGGCACGGGGTGCGGCGATTTCCTACATCGAATCACGACGACCGCTGTCGCTGCCCGGTTCGGACGGCTTTAAGATCCTTCCATCCCGAACCCAACCCCCCAGGGAACAAGGAAGCGTCGATCATGATCAGAGTGTTCCTGCTGGATGACCATGCGCTCGTGCGGACCGGCTACCGGCTGATCCTCGAGCGTGAGACCGATATGCAGGTGGTTGGCGAGGCCGAAGACGGCGAATCCGGCCTGCCCTTGATCCGCCAGCTTGTCCCCGACGTCGTGCTTTGCGACCTCCACCTGCCGGGCGTCAGTGGGCTGGAAATCACCGAACGCCTCGCGAAAGGCGAAGCGCCCACGCGGGTGGTGATCTGTTCCGTCCAGCAGGACGGTCCGATGCCCCGTCGCCTCATGGCCGCAGGGGCCCATGGCTACGTCGGCAAAGGGTGCGATGCCAACGAGCTCCTGCGTGCGATCCGCGAGGCGGCGCGCGGGAAGCGCTACTTGGCTAGCGACGTCGCACAGCACATCGCACTCGGCGGCCCACAGTCGGAATCGCCGTTCGAGACCCTGTCACCTCGCGAGATGGAAGTGGCCAAGCTGCTCTGTCAGGGCTTGAAGCTCGAGGAGATCGGGCGCCGGCTCCACCTCAGTGGCAAGACGGTCGCGACCCACAAGTACCGCTTGCTCGACAAGTTGGCACTCAAGGATACGGTGTCGTTGGCCCGTCTCGCGACGCAGTATGGTGTGCACGATGCCACGTTGGCGCCGAACTGAGGCAGCGCGTCCGACCTGTCGTGGAAAAGAAACGGCCCGCAGTCGCGGGCCGTTTCGCTTCCAGTCGCGACGAGGCCCGTGCCGGCCCTAGCGATCAGGTGGGACGCGGGCTCTCGTTGCTTTCAGGTCCTGCGTCCTGCGCGGCATCCAACGCCGGACTTGGCGCCTGGAGCTCCGAAAGCAAATCGCGCTGGAGCGGGGAAACCATCGGTGTCGCTTCGACCACCGCTGCAGTGTCGGCCGCCGCCGCGATCGAGCCTAGGATCGGGGCATCGACGCCGCCTTCGGCTGGGTCCCCCATCGCCGGCGCCACGTCCGAGACCGCAGATGTGGCCTCAACCGCTGCCGGGGAGTCGACCGATACCGGCACCCCATCGTCCGTGGGCGTCGCCACGACGGGCGGCGCGGTCTCGACGACCGTGGCCGCGGGCAGCGCGACAGGCGGGATCGTCGCTGCAGCGGCTTGCGTCGCCGGGGTCGGTAGGTCGTCGAAGTCGGTCTCCGCGTTGGTCAAGAGGGCGATCGTCGTCCCTGCCACCGTGCGATCGCCGGCGGCCGTCGGCGAATCGCCGTCCTCGTCGCCCTGCGATTCATCGCCGAAATCCTCGCCATCCAGTGCATCGCCGGCGGTGCTGCCGTCGGCACCTTCCGTGCCTGCGCCACGGCGGCGGCGTCGACCGCCGCGACGGCCGCGGCGACGCTTGCCGCCCGCGCCGGCTTCGGGGGCTGCGGCGCCTTCGGCGCCATCGATTGGCGTGGTGCCCATGCCTGTTTCCGCCGACGTGGGCGTCGGCGCGAGGTTGGCGGTCAGCGCGGCATCACCGATCGAATCCGTCGGCTCTCCAGCGGTGGCCTCGACGGTGGTCGGCGCGACGACCACGGCGCTTGTTGTCGCAACACTGGCGCGCGGCTCCTGCGGACGGCGGTTCGGGTCCTGCTTCCGCTGCTCGGCCTTTTCGGCTTCGCGCTTCTGCTGCTCTTCGCGACGCTGCTGCTTCTCGAGGCGGCGCTGCTCTTCGAGCTTGCGCTGATCGTCGATGCGCTTCTGCTCTTCGGGGCTGCGTTCCGGCTTCGCGTTGCGATCGCGACGGTCGCCGCGTCCCGGACGCTCGTTGCGCTCGCCACGCGAGGCGGGCTGCTCGCCGGTCGTGGTGCCCTGGCGCTCGCCGCGATCGTTCGGGCGCTCGCCGCGATTGCCGCGGTCATGGCGCTCGCCGCGCTGGCCACCGCGGTCATTGCGCGGGCCGCGGTCGTCGCGGCGCGGGCGGTCGCCCTGCACCTTGCCGGGCGCAGCGGCCGGAGCGGCGGCGGCGGCGCCATCGTCGCCGGTAAACACCGACATCAGGCGGCTCCAGAAGCCGCGCTTCTGCGGTGCGGAGGCCGGGGCTGGTGCCGCCGCGGGCGCCGGCGTCGGGGCGACGTCGCCCTCGAAGGCCTGCACCGGGCGGTTCGGCATCGGCTGGACCGGCTGCACCTTCGTCACGGCGGGTGCCGGCGGGATGTTCAGCTGGTTCTTCGTCAGCGCATGCAGCTCGAGCTTGCGAGGGCTGGTGCGGTGGTAGCTCGGCTTCGACGACTCCTCGCCCAGCTCGTTCTCGCGCAGGCGCGTGACCGTGTAGTGCGGGATCTCGAGGGCGGGGTCGGCAACGATGATGATCGGCGCATCGTGGCGCTGCTCGATCTCGGTGATCGCGCGGCGCTTCTCGTTGAGCAGGTAGTTGGCGATCTGCGACGGGGCCTGCACCAGCACCTGGCCGGTGTTCTCCTTCATCGCGTGCTCTTCCACCACGCGCAGGATCGATAGCGACAGCGACTCGACGCTGCGCACGCGGCCGTGGCCGTCGCAGCGCGGGCAGACCATCTGGCTGCTTTCGCCCAAGCTGGGGCGCAGGCGCTGGCGGCTCATTTCGAGCAGGCCGAAGCGCGAGATGCGGCCGATCTGCACGCGGGCGCGATCGTGCTTCAGGGCGTTCTGCAGGCGGTCCTCGACCTGGCGCTGGGCCTTCGAGGAGCTCATGTCGATGAAGTCGATGACCACCAGGCCGCCGAGGTCGCGCAGGCGCAGCTGGCGGGCCACCTCGTCGGCGGCTTCCAGGTTGGTCTGCAGCGCGGTTTCCTCGATGTCGCCACCCTTGGTGGCGCGGGCCGAGTTCACGTCGACCGAGGTGAGGGCTTCCGTCTGGTCGATGACCAGCGCGCCGCCCGAAGGCAGGCGCACGTTGCGCTCGTAGGCGTTCTCGATCTGCGACTCGATCTGGAAGCGGTTGAACAGTGGGATCGGGTCGCCATAGAGCTTGAGCTTGCGCAGGGCGTTCGGCATCACCTGCTGCATGAACTCGCGGGCTTCGTCGTACATCGCCTGCGTGTCGACGAGGATCTCGTTGACGTCGCCGCGCAGGTAGTCGCGCAGGGCGCGGACGATCAGGCGCGATTCCTGGTAGATCAGGAACGGCGCCGGCTTCGACAGCGCGGCGTCGCAGATGGCGCGCCAGACCTGCAGCAGGTAGTTCAGGTCCCACTGCAGCTCTTCCGCGTCGCGGCCGACGCCGGCGGTGCGGATGATGACGCCCATGTCATCGGGGATGTTGATGGCGTCGAGCGCTTCCTTCAGCGCCTGGCGGTCCTCGCCCTCGATGCGGCGCGAGACCCCGCCGGCGTTCGGCGAGTTCGGCATCAGCACCATGTAGCGGCCGGCCAGCGAGATGAAGGTGGTCAGGGCGGCGCCCTTGTTGCCGCGCTCTTCCTTGTCGACCTGGACGACGACTTCCTGGCCTTCGCGCAGGCATTCCTTCAGCGTGTTCTTGTCCGGGTTCGTGCCCGGCTGGAAGTACTCGCGGGCAATCTCCTTCAGCGGCAGGAAGCCGTGGCGATCCACGCCATATTCGACGAAGGCCGCTTCGAGGGAGGGTTCCAGCCGCGTGATGCGGCCCTTGTAGATGTTGGACTTGCGCTGTTCCTTGGCCGACTGCTCGATATCGATGTCGTACAGGGACTGGCCGTCCACGATCGCCACGCGCAGCTCTTCGGCCTGCGTGGCATTGATCAGCATCCGCTTCATTGTCAGGTTCCTCACGCGCTCTACCGCGAGGAACGCCGGGTCAGGGCCCGTCATCCGGCGCTGTGGGCAGCGCCTGGCACCTTTTCCAGCGCATCGGACCGAGGGGCATTCCCGCGGGAGCGCTTCTTTGTATTCCACTGATGCCGGTCGGTGTGTCAGGCCGATCCGGTGCTAGCCGTGTGGCCGTCGGGCAACCCCTCGGGACACGCGGGCAGGGGGCGGGTTTGCCCACACGAAAGCCGCTAACATGATCGCCCCCGGGGGGCGTGGTCGCGTTTCGGCGGGAACTCAGGGGAGGGGGCTTTCGGCCAACTCCCAAGCGAATCAGAACCTTAGCCTGCGCGCGGAGCTTAACAGATGCGCCCCGGCCCGCCCACCCCGTCGGTCTCGCCCATGAATGAGAAAACCGGTGGCGTCCGCCTCGTCCGAGTCCCGGACGACCGCGACGGCCAGCGCCTGGACAACTTCCTGCTCGGCCAGCTCAAGGGCGCGCCGCGCTCGATCATCTACAAGATCGTGCGTTCCGGGCAGGTGCGGGTGAACGGCGGCCGGGCCAAGCCCGAGACCAAGCTGAACGGGGGCGACGAAGTCCGCATCCCGCCGGTCCGGCTGGCCGAGGAGGGCGAGCCCAAGGTCGCCCCCAAGGGGCTGCTGGACCGCCTGGCCGCCAGCATTGTCTTCGAGGACAAGGCCATCCTGGCCCTGAACAAGCCCTCGGGCATCGCCGCCCACGGCGGTTCCGGCGTGAGCTTCGGGGTGATCGAGGGGCTCCGGGCCCTGCGCCCGAACGAGTCCATCGAACTGGTGCACCGGCTCGACCGCGACACCTCGGGCGTCATCGTGTTGGCCAAGAAGCGCTCGGCCCTGCTGGAACTGCAGGCCCTGATGCGCGGCGGCGAGGACGACGAGGGGCCCGGCAAGCGCTACCTCGCGTTGCTGGTCGGCCGCGTGCCGGACGGCACGATTACGGTGGATGCTCCGCTGCGGAAGTCGGTGCTGCAGGGCGGCGAGCGGATGGTGCGCGTCGACCCGGAGGGCAAGCCCTCGGTCAGCCACATCAAGGTGCTCGAGCGCCGTGGCGGGCACAGCTTCTGCGAGATCCGCATCGAAACCGGCCGCACCCACCAGATCCGCGTGCACGCCGCGCACATCGGCCACCCGGTGGCCGGCGACCCGAAGTACGGTGACAAGGAGGCCAACAAGCGCCTCGCCGAGCAGGTCGGCCTGAGGCGCCTGTTCCTGCACGCGGCTTCGATGGAGTTCGCGCTCGACGGTGGCGCGACGCCCTACCTCGTGACCGCACCGCTCAGCGACGAGTTGCGCGCGGTGCTGGATCGGCTCGCCTGAGGGCAGGCCAGGCGATGTGCGCTGGGGGCCGGAATACCCTGGGCCGAGGGCGTTGATTCAGCGCTGCAGCAACGCCTCGGCCTTGGCGGCACAGACGAAATCGTTGATCGACAGTCCCCCGACGTCGTGGGTGGAGAAGCGCACGACGCAGCGGTCGTAGTGCACGCCGAGGTCCGGGTGGTGGTCTTCCGCGTGGGCGATGAAGGCGAGCGCGTTCACGTAGGCCATCGTGCGGTGGTAGTCGGCGAAGCGGAAGGTCTTCTCGATCGCCGGGCCGTCGTCGATCAGGCGCCATCCTTCCGGCAGTACGTCCAGCAGTGCCGCGATGCGTTCGGGCGACAGCTGGTGTTCGGGGCCGCGCAGCGGCGTGCAGTGGGCGGTGGCGAGATCGGCGAAGGTCGTCATGGCAGGTCCAATCGGCAGGAGCGGGGCGGCGCGTGGGGCAGGTCCCGTGAGGGCGGCTCGACGCGGGCGATGCGCGAGGGCGCTTAGAATACGCGCATGATCCAGATCACCGAATCCGCCCAGACCCATTTCCGCCGCCTGCTCGAGACGCAGGGTGGCGATGCCGTGGGCATCCGTCTTTCCGCGCTGCACGCCGGCACCCCGAAAGCCGACGTCCGACTCGAGTTCGCCGACAAGAGCGACCTCGACGGCAACGAATGGGCCGTGGACTGCGAGGGCTTCACCCTGTTCGTCGATGGCGGCACCGCCAGCTACCTCGATGGCGCCGAGATCGACTACCGCACCAACGCCACCGGCGGCGAGCTCAACATCCGCGCGCCGAAGATCAAGGGCACGGCGCCCGCGGATGGTGCCTCGATCCCCGAGCGCGTGCGCTGGATGCTCGACAACGAGATCAATCCGCAGCTTGCCGCGCACAAGGGCAACGTGCGCCTCGAGGAAGTCACCGCGGACGGCGTCGTGTTGCTCCGTTTCGGTGGTGGCTGCCACGGCTGCGGCATGGCCGACGTCACCTTGAAGCAGGGCATCGAGAAGCAGCTGATGGCCAAGATCCCCGGCATCACCGCCGTGCGCGACGCCACCGACCACAGCACCGGCGAAGCGCCCTACATCGCGCGCTGAAGCCGTTGCGCCGACGGGGTGATCCCTGCTGGCCGCTGAATCGCCGCAGGCGACGGCGTCGGCTTTAACCGCGGCTTACGCGCTGCCCCACCAGCATCGGGCGCTTCGTGATCGAGCCCCCCGCACGCATGGCGTCAGACCGGCAGTTCTCGTGGCGCCGCAGCGTGGCTTGGGCCGTTTCGCTCGGCGTGCATCTCGCGCTCATGGTGGCGATGACGCTGCCCCGCGAGCTCGTTCCAGAGCCGATGGTCGATGGCACGTCGGTCGAGGCTTGGGTGCTGGTGGACGTTTGGGATCCGGCTCGCGCCGAGCCCCAGGTCCTGAGAGGGGGGCCTGCGGACGAGCCGGATCCACTGACGGTGGCATCCGCGTCACCCGCGCGCGCGCGCGCCGAGCCTTCGGTTGATTTGGCGGAGGACGATCCCGGGTTGCGGCGTGCCCATCCGCCTGCCGTGGCGGCCTCCGCCGCGGACGGCGCCTCGGCACCCGTCGGGCGGACGATTGCCTACTTGGATGACGATGCACGCGCATTGTTGCCGCAGGAGAGCCTTTACTCAGCCACGCCGCCGCCTCGCGCGGGAAGCTACTTCACGCCCGGCGATGGGCATGAGGACGACGTCTTCTATCGTCCGCGGGCGCTGGACCCGAACCCTTCGCGGTTCGCTTACGCCTGGCGCCCGCGCGGCAACCTCGTCGACGACTGGCTCGGCGGGTTGGTGGAGAAAGCTTCGGGCAAGGTTTCGATTCCGCTCAACGAGAAGTTCTCCCTGGTCTGCGGAACCGTCGCTGGCCTCGCCGGTGGCTGCACGATTGTTCGCAATGGCGGCACCGGGGTGATCGTGCAACGGCCGCCACCCGCACCTTGGGACCGTTCCAACCGTGTGCAATGTCGAGAACTGCGCGAGGCGCTTGACCGGGCAGAGGAAGCCGCGGAAGTCGCCTACTACCTCGATCGCCTTTCTGCGCTGTGCGGCGGCGATGACCCAACGGCGCAAGCGCGTGTGGAGTCCGCCGCCGGCACGCCGCAGGACTAGGGCGCCAGATGCAAAGAAGCCCGGCGCAAGGCCGGGCTTCCGCGTGGGCGCGACGAGCTGCGGATCGGCGCTGTTCGCGCGTTAGCGCGCCTTGTAGATTTCGATCGCCTCGGGCTGCGAAGCGAGGTAGGCGGCGATGTTCTGGATGTCGGCATCCGAAAGCTTGTTGGCGCCCTCGGTGGCGCTCACCTGCGCGTTCATGAGCACGTTCACGCGGGCGCCCGAACGATAGTCCTTGAGGGCCTTCTCGAGGTAGTCGGCGTACTGGCCGGCAAGCAACGGCGTATTGCCGTCGATCGACTTGGCTCCGCCCTCGAGGTGGCAGCTGGCGCACGACTGTCCGCCTTCCGGCGTGGCTTCGAAGCGCTGCTTGCCGGCGGTGATGTCGCCTTTGGGCGCGCCGACGGCGAGCACGGTACCAGCGAACAGGGCCAGGGAGACGGTGGCGAGGGTCTGGAGGCGCATGGGGCGGAGGTCCTTCGTCACTGGGACTTCTGGGCCGACAGGTAGGCGGCGATGTCGGCGATGTCGGCGTCCGAGAAGCTCGAGGCTTGTGCGGTCATCGTCGGGTGCTGGCGGTCGCCGGTCTTGTACGCCTTGAGGGCATTCACGAGGTAGGCCTCGTTCTGTCCGGCGATCTTCGGCACGTGGTAGCTGGGGTACGCGTTGCGGTACTCCGGGATGCCGTGGCAACCGGCGCACGTGTAGGCCAACGTCTTGCCGTTTTCGGGGTTGCCGGCGGCATGGGCAGGCGCCATCGCGATTGCGAGCGCGGTGCCGGTCAGGGCAGTCAGGAGTCGACGCATCAGACGATCCGGGTCAGGGTGGTGAGCCGGCGAAGTATAGCCGTCGCGCAAGGGGGGTGCGACAGCCGGTCACACCGGTGGTCACGCTGACTCTTGGCATATGCGCCGGGAAGCGGGGTGACGATAGTGTTGTATTAAACCAGCACACCACGGCCTGCCCATGAGCGCTTCACCCTCGAAATCGACCGCCACCCCGACCTTTGCTCTGGTCTTCGGACTCGCCGCCGCGCTGGCGCTGACGGCCTGCGCCGGAGGGGCGCAGGACGGCAGCGACGCCTCGGCGGATGACGCGGCCGAGACGGCCGCGGAGGACGGGAAGACGGGCGACGAGAAGAAGAGCGAGGCGGTGCCTGTCGAGGTGGCCGCGGTGTCCGAGCGCCGGATCGCCGCCAGCTACAGCGGTACGGCGAACCTCGAGGTGCCCGCGGACGCGCAAGTCGTTGCCAAGACGGGCGGCGTTCTGCTCCGCGTCCTGGTCGAGGAGGGCGACACCGTCGAAGCCGGGCAGCCGTTGGCACAGATCGACCCGGAGCGCACGCGTCTTGAAGTCGCCCGCGCCGAGGCCACGATGCGCCGCCTGCAGGCGAACTTCGAACGCTCCAAGGAGCTGTTCGAACGCAAGCTCGTCAGCGCCGACGCCAACGACCAGCTGCGCTACGAGTTCGAGTCCGCCAAGGCCGCTTACGATTTGGCGCGCCTCGAGCTGAGCTACACCACCATCACCGCGCCGATCTCGGGCGTGGTGGCGCAGCGCATGGCCAAGCCGGGTAACCTGATCTCGCTCAATGCGCCGGTCTATCGCATTGTCGATAACTCGCACCTCGAGGCCGTGCTCAACGTGCCGGAGCGTGAAATGAACACCATGAAGCCCGGACTCCCGATCCGGATGATGGTGGATGCGTTGGCCGGGGAGGTGTTCGAGGGCGAGGTCGATCGCATCAGCCCGGTTGTCGACTCGCAGACCGGCACCTTCCGGGTCGTCGGCGTGTTCCGCGGCCAAGACAAGCTCCGCCCCGGCATGTTTGGTCGCCTGAGCATCGTCTACGACGAGCGGGCGGCCGCCCTCACCGTGCCTCGCATCGCTCTGATCGAGGGCTCGGGGGAGTCCGCGGTGTTCGTCGTCGAGGACGGCAAGGCCGTGCGCAAGGTCCTGCAGCTGGGCTACATCAACGGCGAGTATGCGGAAGTCCTCGGAGGCATCGAGGCGGGCGAGCAGGTCATCACCCAGGGCCGCGTCGCGGTACGCGATGGCGCCGAGGTCGAGGTGCTGAATCCGACTGCCGCCGTGCCCGCCGCTACGGCCGTGGCCGACGCCGATATCCGCTGAGCACCCGCCATGAGCCTCATCGAGCTGGCCACCCGCCGCCGCGTCACGGTGGCGATGGCGACCGTCACCCTCGTCCTCTTCGGCCTCATCGCGCTGTTTGACCTGAAGGTCAACCTGTTGCCCGACCTGAGCTACCCAACGCTCACCGTGAGAACGGAGTACGTCGGTGCCGCGCCGGCTGAAATCGAGACGCTCGTCAGCGAGCCGATCGAGCAAGCCGTGGGCGTCGTGAAGAACCTGCGGAAGCTGCGGTCGATCTCACGGACCGGGCAAAGCGACGTTGTTCTCGAGTTCGCCTGGGGCACCGACATGGACCAGGCCAGCCTCGAGGTGCGCGACAAGCTCGAGCTGCTCCAGCTGCCGCTGGAAGTGAAGCCGCCGGTCCTGCTGCGCTTCAACCCGAGCACCCAGCCGATCATGCGACTCGCCATCGGCGCGTCGGGCGCGCAGGCAACACCGCAGGAGCTGATGACGCTGCGCCGCTACGCCGAGGAGACGCTGAAGCGTCGCCTCGAGCCCGTGCCGGGCGTCGCGGCGGTGAAGGTCGGCGGTGGCCTCGAGGACGAGGTGCAGGTGCTGATCGACCAGAACCGGCTGGCCCAACTCAACCTCGACATCAACGTCGTCGTCCAGCGCCTCCAGCAGGAGAACGTCAACATCTCCGGTGGTCGCATCGAGGAGGGATCGCAGCGCTACCTGGTGCGGACGGTGAACCAGTTCGCCAACCTGCAGCAGATGCGCGACATGCTGATCACCACGCTCAACGGCGTGCCGATCCACCTGCGCGACGTCGCCACCGTGGAGCAGGGCCACAAGGAGCGTGAGGCCATCATCCGCATCGGCCCGGCAGAGGCGGTCGAAGTGGCACTCTACAAGGAGGGTGACGCCAACACGGTGGCTGTGGCGGAGGCCATCAAGCAGGCCCTGCGCGACATGGAGCGCGAGACCGCGCCGCGCACGCCAGGTTCCGAAGGGCGCCGGGGGCCGCCGCAGGTCGCTACCGTGCCGGGCCAGTACACCGTCGATGGTTTGACCATGCGCACCGTCGAGGACCAGTCCGTCTTCATCGGTTCGGCCTTGAGCGAAGTGCAGAAGGAGGCGGTGCTGGGGGGGCTGTTCGCCATCCTGATCATTTTCTTCTTCCTTCGGGACGGATGGAGCACCTTCGTCATCTCGCTGTCGCTGCCGGTGTCGATCATCGCCACCTTCTTCTTCATGGAGCAGCTCGATCTCTCGCTCAACGTGATGTCGCTGGCGGGCCTCGCCCTGGCCACCGGCATGGTGGTGGACGATTCGATCGTCGTCCTCGAGAACATCGCCAAGGCGCGCGAGAAGGGACTCGGCGTGCTCGAGGCCGCCATCGTCGGCACCAAGGAAGTGGGCATGCCCGTGGTGGCGACCACCTTGACGACCGTCGCGGTGTTCCTGCCGCTGGTGTTCGTCGAAGGCGTGGCTGGCCAGCTGTTCAAGGACCAGGCGCTGACCGTCTCCATCGCACTCCTCATCTCGATGGTCATCGCCCTGACCCTGATCCCCATGCTCAGCTCCTTGAAGGCGACGGCGCCGATGGGTTTCCGCGTCGAGCGCGAGCCGGGAGCCATCCGGCTTCCACGCAGCCTTCGCGAAGCCGGCTTGCGTTTCGCGGCCCCGTACGTTGCGTTGGTCGCGCGCCGACCGGGCGCACTTTCCGCTGTCGCCGGCGCGATCCTGGTGGCCCTGAGTGCTCCCTTCCGGCTCATCGGCTGGTTCTTGAGCGCTGCGACCCTCGTGGCGGTGCGTGGTGCCTTGCTCGTGTGGCGGGGGTTCACCGGCTATGCGTTGCCGGTGGTCGCCAAGGTCGGCGAAGTCATCCTGCGGCCCTACGATGCCGCGGCCGATGCTTATCGCCATCGCATCCTGCCGGCGGCCTTGCGTAACCCGGTGGCCGTGCTGGGCTCCGCCGGCCTCGCCTTCCTGCTGTCGCTGGGGATGGCGACGACCCTTGGGACCGACCTCATCCCGCAGCTCGCGCAGGATCGCTTCGACATGACCGCGAAGCTGCCGGCGGGAACGCAACTGCAGGACACGGACCGGCTCGTCGCCGCGGTGCAGGGCCAGTTCGATCGTGACGACCGGATCAAGGCGCTGTTCGGCGTCAGTGGTACCGGCACGCGCCTCGATGCCAACCCCACCGAATCCGGCGAGAACATCGCGCGCGTCTCGATCGTGCTCGGCCAAGGCTACAGCCGCAGCACCGAGGCGGCCCTCACGGAAGACTTGCGCGGCTTCATGGCCGGTTATCCGGATGTCGAGGTGAAGTTCAGCCGTCCCGAGCTGGTCAGTCTGTCGACGCCGCTGGAGATCGAGATCCGTGGCACGGATCTGGCCGAGCTCGAGGCTGCAGGCAGGAAGTTGCGTGAACTGATGATGGCTTCGCCGCACTTCGCCGACGTGAAGTCGACGGTTGAGCAAGGCTTCCCCGAAGTGCAGATCCGCTTCGACCAGGAACGCGCTGCGGCCCTCGGCCTGACCACTCGCCAGATCGCCGACCAGGTCGTGCGGAAGGTTCGCGGGGAGGTCGCGACACGCTACAGCTTCCGCGACCGGAAGATCGATGTTCTGGTGCGCGCCCAGGAGCAGGACCGGTCGTCGATCGCCGAGATCCGGGAGCTCATCGTGAATCCGGAAAGCGAGCGCCCGGTTCCCCTGTCCGCTGTGGCCGATGTCGTCGAGACCATTGGCCCGGGCGAGATCAACCGCGTCGACCAGACGCGGGTGGCGATCATCTCGGCCAACCTCCGTGGCATCGACCTCGGCACGGCCGTCGAGGAAGTGAACAGCCTCGTCGAGGCGAACCCCTTGGGCGGCGACCTCCGCCTCGCCTTCGGCGGCCAGAGCGAAGAACTGGGCCGCTCGCTGCAGTCGCTGATGTTCGCCTTCGGTCTCGCCATCTTCCTCGTCTACTTGGTGATGGCTTCGCAGTTCGAGTCGTTGCTGCATCCGTTCGTGATCCTGTTCACCATCCCTCTGGCGGTCGTCGGCGCCGTGTTGGCCCTCCTGCTGTCCGGATCGCCGGTGTCGGTCGTGGTCTTCATCGGCCTGATCCTGCTCGTCGGTATCGTGGTCAAGAACGCCATCGTGCTGGTCGACAAGGTCAACCAGCTGCGCCTTGAGGGTCACAGCAAGGTCGATGCCCTGCTGGAAGGCTCTTACTCGCGCCTGCGCCCCATCGTCATGACCACCCTGACCACCCTGTTCGGCTTCGCGCCGCTGGCGTTCTTCGGCGGCGACGGTGCTGAAGTGAAGGCGCCGATGGCGATCACCGTGATCGGCGGCCTCACCGTCTCCACCTTGCTGACGCTGGTCGTCATCCCGGCGATGTACAAGCTGCTCGACCGCAGCAGCGACGAGGCCTGGAGGGCCGAGGGGGAGCGCAACAGGCAGATCGGGTTGATCGGCAAGCTGGTCGGAGAGTCGCAGCCGTGAGCCTTGCCGAAATCAGCCTGCGCCGGCCCGTGACGGCGATCATGTTCTACGTGTCCCTCATGGTGTTGGGGCTGATCGCCGCCTTCCGGTTGCCGCTCGAGCAGTTCCCGGCACTCACCGCGCCCTTCATCTACATCGAGCTGCCCTATGCGGGTGCCTCGCCGGAGGAAGTCGAACGGACCATCGTGCGGCCGGCAGAAGAGGCCCTGGCGACACTGTCAGGGGTCAAGAACATGTGGTCGAACGCCCGTGGTGACGGCGGCGGCATCTTCCTCGAGTTCGATGACTGGGCGCGCGACACGAACATCGCCGCGAGCGAGGCGCGTGACCGCATCGACGCGATCCGCACCGAGCTTCCCGACGATTTCCAGCGCTACTTCGTCATGAAGTTCTCGACGACCGACGAGCCAGTGCTGCGGCTGCGCTTCACCAGCGATCGTGACCTCCGCAATGAGTACGCGATGCTGGAACGCCTGTTCAAGCGCCGCCTGGAGAGAATCCCCGGGGTCGCGCGCGTCGACATCATCGGCGTCCAGCCGCCGGAGGTGGAGGTCGCGATCGACCCCATCCGCCTCGGCGCCCACAACGTCGCCCTGAATGACCTGGCGATGCGGCTCCGCGCGGTGAACTTCTCCGTCTCGGCCGGCAGCATCGACGACGGTACGCGGCGGATCCGCGTACAGCCTGTCGGCGAGATCCGCGATCTCGACGAGTTGCGCAACCTTGTCCTCAACGACCGCGGCCTGAAGCTGTCCGATATCGCCGACGTGGTGTTGAAGCCGCAGCGTTCCGATTTCGGTCGTCGCCTCGACGGGCGTCCGGCGGTCGGTGTCGACATCCAGCGCGAGGCCGATGCCAACCTCGTTCAGATGTCGCGCGACGTGTTGCGCGAGATGGTCGAGATCGAGAAGGAGCCCGAGCTGCGGGGCATCCAGGTTCTGATCGCGGACGACCAGGCGGAATCGGTGAAGAGTTCCATCTCCGAGCTCACCGAGGCCGGCCTCATCGGTTGCCTGCTGTCGATCTTCATCCTTTTCTACTTCCTCCGCCACTGGCCGAGCACGTTGATGGTGACGCTCGCCATCCCGGTCTGCATCGTGATGACCCTCGGCATCATGTATTTCATGGGCCTGACCCTGAACATCCTCACGATGATGGGCCTGCTGCTCGGACTCGGGATGCTGGTGGACAACGCGGTGGTTGTCGTTGAAAGCATCTACCAGTACCGCGAGAAGTACCCGAACGATCCTTACCGGTGCGCCATCGAAGGCACGCGCAGCGTGCAGCTGGCGATCAGCGCCGGCACCTTGACCAGCATCATCGTGTTCGTCCCGAACCTTTTCGGGGACGTCAACCAGATCAGCATCTTCCTCGGGCAGGTGGCGGCGACGATCACCATCTCCTTGCTGGCATCCTGGCTCGTCGCGGTGAGCCTGATTCCGATGCTGTCGGCGAAGGTGGCGACGCCAGCCTCGCTGGGCCTGAAGACCGGTTTCGTCGCCTGGTTGTCCCGCCGTTACGCGGATGGACTGCGCTGGTCGCTCGAGCACCGCGGCTGGTCGGTGTTCGGCATCGCGCTGATCATCCTCCTCAGCGTCGTGCCGGCGGCCACCGGCATGATGAAGTTCGACATGTTCAAGGAGGATGCCGGCCGCGAGATCGACATCTATTTCGACTGGAAGGGCTCCTACAGCCTCGACGAGATGCTTGGCGAGATGCTGAAGGTCGAGGAGGCCCTCGACGCAAGGCGCGAGGAATTGCAGATCGAGCAGATCTACACCGTCTACAGCGAGCGCGGCTGGGGCGGTATCGACGTGACCCTCCGCACGGAGGGCGATCTGATCCCGACGGAGGAGCTGCAGGAGAAAATCCGTGCGATTCTGCCCAAGTCCGCCCTGGCCGAGATCGGCATCGAGGGTGGCGGCGGGCCGGGCGGCGGCGGTGGCGGCGGCGGACAGAACGAGGGCGTCCGTGTCTCGCTCAACGGCGACTCGAACGAGGAGTTGATGGTGCTCGCCGAGCAGATCGTCCCGGTGCTGGCGCGCCGGTCCGAGCTTCGAGACGTCCGCATCGATACCGGCGACGAGACCAGTGAGGTGCGCGTCAGTGTCGATCGCGACCGTGCCGCGGCGTACGGATTCTCGGCGCAGGAAGTGGCGCAATACATCGGCATCGCCCTGCGTGGTACGCCGCTGCGGGAGTTCCGCGGCAGCGGCGAGGAGGTGCCGGTGTGGGCGCGCTTCGCCGGCGCCGAGAGGTTCCGTGTCCAGGATCTGCAGTCCCTGTCCCTGACGCGGGCGGACGGCAGCCGCGTGCCGCTGATGTCGATGGTCCGCGTTGACATCGCACGCGGTGCGGGTCAGATCAACCGTGAGAACCGCCGGACGTCGCTGAACATCGCCGCGAACCTCGGCGACAAACAGACCAACGAAGATGCCCGCAGGGCGATGACCGAGGTCCTGTCCCAGGTCACATTCCCCCCGGGCTACGGCTTCAGCTTCGGCGGAGACTTCCGTCGCAACGACGAGGCCGGCGCGCAGATGGCGTTCAACACGCTGATCGCGATGGTCATGATCTTCATCATCATGGCGGCGCTGTTCGAGTCGATGCTCTATCCGTTGGCCATCATGAGCAGCATCGTCTTCTCGGCGTTCGGCGTGTTCTGGTTCTTCGTCATCACCGACACGACATTCACGATCATGGCCGCCATCGGCATCCTGGTGCTGATGGGCGTCGTGGTGAACAACGGCATCGTGATGATCGAGCACATCAACAACCTGAGGCGCGAGGGCTACAACCGCCTGGATGCGCTCGTCGAGGGCAGCCGCGAGCGATTGCGGCCGATCTTGATGACCATGGGCACGACGATCCTCGGGATGATCCCGCTCACCCTGGGCGGCGCGCAGATCGGTGGCGACGGTCCGGGCTACTACCCGATGGCGCGCGCCATCGTCGGTGGCCTGATCTTCTCGACGGTGGTCAGCCTGGTCTTCCTGCCGACCATCTACGCCATCCTCGACGACCTCGGGAACTGGAGCAGCGCCGCCTTCCGTCGTGCCCGCGAGTGGGCCGGCGTGCGCGAGATCGGCGCCGCGCACTGAGGGCCGGGCGCGGGCCCGTTGGCCCGCCTCAGGCCACCCGCGTCCGCGTGTGCCCGGTGCCGCGCACCACCCACTTGAGGGTGGTCAGGGATTCGAGGCCCATTGGGCCGTAGGCATGCAGCTTGGTCGTCGAGATCCCGATCTCGGCGCCCAGGCCGAGCTCGCCGCCGTCGTTGAAGCGTGTCGACGCGTTGACCATCACCGCCGAGGCATCGACCTCTCGCTGGAAGCGGTCCGCCAACGCGGCGTCCGTCGTGGCGATGGCCTCGGTGTGCTGCGAGCCGTGCGCCGCGATGTGCGACAGCGCCTCCTCGATGGCGTCGACCACCTTCACCGACAGCACCAGGTCGAGGTACTCGGCATCCCAGTCCTCTGGCGTCGCGGCCGTGGCCGAAGGCAGTCTCGGCAAGGCGCGGGGGCAGGCACGAAGCGCGACGCCGCGCGCATGGAGTGCCTCTCCGAGCCGGGGCAGGAATGCGTCGGCCACCGACGCGTCGACCAGCAACGTCTCCAGGGCGTTGCAGGCCGAGGGGCGTGCGCATTTGCCGTCGATGGCCAGACGAAGGGCGGCATCGAGGTCGGCACTGGCCTCCACGAACAGGTGGCAGACGCCCTTGTAGTGGCGGATCACCGGCACGCGGCTCACCTCGGCGACATGCCGGATCAAGCCCTCGCCGCCGCGCGGGATCACCAGGGCGAGGCAGTCGTCGTGCTTCAGCAGCTCGGCGATCGCCGCGCGTTCGAATACCGGCACCGGCACCGCGGCATCGACGGGCAGGCCCGCGGCCTGCAGTCCCGCCTGCACGGCCTCGATCAGGGCGGCGTTGCTGTGTGCCGCCTCGCGGCCCCCGCGCAGCACGCAGGCGTTGCCGGATTTCAGGCACAGCACCGCGGCGTCGACGGTCACGTTCGGGCGCGATTCGTAGATCATCGCGATGGCGCCGAGCGGCGCGCGCAACCGCCCGATGGCGAGCCCGTCGGCGCGCGGCGCCTGCCACTGCACGTCGCCGAGCGGGTCCGGCAGGGCGTTCACGGCGCGCACGGCGGCGACCAGCGCGGCGAAGCGGGCGGGGTCGAGCCGCAGGCGGTCCTGCATCGCGGCCGACAGGCCCGCGGCGGCGGCGGCCTCGAGATCCTTCGCATTGGCGGAGAGCACGGCGGCTTCCCGCGCATCGAGCGCGCGAGCGATGGCCTCGAGGGCGGCATGGCGCGTGGCCGCATCGGTGGCGGCGAGGCGGCGCGCGGCGGCGCGCGACGCTTCCGCGCATCGGCGGATCAGCGAGAGGTCGTCGGGGGTCACAGCAGCACCAGGTCGTCTCGGTGGATCACGGTTTCGGGGCCTTCGTAGCCGAGCAGGGCGGGCAACTCGGCGCTCGGCTTGCCCAGCACCCGACGGAGCTCGGAGGCGTCGTACTGGGCGATGCCCTTGGCGAAGGCTCGGGCCTCGCCCTCCACCCGCACCTCGACGGCGTCACCGGCACGGAAGCTGCCCTCCACGCCGCGCACGCCGGCGGGCAGCAGCGAAGCGCCGCGCTCCTTGAGCGCCCGCAGGGCGCCGGCATCGACGTGCAGTTGCCCTTGGCTGGCCAGGGCGTGGCGCATCCAGTGCTCCTTGGCGCTGGCCGGGGTGGCCGTGGGTTCGAACAGCGTGCCCGGGCATTCGCCGCGCCCGAGCGCTTCCAGCGCTTCCGCCTTGCCGCCGTGGGCGATGACCGTGGCGATGCCGCGCGCGGTCGCTTTCGCCGCCGCTTCGAGCTTGGTGCGCATGCCGCCGGTGCCGACGGTGGAGCCGGCGCCGCCCGCGAGCGCGAACACCGCGTCGTCGATGGCGGCCACGCGTTCAATCCGCTTCGCGCGTGGCACCTTGTGCGGATCGGCGTCGTAGAGGCCGTCGATGTCGGACAGGATCACCAGCAGGTCGGCTTCGACGAGCACGGCGACGTGCGCCGCGAGGTTGTCGTTGTCGCCCACGCGCAGTTCGTCGACGGCCACCGAATCGTTCTCGTTGATGATCGGCAGCACGCCGGCCCGCAGCAGTTCGCGCAGCGTGTTCTTGGCGTTGACGAAGCGCCGGCGGTTCTGCAAGTCGTCGAAGGCCAGCAGCACCTGCGCACAGGGCACGTCGAGCAGTCGGGCCCAGGCGTCGAACATGCGGGGCTGGCCGAGGGCCGCGAGCGCCTGCTTCGCGGGGAGGGCGGTGGCGTCCAGCGAGCCCAGCAGGGCACGCCCGGCGGCGACGGCGCCGGAGGAGACGAGCACGACGTCGCGATCCTCGGCACGGGCTTCGGCGATGAAGCGCGCGATGGACAGCAGGTGGCGCGTCGACAGGCGTTGCCCGCCGGGCGCGATCAGGTTGCTGCCGACCTTGAGGACGGCGCGTTTCCAGCGGGGCAGGGCGACGGTTCCGGACACCGGCGGCTCTCGGGGAGGGAAGCCCCGAGTTCACCCGAGCGCGGTGGAGCCGTCAAATCACCGTACGCCCTGAGCGCATGCCCGCCGGCGGTGCTCAGAGCAGCTTGGCGAGGATGCCCGCACCGGCCGCCCAAACGGCCAACGCGGTGCCCAGCGAGGTCAGGAAGAAATTCAGCAGCGTGCGGGCCACGCGGTTCTTCCACCATCCGCCCACCGTGCGCGTGTCGTCGCGGAGGGCGAGGAAGTCGGCGTAGTCCGGCTTGCGCACCCAGGCCTCGACCAGCGCGCTGATCGTTCCGGAGCCCAGTGCGGGATGCAGCGGTGTGATCGGCGAGGCCACGGCCGCCGCGAGGATGCTCAAGGGGTGTCCGCCGGCTGCGAGGCAGCCCAGCGCGCCGCCCGCGGCGGTGATCGCCGCCCATTGCAGCAGCACCATGCCGCCGGTTTCGATGCCGCCCTGGTGCCAACCCCAGGCGAAACCGCCGAGAAGCAGCGCGACCAACGCGATCGTGAACCAGGGCAGGCCGTTGTCGGACGGAACCGCTTCGAGTTCCGCGATCTGCACCGACGGCGTGGCCGAGCCTGTTTCCAGTGCGGCCTTCAGGCCCGCAAGGTGCCCCGCACCGACCACGGCCAGCACGCGCTTACCGGGATGCGCGGCGCCGGCTTCGCGCAGCTTCGCGGCCATGTAGCGGTCGCGTTCGGCGATCACGGCCTCGAACAGCTCGGGGCTCTGGCCGGCGAACTCGGCGAAGCTGGCCTCGAGCACGTCGCCCTGCTTGAGCTTCTCGATGGCGTCGTCCTCGACCTTCTCGTCGACGATGAGACTGGTGAACAGGCCGGCGCCGAGCATCGAGCGCTTCCAGAATCCGAGGATGGACCACGCGCGCTTGAAGGTCAGGCCGATGTCGCGGTCGATCAGAACCATGGGCAGGCCACGCTCGGTCGCACCGATCGCGGCAGCCTTGAGCTCGGCGCCGGGCTCGACCCCCAACTGCTCCGACAGGCGGCGCTGGTAGGCGGCGAGCGCGAGGTTGGCGGCCAGCAGGCCGGCCTTGCCGGTCTTGATGGCCTGCACGAGGTCGAGCTTGGCCAGCGCGTTCGGATCGGTGAGCGCGCGATGGCGGGCGGGATCGAGTTCGACGGCGATGACGTCGAAGGCCTCGCTGGCCAGGGCGGCCTCGACCGCAGCCACGCTCTCCTTGGAGACGTGGGCGGTGCCGAGCAGGGTGTACGTCACGCCGTCGCGTTCGACGCGCGCGTGCGGCTGGTCGGCCAGCGTGGCCGGCAGGGTCGTGTCGTTCAATCGCGGAATCGCTTGGTCAGGTCGCCGTAGGCGTCGATGCGGCGGTCGCGCAGGAAGGGCCAGATGCGACGCACGGCCTCGCCGCGCGCGAGGTCGACCTCGCAGAACAGCACTTCAGCGGCGTCACGCGACGCTTCGGCCAGGACTTCGCCCTGCGGCCCAAACACGGCGCTGGAGCCCCAGAACTGGATGCCGGGGCCGCCCGCTTTTCCTTCAGCAGCGATCGGCGAGGCCTCGAAGCCGGTGCGGTTGCAGGTGAGTACCGGCAGGCCGTTGGCCACCGCGTGGCCGCGGTGCGAAAGGATCCAGGCCATGCGCTGGCGCTCCTTCTCGGCGTCGGTGTCGCGCGGGTCCCAGCCGATGGCGGTGGGGTAGAGCAGCAGGTCGGCGCCGGCCAGCGCCATCAGGCGCGCGGCTTCCGGGTACCACTGGTCCCAGCAGACGAGCACGCCGAGGCGGCCCACCGAGGTGTCGATCGGGGTGAAGCCGAGGTCGCCCGGGGTGAAGTAGAACTTCTCGTTGAAGCCCGGGTCGTCCGGGATGTGCATCTTCCGGTACTTGCCGCGGAAGCTGCCGTCGGCGTCGAAGACCACCGCGGTGTTGTGCGCGAGGCCCGGGGCGCGGCGCTCGAACAGCGAGGCCACCAGCACCACGCCGTGCTGCTTCGCGAGGCGCGAGAGGCGCTCGGTGCTCGGGCCCGGGATCGGCTCGGCCCGGTCGAATTCGTCCGTGTTCTGGTGCTGGCAGAAGTACGGGCCGTTGTGCAGCTCCTGCAGCAGCACGAGCTTCGCGCCGCCGGCGGCGGCTTCGGCGACGCGCTGTTCGATGCGCGCGAGGTTGGGTTCGGCGTCGCCCTGGTTGAACTCTTGGACGAGGGCGACTTTCAGGAGGCGGCTCATGGGATTACTCGCGGTGGAGGGCACGCACGGCGCTCAGGCCAACAGGCCGGCGGGCAGCTGCATTGTGATGCAGTGGAGGCTGCCGTTCTGCCAGATCAGCGGGCGGCAGGGCACGGGCACGATGGCGTGGTTCGGGAAGGCATTGCCCAGCATCACGGCGGCGGCGGCGTCCATCTTGTCGCCGTAGGCGGGCATCAGCACCGCGCCGTTGATGATCAGGAAGTTCGCGTACGAGGCCGCGAGGCGGCGGCCTTCGTCGATGATCGGCCGCACCCAGGGCAACGGGTACAGGCGATACGGCTTGTTGTCGGCCGTGCGCAGTGCGGCCAGCTCGGCCCCCATGGCCTTCAGGCCGGCGTAGTGCGAATCGGCCGGATCGTCGCAGTCCTGGAAGGTGATGGCGTCTCGCGCGGCGAAGCGGGCGAGGGTGTCGATGTGCGCGTCGGTGTCGTCGCCCTCGAGCGCGCCGTGGTCGAGCCAGAGCACACGGTGCTGCTGCAGGGCGTTCTCGAGTTGCCAGCGGATCTCTTGGCGGGTCAGCGTGGGGTGGCGCTCGTGCAGGCACTGCCAGGTGGTGAGCAGGGTGCCGTCGCCGTCGGTCTCGATGCCTCCGCCTTCCAGCGCGAAGTCGATGCGCTGGTGCTTGGCGTCCTTGAACAGGCCGGCGGCCACCAGTTGCGAGATCAGCGCATCGTCCTGCGACGCGCCGTACTTCCCGCCCCAGCCGGTGAAGCGGAAGTCCAGCAGGCGGAATCCCGCGCCGTCACGGAGGGTGATCGGGCCCGAGTCGCGCAGCCAAGTGTCGTCGTAGGCGGCGTGCACGAAGCGGATGCGCCCGAGGTCGGCGCCACCGTCGGCGAGCAGGGTGCGCGCGTGGGCCTCGAGCGCGTCATCCGCCACCACGACGACGAGCCGCTGGAAGCGCGTGATCGCGACGCCCAGCGCCACGTAGGTCGTCTCGACCTCGGCAAGACGCTCGGCCCAGTCGGTGCCGGCGTGCGGCCAGGCGATCAGGACGGCGTCCTGGGGTTCCCATTCGGCGGGAAAGCGGAGGCTCATGGCGGTCGGTGCGTTCGAGTCGATGGGAGTGACGAGGGCAGGGTTGCCCACGAAAAAGGCGCGGCGGTGACGCCGCGCCTCCGGTGCTGCAGGCCGGCGCTTACTCCGTACGCGTGGCGGGCGCCGGGCCAGTTTCGTTCGGCGCCGCGCGGTTCAGCACGGCATTCACGACACGGTCGTTCTCGAAGTAGACGGTGAACTGCGGGTAGACCCAGCGATGGATCACCGGCCACGCCGAGCTCTGGCCGCCGCGCGGTTCCAGCTTCTGCGATGGGGCACCGAACTTCGCCTCGACCTGGGCCATCGACTGGCCACGGGCCGGCAGGTTCGCGGCTTCGGCGGCGCGGCTGCGCTCGATCAGCAGGCGGTCGGCCTGAGCGGGGGCGGCGAACGCGAGGGCAAGGCTGGCGGCGACGAGGGCGGAACGCAGCATGGGCGGGTCTCCGGAAAGGGCGGGGGCGACACGGGATTGTGGCATCGCGATGCCCGAAAACAACAACGCCGGCACAGGGCCGGCGTCGTGGGGCATCAGGGCCGGGCGCGAATCAGCGCTGGCGGGCCTTGAAGCGCGGGTTCGACTTGCAGATCACGAAGACCTTGCCACGACGGCGCACGACCTTGCAGTCGCGGTGACGGGACTTCGCGGACTTCAGGGACGAAAGGACTTTCATGGGGCACCTGTGGGCGGAAGGGTTGATCGGAAAGCGCGCGAGTATGGGGCATCTTTTCCGGCGAATCAAGCACTTGGCTGAATCGATCCCCGATCGGCCTCGCGCGGGATCACGCCCGGTAGAAGTCGCGGTACCAGGCCACGAACCGCTGCACCCCGACCTCGACGGGCGTCTGCGGCGCGTAGCCGGTGTCCCGCATCAGTGCCGAGACCTCGGCTTCCGTGTCGGGCACGTCGCCCGGCTGGAGCGGCAGCAGGTTCTTGATCGCGGCCTTGCCCGTGGCGTCTTCGATCAACTCGATGTAGCGCGAGAGCTGCACCGGCGTGTGGTTGCCGATGTTGTACACGCGGTAGGGCGCGGCGCTGGTGGCCGGGGTCGGGGCCAGCGGATCGAAGCCGGCGTCGGGGCCGGGCACGCGGTCCAGCGTGCGGATCACGCCTTCGACGATGTCGTCGATGTAGGTGAAATCGCGCGTGTGCCTGCCGAAGTTGAAGACGTCGATCGGCTCGCCGGCGAGGATCTTCTTGGTGAACAGGAACAGCGCCATGTCAGGCCGGCCCCAGGGGCCATACACCGTGAAGAAGCGCAGGCCGGTGCTCGGCAGCCGGAACAGGTGGCTGTAGGTGTGCGCCATCAGCTCGTTGGCTTTCTTGCTGGCCGCATAGAGGCTGACGGGGTGGTCGACGCTGTCCTCGACGGCGAAGGGCAGCTTGCGGTTGCTCCCGTAGACCGAGCTGGAGGAAGCGTAGACGAGATGCTCGACGCCCTTGTGGCGGCAGGCCTCCAGCACGTTGAGGAAGCCCACGATGTTCGCGTCGATGTAGGCGCGGGGGTTCTCCAGCGAGTAGCGCACCCCGGCTTGGGCGGCGAGGTTAACCACGCGCTGCGGCTTGAAGGCGTCGAACGCGGCATCCAGGGCCTCGCGGTCCTCGAGCGAGGCCTTCACGAAGGCGAAGCCGGGGCGCGGCGTCAGGCGATCAAGCCGGGCCTGCTTCAGGCGGACGTCGTAGTAGTCGTTGAGGTTGTCGTAGCCGAAGACTTCGTCGCCGCGGTCCAGCAAGCGATGGGCGAGGGCCGAGCCGATGAAGCCGGCGGCGCCGGTGATCAGGATGCGCATGGGGTGGATCCGTTAGAGCCGGTCGTCGACCGCGTCGCGGGGCAGGGCGCCCCGGACGTCGAACAGGACGCCGCGGGGTTCGAGCCGATGGCGGAACGGCGCCGCGCCCTGCGCTAGCAGGGCGGCGTGCGGCACGGCGAGCACGGCCGCCGCGTAGGGGCCCTCCGGCCATTCGGCCTGCAGGGCGATGCCGTATTCGTCGAGGGCCTCCTGCGCCGAAGCCATGGGATCGAAGACGTCGACGGTCAGCCCGAACTCCTCGAGACCGCGGATGACGTCCACCACCCGCGTGTTGCGCAGGTCGGGGCAGTTCTCCTTGAATGTGAAGCCGGCAACCAGGACCTTCGCACCCGGGCGGAGCAGGCCCCGCCTACCGAGGCCGCGGGCCACCCGGGTGGCGACGTGGCCGCCCATCGCGTCATTGATCCGGCGCCCCGCGAGGATGACCTCCGGGGCGTGTCCGACGGCCTGCGCCTTGTGCGTCAGGTAATAGGGGTCGACCCCGATGCAGTGCCCGCCGACGAGGCCGGGCCGGAACGGCAGGAAATTCCACTTCGTCCCGGCCGCGGCCAGCACGTCGAGCGTGTCGATGCCCAAGCGATCGAACAGCGTCGCCAGCTCGTTCATCAGGGCGATGTTGAGGTCGCGCTGCGTGTTCTCGATGACCTTGGCGGCCTCGGCGACCTTGAGGCTGGGGGCCCGGTGGGTGCCGGCGGTCACGACGGCGCGATACAGGCGGTCGACGCGCTCGGCCGCCTCGGGCGTGGAACCGGACGTCACTTTCACAATGTCCTTGAGCCGGCGCGAACGGTCCCCGGGGTTGATGCGTTCGGGGCTGTAGCCGACATGGAAATCGACGTTGAAGCGAAGCCCGGAGCTCTGCTCCAGCGCCGGCACGCAGACGTCCTCGGTGGCCCCCGGATAGACGGTGGACTCGAAGACCACGAGCGCCCCTCGCGCCATCGCGCGCCCCACGGTGCGGCTGGCGGCCAGAAGCGCCCCTAGGTCCGGGCGTTTCGCCTCATCGACCGGGGTGGGGACGGCGACGATGAAGGTCCGGCAGCGGCCGAGATCCGTCGCATCGTCGGTCACGACAAGGCGCGTGGCCGCCTCCCATTCCTCGCGTTCGACTTCGCCCGTGCTGTCGATGCCGCGCCGCAGGGCCTCGATGCGGCGCGCGGAGACATCGAAGCCCAGAGTGTCGACGACGCGGCCGAACGCGACCGCGACGGGCAGCCCGACGTAGCCGAGACCGACCACGCCGACCGGGCCGAGGTCATCGATGGCGCCGGAGGCCGGCGAAGGGCCCCTTTGCGGGACGGATGAACCGGTCACTCGATCTGGCTCGCCGCGTGCCGCGCGTCCAGCCACTCCATCGCATCGCGCGGCTTCAGGCCGGCTGCCGTTTCGAACGCGGCGGCCGCGGCATCCTCGCCTTTGGCACCGTGCAGCAGCAGCGCGACGTTGCCCTGTTCGAGATGGGCTACGGGGGACTTCGGGGTCAGCTTCAGTGCGGCGGCGAGATGCTTCTCGGCCTCCGACGCCTTGGCGCCGTAGGTCATGCCGCCGATGAGCCCGCCGACTTTCGACACGATCTCGGCGTGGTAGACCGCCAGTGCGAGGCGCGCTTCGGCGTGGTCCGGCGCGATCGCCAGCGTCTTGTCCAAGCTCTCGCGCACCTTGCCGGCCAGCCCTTGCTTCAGGGCCTTCACGATGCTGATGCCCTGGCTGTAGCGTCCCAGGCCGAAGGCGCGGCGATAGTGGCTGTTGGCCTCGCCGGGCAGGGCGTCGACGGCCTGCTCGGCCACCGCGACGACGAATTCGAAGCGCTGCAGGCGCTCCGCCTCGTCATCGACGAGGTACGCCGCGTGGATGCCCATTGCCTTGGTGGCGAGCGACGCGCCGATCACGCCCAGCGCATGGCCCGCTTCGTGGGCGGCCTCGAAGCGGCCCTCATGGAAGGCGCGCCACCCCTCCTGCAACTGGCTTGCGACGCCGTCGGCGTCGAGTCCCTTGGGCGCGGCCTTGCCTGCCGACTTGAGCAGGGCGGCGGCGCGTTTCGCGTCCGGGAAGGGCTCGGCGTCGCCCGCGTGCAAGTCCTTCCACGCCTTCTTCAAGGCATCGCCTGCGAAGTCGAATTTCGGGGCCTTGGCGGGCAGGGCGGCCCAGCCGGACTTCTTCTTCGTCGCCATCGTTCGGGTCTCCTCGATCCAGCGCGAAGCCTGCGGCGATATTGCCGTCTCGTCTAGTGTGAAAGCTCTGCGGCGCGAACCAAAACTCCCCGCCGACGCCATTCCGGCGCGATTCCCACGGTGGTCCCATGGCACGTTCGTCCTCCCGCACCCGTAGCCGCAGCACCGCGCGTCCGCGCGCCGTCGCCGCGCCGGTCACGCCGCGCACGGTCTTCCTCGCCAGCCTCGGCGCGGCGGTTCTGGCCCGTCGCGAAGCCGAGCGCCTCGTCGCCGACGCCGCGATGGTGCCGCAGCGCCTCCGCGCGGGCGCCGACGCCGCCGTGGTCACGGCGCGGAGCGAGGTGAAGAAGTTCGCCAAGTCGGCGCGCTCGCGGATCGCCCCGATCCAGCGCGAGGCCGGCAAGCTCGGCGCCCAGTTCGATGCGGCGCGTGTCCAGAGCGTCGCGGAGGCGGCGAAGCGTCTGAATCCGCTGCTCGTTCGCGTCGGTCTGCCGAGGATCGTGGCCAAGGCTCCGGCCAAACGTGCCACCAAGGCGGCGGTGAAGCGTCCGGTCGCGAAGAAGGCGGCGGTGAAGGCGCGACGCCGCGCCTGAGGCGGTCAGTCCTGATAGGCCTGGCTGAGCGTGTTCAGGTGGACGCGCTCGGCGTCCCTCAGGAACGGCGAGATCAGCATCATCATCTGGACGATACCCTGCCGAATCGACCGTTCTTCGTCTTGGTCGCCGCGCGCGGCGCCATAGTTCAGCCAGAACGTGGCGACCAGCAGGATGTTGGTCGCCAGCGCGTCCATTTCGGCCGCCGATGCGCGCAACACGCCGGCCTGGGACAACCCCCGGATCACCGAGCTCGCGTTGTCGGTCGCACGTTTCAGGATGCGTGCGAAGCGCATGCGCAGCCGCCGGTTGCGACTAAGGATGTCGACCAGGTCGCGGTACAGGAAGCGGTTGTCCCAGATGCACTCGAAGACAAGGTGCATCTGCAGCCAGATGTCCTCCAACCCCGGTAGCCGACCCTCGGGGACGGTCATCGCCTCGCCGATGCGCTCCTCGAAGCGGCCGAACAGCTGCTCGATGATGTCGTCCTTGTTGCGGAAGTGGTAATACAGGTTGCCCGGGCTGATCTCCAGCTCGTCGGCAATGTGGTTCGTGGTCACGTTCGGCTCGCCCTGCGCGTTGAACATCGCCAAGGCGCAATCGAGGATCCGTTGCCGGGTCTGGGGGGCCATCGGGCAGGCGTGGTCCGGTCGTCAGGCCGTGAGTTTCTTCACGAGGTCGACGTACTTCTTCATCGCGTCCGTCTGCGAGGTGCCCTTGAGCTTCTCCCAGGCCTCGTACTTGGCATTGCCCACGAAGTCGAAGAACCCGGGACGGGCGCCGTTGACGTCGCCTTCGGCGCCTTGCTTGTACAGCGCGTAGAGGCGCAGCAGGGTGTCGTTGTCGGGGCGTTCGGCCAAGGCCATCACGGCCTCCTTGGCCTGTTCGAACTGGGTCTTGAGGTCGGGCATTGCGGCGATCCGGAGCTGGCGGCGAACGCTGAGATAGCACGCCCCCCGGGGCGGGTCAACGCGCCGCCACCGTTTGTCGTTTTCCTGCGCCTCTGGCAACGTAACCCGGAGTCCCGCGGCCTTGCGGGACCGGGTCTTTCGTCGTTCCGGGGAGAGGGTGACATGACGTATTTCGTGACCGGCGGCACCGGCTTCATCGGTCGGTTCCTCGTCAGCAAGCTGCTGGCGCGCAAGGGCCAGATCCATGTGCTGGTGCGCAAGGGGTCGCAGAAGAAGTTCGACGAAACCGCCGCCCGGATGGGATGGGATCGCAAGCGCGTACTGCCGGTCGTGGGTGATCTCGCGAAGCCGAAGCTCGGCATCACGGCGGCCCAGTTGAAGGCGATGGCCGGCAAAGTGAAACATGTCTTCCACCTCGCGGCGATCTACGATCTCACGGCCGATGCCGAATCGCAGCGGATCGCGAACGTCGAAGGCACCCGCCACGCGATGGAGTTCGCTGCGGCCGTAAAGGCGGCCTGCTTCCACCACACGAGCTCGATCGCGGCGGCCGGCCTCTACCCCGGAGTGTTCCGCGAGGACATGTTCGAGGAGGCCGAGGGATTGAACGATCCCTATTTCCGCACCAAGCATGAGTCCGAAGGACTCGTCCGCACGAACTGCCCCGTGCCTTACCGCATCTACCGCCCCGGCGTGGTGATCGGCCACAGCAAGACGGGCGAGATCGACAAGATCGACGGTCCGTACTACCTCTTCACCTTGATCAAGAAGATCCGGCAGACCCTGCCGCAATGGGTGCCGACGCTCGGTATCGAAGGCGGGAAGATCAACCTTGTGCCGGTCGATTTCGTGGTGGATGCGATGGACCACATCGCCCACAAGCGTGGGCTCGATGGCAAGTGCTTCCACCTCGTGGACCCGAATCCGGAGCGCATCGGCGAGGTGATGAACACCTTCGCCCGCGCCGCCCATGCGCCGGAAATGAGCATGCGCATCGATGCGCGCATGTTCGCCGTGGTGCCCGGCTACATCCGCAGCGCGATCAAGAACCTGCCGCCGGTCCAGCGGTTCTCGAGGGCCGTGCTGAAGGACCTGAAGATCCCGCGCGAGGCGCTTGGATACATCACCTACCCGACGCGCTTCGACACCCGCGAGGTCGAGCGCGCGCTGAAGGGCAGCGGCATCACCGTGCCGAAGCTCGAGTCCTATGCCTGGCGCCTGTGGGACTACTGGGAGCGCCATCTCGATCCGGACCTGTTCATCGACCGCTCGCTGCGCGGCAAGGTCGAGAACCGCGTCGTGCTCATCACCGGCGGCTCGTCGGGCATCGGCTTGGCGGCGGCCCATAAGATCGCCGATGCCGGCGCCAAGGTGGTCATCGTCGCCCGTGGCGAGGAAGAGCTCTTCAAGGCCCGCGACGAGATCAAAGCGAAGGGCGGCCAGTGCTTCGCCTACACCGCCGACCTCACCGACCTCGCGAGCTGCGACGAGTTGATCCAGAAGGTGCAGGCCGAGATCGGCCCGGTCGACATCCTGATCAACAACGCTGGCCGCTCCATCCGCCGTTCGATCGAACTCAGCTTCGACCGCTTCCACGATTTCGAGCGGACGATGCAGCTCAACTACTTCGGCAGCTTGCGGCTCATCATGGGCGTCCTGCCGGCGATGATCGAGCGCCGTGGCGGCCACATCATCAACATTTCGTCGATCGGCGTGCTCGCCAATTCGCCGCGTTTCTCGGCCTACGTGGCCTCGAAGGCCGCGCTTGACGCCTTCAGCCGCTGTGCGCAGGGCGAGCTGTCGGGCAAGAACATCGCCTTCACCACGATCAACATGCCGCTGGTGAAGACGCCGATGATCGCGCCGACGAAAATGTACGACTCGGTGCCGACGCTCACTCCGGAGGAGGCGGCGGATCTCATCGTGGATGCGGTGATCACGCGCTCCAGCCGCGTGGCGACGCGGCTCGGCATCTTCGCCTCGGTGCTGAACTCGGTGGCGCCGAAGGCCTACGAGATCGTGATGAACACCGCCTACGAGCTCTTCCCCGATTCGGCCGCGGCGAAGGGCATCAAGGGCATGCGCGAGGGCGAGAAGCCCTCCAACGAGCAGATCGCCTTCGCCGCGCTGATGCGGGGCGTGCACTGGTAAGCAAACCGGAAGCTGCACAATGACGAAGGCCCGCGCGAGCGGGCCCTCCTCATTCGTCGAGGACTTGCATTCGTCACGTGCACCGGCGCCAACGAACGTCGGAGCCACCGTTCGCTTCCATCTGCAGTCGGACGTCCCGGAGTACGGGGTGTTCGGGCGCCAGCGCACAGGTCTTCTCGACGCCGAGATCGACGCTGACGCGCGGACGCAAACCGATAACCATCGTACTGGCGCTGGACCAGCTCGCGCGTTCGACCTCGGGCAGTGCGGTGATGGCCTTGGCGGCCAGGGCGCGCCGCTGCGCGTCGCCGACGTCGCCAGCGGCGTTTGTTGTGGACATGGGACCGCCCTTGGTTTCCTGCGGGATCGTCGTGCGTCCTGGCGCCGGGCTAGGCGTCGTAACCATGGGCGGTGGCGCGTTCGTCTGAGCAGAGAAGCCCAGCGGCATTTCGTTCAAGCCCGCTCCCCAGAACACGATGGCAAGGCCAAGGACGGCCGCAGCGACGCCGGCGAGGCGCCTCGGGCGCTCGACGAGCGCCTCGGCTTCCGCAGCGACGCCATCGCGCGCGGTGGGGTCGAGGACTTCGCGGACTTTCGTCCACACCGTCGTGCCGTCCAGGCAAGTGACCTTCATGCGCGTGGCTTGGGGGAGTGCGTCGCGATCGACGCTTCCCAAGGTGGCGATGATGACTTCGTCCTGCTCCGCTTCCTGACGCCTGCGTTCGGCGTCCAAGAGGGCCGTTGCGCCAATGCGGTAGCTGGTGCCGTGCTTGTAGATGAGCAGCACCCGGCTGCCGTCCCGCATCAGGTGGCGTTCCGCCAAGGGCATGCCGCTCGGACCGGTCGGCTCTGCGGCCTGGGTGTAGCCCTCGCTGGCCAAGGCTTGGACGAGGAGGTCGAGGGCCTCGCGCCAGCGGCGGGTGTCAAGGACCTCGATGCCGATCCGTTGCGCGTGGGCCCGCTTCTGGAATCGATCGAACCAGAGTCGGCTGACCAGCACAAGGGCAACGGCGACCGACAGGGCAATAAGGATCGAGACGACAACGGACATGGGCAGTGGTGGCTGGGGTTTCGGGAGAGGGTAGCCTCTCGCGGTGCACAAAAAAACACGACGCCCCGAGGGCGTCGTGTCGTCAGTGGATCGTCATCCGGGGCGCCCCGTGCGCAAGGGCGGCCGGAAAAGCATCAGCCCTGTGGCGCGTCCGGCGCGGCGATCGGCGCCAGCGCGGCCTTTCGCGCCTTGGCCGGCTTGGCGACCGCCTTCGCACTGGGCTGCTTCTTCGGCTTCGCGGTCGTCTTCGCCGCCTTCGCAGGCTGCTTCGCCGGCTTGCCGGCCTGCTTCACCGGCTTCGCCGCCGGCGCTGCACCGCGCTGCTTCAGGGCGCGGGTGAGCTGGTCGACACGCCCGGTGAGCTCGATCAGGTCCTCGCGGCTCGGCACGCCGAGCCGGGTGAGGGCGCGTTGCACGCGCTCCTCGAACACCTTCTCGAGACGATCCCACGTATCGACGGCCCGTTCACGCACGGTGCCCACGCGCTCCTCGACGGCATCGCGGACCGCGTCGACGCGGCCGGTGGCCAGTTTGCGGGTCGCGGTTTCGATCGTCGAGCCTTCCTTCACGAGGGCGTCGAACAGCTTCGAACCTTCGTGCTGGGCGCGCTGGAACGCGCCGATACCGGCCAGCCAGATCTGCTGCGCCGAATCGGCGAGGCCGCGGGAGAGTTGCTCGGCCTTGGCTTGGAGGTCGGCGGGCGACGCCGCTGCCGAGGTGGTCTTGCGGGTCGACTTTTTAAGCTTGGCCATGAGCCTTTCCTACACCTTGGGGTGAGCGTGATGTGCCCGAAGTCTCGGGAGCGTGCCTAGAGCATTCACACCAGTGACGCGCTCAAGGACGTGGCTTTCGGGCGTTGGTACGTGTGCGCTTCGCCTCATGCTTCGAGGGGTGGGCCTCGCGCTGCAGCATCGCCTCGATGTCGTCGAGCGAACGCCGGAGGCGCGCCGAGGTTTCCGTCTGCGGGCGTCGGCGGCCCACCCCGTCGAGGATCGACAGATGATGATCGTCGAGGATCTCGTCGCGCAGCCGGAGGCCATGGCGGGCGAACATCGGGCCAAGTTGCTCCCGGCGTTCTCGGAGGTCCTTCAGCGTCGCGCGGAAGGCGTACTCGCATACCTTGACGCGGTTGTCGTAGCTGAACACGCTGGTGAAAAACATCTCCCCGTCATCCTCGTCCGGCTCCATGACGATCTGGTCGGTATCGGGGTACTGCCGGGCGTACTTTTCGAGCCCGACCTGCACCCGCGATTGCAGAAGCGTGCGGAACGTCTGCGACAGCACGACCGGTAGTCCGCCTTCTGCCAGGCGGTCGAGTCCGGTCGGACGCTTGCCGCCACGGCTTGCGTTGAATGGAACGAACGGGTTCACGCCAAGCAGGAGGTCGATGCCTTTGTCGAGTGCCACCGACGCGTGCATGGTGCGGCGCAGGGCGCCGTCGACGAAGTGGTGGTCGCGGATGCACACCGGCGGATAGAGGCCGGGCAGGGCTGCACTGGCCTGCACGGCGCGCGAGATCGGGACGTCGTCCCAGTCGCGCGAACCGAAGCGCACGGCTTTGCCGCTATCGAGGTCGACGGCGATCACGTAGAGCGGCCGGTCGAGCTCGCGGAAGTCGTTGCTGCGTCCCTGCGTGGTGAACAGATGGCGCAGGAAGCCTTCCACGCCCGCGTTGTCGAACAGGCCGTTGGGGATCACCCCGCCCATGCGCGTGAGCAGCTCGCCCAGCGATGCGTTGATCGGGTCGGCAAGCGACTCCCGGGCCCAGTTCAGCAGGAGCCCGGGGGCGCCGGCGGCGCGCCGGAGGTACTCGCCGAACGCGGGTTTCAGGAAGATTTCCGGTCTGAAGTGGACGTCTGCATCACCGGTCAGGAAGACTCGGCACATTTCCTCGGTACTGAGGCGGTTGACCAGCCCAGCCGCGATGAAGGCGCCCGAGCTCACGCCGACATAGCAGTCAAGGCGGGTCAGGTCGAGGCCCTCGATCGCCCTGTCGAGGGCTCGCAGGGCGCCAAGCTCATACATCCCGCCCGTGGGGCCGCCGCCGGCGATGGCGAGGCCGATCCGGCCTTTGCTGGGCGTGCGGGGCTTGGCGGGTTGGACGACGAGCATGGGATCGTGGCTGCGGCCGGTGGCGTCCGATTCTACCCGCGAACCCGGCGTCCCGTTCTGGCGCAGGCACGGGGTCGGCTGCATGATCGGGCACCCCTAGGCTCACTGTCGCCATGATCGACGACACCCACCATCGCGCCCGCCTCAAATCGGCGATCGCACGTCGCTTGCAGTGGCGCTCGGACGCATTCCGCCCGGACCACCGCGAAAACGCGTCCCCGCGCCTTGCCGTGCTTCGGTCCTGGCAATCGCAGCGCCTTGAAGCAAGCTTCGCGGACGTGCTCGCCGATCCGCGGATGCACGCGGCTGCCCGGTTCTTCCTCAGCGATCTGTATGCCGATCGTGACTTCAGCGGCCGAGATCGAGACGTCGACCGGATCATGCCCGTCATGGTGCATTTGCTGCCGGACACCATGCTGCGCGCTGCCCGCGATGCGATCGAACTGCACGTGCTGAGCCATGCGCTCGATCTCCGCATGGTGCGGGCCATGGACCGTCGCCGCTGGGCGAGGCTTGATGCCGTCCGGTATGGCGAGCTCTATCGCGAGGCAGGCCAGCCGCGGCTGCGGCAGCGCCAGATCGCGCTGGTCGTCGCGGTCGGACGCAGCCTCGATGCCGCGGTGCGGCGCCATGGCGTGCACCGCCTGCTGCGTGCTTCGCGCCTTCCGGCGCGCGCGGCCGGCTTGTCCGAGTTGCAAGGGTTCCTCGAGCGCGGCTTCGACGCGTTCGCGAAGCTTGAGGGTGCCGAGCCGTTCCTCGAGCGCGTCGCCCGGGGCGAGGGCGAGGTCAGCCGGCGACTCTTCGCCGGTCATGCCGAACCATTCGGCCACTGACAGGGCCGCTTCCGTGGGGTCGGCGACGGGGTCAGCGGAACTGCTCGTCGATCACACGGTCCACTTCCCTTTCGATGGACCCCTTCAGCGCGAACAGCAGGAAGCCCAGCCTTACCATCACCCTGACGTCCTTCGCCGTTACCGCGATCTGGCCGTCGACGCCGCTTCGGCTGAATTGCAACGTGTTGCCTTTCCAGCCGTAGGCCACGTCGAAGCGTTCGGCAATGCGTTCCGCGATGCGTTCGACCCGCGCCTTGGCCTCCTTGAGAGGCACGCGGTGGTTGCGGTGGATGTCGATGTCGGTCATGGGGCCCTCCTGGCCCGCGATTCTGTGCCATGCCATGCCGCGCCGGCCAGTCGCTGATGCCTGTGCTACCTTTCGCCGCGCAGGAGGCCCGATGCGACTGACGTTCCCGAACGGCGAGCACGCCGCCGTCAATCTCGAACATGGACAGGTGGGCGTGGGAAGTGCCGCGGGAGGCGGGACAACCGTCACCATCGCAGGGCTTGCTCCGCTGCACGCCGTGTTCGCGACCGGGCGTAGAGGAAATTGGCTCACCGTTCCCCAGGGTGCGACGGTGGTCGTCAATGCGCGGCCGGTGAAACGCATCGCCTTCCTGCGTGCGGGCGACCTTGTCTGCCTCGCCGGCGTCCACGTCCGGTTCGAGTCCGACGAGCCGCCTCCCGCGCCCCCGAGACCCGCCCCCCCGCCGCGTCGGCGTGCCAGCGAGGATCCTTCCCTCCCCGGAGGTGCCAAAGCGTCGCTACGCGGGCTCAGCGGTCCTTGGTTCGGTCGTTCGTTGTCGCTGTCCTCAGCGCGCATTCTGGGGCGTGGGGCGGGCAGTGACGTCCGCATCGATGGTCCGGGCTTGCAGGATCGCCACGCGCAGCTTGACGTCGAAGGCGGTGGCGTGGTGCTGCGCACGCTATCTCCCGCCGCCGTGGTGCGAGTCAATGGCCATGCGGTGCGCAGTGCGCTCCTGTACCAAGGCGACCAGATCGAGATTGGCGACCAGCGGTTCGTGCTCGAGGCGCCTGGGTGGGGCCGGGAGGGAGGCGACGGCGGAACGCCGCCGCCGGTTCGGCGGCACGTGGCGGCGATGGGTGCCCTGACCTCACTCGGCGCCCCGGCGCCCTCATCCTCCGCCGTCCCGCCGAGGAAGCGCGACTTCACTGGCTTGTATCTGCTCGTTGCCGCCGCGGCCGCCCTGGCGGCCGCCTTGACCGCGTTCTTCGTCTACGCGCCGAAGGCTTGAGTGCCCCTGGGAGACGATGCCCTGACGGGCATTTCGACATTCGACTCTAATCGCCTTCTCTACTGTCGATCGGCGGTCGACGCGTGCTAGCGTCGATTTTTCGTTCAAGGGAGGTGCGGTGATGTCGCGGGGATTCAATTTCAGTGCCGGTCCGGCGGTGCTTCCGGAGCCGGTGCTGCGCCGGGCGCAGGCCGAACTGCTGGAGTGGGGTGGCGAGCGCGCGTCGGTGATGGAGGTGTCGCATCGCGGCAAGGCGTTCATCGCGGTCGCGGAAAAGGCCGAGGCCGACCTCCGGACGCTGATGGGCATTCCCGACGACTATGCGGTGCTCTTCCTCCAGGGCGGTGCCACGACGCACTTCGCCCTGCTGCCGATGAACCTTGCGGCGCCGGGCCAGCGGGCCGATTACCTGGTCACCGGCGCCTGGAGCAAGAAGGCCGCCAGCGAGGGCAAGGCGCATTGCGCCGTGAACGTCGTCGCTGACACGGCCGCCAGCCAATACACCACGCTGCCGGCGCCCGGCAGCTATGCCCTCGACCCGTCGGCCGCGTTCGTGCATGTCGCCGCCAACGAGACCATCCACGGCGTGGAGTTCCCGGATGCGATCGAGACCGGCGGCGTGCCGCTGGTCGCCGACTTCAGTTCGTCGATCCTCTCGCGCCCGATCGATGTTTCGAAGTACGGCGTCATCTACGCCGGGGCGCAGAAGAACATCGGTCCCTCCGGCCTGCTGGTGATGGTCATCCGCAAGGACCTGCTCGAGCGCACTGGCCAGCCGCGCGCCAAGATCCTCAGCTACAAGGCCCATGCCGAGCAGGGCTCGATGCTCAACACGCCGCCGACCTTCAGCTGGTACCTTGCCGGCCTGGTGTTCGAGTGGATGCTGGAACAGGGTGGCCTGGCCACCTTCGAAGCCAACAACCGCCGCAAGGCCGAGGCCCTGTACGCGGCCATCGACGGCAGCGGCGGCTTCTACCGCAACCCGGTGGCGGCCGGCGCGCGATCGCTGATGAACGTGCCCTTCATGCTGAAGGACGCCGCGCTCGACGCCGCTTTCCTCAAGGAGTCGGAGGCCGCCGGCTTGCTGGCGCTGAAAGGCCACCGCGACCTCGGCGGCATGCGCGCCTCGATCTACAACGCGCTGCCTTACGAGGCGGTCGCTGCGTTGGTCGATTTCATGGGCGACTTCGCCAAGCGGCACGGGTGAGCCATGGCTGACGAACCACAGGTACCGGCTGGGGAAGGCGGCGCGCCGCTCGACCTTGGCCAGGTCCGGGCCCGCATCGACGGGATCGACGAAACGATCCAGCAGCTGATCGCCGAGCGCGCCCGCTGGGCGCAGCAGGTGGGGCGCGCCAAAGGGCCGCTCAAGGCGGCCGTCGACTACTACCGCCCCGAGCGCGAGGCGCAGGTCCTGCGCCGCGTCATCGATCGCAACGAAGGCCCGCTGGCGGACGAGGTGCTGGTGCGCCTGTTCCGCGAGATCATGTCGGCCTGCCTCGCGCAGCAGGAGCCGCTGAAGGTCGGTTACCTCGGGCCGGAGGGCACCTTCTCGCAGCAGGCGGTGCACAAGCACTTCGGCCATTCGGCCAAGGGCTTGCCGCTGGCGAGCATCGAAGAGGTGTTCCAGGAGGTCGAGGCGGGCAACGCCGACTTCGGCGTGGTGCCGGTCGAGAATTCCGGGCAGGGCACCATCCAGTCCACGCTCGACATGTTCCTGACCTCCTCGCTGAAGATCTGCGGCGAGGTCGAACTGGGCATCCACCAGTACCTGCTGGGGCGCACCGGGCGCATCGAGGACATCGAGCGCGTCTACGCCCACCCGCAGTCCCTCGCCCAGTGCAAGGCTTGGCTGCGGGCCAACCTGCCCAAGGCCGAACTGGTGCCGACGCCGAGCAATGCCGACGCCGCGCGCCGCGCGCGCAACGCCGATGACGCCGCGGCCCTGGCCGGTGAGTCCGCTGGCCACGTGTATGGCCTGAAGACGATCGCCGGTCCGGCCAACGACCGTGCCGACAACACCACCCGCTTCCTTGTGCTCGGCCGCGAGCTGCTCCCGACCTGCGGCCACGACCGCACGTCTCTGCTGGTCTTCGTGAACGACCAGCCCGGTGCGCTGTTCGGCATCCTCAAGCCCTTCGCCGACGTCGGCCTGTCGCTGAACCGCATCGAGTCGCGCCCGGCGCACACGCGGCGCTGGGAGTACGCGTTCTTCATCGACGTCTCTGGCCACGTCGACCAGCCGGAGATGCAGGCGGCCCTTCAGCAGCTCGGCGCGTTCGCCTCCACGGTGAAGATCCTCGGTTCCTACCCGGTGGCGGTGCTCTGATGGCGGACGTCCTGACGGAGGCGGGAGCCCGCGCGCCGGCCCGCGACTTCAGCGCGCTCGCCAGCCCTGGGATCCGGGGTCTGGCCAGCTACGACCCCGGCCACGACATCGTTGACCTGCGAAACCGGGCCGGTGAGCTGGGCCTGCTTGAACTCGGCGGGAACGAGAGCGCTTGGGGCCCCAGCCTGCTGGCGATGGCGGCGCTGCGGTCCGAGCTCGACACGCTCGAGCTCTACCCGGATCCGCGCGGCGGCGTGCTGAAGCACGCGCTGGCGGACGCGTTCGGGGTGGAGCGCGAGCAACTGCTGCTCGGCAACGGCACCCACGAACTCTTGATGCAGATCGCGCAGGTGTTCGCCGGGCCGGAGCGCCCGGTGCTGGCGTCGCGCTACTGCTTCGCCGTCTACCCGCTGGCGGCGCAGGCGGCCAACGCGCGGCTCGACGTGGTCGACGCGCTGCCGAAGGACCACCCGTCCCAGCCGCGCGGCCACGACATCGACGCGATGATCGCCGCCCTGACGCCGGCCCACGGCCTGGTGATGCTGGCCAACCCGAACAACCCCACGGGCACCTGGCTGACGACGGCCCAGATCGAACGCCTGCTCCAGGCCATCGGTCCGGACACGTTGTTGGTCGTCGACGAGGCTTACGGGGAGTTCCTTGCCCAGCCGGGTTGTCAATCCGCCTTAACTTTATTGCCTAAGTACCCGAATCTATTGGTGACGCGCACCTTTTCGAAGTTGCACGGCCTCGCCGCGCTCCGGGTCGGCGTGCTGATCGCCGACCCGGGGGTGGTGGCGGTCATGGAGCGCGTGCGGGAGAGCTTCAACGTCAACAGCCCCGGTCTCGCCGCCGCCGCCGCGGCCCTGAAGGACGAGGCGCATATCGCCACCGTGCTCCACGAGACGGCCGGTAACCGCGAGGCCCTGGCCATCGAGCTCAAGGGCCGCAGCTGGTTCGTCCACCCGTCGCAGACCAACTTCCTGTTGGTGGACTTCGGAACGCCCGAGACCGCTGCCACCATCGACCGCGGCCTGCTGGCCCGCGACATCGTGGTGCGGCCCATGCGCGGCTACGGCTTGCCGCAGTGCCTTCGCATCACCGTGGGCAAAGTCGAGCAGAACGCCCGCCTATTGAAGGCGCTGGATGCCGTGATGGCTGAAGCCGGACTGACGGCGCCCGGCGCGGGAGCGTCCGCATGAGCGGCGGCAGCGCGGCCTGGGTCGCTGCCGCGGGCCGTCCGCTGACGGGGCGGCTCCGCGTCCCCGGGGACAAGTCCGTGTCGCACCGCTCGGTGATGCTCGGCGCCTTGGCCGAGGGCCGCACCCGGATCACGGGCTTCCTCGAAGGCGAGGACACCCGCGCCACGGCCGCCATCCTGCAGCGCCTCGGTGTCCGGATCGAGGAGCCGGGCGAGGGGGAGCGTCTCGTGCACGGCGTGGGCCTGCACGGCCTCCGAGCCGCCGCCGGGCCCTTGGATTGCGGCAATGCCGGTACCGGCATGCGACTGCTGGCCGGGTTGCTCGCCGGGCAGGCCTTCGAGAGCACGCTCGTCGGCGATGCGTCCTTGAGCAAGCGGCCCATGCGCCGCGTGATCGACCCGTTGGCCCGCATGGGCGCCCGGATCGACAGCGAAGGCGGCTTTCCGCCGCTGCGAATCCACGCGAAGAATGTCTTGCAAGGCATTGATTATGAATGCCCTGTGGCCAGCGCGCAGGTGAAGTCGGCGATCCTGCTGGCGGGCTTGTACGCCGATGGCTCGACCACGGTGCGCGAGCCGCACCCGACCCGCGACTACACCGAGCGGATGCTCTCGGCCTTCGGTGCCGACATCGATTTCGCCCCGGGCATCGCCACCCTGCGACCCGGCCGGACGCTCACGGCCACCTCGGTCGACGTCCCGGCCGATTTCAGCTCGGCCGCCTTTTTCCTCGTGGCGGCGAGCGTCATCCCCGGGTCGCACCTGGTGCTCGAACGGGTCGGCGTGAACCCGCGCCGCACAGGCCTGCTCGACGCCCTGCGCCTGATGGGCGCCGACCTCACGGTTCGTCCGGCGGGCGAGCAGGGCGGCGAGCCGGTGGCGGACATCGAAGTCCGGGCCGCCCGACTGCGGGGCGCGGCGATCCCGGAAGCGCTGGTACCGGACATGATCGACGAGTTCCCGGCCCTGTTCACCGCCGCGGCACTCGCCGAAGGGACGACCGTCGTCAGTGGTGCGGCCGAGCTCCGGGTGAAGGAGTCCGACCGCATCGCCGTGATGGCGGCGGGCCTTCGCGCGCTCGGGGCGGTCATCGACGAAGCGCCCGATGGTGCCGTCATCACCGGCAGCGGCTTCACGGCGAATGGCTCGGCCACGTCGGCCGATTCGCGACAGGGGCGACTCCGCGGCGGGCAGGCCGACAGCCGCGGCGACCATCGCATCGCGATGAGCCTCGCCATCGCCGCGCAATGCGCGTCCGGCGAGGTACGGATCGACGACGTCGCTAACGTCGCCACCTCCTTCCCGGGCTTCGATGCCTTGGCGCGAGGGGTCGGGTTCGGGCTGCGACTCGCGTAGACTGCGGCCCCGCATGAGTCCTTCGACCTCCCGCGGCCGCGATCCGGCCACCGCCGCCGGCGCGCCCGCGCCCGTCCTTACCATCGACGGGCCGTCCGGGTCGGGCAAGGGCACCGTCAGCCGCATGGTGGCGCACGCCCTCGGCTGGCATTACCTCGACTCCGGTGCGCTGTACCGCGCCGTGGGCTTGGCCGCCGCCTGGGAGCAGATCGATCTCTCCGATGCCGAAGCCGTGGCGGCCTGCGCCTCGCGCACCGTCATCCGCTTCGATGGCGACGGCGAGGGCGAGCCCAAGGTCTGGGTCAACGGCAAGGACGCGACCCACCAGCTGCGCATGGAGACCGCCGGTGCCGCGGCCTCCGCGATCGCTGCACACCCGCCCGTTCGAAGCGCATTGACCGATCTTCAGCGCAGTTTTCGTGCGGATCCCGGCCTGGTGGCCGACGGCCGCGACATGGGGACGGTCATCTTCCCCGATGCCCCCTTCAAGGTCTTCCTGACCGCCAGCGCCGAAGAGCGCGCCCGGCGGCGGCATAAGCAGTTGAAGGAAAAGGGGGTTTCTGTTAATTTCGACAGTCTTCTGCACGAAATCTCGGCTCGCGACGAACGCGATGCCAGCCGTGCGGTGGCGCCCCTGAAACCCGCATCCGATGCGCTTTTCCTGGATTCCACCGGCCGGTCGATCGGCGAGGTGGTCCAGCACGTCCTGGCGCTCGTTCCCGAATCGATGCGGCGGCCGTAGTCGTCCGACTCCGGCACCGGCGACGCTTTCGTCGCTCCGCGATCCGTCAGAAGAACCGCTCCGGCGCGCATCCCGCCCGCCGGTTTCCCCACGCATCGCGAGATGCATTGCAGGTGGGCACGTCGCGCAGGAATGCGGGCGTTTGCCTGATGTCCAACCAGAGAAACTCCAATGACTGAATCATTTGCCGAACTGTTCGAACAGAGCCAGACCGCGCTCAACAAGCTGAAGCCGGGCGCCATCGTGTCGGGCGTCGTCGTCGAGATCCGCAACGACGTCGTCGTCGTGAACGCCGGCCTGAAGTCCGAGGGCATCGTCCCGATCGAACAGTTCCGTAACGAAGCCGGCGAGCTCGAAGTCAACGTCGGCGACACCGTCAAGGTGGCGCTGGACTCGCTCGAGAACGGCTTCGGCGAAACCGTGCTGTCGCGCGAGAAGGCCAAGCGCGCCATGGTGTGGGACGAGCTCGAAGAGGCGATGGAAAAGGCCGAGACCGTCACCGGCCGCATCAGCGGCAAGGTCAAGGGCGGCTTCACCGTCGACATCCGCGACGTCCGCGCGTTCCTCCCGGGCTCGCTGGTCGACGTCCGTCCGGTCCGCGACCCGGTCTACCTCGAGGGCAAGGAACTCGAGTTCAAGATCATCAAGCTCGACCGCAAGCGCAACAACGTGGTCGTGTCGCGTCGCGCCGTCGTCGAGTCGGAGCACTCGGAAGAGCGCGAGCAGCTGCTCGAGCGCCTGCAGGAAGGCGCGATCGTCACCGGCGTGGTCAAGAACCTCACCGACTACGGCGCGTTCGTGGACCTCGGCGGCATCGACGGCCTGCTGCACATCACGGACATGGCGTGGAAGCGCGTCCGCCACCCGTCGGAAGTCGTCAACGTCGGCGACGAGCTGCAGGTCCGCGTGCTGAAGTTCGACCGCGAGCGCAACCGCGTCTCGCTCGGCCTGAAGCAGCTCGGCGAGGATCCGTGGGACAACATCGCCCGCCGCTACCCGAACGGCGCCCGCGTGTTCGGCAAGGTCTCGAACGTCACTGATTACGGCGCGTTCGTCGAGATCGAGCCGGGCGTCGAAGGCCTCGTCCACGTGTCGGAGATGGACTGGACCAACAAGAACGTCAACCCGTCGAAGGTCGTCCAGCTGGGCGACGAGACCCAGGTCATGATCCTGGACGTCGACGCGGAGCGTCGCCGCATCTCGCTCGGCATGAAGCAGTGCACGCCGAACCCGTGGGAAGCGTTCGCGGCGATGAACAAGAAGAACGACAAGGTCTCGGGCCAGGTCAAGTCGATCACCGACTTCGGCATCTTCATCGGCCTGGAAGGCGGCATCGACGGCCTCGTGCACCTGTCGGACATCAGCTGGAACACCACCGGCGAAGACATCGTCCGCAACTTCAAGAAGGGTGACACCGTCGAGGCCGTCGTCCTCGCCGTGGACCCGGAGCGCGAGCGCATCTCGCTGGGCATCAAGCAGATGGAGCAGGATCCGTTCGGTTCCTTCGTGGCCCAGCGCCAGAAGGGTGCCATCGTGACCGGCACCGTCAAGGAAGTGGACGCCCGTGGCGCCACGGTCGACCTGGGGGATGGCGTCGAGGGCTACATCCGCGCCTCGGACATCGCCAAGGAGCGCATCGAGGACGCCAGCCAGCACCTGAAGGTCGGCGACAGCGTCGAGGCCAAGATCGTCGGTACGGACCGCAAGAGCCGTGTGCTGCAGCTCTCGATCCGCGCCAAGGACGAGGCCGAGGTGCAGGAGACCCTCGCCGAGTACAACAAGTCGGCGGCGGAAGCCTCCAGCGGCACCACCAAGCTGGGCGCGCTGCTGCGCGAGCAGCTGGGCAACCGCGAGTAATCGCAAGCGACACCGGCGGCCCGGGTTCGCCCGGGCCGCTGCCTTTGAACGCGGCCGTCGAAGGGATTGATGACCAAGTCCGAACTGATCGAGGCGTTGGCGCTCCGCCAGCCCCACCTCAAGCCGGAAGACGTCGAGCTGGCGGTGAAGTCCTTGCTCGAGATGATGAGCGACTCGCTCACGACCGGGCAGCGCATCGAGGTGCGTGGGTTCGGCAGCTTCTCCCTGCATTTCCGCCCGCCGCGGCTTGGCCGCAACCCGAAGACCGGCGAGAGCGTCGAGCTGCCGGGCAAGTATGTCCCGCACTTCAAGCCGGGCAAGGAACTGCGCGAGCGCGTGAACCCCGTGGTTCCCGAAGCGCCCTGATCCGTCGATAATCCCGCGATCCCTCCGCAACGGCGTGGTCGCATGCGTCTGATCCGCATCCTGCTGGCCTTCCTTTGTATCGCCTTCGGCATCGGCGTGGTCGCGTTGAATGGCAGCGCTGTCCTCCTTGACCTCCTGTGGGTCGAGTTCTCCCTGCCATTGGGGCTGCTGCTGCTCTCCGTGCTGCTGCTCGGGGCGCTGCTCGGTGGGCTGGCCGCCCTGCTGTCGCGCACCGCGTCGACGCCCGTGGTCCCCTCGAAAGACGACGACGAGGCCGCGGCCTGATGATCAGCACCTGGTGGCTCCTGCTGCTGGTGCCGTTGGTCGGCCTGGCCGGCTGGTACCTTGGCCAGCGTGGGAGCGAGCGCCGAGGCGGCGCCCGAATCTCGAAGCTTTCCGCGACCTACTTCCGTGGCCTGAACTACCTGCTCAACGAGCAACAGGACAAGGCCATCGAGGTCTTCCTGCAGATCGCCGAGCGCGACAAGGAAACGCTCGAGACCCAGTTCACCCTTGGCACGCTGTTCCGCCGTCGTGGCGAAGTCGATCGCGCCATTCGCCTTCACCAAAGCGTGATCTCCCGGCCCGGTCTGTCGGACGACCAGAAGACCCGCGCCATCCTTGCCCTCGGCGAGGACTACATGCGTGCCGGCCTGCTGGATCGCGCCGAGACGCTGTTCGCTGATCTGGTGAAGTTGGGATCGGCCGCGCCCCAGGCCTTGCGCCACCTGATGTCGATCTACCAGGCCGAGCGCGACTGGCAGCAGGCCATCGACCACGCGCGCCGTTACGAGCAGTCGACGCAGGAGCCGATGGGCAGGCTGATTGCCCAGTTCGAATGCGAACTGGCAGAGAAGGCACGCCTCAAGGGTGATGTTCCGCTGGCCCGCCAGCACCTCGAACGCGCCCACGCCGCCGACGCCAACAGCGTGCGCGCTGCGCTTCTCGAAGGGCAGATCGAACTGGCCGAGGGGAATGACGCCGCGGCGATCCGCGCCTACGAGCGTGCCGCGCGGCAGGACATCGAATTCCTCCCCGAAGTGTTGCCGCCACTGCTGGCGGCTTATGACCGCGGGGACGATCCGGCACGCGCGCGGAGCTTCCTGCTGGAGATGGTGGAACGCTACCGCGGTGTCTCGCCGGCCCTGGCTTTGGCGCGGCGCCTGGAGACGGAGGAGGGCGCCGGCGTGGCACTCGAATTCCTGCGCAAGCACCTGCGGCAGCGCCCGTCGATCCGGGGCGAAGCGGCCCTGATCGAACTCGCGCTCCGGAGTGACAGCGACGACGCCCGTGGACTGCTGGTGGCGCTGCAGCAGATCAACGAGCAGCTCATCGTGCGGTCGCCGGGCTATCGCTGCCAGAGCTGCGGCTTTGGCGCTCGCGCCCACCATTGGCAGTGCCCGAGCTGCAAGCAGTGGGCCTCGATCAAGCCGCTGCCGCATGTGGCCATCGAATGAGGCGCCGGTGACTCCGCCAATCGACGCGCTGGCGGTGGCGCCGCGATTCCTGCTGGTGGCTGCCATCGCCTTCATCGTCGCCGACGCTTGGCGCCGCTTGGCCCTCCGGCGGGGGTTGCTTGATGTCCCTGGCCATCGAAGCAGCCACGTCGTGGCGACCCCGAGGGGCGCCGGGATCGGCATCGCCATCGCTTCGGGCTTGGCCCTCGTGGTCTATGCAACGCCCGACGCCACGCGTAACGCCGTTCTGCTGGGCGGCCTCGTGGTCGGCGTCGTCGGACTCATCGACGACATTTGGCCGCTGAGACCCGCTCGCAAGTTTGCCGGGCAACTGCTTGCCGCGCTTCCGGTGGCCGTCGCGCTGCCCTGGACGCCGGACGGCTTGCCGGTCACGCTGCCTCCCCTGCTGGCCGTCGGCTCGAGCATGGCCCTCGTCGTGCTGTTCGTGAATGCGTGGAACTTCATGGATGGCATCGACGGCATCGCGACGGTCGCCGCCATGGCGGTTTGCACGTCCGCGCTCCTCGTCGCGCCGGGACTTGGCCTGGCCGCATGCCTGGCATCGGCGCTCCTGGCGGCTTGCGCGGGATTCCTGCCGTTGAACGTCCCCAAGGCACGCGCGTTCATGGGCGACTGCGGCAGCCACGTCCTCGGTCTCGGCCTTGCCGCCTTGCTGCTCTCGGCACCGGACGTGCCGTTCGCCTCGGTCGTGGCGATCGCGAGTGCGCCCTTCCTTGTCGACGTCCTCGGGACCCTGGTCCTCCGCGCCCGGGACGGTGAACGTTTGGCATCCGCCCATCGGCGACACCTCTATCAGCTGGTCACACGCTGCGGTTACAGTCACGGCCGCGTGACGGTGGCCTACGGAATCTGGATGCTTGCAAGCGGGGGAGGGGTGGCCATGGCTCAGGAGGCGGGACTCGGCGGGGTCGCGGCGGCACTGTCGCTCACCCTCACGGCCGGCGTCTGGTGGTTGGCCCAACGGCATTTCTCCGCCGTCCTCAGGGAGCGCGGCCAGTGGTGAACGCCTTCCGTCTTTCCCGGTTCCCCGTCAGCCGCGTGCTCGTGGTGGTCCACGACGTGCTCATGGTCGTTGTCGCTTGGCAGGTCCTCGTGGCCCTGCGCTACGCGTCCATCGGCGTTCCCGTGCCAAGCCACGGTTTCCTCGTCGAGACGGGACTGGTCGTCGGCGTGCAGCTGACGGTGTTCTGGCGGATGGGGCTGTACCGTGGCCTATGGCGGTTCGCCAGCCTGCCGGACCTGAAGAACATCCTGCTGAGCAGCCTGGTGGGGGGCTTGCTCGTGGCGATGCTGTTGTTCCTCTTCCGCGATCGCGCAGCCGGCGTGCCGCGCCTCGCGCTGGTGCTCTACCCGCTGGCGCTGGCCGTCCTGCTGGGGGCGCCCCGTTTGATGTACCGCGCATGGAAGGACGGCCAGATCCGTCGTGCGGCCTCGGGACAGCGCGAGCGCCTGCTGATTCTCGGGGCCGGGCCGACCGCGGAGAGCCTCGCTCGTGACCTCCAGCGCAGCGACCGTTACCAGGCGGTCGGGTTTCTTGCCGACGATCCGAGCATCCAGGGGGCCAAGATCTATGGCCTCCCGGTGCTGGGCCGGATCAAGGACCTCGCGCGCATCGCCGACGAAGCGGCGGTGGCCCACGTGGCGATCGCGCTGCCCGGCGACCAGAGCGAGCAGTTGGGCCGGATCGCCGCCCAGTGCGAGCGCCTGAAGCTCCGGTTCAGCCGGATGCCGGCGCCGGAGGAAGTGCTGCAGGAGCAGTGGATGCACGGCGCGTTGAAGGACGTCGCCATCGAGGATCTGCTGGGCCGCGACCCGGTGTTGCCCGACTGGGACGCCATCCGCGACTCGCTCATGGGGCGCTCGGTCCTGATCACCGGTGCCGGCGGGTCGATCGGTTCCGAGCTCGCACGACAGTGCGCGAACGTCGGGGTGGCCCAGCTCGTCCTGGTCGAGCGCTCCGAGCTGGCCCTCCATGAGCTCCAGTTCGATTTGCGGGCGCGTTTCCCCCGGCTTCAGGCCGAGTACGTGCTGGGCGACTGCGGGGACGAGGCCCTCATGCGGCGTCTCGTCGAGCAGTGGCGGCCGGACGAGTTGTTCCATGCTGCGGCGTACAAGCACGTCCCCCTCCTCGAGGCCCAGCCGCGCGAGGCCGTGCGCAACAACCTGTTCGCGACCGAGGTCGTTGCCCGAGCGGCGGTCCACGGCGCGGTGAAGACCCTGGTATTGATCTCCACCGATAAGGCGGTCAACGCGATCAACATGCTGGGGGCGAGCAAACGCCTCGCGGAGTTGGCTTGCCTCGCACGCTGCGAAGGCTCCGCAACCCGGCTGGTCACCGTCCGCTTCGGCAACGTTCTCGATTCCGCGGGGAGCGTCGTGCCCCTGTTCCGCGAGCAGATCCGCCGCGGCGGGCCGGTGACCGTCACCCATCCGGACGTCACGCGGTACTTCATGACGATCCCCGAGGCCTGCCAACTGATCCTGCAGGCGACGACCCTCCGCGAGGCTTCGGGCATTTTTACCCTCGACATGGGTCGCCCGGTGCTGATCCGCGTGTTGGCCGAGCAGATGATCCGGCTGGCGGGATTCGCCCCCTACCGGGACATCGATATCAGCTACACCGGCCTCCGGCCCGGCGAGAAACTCCACGAGGAGCTGTTCCATGCCGACGAGAGCTACTCGCAGACCATCCACCCGAAGATCTTCCTGGCCGAGCCACGGCCCGTGGACCTCGTGGCGTTCGACGCCACCATGAAAGCGCTGCGCCAGGCCGTGCATCGCGACGACGACATGGAGATCAGGCGCGTGATCGCCGAGGCCATCCCGGAGTTCGCCGGAACCTCCACCGGCCGTATCACCGGTCCCTTCCGGCCCCAGGTCATCCGCGGCGGTCTCTCGCCATGAGCCCGGGGGTGCGATGCGCGGTTTTTCCGGTCGCTGGGCTCGGGACGCGTTTCCTGCCGGCCACCAAGACTGTGCCGAAGGAAATGCTCCCCGTCGTCGATCGCCCGTTGATCCAGTATGCGGTCGACGAGGCCATCGAGGCCGGGTGCGACACGCTGGTGTTCGTGACCAACCGTTACAAGCACGCGGTCGCCGATTACTTCGACAAGGCGTACGAGCTCGAGCATAAGCTCGAGCGTGCGGGCAAGTCCGAACTCCTCGCGATGATTCGCGACGTTCTGCCGCGCCATGTCCGCGCGGTGTTCGTCACGCAGGCGGAAGCCCTTGGCCTTGGCCATGCCGTGCTGTGTGCTCGACCGGTCGTCGGCGACCAGCCGTTCGCCGTCCTCCTTCCCGACGACTTGATCTGGAATCGGGGCGCCGGCGCCACCCGCCAGCTTGCGGAGCTCGCCATGCGGCAGCAGGCCAGCGTGATCGCCGTCCAGGACGTGCCGATCGAGCAGACGCGCAGCTACGGCATCGTGGCGACGCGCGATTTCACCGGGCGGCACGGCGAGATCAGTGCCATCGTCGAGAAGCCGCGACCCGAGGAATCGCCCAGCACGCTCGCCGTCGTGGGGCGGTATGTGCTGCAGCCGCGCATCTTCGAATTGCTCGAATCGACGAAGCCCGGTGCAGGCGGCGAGATCCAGCTCACGGATGGCATCGCAGCCCTGCTCAAGGAGCAGAAAACGCTGGCCTACCGGTTCGAAGGAAGGCGATTCGACTGCGGCAGCCGCATCGGGCTGATCGAAGCCACGCTGCAGTATGCGCTCCAGGACGCCGATCTCCGCGATGCCACGAGGACGCTGATGCGGCTGGCTCTGTCGGAAGGGTGAGCGCCGATTCAGGCCAAGGCGGCAACCAGCGAAGCGATGGCGACGGCGCCGGCGATGGCGGCCCCCACATGCAGGCGGCGCCCCAGGCGCCTTGCATCGCCCTCGGAGATCGCTCGCGGCACCGGCCACGAGCCTGAGGGCGGCCAAAGCCGGGTCTCCCGCGTGCGCTTGGCGATCCACGCCAGCACGCTGGCCAGCACGGCGGCGACGAGCGCGCCGAGCAGGTAGAGCGCCTTTACGAAACGCGCCATCGCCTCGATCGCGGCATCCGGACTCATGTGGCCGGTGGCGACGCGCCCCTCGAAGGCCCATCGCAAGCCCCAGAGGAGGCCGACCATGACGCAGGCGCAGGCCAGGGCGGCTAGGGCGAGGCGGGCGCGGTCCGAAGGGCGGTGCGGAGACATCGTCGATGGCATAGTGTCGGGGGGAAGCGCGATGCTAGCGCCTATGTCTATCGCCGCCCATGCTTGACGCCGCCGCCGCCGACTACTACCGCGCCACGGCGGGGCCTTCACCCCACCCGTCGCCGCTTCACGGGGCCATCGGGGCCCGCGTCTGCGTCATCGGCGGCGGGTATGCCGGATTGAACACCGCCCTCGGGCTCGTCGAGCGCGGCATGACCGACGTGGTGGTGCTGGAGGCGGACACCGTCGGCTTCGGTGCCTCGGGACGCAATGGCGGCTTCGTTTTCGCCGGCTACTCGCGGGGCGAGGCCGACCTGCTCGCCGACCTCGGGCCCGATGCGGCGCGGGCGGCCTACCAGCGCACGCGGGATGCGGTCGCGCTCGTCCGTTCGCGTACCGAGCGCTATGCGATCGACTGCGATCGGATCGACGGCGGCGTGCTCTGGGCCAACTGGTTCCGCGACGGCGACGTGCTGGAGCGGCGGCGCCGCCTCCTCGAGACCCACTTCGAAACGCATTGGCAGCCGGTGGACCGCGAGCATCTCCGCCGCGAGGTGAAGAGCGAGCGCTACAGCGCGGCCCTGTTCGAACCGCAGGCCTTCCACTTCCACCCGCTCAAGTACGCGCGCGGCCTCGCCGGCACGCTCCGCCACCTCGGCGTGGCCGTGTATGAGGGCAGCCCCGCCACTTCGCTCCGGCGCCAGGGCGCCGCTTGGCGTGTCGAGACGCCGCAGGGCGCGGTGGAGGCCGAGCACGTGGTGCTGGCCTGCGGCGGGTACCTCGCGGGCCTGGTGCCCAAGGTCGATGCTTCCGTATTGCCGATCGCGACCTACGTGGTCGTCACCGAGCCGCTCGGCGCGCGCGCCGCGGAGGTGCTCGACACGCAGGCCGCGGTCTACGACACGCGTTTCGCCTTCGACTACTACCGCCTTTTGCCGGACACGCGCCTGCTGTGGGGCGGTCGCATTTCGGTCCGGGATCGCGACGCGCGTGACGTCGAGCGCCTCCTGCGACGCGACATCCTGCGCGTGTTCCCCCAACTCGATGGCGTGCGCATCGACCATGCGTGGTCGGGGCTGATGAGTTATGCCCGCCATGAGATGCCGCAGATCGGCCCACTCCATGCGGGCCTGTGGCATGCACAGGCCTTCGGTGGCCATGGCGTCGCCCCGACCACCGTCGCCGGCGAGGTGTTGGCGGCCGCGATCGCGGAAGGGGATCCCACGTGGCAGGCGTACGCGCCGTACGGGCTGGTCTCCGCGATGAAGCCGTGGGGCTTCGGCGGTGCGCAGGCCACGTACTGGTGGCTTCAGGCCAAGGACGCGTGGAAGGCTTGGCGCGAGGGCGGGGCAGCGCGGTGAATAAGGAAAGGCCCGGCGATGCCGGGCCTTTCGCGTTCCACCGGTCCGTCCGCCGGAGCCGCGCGGACGGGCAGGGCCTCAGAGGGCCTCGAAGATGCCCGCAGCGCCCATGCCGGTGCCGATGCACATGGTCACCATGCCGTACTTCTGCTTGCGGCGACGCAGGCCGTGGACGATCGTCGCGGTGCGGATCGCACCGGTCGCGCCCAGCGGGTGGCCCAGCGCGATCGCACCGCCCAGCGGGTTGATCCTCGAGGGGTCGAGGCCGCAGGTGCGGGTGACGGCCAGCGCCTGCGCCGCGAAGGCTTCGTTGAGCTCGATCCAGTCGAGCTGGTCCTGCGTGAGGCCGGCCTGCTTCAGCGCCTTCGGGATCGCCTCGATCGGGCCGATGCCCATCACTTCCGGACGCACGCCGGCGACCGAGAAGCTGACGAAGCGGGCGAGCGGGGTCAGGCCGTACTGCTTGATCGCCTTCTCCGAGGCCAGCAGCACCGCACCGGCGCCGTCGCTCATCTGCGAGCTGTTGCCCGCCGTCACCGAGCCGCCCATGCGGAACACCGGCTTCAGCTTGGCGAGGCCCTCGACCGACGTGTCGGCGCGCGGGCCTTCGTCGGTGTCCACGGTCTTCTCGACCAGCTTGACCGTGTTGCCGCCCAGCACCGGCACGCGGGCGCGCACGGCGTAGGGCGAGATCTCGGCCTTGAACTCGCCGGCGGCGATGGCGGCCAGCGCGCGACGGTGGGATTCGGCGGCGAAGGCGTCCTGGTCCTCGCGGCTGACCTTCCACTCCTCGGCGACCTTCTCGGCGGTGATGCCCATGCCATAGGCAATCGCGACGTGTTCGTTGTCGAACACGCTCGGGGCCATGGCCACCTTGTTGCCCATCATCGGCACCATGCTCATCGACTCGGTGCCGCCGGCCAGCATCAGGTCGGCGTTGCCGAGGCGGATCTGGTCGGCCGCCAGCGCCACGGCCTGCAGGCCGGAGGAGCAGAAGCGGTTGATGGTCTGTGCGGCCACCGTGTTCGGCAGGCCGGCCAGCAGCACGCCGATGCGCGCCACGTTCATGCCCTGCTCGCCCTCAGGCATGGCGCAGCCGATGATGGCGTCGTCGATCTGCGAGAGGTCGATGCCCGGGGCCTGCGCCACGACGCTCTTCAGCACGTGGGCCAGCAGGTCGTCGGGGCGGGTGTTGCGGAAGAAGCCGCGCGGGGCCTTGCCGACCGGGGTGCGGGTGGCGGCGACGATGTAGGCGTCTTGAACTTGCTTGCTCATGGGGTGGTCCTCGTCGTCCGTCAGTTACGCAGCGGCTTGCCGGTCTTCAGCATGTGCGCGATGCGCTCCTGCGTCTTCGGCATCTGGGCGAGCGCGACGAAGTGTTCGCGCTCGAGGCGGATCAGCCAGTCCTCGTCCACGGTCGCGCCGCGGTCGATCTCGCCGCCCGACAGCACGGTGGCGATGCGGGTGGCGATCTCCATGTCGTGCGGGCTGATCATCCGCCCCTCGAGCATGTTCACCAGCATCATCTTGAACGTCGCGATGCCGACGTCACCGGCCGCGGTGATCGTGCGGTTCGGCAGCGGCGGACGGTAGCCGGTCTCGGCGAGGCCCAGCGCGACCTGGCGGGCGACGTGCAGCAGCTCGTGCTCGTGGAAGACGACGATGTCGGCGTCGCGCAGCAGGCCGAGCTCCTTCGCTTCGAGGGCCGAGGCCGAGACCTTGCCCATCGCGACGGCTTCGAACAGCGGCTTCAGTTCGGCGAACACGTCGCCGTTCTTCGCCTTGGCCGAGGCACGGCCGGCGAACTCCTTCAGGCCGCCGCCCGCGGGCAGCAGGCCGACGCCGGCCTCGACGAGGCCGATGTAGCTCTCGAGGTGGGCCACGGTGCGGGCCGAATGCATCTGGAACTCGCAGCCGCCGCCCAGCGCGAGGCCGCGCACCGCCGCGACCACCGGCACCAGCGCGTACTTGATGCGCTGGCTGGCGGCCTGGAAGGTGGCGACCATCGCATTGAACTCGTCCAGCTTGCCGGCCTGCAGGGCACCCAGAGCGCCGGCCAGGTCGGCACCGGCCGAGAACGGGCCCTTCGGCTGCCAGATCACCATGCCGCGGAAGTCCTTCTCGGCGATGTCGATCGCCTGCAGGACGCCCGCCAGCACGCCGTCGCCGACGGTATTCATCTTGGTCTTGAAGCTCAGCACCGCAATGCCATCGCCGTCGGTCCACAGGCGCACGGCGTCGGTTTCGAAGACCGTGGTGCCGGGGTTGGCCGGGGCTTCGCCGATGACGGTTTCCGGGAAGCGCTGGCGGCCGTAGACGGGCAGCGACGAACGGGGCAGGGCGGCGTTCCGGGCCGGGCTGAAGCTGCCGTCCTTGCCGTGCACGCCGGCACGGCCGTCGGTGACCCAGGCCGGCAGCGGGGCCGTGCCCATGGTCTTGCCGGCGGCGATGTCCTCGGCGATCCACGCGGCCACCTGCTGCCAGCCGGCGGCCTGCCAGGTCTCGAAGGGCCCAAGGTTCCAGCCATAGCCCCAGCGCATGGCGAAGTCGACGTCGCGCGCGGTGTCGGCGATCGAGTGCAGGTGGAAGGCGGCGTAGTGGAACAGGTCGCGGAAGATCGCCCACAGGAACTGCGCCTGCGGGTGCGCATGGGCGCGCAGCTTGGCGAACTTCTCGGCCGGGTTCTTGATCTTCAGGATCTCGACGACTTCGGCGTTCGCTTCGGCGCCGGTCGGGCGGTAGTCCTGCTTGGCGAGGTCGAGGACGACGATGTCCTTACCCTTCTTCATGTAGATGCCGGCGCCGGTCTTCTGGCCCAGCGCGCCCTTGGCGATCAAGGCCTGGAGCCACGCCGGAGCCTTGAAGTACGAATGCCACGGGTCGTCCGGCAGGGTGTCGGCCATGGTCTTGATGACCTGGGCCATGGTGTCGAGGCCGACCACGTCCGAGGTGCGGTAGGTCGCCGACTTCGGGCGGCCGATCAGCGGGCCGGTGACGGCGTCGACCTCATCGAAGCCGAGGCCGAGGCGCTCGGTGTGGTGCATGCCGGCGAGGATCGAGAACACGCCGATGCGGTTGCCGATGAAGTTCGGCGTGTCCTTGGCGTAGACGACGCCCTTGCCCAGCGTGGTGGTCAGGAAGGTCTCCAGGCCTTCCAGCACGCCGGCCTCGGTGCCGGTGCAGGGGATCAGCTCGGCGAGGTGCATGTAGCGCGGCGGGTTGAAGAAGTGCACGCCGCAGAAGCGCGGGCGCACCGCGGCCGGCATGGCTTCGGCGAGCCCGTTGATCGACAGGCCCGAGGTGTTCGAGGCGACGATGGCGTGCGGCGCCACGTACGGCGCGATCTTCTCGTAGAGGTCCTTCTTCCACTCCATCTTCTCGGCGATCGCCTCGATGATGAGGTCGCAGTCCTTCAGCCACGGCAGGTGCTGCTCGTAGTTGGCCGGGATGATCGCCGCGGCCTTGGCCTTGCTGGCCAGCGGGGCGGGGGAGAGCTTGCCGAGGTTGGCGATGGCCTTCTGGACGATGCCGTTCTTGTCGCCCTCCTTGGCCGGGAGGTCGAAGAGCAGGGTGTCGACGTCGGCGTTGACGAGGTGGGCGGCGATCTGCGCGCCCATCACGCCGGCGCCGAGCACCGCCACTTTGCGGATACGAAGCTGGGACATGGGGAACTCCGGTGGGGAGGAGAACGGGGAAAACGGATGGAAAGCTGAAGCGTACGCCGGCGTACGTTAAGGATACGCCAGCGTATGGTCAACCCAGGGCGTTCGGCGGGGCGGGTCTCAGCCCGCCCGGAGGCCGGCGGCGGCGAAGCGCACGAGCTGTTGGGCGGCCTTTTCGCAGTGCTGCTTCTCGCTCGTGCCGGCCGGGCGCTTGATCAGGCCGAAGTCGGCCATGGCGTAGGTCAAGGCGCCGGCGACGAAGTCGAGGCGCCAGTACAGGTCTTCCTTTGCCATGCCCGGCACGCACTCGGCAATCGCCTTGGCGAACTCCCGGAGGACGTGGCCGTAGTTGTCGGAAAGGAATTTGCGCAGCCCGTCGTTCTTCTCGGCGAAAGCCCGGGCCAGCACGCGTACGAAGGCCGCACCGCCATGCTGCCGGTCCAGGGTCAGGGCCAGCGGCGGCTCGATGAAGGCGCGGAGCACGGCCTCAAGGTTGCCCGGATGGGCCTGGCGGGCCTCGACGAGGTGCTTGAGGCGTTTCTCGCTCATGTCGTCCATCCGTCGGCGGAAGACCTCGTTGACGAGGTTTTCCTTCGACCCGAAGTGGTAATTGACCGCAGCGATGTTCACGTCGGCGCGGCTCGTCACCTGGCGGAGCGAGGTCCCGGAGAAGCCGTGGATGGCGAACAACTCTTCGGCCGCCCCGAGGATGCGTTCCTTGGTGTTGAAGTGGGTGGTGCTCATGCGGCCCTCGTTTAAAACGCTTGTTCGATAGTCCGCCCCGGCGCTCGCGTCTGTCAAGTGATTGATTGAATCAAGCGGACGATCGCTGCGATCCGTCGGGGGAGGGGCGAGTCGCTGGTCGCGCCCGTCCGGGTGGGCGCCACACCCTCAATCCGGGCTGCGGAATGTCTCGTAACCCGCTGTCTTTTTTGACATTCGCTGCCTATACTTTGCGCCTTGGTAGTTTTCCTATTGACAAAGGTTTGCAAACATGGCCGTAGAGCGCACCATTTCCATCATCAAGCCCGACGCCGTCGCTAAGAACGTGATCGGCCAGATCTACGCGCGTTTCGAGAGCGCCGGCCTGAAGATCGTCGCGGCGAAGATGAAGCACCTCTCGCGCAAGGAGGCCGAAGGCTTCTACGCCGTGCACAAGGAGCGTCCGTTCTTCAACGCGCTCGTCGAGTTCATGATCTCGGGTCCGGTGATGATCCAGGTGCTCGAGGGTGAGAACGCCGTGGCGAAGAACCGTGAGCTGATGGGCGCGACCAACCCGAAAGACGCCGCCCCGGGCACCATCCGCGCCGACTTCGCGCAGTCGATCGACGCCAACGCCGTGCACGGTTCGGACAGCCTCGAGAATGCCGCGATCGAGACGGCCTACTTCTTCAGCGCCACCGAGCTCTGCGCCCGCTGATGCCCGATGGGTCCGGTTGACGCCCCCGCTGTGGTGATGCCGCCGGTCGCGCCGGCGGTGCCTGCGCGCGTCAACCTGCTCGACCTCGACCGCGTGGCTGCGGAGGACTTCTTCGAGCGCGAGCTCGGCGAGAAGCGCTTCCGCGCGCATCAGGTCATGAAGTGGATCTACCACCGCCATGTCACCGATTTCGGTGGCATGACGGACCTCGGCAAGGCGCTGCGCACGAAGCTGGAAGACCGCTGCGAGGCCCGCCCGCCGAAGGTGATGTTCGACAAGCCCTCCACCGACGGCACGCACAAGTGGCTGCTCGGCATGGATGCGGGCAATGCCGTCGAGACGGTGCTGATCCCGGATAAGAACCGCGGAACGCTCTGCGTCTCGAGCCAGGTCGGCTGCGGGCTGAACTGCCAGTTCTGCTCGACGGCAACGCAGGGGTTCAACCGCAACCTGACGGCCGCCGAGATCATCGGGCAAGTGTTCGTGGCGGCGCGTCATCTGGGCAATGTCCCGCACAAGGACCGCAAGCTCACCAACGTCGTGATGATGGGCATGGGCGAGCCCCTGCTCAATTTCGAGAACGTCGTGACCGCCATGAGCCTGATGCGCGACGACCTTGGCTTCGGGCTGGCGAGCAAGCGCGTCACGCTCAGCACCGCGGGCATGGTGCCGATGATCGACCAGTTGGCGTCGCGCTGCGACGTGGCGCTCGCGGTATCGCTGCATGCCGCCAACGACGAGCTCCGCACCCAGCTCGTCCCGCTCAACAAGAAGTACCCGATCGCCGAGCTGATGGCCGCCTGCCTCCGCTACGTGCGGTCCACCAAGATCGATTCGATCACCTTCGAGTACACGCTGATGAAGGGCGTGAACGACCAGCCCGAGCATGCCCGAGAGCTTGCCGCGCTGATGCGGCAGTTCTGCCGCCAGGCGCAGGACGGCCACGCGGCGAAGGTGAACCTGATTCCGTTCAATCCGTTTCCCGGCACGCGCTTCGAGCGCAGTGGCGAAACGGAGATCCGCGCCTTCCAGAAGAAACTGCTCGATGCCGGCATCCTGACGATGGTGCGCCGCACCCGCGGCGACGACATCGATGCCGCCTGCGGTCAGCTCAAGGGGCAGGTGATGGACAAGACCCGCCGACAGGCCGAGTTCCGCCGCAAGCTTGAGGGCAGCGCGGATGCCGCGGCTTGATCGTTGCGCGACGCCGTTGCTCGTTGCGCTCGTTGCGCTCGTGGGCGCGGGCTGTGCGAGTGCCCCGGGGTCGAAGGGGCACCGGCCAGACAGGCCGCACGCGACCTCTCCGATCGCCCAGCGGTCGGTGAATGCCGCGCAGTCGCTCCTCGCACGGGGCGACGCGAATGCCGCGCTCGCCGAGGCGGAGATAGCCGTTCGCGCGGATGCCCGTAGTCCGGGCGCGCGGGTGGTGCGGGCCTCGGCGCTCGATGCCCTCGGCCGCAGCATCGAGGCCGGCGAGGACTTCAAGCAGGCCGTGCGGCTCGCGCCGGGCAGTGGGCCGGTACTGAACGCTTACGGCGCATGGCTTTGCCGCGTCGGTCGGACCGACGAGGCGCTCGCGGCGTTCGCCGAAGCGATTGCGGATGAGGCTTACCGGCAACCGACGCAGGCGCTCGCGAACGCCGGAAGCTGCGCGGCGGATGTCGGTCGCGACGACCAGGCCGAGCTGAACTTCCGCGCCGCGCTCACCTTGGAACCCCGCCATGCTCAAGCCCTTATCGGCATGGCACGTCTCGAGCATCGGCGCTCCGAGGCATTGAAGGCGAGGGCGTTCCTGCAGCGAAGGGAGGCGGTCGCGCCATTGACCGCTCCCGAGCTGGCTTTGGCAATCGACATCGAAACCGCCGCGGGTGATCCGCGGGCGGCAGCGCGCTACCGCAGCCAGTTGGCGAGCCTTGCGGCCGAGGTGGAAGCCAGCTTGTCCCCCTCCGATACGGGCATCCCGAGACAGTGAGCACTCCTGACCACAACCACGGTGTCGCCGCCCGCCTGAAGGCGGCTCGCTTGCAGCAGGGCCTGGAGATCGATGCCCTGGCGCGCGAGCTCAAGAACCCGCGTGCGGTTCTCGAAAGCATCGAGCGCGGCGAGTGGGCGCGTCTCGGCGCGCCCGTGTTCGCGCGGCATCTCGTCGGCCGTTACGCCAGCCGCCTCGGGGTCACCGTCGATCTCGATCAGGTGGCCCAACGCATCGAGGCACCGGTCCTGCGCCCCCAGGTTTCGGTGTCCCGCATCGGTCGCCTCGCCGACCTGTCGATGCGGAACGCCGCATACGTCGGCGGTAGCCTGCTCGTGCTCCCCCTCGTGTACCTCGCCTTGTCGCGTACCGCGACCGGTCCTGTGGAGTACCGATCGCTGGATCCCGTCCCGTCAACCGTCGTGGCGCCGGCCTTGCCGCGGGGCCGGGTGATCGAGGGCGGGGCGCCTCCTCCCGGTGAAGGGATGGCCGAGACCGCCGAGGTCAGCCCCTCCGTGCCGTCAAGCGCCGTGGGGGCCGGTGCGATGGGCCCCGACGCGGCGCCCGGCGCGACGCCGCCGCCGACGCCCGTAGCCGCCAGCCTCGCCGGCGTCTTGCCCGCGGTGCCGCATCTCGAGCTCCGATTCGTCGGCGAGAGCTGGATCGAGGTGTTCGATCGGGACGGCGGCGTCGTCGAGCGCGCGTTGGCGCGCGAGGGTGAGTCGCGCCGGTTCGCCGCCTCGGACGTCGGTCGCGTCACCATCGGCAACGTCGAGGCGACCGAAGTGGTCCTGAATGGCTCGCGCGTGAACCTCGACGCCGTGCGCGCGGCGAACGTCGCTCGCTTTGCGTTATCCTCCGAAGGATCGATCGAGGCCGTCGCGCGCTGATGCCGCGGGGGCCTCGCCCCATCCCCTGATAAGCCGCGTTCGCCGCGGCGACGGCTCATGTCCAACGACCAGATCGACGAATACGAACAGGGCGAACGCGTCCGGAAGTGGCTTCGTGACAACGGCGGTTCCGTGCTGGGTGGTATCGCCATCGGCTTGGCGGCGATCGTCGGTTTCCAGAGCTGGCAGGGTCGCCAGGATGCGCAAAAGCTCGAGGCCGCGAAGCAGTTCGAAAGCTTCGTCACCGCCCAGGAAGCCGGGCAGGCCGATGAAGCCGCGGGACTCGCAGCGTCGCTGAGCAGCAACTACGCCGACACCCCCTATCCCGCGCTGGCGGCCCTCCGCCGCGGCGCCGTCCTCGTCAATGAGGACAAGGCGGGGGAAGCGCTTGAGGTCCTTGAGTCCGCATTGCCGACCACCCGCGACCAGACGCTGCGCCAGTTGCTTTTGCTCCGCGCCGCACGCGTCGAACTTATCCTCGGACGCCACGAGGCCGCGCTGTCGCGACTCGAAGGCGTGGACCTCGACGGTTACGCCGCCCTGCGCGACGAGCTTCGCGGCGACGCGTTTTCCGCCCAGGGCAAGCGCGACGATGCCCGCGATGCCTATCAGCAGGCCCTCACCGGCACGGACGTAGCGTCGCCGACGCGCGTGCTCCTCGAACTCAAGCTCGCCGACGCCGGCGGCAACACCACTCCGGAAGCCTGATCCATGCGCAAGCTCCTCGGCCTCGCCATCGTCGCGGCACTCGTCCTCCCGGGCTGCACGACGGTCCGTGACTGGTTCCGCAGCGACAACGCGAAGGCCACCGATCCGACCGAGCTCGTCGACATCGATGGCGCCAGGAAGGTGCAGAAACTCTGGTCGGAGTCGCTTGGGGAAGGCGAGGGCAGCCTCGGGTTCCGGCAGCGGCCCGGCTTCGACGGTTCGACCGTCTATGCCGTCGCCGATGGCGGTGCCCTCCGCGCCATCGACGTCGAGAGCGGCGACGAGCGCTGGGAACGTGACCTCGAGGCGCTGTCGAACAGCCGTGGCTGGAGGATCTGGTCGGCGGGTGTCCGCGAGGGTGGCCTGCAGTCGTCCGTCGGCGTTGGCGAAGGCCTGGTGGTCGTCGCCGGCCGCAGCGGCGCGCTCTTTGCGGTTGCCGCGGACAGCGGCGAGCCCCGCTGGGAAGCCCAGGCCTCCGCCGAGGTCCTCGCAGCACCGCTGATCTCGAATGGCCTCGTCGTCGTTCGCTCGCAGGATGGCCGCGTGGTTGGCCTCGACGCGGTCGATGGCCGGCAGCGCTGGGCCTTCGATCGCGCCATTCCGACGTTGAGCTCGCGCGGCGCCAGCGCACCGACGGCGGCCGCAGGATTGGTGCTGGTCGGCCACGACGACGGCACCGTGGTGGCGTTGCGCCCCGATGACGGCCTCCCGGTCTGGGAGGCCCCTGTCGCCGAGCCGGAAGGTCGCAGTGAACTGGACCGCCTGGTCGACATCGATGGCGATCTCGTTATCGGTGCCGACGCGGTTTACGCCAGCAGCGTGCGTGGCATGACGGCAGCGATCTCGATCGCTTCCGGCCAGATCGCGTGGACGCGCGACAACGGTGGCGCCAACAGCATCGAGCTCACTGCCGATGGCGTGCTGGTCGCCGACAAGACCGGCACGCTGTGGTCGCTGGACCGCGGTACCGGTAGCGCGCTCTGGCGCCAGGACGGCCTGGTCCGACGCCAGCCCACGGGGCCGGTCCTTGCGGGCAACTTCGCCGTGGTCGGTGATCTCGAGGGCTACCTGCACTGGTTCGATCCGCGCACGGGCGCTTTCGTCGCCAGGGCACGCGTCGGCAATGCGCGCATCCTGGCCACGCCGGTCGCCACCCCGACGGGGACGGTCGTGGCCGTGACCGACGAAGGCCGCCTCGCGGCCTACCGCGTCGTCGAGTAATCGCATGCTGCCTCTTGTCGCGCTGGTCGGTCGGCCGAACGTCGGCAAGAGCACGCTCTTCAATGCCTTGACGCGAACGCGCGACGCCTTGGTCCACGACCAGCCGGGCGTGACGCGCGACCGCCACTACGGTGTCTGCCGACTCGACCCCGCCCGGCCATTCGCCATCGTCGACACCGGCGGGCTTTCGGGCGACGAGATCGGGCTTGCCGGGGCGACCGCGAAGCAGGCGCGTGCCGGCGTGGAGGAAGCCGACCTTGTTGTCTTCGTCGTCGATGCCCGCGAGGGGCTCGCGGCGCTCGATCGCGAGATCATCGGCTGGCTCCGAAAGACGGGAAAGCCGCTGGTACTGGGCGTCAACAAGACGGACGGCCTCGTCGAGTCCGACTGCATGGCAGAGTTCGCGAAGTTCGGTATCGCGGATGCCCTGCCGCTCGCGGCTTCGCACCAGCGCGGTGTTCCCAACCTCGTGGAACTCGTGCAGTCGCGGCTCCCCGCCGATCGCGACCTGTCCGTTCTCGACGATGACCCGCGGCGCATCCGCGTGGCGTTCGTCGGGCGCCCCAACGTCGGGAAGAGCACGCTGGTGAATCGCATGCTCGGCGAGGACCGGATGATTGCCTCCGACGTGCCGGGGACCACGCGGGATTCCATCGCGGTCGACCTGGAGCGCGACGGGAAGCTCTATCGCCTCATCGACACGGCCGGCCTCCGCCGTCGCGGCAAGGTCGAGGAGGCGGTCGAGAAGTTCAGTGCGTTCAAGACGCTGGCGTCGATCGAGCATTGCCAGGTCGCCGTAGTGCTCGTGGATGGCACCGAAGGCATCACCGACCAGGACGCCACCGTGCTCGGCCATGTGCTTGAGGCCGGTCGAGGCCTCGTCGTGGCCGTCAACAAGTGGGACGGCCTGAGCACCTACGAGCGCGAGCAGAACCGCGTGTTGCTGGAGAGGAAGCTCGCTTTCGCGCCCTGGGCGGAGCGGATCACCATTTCCGCTCTGCATGGCAGCGGTTTGCGCGAGCTGTTCCAGGCCGTGAACCGCGCGCATGCGTCGGTGACGAAGAGCTTCGGCACCAGCGAGATCAACCGCGCGCTCGAAGTCGCCTACGAGAGCAATCCGCCTCCGTCGGTGAGGGGCCATGCGCCGAAAATGCGCTATGGCCATTCCGGCGGCAGCACCCCGCCGACATTCATCGTTCACGGTTCGCGTTTGAAGGGGCTCCCCGAGAGCTACCGCCGCTACCTCGAGAATTTCTTCCGCAAGCGCTTCAAGCTCGTGGGCACCCCGCTGAAGTTCGAATTCCGCGAGGGTGACAATCCCTACGAAGGCAAGAAGAACACGTTGACGGAAAGGCAGGTGGCGAAACGTCGCCGCCTCATGCGCTTCTCCAAGAAGCGCTGATCGATGGGCGTGGCGGTGGCCGCGGTGCGTCTCGACCCCGTTTCTTCCCACCTCGTGGCCTCGGCGCGGCGTTTGGGGGCGGCCCATCGGACCGACGTGGAACGCGTGCCTTTGGCGCGCGCTCGCGGAAGGGTGCTCGCCGAGACCTTGCGCACTGCCGATGGCGCCGAGTGGTGCTCGGGGCATCGTTTGCTCCCGGCCGACCTCGGTCAGCTGGCGGCGCGGGGCTGGGCCGAGCTGCCCTGCGCGCGCCGGCCCATGGTGGCGGTGTTCAGCAGCGGCGATGCGCTACGTCCCCCCGGCCAACCCCTCGCCCCGGGCGAATGCCACGACGCGGGGCGCGCCCTGTTGCTGGCCTTGTTGCAGGAAGCCGGCCTCGACCCCGTCGCTTGGCCGATCCTGCCCGGCGACCCGTCGCGTGCATCGGCATCCTTGGAAGATGCCGCACAGGCTTTTGACCTGGTCATCGCCTGTTGTGACGACGACGCCGAGGGCAACCTGCGCCTGTCCGCGCTCATCGACGGCGCAACGCTCGCTCCTTTTGGGAAGCGTGCCCCCCGGGCGTTGCTGCTGGTCCTCCCCAACGATCCTCGGCGCCTTGCTGACCTCTGGTCGGCGGCTGGCGCTCTCTTGATCGATGCGATGCAGGGCGTTACGGCGGCTCCTCCGCTGGAATGCGAGCCCGTCGAGGCCGTCGCGCGGATGGGCGCGGGCACCCGTCTCTATGACGTCCGAGAGCCCGACGAGCAGGCCACGGGCGCGCCGACGGATGCGTTGCCGCTGCCGCTCTCGCGCCTGGAGCAGGGCGAGGTCGAGCCCCCGGATCCGGACGCCCCACTGCTGCTGATCTGCGCCCGAGGCCAGCGCTCGTTGCGTGCCGCACGCTTGCTGCGCGAGCGCGGATTCATGGACGTGGCGAGCGTGCGCGGCGGCGTCGATGCGTGGCGTGCCGCCGGCCTGCCGATGGCCGTGCCCACCGGCCCCGGAACGATGCCGTCGTTGGATGCCGATGCGCTGGCGCGCTACGACAGGCACCTTCGCCTCGCGAGGGTGGGGCTGGAGGGGCAGCGGCGGTTGATGGGCTCGCGCGTGGTGGTGGTCGGGGCGGGCGGCCTCGGGTCTCCCGTGGCGTTCTACCTCGCCGCCGCGGGCATCGGAACGATCGTGCTGGTGGACGATGACCGCGTCGAGCGCAGCAACCTGCAGCGCCAGATCCTGCACACCGACGCGGCCGTCGGCGCGCCCAAAGTGGCGTCTGCCCGGGAACGCCTCCAGGCACTGAACCCTCGCGTCGCGGTGGAGGCCGTCGAGGCACGCCTGTCGCCTGAGAACGTCGATGCGCTGCTGCAGGGCGCCGATGTCGTCGTGGATGGCAGCGACAACTTCGCCACCCGTTACCTCGTCGATGCCGCCTGCCGTGAGCTGGGCATCCCCCTCGTGTATGGAGCGGTCGAGCGCTTCTCCGGTCAGGTCGCGGTGTTCGATGCCGGCCGTCATCGTGGCGTCGCACCGTGCTACCGCTGCCTGTTCCCCGAGCCGCCGGGCGCTGACGCCGCCCCGAACTGTGCGGAGGCCGGCGTTCTCGGCGTGCTGCCAGGGCTGGTCGGTCTCATGCAGGCGACCGAGGTCTTGAAGCTGCTGCTCGGGATCGGCGAGCCGCTGGTCGGCCGGCTGCTCACCGTCGACGCATTCGCGATGCGTTTCCGCGAGATCTCCTTCGCCGTCGACCCGGACTGCCCCGGCTGCGGTTCTGCCGCCGTTTTCGAAGGTTACGCCACGCTCGAGGCGTTCTGCGCGTCCCGCGAACGGCCCGAAGACGGCATGCGATAATCGCGGGCTCCCCAGCACGGACCAAACCCTGATGAGTGCGCGCCTGCTCGACGGCAAAGGCATCGCCGACCGTCTGCTCGATGACCTCGCCGCCCGCGTGCGGGCGCGGCTCGGCGCCGGCCATTCGCGCCCGGGCCTTGCGGTGGTCTTGGTCGGTGACGACGCTGCCTCGGCCGTCTATGTCCGCAACAAGCGTCGTGCCTGCCTGAAGGTGGGCATCGAGGCGCATGATTTCGACCTGCCCGCCGACACCAGCGACGCCGATCTGGTCGCCCTGATCGATCGCCTCAACGCCGATCCGGCCATCCACGGCATCCTGTTGCAGCTGCCGCTGCCCGGCGGCCGAGATGGCCGTGAGATCATCCAACGCATCGATCCCCGGAAGGACGTCGACGGTTTCCACCCGGAAAACGTCGGCCGCTTGGCCCTGCGGCAGTTCGGCCTGAGGCCTTGCACGCCGCGCGGCATCACCACCTTGCTCGGGTACACCGACCGCCCGGTGCGCGGCGCGAACGCCGTCGTCGTCGGCGTGAGCAACCATGTCGGTCGCCCGATGGTGCTCGAACTGATGATCGCTGGCTGCACCGTCACCGCTTGCCACAAATTCACGCCGCGTGACGTGTTGCGCCGGCAGATCGAGCAGGCCGACATTCTCGTCGTGGCCGTGGGTCGTCCTGGCATCGTCCCCGGGGAATGGGTGAAGCCCGGTGCGGTCGTCATCGACGTCGGCATCAACCGCATGGATGACGGTCGTCTCGTCGGCGATGTCGGCTTCGAGGCCGCGCGCGAGCGTGCCAGCTGGATCACCCCGGTACCCGGCGGCGTAGGGCCGATGACGGTTGCGACCCTGATGCAGAACACCCTCGAGGCCGCGGATGCCGCCGATCGCCCCGGTCACGAGCTCTACACCTTCGCCCGATAGGCTGGTGGCATGTCACGCCTGATCGCCCGCGCCGTCACTCCCGGGAAGCCGGCGGCTCACCTCGCCGTCCCCCTTCTCGCCGCGCTGCTCGCGGCCGGCTGCACGTCCATCGTCGACAAGGCGACGCAGCGATTCGCGGACAATCTCGGCAGTGCTGTGCTGAACGCCGACGATCCCGCCACCGTGCGCGATGGCCTTCCCGCCTACCTGCTCCTGCTGGACGGCCTGATCGAGGGCGATCCCGACAACGTGGGGACCCTGCTCGCAGCGGCCAACCTCAACGGCGCCTACGCTGGAAACTTCACGGGCCCCGACACGGCACGCGCCCAGCGGCTGGCCTCGAGGGCGCTCGCCTACGCCAAGCGTGCCACGTGCATCGAGGAAGCCGGGTTGTGCGCGACGCTCGAGGGTAATCCCGATGTCTTCGCAGAGGCCTTGGAAGGGGTTCCCGACGAACGCGTCGGGCTGATCTACGGCTTGGCGGCGGCTTGGGCGGGGCACATCCAGGCGAACCGGGATGATTGGGGGGCCGTGGCGGACCTGCCGAAGGTCGAGGCCTTGCTGCTGCGCGTCGTCGCCATCGATGCGAACCACGACGGCGGGCTGCCGCTGGTGTATCTCGGGGTGTTGAACTCACTGCGGCCCGCGGCGGTCGGGGGTAAGCCCGAGGTCGGCAAGGCTTACTTCCAGCAGGCGATCGATGCGTCGGAAGGGCGCAATCTTTACGCCAAGACGCTGATGGCCGAGTTCCACGCACGCCTCGTCTTCGACCAGTCGCTCCATGACCGGCTCCTCACCGAGGTCTTGGCAGCCGACCCGAAGGCCCCGCGCTACACGCTGATGAACACGCTGGCCCAAGTGCGCGCCAAGGCACTGCTGGAGTCCGGCAAGGACTACTTTTGAAGGACGCCCCCCGATGATCCGCCGTTTCCTCTTCCCTTTGCTGCTTTGGGCCCTCGCCCCGGCACTGCTGGCACAGACCCAGACGCTGCGATTGGCGACACTAGCGCCCGATGGCTCGCCCTGGATGCGCGAGCTCCGCGCCGCGGCCGACCAAGTGAAGGCCGAGACCGGCGGCCGCGTGGAGATCCGCTACTTCCCGGGCGGCGTGATGGGCAACGACCAAGCCGTGCTGCGCCGCATCCGGCAGGGCGGGCAGCTCCAGGGCGGTGTCCTCACTTCGAGCGAGTTGTCGCTCGTCTACCCCGACGCCCCCGTGTACACGCTCCCCTTTCTGTTCGCCAGCTGGGACGAGGTCGATCGCGTACGTGCTGCAGTCGATCCACTGCTGGCGGCGGGATTCGCCGAGCGCGGCTTCCACATGCTCGGCGCCTCGGGGGTGGGCTTCGCCTACCTGATGAGTACCAAGCCGATGGCCGGCGTCGAGGACGTCCGTCGGGCGAAGCTGTGGGTGCCGCAGAACGACGCCATCGCCGAGATGACCTTCCGCGAGGGCGGCGCCAGTCCGATCCCGCTGCCGATCGGCGATGTCTTCACGAGCCTGCAGACCGGCATGGTCGACATGGTGGCCAATACGCCGGCCGGCACCGTGGCGCTCCAGTGGCACGGCAGGCTGAAGACGCTCTATGACCTTCCGCTGGCCTATGTGGTCGGCTTCATCGTGGTCGACCGGCGTGCGTGGTCGCGCATTGCGCCTGAAGACCAGGCCGTCGTCGACCGCATCTTCAAGGCGGCGGCGGCACGCGTCGACCAGACCATCCGTCGCGATGACGTGGCTGCGCTCGAGGCCATGAAGAAGCAGGGCCTTGTTGTCGTCGCGCCGACGACCGCCGACGCCGACTACTTCCGCGAGGTCGGGCGGCGAGTGATCGCCCGCCTCGAGGCGGAGCAGGGCATCAGCCCGGCCGTCCTGGAGGCCATCCGCGACGCCAAGGCGACGGGCGGCCGGCCTTGAGCGACCCTGCGCTGCGGCGCATCTTGCGTGTGCTGCATCGTGGCGAGGACGCGGTGCTCGCCGCGGCCCTTGCGGGCCTGCTGCTGCTCGCGGTCGCCCAGATCGTACTGCGTGTCGGCTTCGATGAGGGCCTCGCCTGGGGGGAGGCCATCGGTCGCGCCGGGGTGCTCTGGTTGGCGATGCTCGGTGCCCTGGGGGCGGCGCGCGAGCAGCGCCACATCGCCGTGGATGCCATCCCGCGTCTTCTGCCCGATCCGGCATGGCGGGCCGTGCACGTGCTCACGCAGTTCGCCGCTGCAGCCCTCTGCAGTTGGGCGGCGTGGGTGGGGTGGGGCCTGATGGCATCCGAGCGCGAATTCCCACTGCCCTTCGTCGCCGGGATCGAAAGCTGGGTGCCGATGCTGGTGCTGCCCTTCGGTTTCGGACTGCTGGCCTTACGCTTCACGCTGTCCGCGTTCGCGCCCCGGCCCGTCGACGAGCCCGCACCATGAGCCTCGAGATTCAGATCGGGCTGTTGTTGCTCCTGGCGGCTTTGGGGATGCCGCTGTTCGCCGTCATCCTCGGTATCGCGCTGGTCGGCCTGCAGGCTGCCGGCTACGAGCAGGCGGCGCTGACGGAGTTCTACGGGCTCGGCGACATGCCGGGCCTGATGGCCATCCCGCTGTTCACCTTGGCCGGCTACCTGCTCAGCGAAAGCGGTGCGCCCAAGCGACTGGTGCGGCTCTCCGACGCGCTGCTCGGCAGCCTCCCTGGCGGCCTTGCCATCGTCGCAATCGTTGCCTGTGCGTTCTTCACGGCCTTCACAGGCGCCTCCGGCGTCACCGTGGTGGCGATGGGCGCGCTCCTGTATCCCGCGCTGAAGGCGGCAGGCTACCCGGACCGCTACAGCCTCGGTTTGGTGACGGCGGCAGGGAGTTTGGGCCTGTTGTTCGCGCCGTCGCTGCCCCTCATCCTCTACGGTTTCGTCGCGGCGCCGATCGCGACGAATCCGACGGTCTCCATCCCGGACCTTTTCCTCGCCGGCCTCCTGCCCGGAGCGCTGATGCTCGCCATGCTCGCCGCCCACGCGATGTGGGTGGGGCGGGGTGTTCCCGCAAGCAGCAGGGCCTTCGAACCCCGTGAGCTGTGGGCGGCGATCAAAGATGCGCGGTGGGAGCTGCCCTTGCCGGTGGTGGTGCTGGCCGCCATCTACCAGGGCGTGCTCGCGGTCAGCGAAGTAGCCGCGCTCACGGCCACGTACGTCTTGTTCGTGACCGTGGTGGTGCGGCGTGAACTCGCGCTGCGCCGGCTTCCGGGCGTGATGGCGGAGTCGATGCGCATGGTGGGCGCCATCCTGCTGATCCTCGGGGCTGCACGCGCCCTGTCCAACTGGTTCATCGACCAGGACGTGCCCGGCCGGCTCTATGCCCTTGTCAGCAACCATATCGACAGTCCGTTGGAATTCCTCCTGGTGCTGAACGTTTTCCTGCTGGTGGTGGGCATGCTGGTTGACATCTTCTCGGCCATCGTCATCCTGACGCCCCTCCTGATGCCCCTTGCGGTGCAGTTCGGCGTCCATCCCGCGCACCTCGGCGTCGTGATGCTGGCGAACTTGCAGTTGGGGTACTTCACGCCGCCGGTTGGTATGAACCTGTTCATCGCCGCCTATCGGTTCAAGGTGCCGGTGACGACCCTGGTGCGCGCCACGCTGCCTTTCCTTCTGCTCCTGGGGGCCTCCGTGCTGGTGATCACGTGGTGGCCGGCCCTGTCCCTGACCCTGCTGGAGGCCGGTGGAACCGGTTAGAATGTCGCGCTTCCCAGTTCCGGAGCAGTCCATGCTGCGCATCCAGGCGGAAGCCCTCACGTTCGACGACGTCTCCCTGATCCCGGCCCACTCGGCCGTGCTGCCCAAGGACGTCTCCCTCGCCACCCGCCTCACGCGTGGCCTCTCGCTGAACCTGCCGATCGTCGCCGCCGCCATGGACACCGTGTCCGAGGCGCGGCTCGCCATCGCCATGGCGCAGCTCGGCGGCATCGCCATCATCCACAAGAACATGAGCGCCGAGCGCCAGGCCGCCGAGGTCGCCGAGGTCAAGAAGTTCGAGGCCGGCGTGATCCGCGAGCCGTTCACCGTGACCCCGGGCACCAGCGTGGGCGAAGTGCTGAAGCTCACCGCCGCGCGCCGCATCTCCGGCGTGCCGGTGGTGGAGAACGGCCAGCTGGTGGGCATCGTCACCGGCCGCGACATGCGCTTCGAGACGCGCCTCGATGCCCCGGTGAGCAGCATCATGACCGGCAAGGACCGCCTCGTGACCGTGCGCGAAGGCGCCACGGACGAGGAGGTGCTTGCCAAGCTGCACCAGCACCGCATCGAGAAGGTGCTCGTGGTCGACGACGCGTTCGCGCTGCGCGGCCTGATCACCGTCAAGGACATCCAGAAGGCCCGCGACAACCCCAACGCCGCGAAGGATTCGAGCGAGCGCCTCGTCGTCGGCGCGGCCGTCGGCGTGGGCGGCGACACCGAAGCGCGCGTCGAGGCGCTGGTGGCGGCGGGCGTGGACGTCATCGTCGTCGATACCGCCCATGGCCATTCGCAGGGCGTGCTCGACCGCGTGGCTTGGGTGAAGAAGACTTTCCCGCACCTCCAGGTGATCGGCGGCAACATCGTGACCGGCGACGCCGCGCTGGCGCTCGAAGCGCACGGCGCCGACGCGGTGAAGGTCGGCGTGGGCCCCGGTTCGATCTGCACCACCCGCATCGTCGCCGGCGTGGGCGTGCCGCAGATCACCGCCGTGGGCATGGTCGCCGACGCGTTGAAGGGCCGCATCCCGCTGATCGCCGACGGCGGCATCCGCTACTCGGGCGACATCGCCAAGGCGATCGTGGCCGGCGCCTCCTGCATCATGATCGGCGGCCTGTTCGCCGGTACCGAGGAATCCCCGGGCGAGATCGAACTCTTCCAGGGCCGCAGCTACAAGAGCTACCGCGGTATGGGCAGCCTCGGCGCCATGCAGCAGGGCAGCAAGGACCGCTACTTCCAGGACGCCTCCGACGCCGACAAGCTGGTGCCGGAAGGCATCGAAGGCCGTGTGCCTTACCGCGGCCCGCTGGCCAATGTCGTGCACCAGCTCGCCGGCGGCCTGCGCGCCTCGATGGGCTACGTGGGCTGCGCCAGCATCGAGGAGATGCGCACCCGACCCAGCTTCGTCCGCGTGACCAACGCCGGCACCCGCGAGGCCCATGTGCACGACGTGCAGATCACCAAGGAACCGCCGAACTACCGGCAGTGATCCACGCCCCCACGCCCCGACTCCACTGAGGCCGCGCGCCGCATGACCGACATCCACAGCGACAAGATCCTGATCCTCGACTTCGGCGCGCAATACACGCAGCTGATCGCCCGCCGCGTCCGCGAGCTGGGCGTCTACTGCGAGATCTGGGCCTGGGACCACGATCCGGCTGAGATCGCCCGCTTCGCGCCGAAGGGCATCATCCTGTCGGGCGGCCCGGAATCGACGACCGAAGCCGGCTCGCCGCGCGCACCGCAGCAGGTCTTCGACCTTGGCGTGCCGCTGCTCGGCATCTGCTATGGCATGCAGACGATGGCCATGCAGCTCGGTGGGCTGGTGGAAGGCGGCCACGACCGCGAGTTCGGTTACGCGGAGGTGGAAGTCGCCTCGGCCTGCCGCCTGCTCGACGAGCAGAAGGACCACCCTGGCACGCCGCCGCGCATCGACGTGTGGATGAGCCACGGTGATCGCGTCACGCGCCTGCCCGAGGGCTTCAAGATCACTGCCCGCACGCACAGCGTGCCGATCGTCGCCATGGCCGACGAGGCCCGTCGCTACTACGGCGTGCAGTGGCACCCGGAAGTGACGCACACGAAGCAGGGTACCGAGCAGCTGCGCCGCTTCGTCGTCGACATCGCCGGCTGCGCCACCCTGTGGACGGCGGCCAATATCATCGAGGACCAGATCGCCCGCGTGCGCGCCCAGGTGGGCGACGACGAGGTGCTGCTGGGTCTCTCGGGCGGCGTCGATTCCTCCGTGGTGGCCGCGCTGCTGCACCGGGCCATCGGCGAGAAGCTGACCTGCGTCTTCGTCGACACCGGCCTGCTGCGCTGGAACGAAGGCGACCAGGTGATGGCGATGTTCGCCAACAATGCCGAGAAGGGCGGCATGGGCATCAAGGTCATCCGCGTGAACGCCGCCGAGCGCTTCTACGCCGAGCTGGCCGGTGTGCAGGACCCGGAGGCCAAGCGCAAGATCATCGGCCGCCTGTTCGTCGAGATCTTCGAGGAGGAATCGAAGAAGCTCACGAACGTGAAGTGGCTGGCGCAGGGCACGATCTACCCCGACGTCATCGAGTCGGCGGGCAGCAAGACCGGCAAGGCGCACGTGATCAAGAGCCACCACAACGTGGGTGGCCTGCCGGAGCGCATGCACCTCAAGCTGGTCGAGCCGCTTCGCGAGCTCTTCAAGGACGAGGTCCGCCGCATCGGCGTCGAACTCGGCCTGCCGCGCGAGATGGTGTTCCGCCATCCGTTCCCGGGCCCTGGCCTGGGCGTGCGCATCCTCGGCGAAGTGAAGCGGGAATACGCCGAAATCCTCGCCCGTGCCGATGCCATCTTCATCGAGGAGCTGCGCAAGGCCGGCTGGTACGACAAGACCTCGCAGGCCTTCGCGGTGTTCCTGCCGGTGAAGTCGGTCGGCGTGGTCGGCGACGCCCGCGCCTACGAGTGGGTGATCGCGCTGCGTGCGGTCGAGACCATCGACTTCATGACCGCGCACTGGGCGCACCTGCCGTACGAGCTGCTCGACGCGGTGGCCCGCCGTGTCGTCAACGAGTTGCGCGGCGTCAGCCGGGTGGTCTACGACATCTCCGGCAAGCCGCCCGCGACCATCGAATGGGAGTGAGCCGATCCGGCGGACGCCTGAATTGAAACAGGCGTCAATTCCGGACGTCGGTCACGACAGGGCGGTCGCCGCACCGGCGACGCTACGCGCCTGCGGGGCTCGGGTCCCGCGCGCTTCCGCTAGCTGCGAGGGGTGGTTCCGATGTCGTCGTCGGCAAACGTGGAACAATGGATGGGCGCCTTGCTCGCTTCTGGCGGCGATCGGCTGCCGCAGGCGCAGCGCGAGGAATTCCGGTCGCTGCTCAAGCATTTTGCCGGCCTGCTTTCGGGGGCGTTCGACGTCCCGATCTGCCTGATTTCCGGCTTCCGTGACGGCAGCCAGTGCATCGCCGGCGGCTGCGGCATCGACCCCGGAACGGCCTTTCCGGTCGAAGACAGTTTTTGTCGGCATCCCCTCGAGAGCGGCCAGCCCTTGGTGGTTCCCGACGCCGCCCTGGATCCGCGCTTCGCAGGAAATCCGCACGTCGTCGACGGCATCCGCCTGCGTTTCTACGCCGGTGTGCCGATTCCTGACGAGACCGGCGGCATCGCAGGGGTCTTGTGCCTGATCGATGGCCGACCCCGTGGCGACTTCACCGATCAGCAGCGACGGGCGCTGGTCGATGCGGCGAACTTGGTTGGCGCCTCGCTGCGGATGTTCGTCAAGCGCGATCTGGACGTCGCCGAGCGCCAGCTGTTCGTGAGTGGCCCGACAGCGGCCGTGGTCTGGGAGGTTGGCGAGGAGGATGTGAGGCTGCTGCATCGCAGTGGGAATCTCGGCCACATCCTCGGCGAGGAGCTGGCTCGTCGGCTCGATGCCGGCACGCCGTTCGATGCCCTCGTCCATGCCGAGGACCGGATCGACCTCGGCACCACGCTGCGTAGTCACCGCTCCACCGGGTTGGTGGCCTACGAGCAGAGTCTCCGGATTCACACGTCCGAGGGCGATATCCGTTGGCTCCGCCACGCCACTCGCCTGGCGCCCCGCGCTGGCAACGGAGAGACGAGGGTGTTCGGCTACCTCACGGACGAAACCCGCCAGAAGCGACTCGAGGCGATCGTCGCCGGCACGAAGGACCGCCTTGCGTTGGCGATCCAGTCCGCGAGGCTGGGCACGTGGGATCTCGACATCCGGACGCAGGTCCGCGTCCTGAATCCGCGTGCCGCCGAAATCATTGGTTTCCCTCTCGATGAGGTCGATACCCACCAGAGTTTCTGGCTGGATCGCGTCCATCCGGCAGACCGCGCGACGCTCGACGAGCTGATCGCAGCGGAGAGCAGGCCGGATAGCGTGACGTCCATCGAGTACCGGGTCCGTCATCGACTCGGCCACTATGTCTGGGTGCAGTCTTTCGGCAAGGTCGTCGAATTCAACACGAGTGGGAGACCGGTGCGCGCCGTCGGGACCCTCACCGACATCACGGAGCGGAAGGAGGAGGAGGCGCAGCGTGCGCGCCAGCGCGGGCTGCTCGACGTGCTCAACCGGGCCCATTCGGGTTTCCTGCTGACCCGGGATCTCCATGACGCCTGCGAGAGCCTGTTCGAGCCGTTGCTCAAGCTGACGGAAAGCCGCTTCGGCTTCATCGGCATCATGCGCGAGGGGAATGACGGTCGCCCCTTCCTTCTGGTTCCCACGATCTCGAACATCAGCTGGGACGAAGGCAGTCGCGCGCTGCACGAGAGCCATCGTGACCGCGGGGTGGGCCTGCGTTTCACGAACCTCGATAACCTCTTCGGGCACGTCGTGGTGGCGGATACGGTGGTATGTACCAATGATCCAACCGCGCATCCGGCCAGCCGCGGGTTCCCGGCGGGCCATCCCCGGTTGAACAGCTTCCTCGGCCTGCCCATGCGTTTCGACGGACGCGTGATGGGCATGATCGCGCTTGGCAACCGCCCCGAGGGCTACGACGCTTCATGGGTGGCACTGCTGGAGCCACTGGCATCGACCCTCGGTGCGCTGGTGCATGCCCGCGATCTTGATGATGCCCGTCGCCGCGCGGAGCAGTCTCTCGAGTTGAGGGCGAACACCGATGCCCTCACCGGGCTCCCCAACCGCCAGGCCTTCGTTGAGCGCTGTCTTTCCGCTCTTCGCGCCAACGAGGGCGGTTCCCTCCCTCTGCATGTCGCGATCATCGACCTCGATCACTTCAAATCGATCAACGACACGTGCGGCCATGCCGCGGGTGATGCCACGCTTCGCCACTTCGCCGAGATCGCACGCCGCTCGATCCGGGAGGACGACATGGTCGCCCGTATCGGTGGCGAGGAATTCGGCCTCTTGTTGCGGTGTGGTTCCGGCGACGAGGCAGCGTCGTCGCTGCATCGGCTGCGTGACGCGCTGGCGGGAACGCTTGTTCCATGGGACGTGGAAGGCATCCGGGTGACGTTCAGTGCGGGCATCGCCGAGTGCCCGCCGGGTTCCCTGGACCTCGACGCATCGATGGCTGGCGCCGACCGGGCGCTCTATGAGGCCAAGTCGCAAGGTCGGGATGCGATCCGCGTCGCCCGCCCCGCACCCGTCGCCCCCACCCGGTAGGGACGACGATCCGCGGTCTGGGCCGGACTCCGTCGCCAGGCGGTATCCTTCGCGGCCGAGCATGCCCAACGCGTTGGTTTCCCGCGCCATGTCCCCCGATTCCGAGCAAGCCGCCGTTGACCTCGGCTGGATGGCACAGGCCCTGAAGGTCGCCGAGCGGTCACGTCGGGAGGACGACGAGGTGCCGGTCGGTGCCGTGCTCGTCGCCGCCGACGGCACGCTGCTGGCCGAAGGGGGCAACCGGAACATCACCGAACACGACCCGACCGCGCATGCGGAGATCGTGGCGATGCGCCGGGCCGGGCAGGCCTTGGGGAACCACCGGCTGCTCGGCGCCACGCTCTACGTGACGCTCGAACCTTGCGCGATGTGCGCCATGGCCATGGTCCACGCCCGGATTGCGCGCGTGGTCTATGCGGCAGCCGACCCCAAAACCGGTGCGGCCGGGAGCGTGTTCAACCTTCTGGCCGATCCGCGCCACAACCACCGCGTGACGGTCGCGGGTGGCGTGCTGGCCGAGGAGGCCTCGGCGATGCTGACGGGTTATTTCCGCGCCAAGCGCGTCAAGCCTGCGCGCCCGCCGCGGGATTGAGTCGGCCCCTAGGCGGCTCGGATCCTCAGCGTCCCCCGGGACGCCGCCGGGCGAGGGCCGTGTCGAGCTCCGCGTCGAGGCTGTGGACGGCGAGGCTGACTTCCCGCCCCATGGCCAGGGCCGCACCAAGCAGCCCGCCCATGCCGATCAGGGCGAGCGCCGTCGCCAGCAGGCCGAGCCGCGGGTCGACGAGCGCGGTGGCGGCGAGGGCCAGGCTGGTGCCGATGAAGCAGCCGAGCGCGAGATAGAGCATCCAACAGGCCCGGAGGACCAAGGCCGCGCGGCGCCGGTGCTCGTGGATCTGGCGCTGGTTCTCCGCTAGGGGAGGGGCCTCGCCGTGCGGCTCGCCCTCGCCGAGCACCAAGAGGCGCAGCCTGTCGACGACGCGGGCGAGTCGTGCGTTGGCGGAGATCAGAAGCGATCCCGTCGCCGCCATGAGCAGCGCGGGCGCCAGCATGGCGCTGATGACCGTGGGATGGGCGAGACCGTCGTTGAGGGGCATGGGTTCTCCTCGTCCCGGTGATCATCGCGTAGCCGGGATGGGCTGACAAACGGCGTAAATCGCTGGTCGTGCGGCGCGGCCCCGCCGGGGAGGTGCGCGGCGGAATCGATACACTCCGCCGATGACCATGCCCGAACGCGACGACACCCGCCTGATCTGGATCGACCTCGAGATGACGGGCCTGGACCCGTCGTCGGATTCGATCCTGGAGATCGCCACGATCGTGACCGACCGTGAGCTCAACGTGCTCGCCGAGGGGCCGTCGCTGGCCGTGCGCCACGACCTCGCGGCGCTCGAGGCGATGGACGAGTGGAACCGCGGCACGCACCGGAGATCGGGGCTTTGGGACCGAGTGCTGTCGAGCCCCCATTCCCTCGCCGAGGCGGAGGCCCTGACCTGCGACTTCCTGTCCCGATGGATCGATGCCGGCAAGTCGCCCATGTGCGGCAACTCGATCTGTCAGGACCGCCGCTTCCTCGTCCGCTTGATGCCCCGCCTCGAGCGCTGGTTCCACTACCGCAACCTCGACGTCTCGACCGTCAAGGAGCTGGCGCGGCGCTGGGCCCCGGCGGTACTCGATGGCATGCAGAAACAAGGTGCGCACACGGCGTTGGCCGATGCCCGCGAGTCGATCGAGGAACTCAGGCACTATCGGCGGCACATGGGCGCGCTCGGCGGTCAGGCCGGCTGATCGCAAGCCGTTCGCCAAGCAGGGGGAAAGGCATGGGGTTCGCTGCAGGGCGGTTGGCGCTGGCCGGATTGTGGGCTCTGTTCCTCGGGTTGGCCGCCGGCGCGGCGGTTGCCATGGAGTCGAAGCCGTTGGCGGCGTATGCCCGTGATGTTTGGACCACGCGCAACGGATTGCCGCACAACCAGGTCAATGCCATCGCCCAGACCGGGGAAGGCTACCTCTGGCTCGCGACTTGGGAGGGCCTGGTGCGCTACAACGGTCAGGACTTCACCTTGTTCGGGCCAGCGAACGTCGAGGCCTTCACCGACCAGGGCATCCGCAGCATTTCCGCGCGGACGCCCGGCAAGCTCGTGGTGGCGACGTCCCGCGGCGGGGTGATGATCCAGGAGGGCGGTCGATGGCGCCGCGTCGGCGTGGCCGAGGGCCTCGCGCAGGACGAGACGATGCGCGCCGAGTTCGACGCGCGAGGCCGTCTCTGGGTGGCCCACGAAAGCCTCGGTCTCGTGCGGATCGCCCCGGACGGGACGGTGGCGCGCTTCGGTGTCGCCGAGGGGCTGCCATCCGGGCAGATGTTCGCACTGATGATCGATGCGAACGATGTGATCTGGGCCGGCAGCGCCGAGGGCCTCGTGCGCATCGAGGATGACCGCGTGCAGGCCTTCGGTGTCCGGGACGGGATGCCCAAGGGTGCCGTTTACGCGATTATCGCCGCGCCGGATGGCGGGCTCTTCCTTGGCACCCATCACGGTGTGTGGCGCGGTCGCAACGCCGAGTTCCGCGAGCATGAGGCCGGGTTTCCCGACGATGCCGTGCCCAGCCTGGCCCTCGATCCGCAGGGTGGCCTGATCGCTGGCACGGTCAATCGCGGCGTGTTCCGCGCCAAGCCCGGCGGGCTGGAGCGGTTCAGCCGTGCCGGGGGACTGCCGAACAACCGGGTGCCTGCGTTGTTCGTCGACCGCGAAGGCTCCATCTGGGTCGGTACGAATGCCGGCCTGCTGCGGTTCGCCGATACGCCGTTCGGCAGCTATGACACTTACCAGGGGTTGGCCGACAACTACGTGCGCTCGGTGCTCCAGTTGCCCGACGGCAGCATGCTGATCGGCAGCAGCGGCGGCCTCGACCGTTGGACGGAGGGTCGCATCGAACCGGTCTCGAGGGGGGACGGCGGCATCGGCAACGAGGCGGTGCTCAGCCTCGCACACGGCCGCGACGGCAGTGTCTGGGTGGGTATGTACTCGCTGGGCCTGTACCGGCTACGCGAGGGTATTGTCGTGGAGCAGCTTGGTGCAGGCGACGGCCTGCTGGGCCCGCAGGTTCGAGCCATCGTCGAGGCCCGTGACGGCGACCTCTGGATTGGAACGAGTTCCGGCTTGTACCGGCGGCGTCCGGATGGTCGGATCGACCGTTTCGACGAGAGCGACGGCTTGCCGCGGAACTTCGTCGTCGCGCTGCACGAAGGGAGCGACGGGCGCCTCTGGATCGGAACCTCCAACGGCCTCGCGGTGCGCGAGGACGGGCGGATCCGCGACGTTCCGATCCGGCAATGGTTCGATGCACAGGATGTGTTCGGCATCCACGAAGACGCCGATCGGGGCTTGTGGCTCGCCACCGACCGTGGCTTGCTGCGGCTGAAGGACGGCGTGCTCGGCGGCGTCGGGGTCCGCCACGGCTTGCCGGTCGCGACGCTGTTCCAAGTCGTGGAAGACGGCTACGGCAACTTCTGGCTGACGTCCAACCGCGGCGTGCTCCAGGTGCCGCGGCAACAGCTCGAGGACGTCCTGTCCGGGCAGCGTGAACGCCTGGACGTGCTCAGCTTCGCCGAAGCCGATGGCCTCGCCAGCGCCCAGTGCAACGGTGGAGCCGGCCCCGCCGCCATTCGTGCCAGCGATGGCAGCTTGTGGGTGGCGACGGCGCGCGGGGTGAGCGTGGTACAGCCCGATCAGCTGGCCCGTTACCAACGCCCGCCACCGCCCGTGATCATCGAGGATGTGCGGGTCGACGCCCAGCCCCGTCCTCCCGGTGACCGGCTGGTGATCAGGCCCGGGGAAAGCCGGCTGGAGATCGATTTCGCCAGCCTCAGCTACCGCATGCCCGAACAGATCCGCTACCGCTATCGGATGGCCGGCCTCGACGAGGGCTGGACCAACAGCGGTGCGGTGCGCTCCGCGCGTTTCAATCACCTTCCTCCCGGCACGTACCGTTTCGAAGTCAGCGCGGAGACCCGTGGAAGCGGCACGAGCAGCGACGTCGTCGGTATCGAGGTCGAAGTGCAGCCGAGGTTCTGGCAGCAGCCGTTGTTCCTCCTGCTGGCCAGCCTGCTGCTCGCCCTCGGGCTGTATTGGGCCTATGCCCTGCGCGTGGACGCTCTGCAGCAGCGCGAGCGTGAGTTGAGCCGCCTCGTCGAAGAGCGCACGCAGGCGCTGACACGCCAGAACACCGAGCTGGAACGCCTTGCCGAAACTGTGCGCGAACAGAGCAGCGCGTATGAACTGCAGGCTCGGACCGATGCGCTTACGGGGCTGCCCAACCGCCGGCACATGGAAGAACGGCTCGCCGATTGTTTCGCTGAGGCGCAGCGGGACGGCAAGCCGCTGTGCCTCGGGGTGCTTGACCTCGACCATTTCAAGGACATCAACGACAACTACTCGCACGCGGCGGGCGACGCCCTGCTTCAAGCCGTGGCGCGGGTGATGGCCGAAGTGATGGGGGGGAGCCACCACCTCGCGCGCTGGGGGGGCGAGGAGTTCGCTCTATTGTTCGTCGACGCCACGCTGGAGCAGTCGCTCGACATCGCGGAGCGCATCCGCCGGCGCATCGAAGCCATCGATACCAGCGCTTTCGCGCCCGGCGCTCGCGCTTCGGCCAGCATCGGCCTGGCGAGCCGCACGGGCTTCACCCATCACGAGCGGATGATCTACCGAGCGGACGAGCGGCTGTACGCGGCAAAGCGCGCCGGACGCAACCGCGTGGAGAGCTGACGGGACGCCCGACCGCGGTCTCAGTGGTCGCCGTCGTCGAGCGCGTCCCGGACCGAGGCGGGTAGGCCGCTCGATGGCGTGCCATGGTGGTAAACGTGCAGGTCGCGCTGCGGGAATGGGATCGACAGGCCGCGCCGGCGCAGCTCGCGGTGGATGCCCTCGAGCAGCTCGCTCTTCGCGACCAGCACCTCGTTGGTCGGAACCCAGGCACGAAGCGTGAGGTTCACGCTGCTCTCGCCGAGCGACGACACCAGCACGTCGGCGGCGGGATCCTTCAGGACGCGCTCGCTCGCACCGGCGACGTCCAGCAGGGCGCTGCGTGCCGCGGACAGGTCGTCGTCGTAGCCCACACCGACCACGAGATCGAGGCGTCGCGTCGGGCGTCCCGTGAAATTGACGATGGGTGCCGTGGTGATCTGGCTGTTCGGCAACACGATCACGCGATTGTCGATGGTGCGCATCTGGGTCTGGAACACCCGCACCTGCTCGATCGTCCCCTCCAGCCCGGCGATCTGGACGAAATCCCCCGACTTGAAGGGGCGAAGGAGGATCAGCATCACGCCGGAAGCGAAGTTCGACAGCGAGTCCTTGAGTGCAAGGCCAATGGCAAGGCCGGCCGCACCGAGAACCGCGAGGAGGGAGGCGGGTGGCACGCCCAGCTGCGTCAACGCGGCCACTCCGACGACGATCACGCCGGCGAAGTAGGTGATATTGCGCAGGAAGCTGCCAAGCATCGGGTCGACGTTCGCCCTGAGCAGGGCGCGCTCGATGCCTTTGCTCAACTTGCGCGACAGCCACAGGCCGACGCCGAGGATCAGCACGACCGACAGCAGCTTCAGCCCCCAGTCCTCCAGCAGCCCCATCCAGTCGGCCTCGGCAAGGCGCGCCTGGACCTTGGCCCAGAGCCCGAACGCTTCCGCGGTCGAGGTCGGCAGGATCGGCGTCACCGCGCTCAGCCCTTCTTGTGCTGGGCGAGGCGCAGCCAGGTGTCGACGACGGTGTCCGGGTTCAGCGATACCGACTCGATGCCCTGGTCCATCAGCCACTCGGCGAGGTCGGGATGGTCGCTCGGGCCCTGGCCGCAGATGCCGACGTACTTGCCCTTGGCGCGCGCGGCCGAAATGGCCATCGACAGCATCTTCTTGACCGCGGGGTTCCGCTCGTCGAACAGGTTGGCGACGATGCCGGAATCGCGGTCGAGGCCGAGCGTCAGCTGGGTCAGGTCGTTCGAGCCGATCGAGAAGCCGTCGAAGATCTCGAGGAACTCGTCGGCCAGCAGGGCGTTCGACGGCACCTCGCACATCATGATGACCTTCAGTCCGTCCGGGTTGCCGGACTGGCTGCCCTGCACGAGGCCGTTGGCGGCCAAGGTGTCGATGACCGCCTGACCTTCCTCGAGCGTGCGCACGAAGGGAATCATGACCCACAGGTTCTTCAGGCCCATCTCGTCGCGCACCTTGCGGACGGCGCGGCACTCGAGCGCGAAGCAGTCCTTGAAGTCCGGGTGGATGTAGCGCGAGGCGCCGCGGAACCCGATCATCGGGTTCTCCTCGTGCGGCTCGTAGGCCGCGCCGGCGATCAGGTTGGCGTACTCGTTCGACTTGAAGTCCGACAGGCGCACGATGACGGGGTGCGGCGCGAAGGCCGCCGTCAGCGTGGCGATGCCCTCGGCGAGGCGCTCCACGTAGAAGCTCACCGGATCGGCGTAGCCGGCGATCAGCGGGTCGATCTGCGCGCGGATGTTGGCTGGCTGCTTGTCGTACTCGAGCAGGGCGCGCGGGTGCACGCCGATCTGGCGGGCGATGATGAACTCGAGGCGGGCGAGGCCGATGCCCTGGTGCGGCAGCTGCGCGAAGTCGAAGGCGCGCTCCGGGTTGCCCACGTTCATCATGATCTTCAGCGGGGCAGGCGGCATCTTGTCGAGGTCGGCAACGACCTTCTCGAAGGGCAGCTGGCCCGCGTAGATGAATCCGGTGTCGCCCTCGGCGCAGCTCACCGTCACCGGCGTGCCGTCCGGGATCACCTTGAGCGCGTCGCCGGTGCCGACGACCGCCGGCACGCCGAGCTCGCGCGCGATGATCGCGGCGTGGCAGGTGCGGCCGCCGCGGTTGGTGACGATGGCGGCGGCACGCTTCATCACCGGCTCCCAGTCGGGGTCGGTCATGTCGGCGATCAGCACGTCGCCGGGCTGCACCTTGTTCATTTCGGCCACGCTGCGGATCACGCGGGCGATGCCCGAGCCGATCTTCTGGCCGATGGCGCGGCCCTGGGCCAGCACCTCGCCACGCTGCTGCAGGCGGAAGCGCTCGATCTGGGTGGCGCGGGCGCGCGACTTCACCGTCTCCGGGCGGGCCTGCACGATGTAGAGCTTGCCGGTGATGCCGTCCTTCGCCCACTCGACGTCCATCGGGCGGCCGTAGTGCTTCTCGATGACGAGCGCCTGGCGCGACAGCTCCTCGACGTCATGGTCGGAGAGCGAGAAGCGGCCGCGCAGTTCGGCGGGCGTGTCCTCGTTGCGCACGCGCTCGCCCGGCGTCTTCGAGTACACCATCCGGATCTGCTTGCTGCCGAGCGTGCGGCGCAGGATGGCGGGGCGGCCGGCTTCGAGGTTCGGCTTGTAGGCGTAGAACTCGTCGGGGTTCACGGCGCCCTGCACGACCGTCTCGCCGAGGCCGTAGCTGGCGGTGACGAAGACCACGTCGCGGAAGCCGGATTCGGTGTCGAGCGTGAACAGCACGCCCGAGGCGCCGACGTCCGAACGGACCATCAGCTGCACGCCGGCCGAGAGGAACACGTCCTCGTGCTTGAAGCCGTGGTGCACGCGGTAGGCGATGGCACGGTCGTTGTACAGCGAGGCGAAGACCTCCTTCACCTTGTGCACGACGTCGTCGGCACCGGAGACATTCAGGAAGGTTTCCTGCTGGCCGGCGAAGCTGGCGTCCGGCAGGTCCTCCGCCGTCGCCGAGGAGCGGACGGCAACGGAGATTTCGGCGGCGCCGGCGTCCCCGCACATGCGCACGTACGCGTCGCGGATGGCAGCGTCCAGCGCCTTCGGCAGCGGGGCGTCGATGACCCAGCCGCGGATCTCCTTGCCGGCCGCCGCAAGGGAATCCACGTCTTCGACGTCCAAAGTGCCCAGCTTCGAGTAGATGCGCTCGTGCAGGTGGTTCTCGGCGATGAACTCGCGGAACGCGTCGGCGGTGGTGGCGAAGCCGCCCGGCACGGAGACGCCCAGCTGGGCGAGGTTGCCGATCATTTCGCCGAGCGAGGCGTTCTTGCCCCCCACCTGCGGAAGATCGGTCAGACGAAGGTCGTTCAGCCAAAGGACGTGGGCGTTCAAGGCAGCTCCGGCACACCGCGAGGGGAAAGGCTTATTTTCCGGGCCGCAGGCCCGCGGGACAAGCGCGTTCTTCACGAGGGGCCCATTCCCGCCGATTTCGAAGCAGAATCGGGGCCTGGCGCCATTGAGCGGAACCACCCATGTCGATTCGCCCTGTCTTCTTTGTCTCCGATGGCACCGGCATCACCGCCGAAACCATCGGCAACAGCCTGCTCACCCAGTTCGGCGGGCAGGAGTTCCAACGCCAGCGACTGCCATTCGTCGACACGCTGGAGAAGGTGCGGCAAACGGCGGAGACGATTCGCGCCGCCGGCGACCGCCATGGTTGCCAGCCGATCGTGGTCAATACGATCGTCGATGGCGACATGACCCGCGTTCTGGCGACCAGTGGCGCGCTGGTGCTTGATGTCTTCGAGCCCTTCATGCCGCGGCTGGAGAAGGCGTTGGGACAGCCGTGGACGCCCAAGGTGGGCCAGGCGCATGCCCTCGTGGATTTCGATGCCTACGAGCGCCGCATGGACGCGACCAACTTCGCACTGACCCACGACGACGGGACCGACCTCGATTACGACGAGGCCGACGTCCTGCTGGTCGGCGTGTCGCGCTCTGGAAAGACCCCCACGTGCCTGTACCTCGCGCTGCATTACAGCCTTCGCGCCGCGAACTACCCGCTGACGCCGGAGGACCTCGAGTCGGACCGCCTGCCGGAGAAACTGCGTCGACATCGGCGCAAGCTGTTCGGGCTCACCATCGACCCGCAGCGCTTGCAAAAAATCCGTGAGGAGCGCAAGCCGGGCTCGCGCTATGCGACGTTGGACGTCTGTCGTCGCGAGGTGGCCATCGCGGAAGGGATGTTCAAACGCGAACAGATCCCGGTGCTCAGCACCACGCACACGTCGATCGAGGAGATCGCCTCGAAGATCGTTGCCCAGTTCGGCTTCCAGCGCAGCCATTTCTGAGCTTGTCGGCGGGGGAGGGCGCCTCTACATTGCCGCGATGCGCCAGAACCGCAGCGAGCTTCCTTACCCTGCCATCGGCCGCTTCGCGTGGCTGATGGGGCTTTATGGGGAGAATTTCGAACGGATCGACCGGATCATCGACCTCAAACGGGCGCCCGTCGGCCGGCATGTTTCGCGGGTGGGTGACGGCCTCGACGTGCATATCGACGTCCTCGCCCGCCACGCCCACACGGTGGAGCTGCGGCTTTCCTATGCGATGACCGACCCGGTCACCGGCGCCCCCGATCCGTCGGCCATGCTGCGCGCCTATCTCGATTCGCGGCAGGCGGAGGCCACCAACTGCTACATGGGCCGACACTGGCAGGACGTTCTCGGGTTGCGCCCCTCGCCGAAGGTGATGATGGGCCACCGGCTGCGCATGAACAGCTTCCTGAGCAAGTGGTTGGGGTACCTTGAGAGCCTCGGGCATGCCCGGTCGACACTGGACCGCCGGGCCGAAGATGACGTCGAATCGAATCCATCGACGACAGACGCTTGACGAAGCCGATCCTGCTGAATATGATGCGCGCCTCTCCTGAATCGGTGGGGCTATAGCTCAGCTGGGAGAGCGCTACAATGGCATTGTAGAGGTCATCGGTTCGATCCCGATTAGCTCCACCACTTCTTCGTTGAACCCTCTAAACGTCCCCATCGTCTAGAGGCCTAGGACACCTCCCTTTCACGGAGGCGACCGGGGTTCGAATCCCCGTGGGGACGCCAGCTCACGCTGATTCCGACGGCTCGCAGCAATGTGAGCCGTTTGTTTTTTCGACTGCTCGAGGCCGCTTCGATAGGCGACGCTGCGTTAGGCTCGAAGCGCGGCGTCCGACCGGTGAGGCGCGCGCGTTGGAGAGCGCCATGGGGAAGTACACCGACATCGCTTTGCCGCGGGCAATCACCCTGCCTGCCTCGTACTACGTCGGCGAAGGGGCGCTGCGGCTGGACCGCCGTGCGGTGATTGCACGCAGTTGGCAACTGGTGGCCCATCAGGGCCTGTTGTCCGAGCCCGGTGACCACGTGGTCGAACAGGTGGGAGCCGTCCCGGTTCTGGTGGTGCGGGGGAGCGACCGCGTGCTGCGGGCCTTTCCTAACGTCTGCCGGCACCGGGCCGGGCCGCTGGCCTTTTGCAACGGCAAGGGCGCGCGGGCGCTGCACTGCAAGTACCACGGCTGGAGCTACGGGCTCGACGGCCAGCTGAGGTCCGCACCGGAAATGCAGGGCGCGGAGGACTTCGACGTCAACGCCATCCGCTTGCCGCCGTTGCGCGTGCACGAATGGCAGGGGCTGGTGTTCGTGGCGATCGATCCCGAGACGCCCCCTTTCGACGAGGTGTATGCCGGCATCGCCGAGCGCATCGCCCCGATCGACCTGTCGGCCATGCGTTTCCTGCGCCGCGAGCATTACGACATCGCCTGCAACTGGAAGGTGTATGTCGACAACTTCCTCGAGGGCTACCACTTGCCGCACGTGCACCCGGGGTTGTCGAGGGTGCTCGACTACCGCGCCTACGACACCGAGCTCGGGGCCTGGCACTCCCTGCAGCATTCGCCGATCCGCAACGGTGGTGCGATGTATGGCGATGGCGATGCCTTCTACTACTTCGTCTACCCGAACGTGATGCTCAACATCATGCCGGGGCGCCTGCAGACGAACCGGATCCTGCCGCTCGGGCCCGACCGCTGCCGCGTCGAGTTCGACTACTACTACGTCGATGACGCGCAGGCGCAGGCCCGCATCGCCGCCGATCGCGACTTCAGCCACGAGGTGCAGGAAGAGGACATCGGTATCTGCGAGGCCGTGCAGAGGGGCCTCGCCTCCGGGACCTACGAGGCCGGGCGCCTGTGCCCCAAACGCGAGAGCGGGGTATGGCACTTCCAGAGCCTGCTGCGCGCGGCCTACGCCGCGGCGGGCGAGGGCTGAGGGCCCATGCGCGACCCGCGTTACGACGTGCTGTTCACCCCGATGGCCATCGGCCCGGTGGTGGCGAAGAACCGCTTTTTCCAGGTGCCGCACTGCAATGGCATGGGCCATGCGATGCCCCTGGCCCACGCCGCCATGCGCGAGGTGAAGGCCGAGGGCGGCTGGGCGGTGATCAGCACCGAGGAATGCGAGATCCACCCCAGCGGTGATTTGACGCCTTTCGTCGAGGCGCGGCTCTGGGACGACCGGGACATCCCCGCGCTGGCGCTGATGGCCGACAAGGTGCACGCGCACGGCGCGCTCGCAGCCATCGAACTGACGCACAACGGCCCTACCGCCTCGAACCTGTTTTCGCGCGAAGTGCTGATCGCGCCCTCGCACCAGCCCTCGAAGTACGGCTACCCGACGCAGGCGCGGGCGATGGACAAGGCCGACATCCGCGAGTACCGGCGCTGGCATCGCGAGGCCGCGGTGCGGGCGATGCGGGCAGGCATGGACGTGGTGTACGTGTATGCCGCGCACGATCTGTCGCTGGCCATGCACTTCCTGCAGCGGCGCCGCAACCACCGCAGCGACGAATACGGCGGCTCGCTGGAAAACCGCGTGCGCCTGCTGCGCGAACTGCTCGAGGACACCCGCGAGGCCGTGGGCCACCGCTGCGGCGTGGCCCTGCGCTTCGCCACCGAGGAGATGCTGGGGCCCGAAGGGGTGGAGCTCGCCGAAGCGCGCGACATCGTCGCGATGCTGGCCGAGCTGCCCGACCTCTGGGACGTCAACGTCGCGGCCTGGTACAACGATTCCGTGCCCTCGCGGTTCGCGGGGGAGGGCGCGCAGGAGCCCTTCGTCGACTTCGTGAAGCGCACCACCACCAAGCCGGTGGTCGGCGTCGGGCGCTTCACTTCGCCGGACACGATGGTGTCGCAGATCCGCCGCGGCATCGTCGATTTCATCGGTGCGGCGCGGCCTTCGATCGCCGACCCCTTCCTGCCGAAGAAGATCGAGGAAGGCCGCGTCGACGACATCCGCGAGTGCATCGGCTGCAACGTCTGTGTGTCCGGGGACAACACCATCTCGCCGATCCGCTGCACGCAAAACCCGAGCATGGGCGAGGAGTGGCGCAAGGGCTGGCACCCGGAGCGCATCGCGCCCAAGCATCGCGAGGCGAGGGTGCTCGTCGTCGGTGGCGGACCGGCGGGACTGGAAGCGGCGAGGGCACTCGGACAGCGCGGCTACGAAGTGAGTCTCGCCGAAGCACGCCGTGAGCTTGGCGGGCGCGTGACGCGCGAAGCGCGACTGCCGGGTCTGGCGGAGTGGGCCCGCGTGCGCGACTGGCGGCTGGGGCAGATCCGCAAGATGGCGAACGTGGCCATTTACCTCGATTCGCTTTTGGGTGTGCAGGACGTACTGGATTTCGGCGCCGAGCACGTGGTGATCGCCACCGGCTGCCATTGGCGCCGTGACGGCTACGGTCGCAGCAATGGCCTGGGCATCGCCGCACTGGGCGGCGCGATCAGCGTGGCCGATCCTGTCGCGGCGAAGCTTGCGGTGTCGGCACATCCGCCGGTGTTTACGCTGGATGACCTCATGGATGGCCGCTGGCCCGAGGGTCGCGTGCTGGTCTTCGATGACGACTACGGTTACTACGCCGGCGTGGCCGCGGAGGCCCTGCGTGCACGCGGCAACCCTGTCGTTCTGGCCACGCCTGACGATGTGGTTGGCGCCTGGGGTGGTCACACCCTCGAGTACCGCCACGTACGAAAGCGACTGGCAGCCCTCGATGTGGCAACCCGGGTGTCGGTCAACCTCGTCGCCGCCGAGTCCGGCCGCGTCACCCTGGAAGACGTCTGGACAGGTCGTCAGGAGCACCTCGCCTGCGACGCGGTGCTGCTTGTCACCGCCCGGTCACCCGAGGATGCCCTGTACCTGGCGCTGCGCGAGCGCGAGCCCGAATGGCGCGATGCAGGCATCGTGACGGTCGATTGCATCGGCGACGCCCAGGCCCCGGGCATGATCGTTCACGCCGTCTACGCCGGCCACCGGCACGCGCAGGAACTTGGCGCGCCACGCGAAAGCGAGGTGGCCTTCCGCCGGCATTTCCACCACGATCAGGCGTAGGTGTCCACCAGGCCGCCGCTCGTGCCGTTCATCGGGGGCGGTTGCGGAATGGCCTGTAACAGCATCGCGGCGGTGCTGGCTTCGGCATCCATCGCCTTCCGAAGCACGGCATAGCTCACCTGCTGGTTGAGTTGCGCCTGTGAGAGCGCCGTCGCGCTGCGGACGATGGCAGCGGAAATCGGGTCCATGTCGTCATGGTTCCTCTCGGATCGAAGTCAGAATCGGCCGAGCCGGCAGAAACTTGACCGCCGATGCCAAGCCTCGCGGGTTCACGCGCTCGCCTTCACGGCGCAGCGCATGAGCAGGTTGTCCCGACCGGCGCTCAACCCGCGACCCAGGCACCAGGGAGTTGGCCGGGTGCGACCTGCAGATCGTCGTGGCCGGCGAGGGCGTCCACGAGCGCATCGACGACCACCCGGACGCGCGGGGCGAGGTATTGCCGGTGGGCGTAGTGCACGGCGATCTCGCGGTCGCCGGGGTCATGCTCGTTGAGGAGCAAGGCCTTCAGCCGCCCGCTGCGCAGGCCGGGCATCGCGTGGTGCAGGCCCACCTGGGCGATGCCGCCGTGGGCCAGCGCGAGGTCGAGCGCGGCCTCGGGGTCGGAGAGCCACAGGCGCACGCCCCGAGGGCGGAGATCGTGGCTGCGGTCGCCGCGGCGGAACCGCCACGGAATCTCGGCGCCGCCATCGAGGCGTATGCCGATGCATTGATGGCTGGAAAGAGCGTCGGCGGAAGGCGGAGCGCCGTGCCGGCGGAGGTAGGTGGACGACGCCACCAGTACGAGGGGCAGGCGTGCGACACGGCGTGCGACAAGGCCTGAATCTTCGAGGGTTCCGCCGCGCACGCCGATGTCGAAGCCCTCGCCGATCAGGTCGACCTTGCGGTTCTCGAGGCTCAGTTCGATGTCCAGTTGCGGGTGTTGCGCGGCGAGGGACGGCAGGCAGGGCAGCACATAGCGGCGCCCGAACCCCGGCGGCGCGGAGATGCGCACGCGGCCCCGCGGCAGGCTGGCGTCCTGCGCCATCTCGGCCACCGCCTCATCGAGCTGTCGAAGGCCGGGGGCGACCTGCGCGAGGAAGCGTTCGCCTTCCGGAGTCAGGCGCAACTGGCGCGTCGAACGCTTGAACAGGCGCAGGCCGAGCTCGTCCTCGAGCCGCTGCACGCTCTTGCTGACGGCCGCGGGCGTGAGGTCGAGGCGCCGTGCGGCCGCACTGAACCCACCGTTCGCCGCGGACTCGACGAAGGCAACCAGACGCTGGAGCTTGGGGGCGCTCATTTTCAAATTCAGGTTGAAGATGAACTTCCATTCTATGGCTTTCTGTCTTTCCCCGAGCGGATCAGGATGCCTGCCACCCCAACACCCGCAAGGACATCGTCATGAGCCATCGCATCCTCGTCGCCGGCGCATCCGGCACCATCGGCTCGGCCCTCGTGGCCGAACTCCTCCGCCAGGGCGCCGACGTCACGGCGCTCCGTTCGAAGCCCTCCAGCGAGGCCTCGCCCGCGCCCGTGGTGGTCGGCGACTTCGCCCGGCCGGACACGCTCGCCGAGGCGATGCGTGGTTTCGACACCCTGTTCCTGCTGCTGCCCTTGGCCCCCGACATGCTCGCGTGGGCCGCGAACGCGCTGCAGGCCGCCCGTGACGCGGGCATCCGCCACGTGGTGCGTTCCTCGGGCGCGGGCGCCGACCCGGACAGTCCGATGGCGATCGCCCGAGTGCAGGGCGAGATCGACCGTCTCGTCATGCAGAGCGGGCTGCCGTGGACGATCCTCCGGCCGACCTTCTTCATGCAGAACCACGTGAACTTCAACGCCGGGGCGATCCGCGCCGGCACGCTCTACGCCGCGCACGGCGAAGGCGCGATGGCGGTGGTCGATGTCCGCGACATCGCGGCGGCCGCGGCCGTGGTGTTGGCCGACCCCGCCGCGCATTCGGGCCGCACCTACGACCTGACCGGCCCCGAGGCGCTGACGGAGGCGGAGCAGATGGCGCTCATCTCGCAGGAACTCGGTCGTCCCGTGCAGTACGTCGACGTGCCTCTGGACACCGCCCGCGATGCGATGGCGGCGTCCGGCATGCCGCCCGCCGTCGTCGACTGGCTGACCAGCCTGAACGCGATCGTGCGCAACGGCTGGGGCGCAGGCATCGCCGACGGCGTGCAGACCCTGACGGGACGTCCGCCCCGGCGGTTCGCCGACTTCGTCCGCGGGCACGCCCACGTCTGGCGCTGACGCCAAGCAAGATCGCGCGCCCGGAATGGGGGTGGCCCCGGCCGGCCGGGGCACGCCTTCCGTCAGCCCATCGGGTTCGAGCGCCCCGAAGCCACGCCCGCCGTCGGTGGGGACGAAAGGATCGGTGGCACGTCGACGTCGATGGCTGGCGGCAGCAGCTTGTACATCAGGGGCGTGACCACCCGCGAAAGCAGCGTCGAACTGACGAGGCCGCCAATCAGCACGATGGCCAGCGGGGCATAGAGCGCCGAGCCGCTCACGGCCAGAGGCAGCAGGCCGCCGATGGCCGTCACCGAGGTCAACACCACCGGCAGGAAGCGCTGCTCGCCGGCCTTGGCGATCGCGGCGTCGAGCGGCAGGCCTTCGCGGCGCAGCTCGTTGGTGAAGTCGACGAGCAGGAGGCTGTTCTTGGTCTCGATGCCGACGAGCGCGACGAAGCCGATGATCGCCATGTAGCTCAGCGGGTAGCCGGCGAGGAACAGGGCGACCAGGGCGCCGAGGATGCCGAAGGGCACGACGCCGAGGACGATCAGCGTGCTGCGGAAGCTGCCGAACTCGAGCACGAGCACGGCGAGGATGCCGAAGGTGGCAATGATCACCGCGGTGCCGAGCCCACCGAGGCTGCTGGCGGCTGCCTCTGCCTCGCCGCCGGCCTCGATGCGGTAGCCCGCGGGCCAGTCCTTCGCGTCCAGCGCCCGGTACACGGCCGCCGAGACATCGCCCGACACGAAACCCTGCCGCACATTCGCCGTGACCGTGACCATTCGCTCGCGGTCGAGGCGCTGGATCTCGCTCGGGCCGCTCACGAGCCGGGGTTCGGCCAGCTGCCGGAAGGGGATCGCCGCGCCGCTGCTGCGGCTGGTGAAGTACAGGTCGGCCAGCACCTCGGGCGTCGGATGGGCGCCGGTCGGCAGTCGCAGCTGCACGGCATAGTCGTCGCCGCGTTCATCCCGGAACCGCGCGCTTTCGACGCCGGCCGTAGCAAGGCGCGTCATGCGGTCGAGGTCGAGGCTCGGCACACCGAGCAGGCCCGCCTCGAGGGTGTCGAAACCGAGATCGAGGTCGATGCGCGGCAGGCGCAGCGGATTGTCGACATCGCGCACGCCCGGAACGGCGACCAGCGTCGTTTCGACGTCGCGGGCCAACGTGGACAGCGTCGCCAGGTCGGGGCCAACCACGCGCACCGCGATCGGGGCCTCGATCGGCGGGCCGTTCTGGAACTGCGCCACGGTGATCCGCGCGTCGGGATATGCCGCGAAACGCCGGCGCAGGTCTTCGAGCAGTGCCTCGGAGCGGGCGCCGTCCCAGCGATCGAGCGAGACGAACACCTCGCCGACCGTGGTCTTCGTCTCCTCGGGGAACTCGTTGTAGTAGATCAGCGGGTTGCCGCGGCCGAGGTTCGCCATGCGGTGGACCACGCCAGGCGTCCCGGCCAGCACGCCATCGACGAAGCGCAGGGCCCGATCGGTCGAGCCCAGCGACGCGCCTTCCGCGGCGTCGATCTTGACGAGGAACTGCGGCTTGTCGGCGGCCGGGAACAGTGAGAAGCCGAGGAAGGGCACGAGAGCCAGCGACGCGACGAACAGCGCGGTGCAGAGCAGCAGCGCCCGCCTCGGGGCGACCAGCGCCTTGGCCAGCACCGGGGCGTACACGCGGTGGATGGCCGACTTCAGGCCACGCAGCAGGGCATTGCCCTCGCCGTGCGATTCGCGCGGCAGGAAACGGCTGGCGAGGAATGGCACCACGGTGAATGCCACCAGCAGCGAGGCCGCCACGGTCATCACCACGGCCAGCGGCAGGCCGCGCGTGAACTTGCCGGCCCCTTCGGGCAGGTTGAGCAGCGGCAGGAAGGCGAGGATCAGTACCGCCGTGGTGCCGAGGACGGCCAACGCGATCTGCCGCGTGCCATCGATGGCGGCGCGCACGCGGTCGGCGCCTTCACGCAGGTGCCGCGCGATGTTCTCGACCACGACGATGGCGTCGTCGACCAGCAGGCCGAGCGCGACGACGAAGCCCGCGATCGAAATCTGGTTCAGCGAGAAGCCGAGGAACCACAGCGCGGCCACGCCCATGGCCAGCGACAGCGGGATGGCGACCATGACGATGCCGGCGGCGCGGAACCCGAGGGGGAGCAGGGTGATCGAGACCAGTGCGAGCGCGATGCCGAAGTCGAAGCCAAGGCGGCTCAGGCGATGGGCGACGTTGTCCGCCTGCTCGAAGCCGACCTCGAGGCGGACGCCCGGGGGCAGGGTGGCGCGAAACTCGGCCAGCCGCCGGTCGAGTCCGGCCTGGACGTCGAAGATGCTGAAGCCGTCCTTCATGTTGGCGGTGACGAAGGCCGCGCGCTCGCCGTTGTAGCGCGCGAGGTAGGTCGGTTCCTCGGTGGCCCATCGCACGTCGGCGATGTCGCGGAGCAGCACGGGGCGCCCGTTGCGTGTCGCGACCACCGTGTTCGCGATGGCCTCGACGCTGGCGTAGTCGCCGGTGCCCTTGAGGTTGTAGCGGCGCTGGCCGACGTCGACCGCGCCGCCGGGAATGCTTGCGCCCTCGCCGGCCACCGCGGCATCGACCGTGGCCACGTCGATGCCCAGCGCGGCCATGCGCGGCAGATCGAGCGTGGCGCGAACTTCCGGTGCGGGAAAGCCCCAGGACTCCGCGCGGCGGATGCCGGGCACGCTTTCCAGCGATTCCTCGAGATCGTCGGCCAACTGCTTGAGGCGCCGACCGTCGAGGGCCGGTGCGACCAGCGCGACCTGCAGGATGTTCACGAGGCCGGGGTTGGCCTTGCGGAAGGTGATGTCACGCACGCCCGCCGGCAGCGATCCGCGGAGTGCGTTCACCTCGCGGACCACCTCGTCGTATTTGTCGTCCGGCGTCACCGTCCACTCGAATTCGATCTGGATGACGCCAAGCCCGCTCTCGCTGGTGGAGCGGATCTCCTTGACGTCCTCCAGCTCGGCGAGGGCGTCTTCGATCGGGTCGATGGCGAGGCGCTCGACGTCCATCGGATCGGCGCCGGGATACACGACCACCACCGTGGTGAGCGGAATCGGGAAGGTGGGGTCCTCCTGGCGCGGGATGGAGGCCATGGCGAAGGCGCCCAGGGCCACGAGCAGGAGCAGGGCGACGCTGGTGAACTGCCAGCGCTGGACGGCGAAGGACCAGGGGCTCACGGCGCACCGTCGCTCAAGGTCGAAACCGGGGTGCCTTCGGCGAGGTAGGCGGCGCCTTCCACCACCACCGCGTCGTTCGCGTCCAGGCCTTCGAGCACGCGGACGTGCTCGGACCCGACCTCCGCGAGTCGGAGGTCGAGCGGCACCGCCCGGCCGTCCCTCGCGACGAACACGCGCCCCCGTCCGTCCTCGATGGCGACGAGGGCCGAGGTCGGCACGGCGAGTCCCGTGTCGGCGGATGCATCGATCCGCGCGCTGGCCACGAGGCCGCTGCGCAGTGCCGCGGCGCCCTCGCCGGCGGGAGCCGAAAGCGCGAGGTCCACGGCGATGCCGCCGCTCGCCGCGTCGGCTTCACCGCCAATCCGCGACACGGTCGCCGGCCACGGGAGGCCGCCGATCGCGTCGATGCGGATGCTCGCCCGATCGCCGACGCGGAGGCGCAGGCCGTCGCGGTCCGCGACCGTCGCGCGCAGCCGCCATCCCGCATCGCCGCCACTCACCACGAGGATGGGCGCACCGGCGCCGACGACTTCGCCGGGTTCGGCGAGGCGCCGCCTGACCACCCCGTCCGCCGGCGCGACGATCCGCGCGTTGCGGGCGGCGAACACCGCGCTGCGCACCTGGGCCTCGGCCACGATGAGGCGGGTCGTGGCGTCGTCGAGGACCTGGCGCGGCAGCAGTTGCTTCTGCACCAGTTCGGCGGCCCGTTCCCGGTCGCGTTGGGCCTGCGCCTGCTGCTCCTGCGCCTGCTGGAGCGCGGCATCGACGGTCGTCGGGGTCTGCGTCGCGAGCACCTGGCCCTTGCGCACGACGTCGCCGATATCGACGTCGATGCGATCGACCACGCCGCCGGAGAGGAAGCCGAGCGTCGATTCCTCGGCGCGCTCGAGGCGGCCGATCGCCGGCACAGGAAGCAACGTGGAGGCCGGCCGCGGCGTCTGGACCACGACCGGCACCGCGGTCGAGGCCGAGGCCTCGGCGCGACGGTCCGGGTCGGCGGAGCAGCCCGCCATGACGAGGGAGGCCGCGATCCACGCGGCAAGGCGACGGGGCAGGGCGCGCTGGCGCATAAAGTGTCCAATGTCCACAATGTGGATAGTGTACACTCCTGTTTCTCGCTATCGTCAAGCCATGCCGACATCCGTCAGGAAACCGCGAAACGCCTACCACCACGGCAATCTCCGCGAGGCCATCCTGCAGGTCGCCCGGAAGGCCTTGGATCAGGGCGCCTATGAAGCCTTGAGCCTCCGGGAACTGGCGAAGCGGGCCGGGGTGACGGCCAACGCGCCGTACCGGCACTTCGCATCCAAGGACGAGATCCTCGCGGAAGTGGCCGCCGCTGGCTTCGTCCAGATGACGGAGCGCTTCGATGCCTACAGCGAACCCGATGCCAAGGAACGCCTGATCCGGCTCTGCGACCTCTACACCGGCTTCGCCGTGGAGTTCCCGCATCTCTACCGGGTGATGTTCGGTATCGACAAGCCCGCGCTGATGGAGCACTCCCCGCTGCACGAGGCGGCGATGGCCTGTTTCGGCCGGCTAGTGGCGGCCACGGCGGCCGCGTCGGCCCCGGGGATCCTCGACGAGATCGACCTGCTCAAGCGGGCCAATGCGATCTGGACCGTGGTCCACGGCTGGTCGCGGCTCGCCATCGACGGCATGACCGACTTCCAGCCCCCCGGCGCCTTCGCGCCGGCCGCGGACATCGTCGCGCCGGTCGTGCGTGGTTGGTGACGCCAAGGCGCGCAGGCCTCGATCCGCCCTTCAGCCTGTCCGGCGCACGCACTTTGCGAGGTTCGCCCCGCGGATGTCGTCGCCCTGAGGGCCGAAGCCGCCCGGCCACTGGCCCGGCGTTGCGGTCTTCGGGTCGCTGCGCTGCGCACCGGCGCCATGGACGTCCATCCACACGCGTCGCCCCGAACCGGGCGGTGATTCGACCTTGCCGAGGGCCGGCCCCACGGCGAAGTAGACGGCCAGCTCGCCCCGCGCATGGAAGGGCGCCGTCTCCGCCGCCGGGGGCGGGCTCTCGAGGTGGGTGGTCGAGGTCCACAGGTAGGCCGCCGGATCGGACAGATCGAACACCGGGTCGAGCGCCGGCACGCGCGTGGTGTCGATGACCGACTGCAGTTCCTTGGCGGTGGGCAGGCGCCAGTCGTCGTGGCCGCCGAGCACGAGCCGGTCGCAGGTGGCGAGGGCCTCGGCCCACGGGATGGGCGTGCGGCTGTCGCCGCGCTGCCACGTCAGTCCGGTCGCGCGGTCCTCGACGACCTCGCCGCCGGCATGGAAGTCATTGGTGCCGTACGTCGGCCCGCGGACGAGGCGCAGCGCCAGGCGGTGCGGCGTCTGCATCCGGTTGGCGGGGTCCATCACCGGGTAGCCCTTGATCCGGCCATCGGCGAAGTTCACGCCGAACACCGTGTCGTAGCGGCCCATCGTCAGGGCCACGTAGCGGGTCGAGCTCCATTCCTGCACGTCGATCGGCCGTCGTCCGTGCGCGGCATCCCCCAGGCCGGTGCCGGCGCCGTAGGCGAAGGTGAAGGCGCGGGTGTCGATGTAAGGCCGTGACGTGGCGGGGTCGCCGGTGAAGCCGCCCCGAAAGTCGACCAGCGAGTAGAGCTCGCGCAGGCTGGGCACGCGCCAGTCGTCGTGGCCCCCGAGGCGGCTCGCCTTCGCCGTCGGGTCCGTGTCTGCGAAGGCGACGCCCTCGATCGGGGCCTTCGCCCACATGAGGCCGGTCACCGCATCGGTCAAGGTGCCGTCGCCATGGTCGATGTAGGACGACGCGCGTCCACCGGATGCGGCGTCCTGCCCGGCCAGCGCCTGGCCCGGCGCCGGGCAGGGGATCGTTCGTCCGTCGATGTCATAGCAGCGGTCCTGCTGCGTGCCGACGATGGCATAGCGGGCCGGCCCCGCGGACGCCAGCACCGAGGCGGCGAGGAAGGCGAGGGGGCGAAGGACAGGGGCGCGCATGGCGGTCTCCAGAGGCCGAACCAGAGGATGCGCGCGGGCGAAGAAGGGTCGCGTCGCCTCGCCGGCCCCGGCGCGGGTTTCGCCCGCGCGGCGTGGCTCAGGGCTTGGCGACCGGCGCAGGCGCCAGGGCGGGCGGTGCCGGCAGGTCGGTCAGCGGCGGGCCGAAGCGGTACACGTCGGCACCGATCGCGTAGGCCAGCGGCCCATCCGGCGTGTGCAGGACGCGGATCTTGTTGACCACGCGGCCGAGGTCGACCGCCGTCCAGGTGGCCCCACCGTCGCGCGTCTCGAAGCCACCCTTGTTGGTGCCAACCCAGCCACGCTCGGCGTCGAGGAAGCCCACGCCGAACGCGCGCACACCGGCATCGTCCACGAGGGGCATCTCCGTCCACGTGCGGCCGCCGTCGGTGGTCTTGGCGACGTAGCGCTGCGACCTTGCCGGGTCAGGGTCGTAGGACTGGATCGTCGCGTAGCCCACCTCGGGGGTCGGGAAGGCGCCTTTCCAGGTGATCTCGAAGCCGCGCGTCGAACGGTACACCGGCGTCCACGTCGCCCCGCCGTCCTCGGTGCGCAGGATGAGGGCGTTCGCCTGCTCGATGGCCGCGTCGGTCGCCGCGAACACGAGGCCACGCTGCGCATCGAAGAACTTCACGTCGACGATCATGCCGGCCTGGGCGGAGAGGTCGATCATCGACCACGTGGCGCCGCCGTCGAGGCTGCGCAGCAGGTGGGCCGGGCCGCCGACGCGACCGCCCACATGCACCACGGTGCGATGGCCCAGCTCGCCGGCGTTGATGAAGGGCTCGTGCACGATGTCGATGGCGCAGACGCCGCGCATCGCCAGCACCGTCGGGTCGTCGACCGGCGTCCACGTGCGCCCGCCGTCCGACGTGTGATAGAGCGGCCGGGTGTCGGTGACGCCGGGGAAGTAGTCGGTCCCGATGTTGCCGGCGAAGCCGTGCTGAGCGTCGATCATGCCGAGCGCCCGGAAGTAGGTGCCCGGCGTGTCGTGCACCTTGTCCCAGTGTCGGCCGCCATCGGTCGTGCGGAAGATGCGGCCGAGCCCGTTGGCGTAGAGGCCGTTCTCGGCGTCGACGAACACGATGTCGTCCTGCTTGCCGCGGTAGGCCTCCGTGGGCAGGGCCTGCCAGCGGGGCGTGTCGGTTCTCGGCGACACCGATCCGGGGGCGCCCGCGTCGGCGCGCGCCGCGGCAGGAAGGGTGGGCACGAGCAGGGCGAGGGCGAGGGCCAGCGGGGCGAGGCGCATCCGGGACGTTCCTTGGCGATGAGGCGTCCATCCTGCTCACCCGGGCCTCGCGGCGCCCGTGCCTGATGCCCGTGTGACTTCCGGGACAGACCGGACGTTTGTGGAAGCGCGGCGCCGGTTCCTGCGCGATCCTGAGCACGGTCCACGAACGGTCTGCCGCCATGATGTCCCGCGTCTCTTCCGCCGCCTTGTTCCTTGTCGCGTTGATCCACCTGCTGCCGCTGCCCGGGGTCCTCGGCGGGGAGGTGCTGGTCCGGCTGTACGGCATTCCCGTCGAGAACCCCGACCTCGCGCTGCTGCTGCGGCACCGCGCCGTGCTGTTCGGCCTGCTGGGCGTCGGGATGATCGCGTCGGTGGCCTGGCCAGCGTGGCGGCCTGCCGCCTATGTGGCGGCGTTCGTCAGCGTGCTGTCCTTCCTTGCGCTCGCCGCGTTGGAAAACCCCGCCCAGCCGGCCATCCAACGCGTGGTGATCGCCGATGTCATCGCTCTCGTGCTGCTCGTGATCGGCGCGTGGGCTGAATGGCGGGCGCGTCAGCCCGGCTGAGCCCCGTCCCCCCAGTCGATGCGGAGCCCGCGCCCCAGCAGGGCGCTGGGCGCGAGACCGAACTGCGTGCGGAAGGCCGTCGCGAGGTGCGAGGGGCTGGCGAAGCCCGCGTCGATCGCGGCCTGCGTCAGCGTCGCGCCGGCCTGAAGCCGGGCCATGACCCGCGCCATCCGCCGCCACAGGCGGTAGCGACGGAAGGGCATGCCGACGGCGGCCGTGAACAGCGCTTGCGTGCGCGACCGCGACAGCCCGAAGGCGCTCGACAGGGCGTCGACGGAGGCAAAGGCCTCCGGATCCTCGTCCATTCGCGCCAAGGCGTCGGCGAGTCGCGGCTCGAGCGGGGGCGGTGTGGGCAGTCCCAGCGCCGCGCAGACATCGTCCACCGTGCCGTGGAGGGCCAGCGCCCCCAACGCACCGACGGCTCCGTCCGGCAAGGCGTCGAGGTCCAACACGGCGAGGCTGCGGGCGTCGGCCGCTTGGGCATCGAGATACAGGAACACCATCGGCCCCGCAGCAACGAGGTGGTGCCATGTGCCCGGCGGAATCACCGCGAGTCGATGCAGCGGGGCGTCGGGCCCGATCCGCGCCCTGCCGATGCCGAGGCGGAACGGGGCATCGACCGCGATGGCGACGGTGGCGGTGGCGTTGCGGTGCGGCGCGAGATCCAGCCCCGGGCCGATGTAGGCGACTCGACTCCGGCCAATGCTGAGGCGGGGGCGCTCCAGAGGGGTTCCGGGCGCCTGCGTGGCGCGGGGTGGCGATGGCGCCATGTCGCTGATTTCCAATGGGAATTCGGCCGATTATTGGTCTTGGGCCGCCGTCGTGGGAGGGTGTCGCGCCTCCCGTCGTGCACCGAACCCATGAGACCGATGATCGCCACCGTACTGCTGCTTCTGCTTGTCGTCATGCCCGGGCTGTTGTGGTTCGTGGCGCGGTCCCTGCCCGACACCACCCACCATGCCGCCGAACGGGTGCTGGCCACCGACGTGGCCACGCTGCGCCAGGTGTTGGATGCCGTCGAACACCAGCCGCGTTGGCGTCGGGACATCGCCCGCGTCGAGGTGTCCGGGAACGCTTGGACGGAGACCGATGCGCGGGGCCGGGTGCTGCGGTTCCGCTGGACCGAACAAAGCGACGATCGCTATCGGTTGGTGTTCGAGGATGACCGCGGCCTTCAAGGCACGTGGACGGCGACATGGTCGCCGACCAACGGGGGCTTGCGCATCCGCGTGGAAGAGTCCATCACGCTGCGGCATCCTTGGCGGCGGCTGATGGCCCGCGCGTTCTTCGACCCCGACGCGTTCCTCGCGGCCTGGTTCGACGACCTTGAAGCGGAACTGTCCCGAAAGGCGACGACGAATGGCTGAACGCAAGAAGAGCAAGCCCGTGTCGTGGAAGGCGCGCATCGCCAAGGCGAAGCCCGCCCACGTGGTGACCACCGAAGCCGACTTCGCCGGCATCCGCGCCGGCAGCCGGCTGCTCATCGCCAGCCCCGAGATCCTGGCGCGCTACCTGATGGCGATTCCCGCCGGGGAGACCCGCAACCTCGTGCGCCTGCGCAACGAATTGGCCCGACGGCATCGCGCCGACGCGACGTGCCCCGTGACCACGGCGATCTACCTGCGTGTGATCGCCGAGTCCGCGTGGGAGGACCTGTGCGCCGGCGCGCCACGCGACGCGGTGCCGCCGTTCTGGCGGGTCATCGACCCGGGCAGCCCGATCGCGAAACGCCTGAGCTTCGGCAGCGATGTCATCGAGCGCGAGCGGGCGCTTGAGAGCACCAAGACCTGATCAGGGCGCCGTCTCGCTCGACGCCCGCGCCCGCCATTCCCTCGGCGAACACCCCATCCGCTCGCGGAACGAGCGCGAGAACGCCGCCGCGCCGGAGAAGCCGAGCTGGTCGGCCACCACGCCGACGGGGCGCCCGGCGCGAAGCTCGGTGCAAGCGACGTCGATGCGCCACGCGCCGAGGTAGGCCGAAGGCGTGATGCCCACGACGCGCGCGAAGGTCTCGGCGAAGGCGCTGCGCGACAGGCCGGCGACGGCCGCCATGCGCGCGAGCGGCCAGGCCTCGCCGGGTGCGCGGTGCAGCGCGGTCAGCAGCGGTGCGAGGCGTGGATGCGCGAGGCCGGCCATCAGCCCGGTGCGGCGCTCGTCCTCGCGACCTTCGGCCAGCAGTGCGCGAAGCACCTGCACCAGCACCACGTCGAACAATCGATCCAGCACCACGCGGCTGCCGCAGCGCGTGCGGTCAGCCTCGTCGAACAGCAGGTCCAGCGTCGGGCCCAAGCCCGGCACCGCGTCCACCGGCAGGACCACCGCGGCGGGCAGGGCGGCGGCCACCGGATGGCGATCGCCGCCGTCGAAGGCCAGCGTCGCGCAGACGAAATCCGCGCCGCCCTCCGGCGGGTTGATGAAGGCGTGCTCCACCGCGCGCGGATAAAACAGCAGCGCCGGGGCGGGCACGGTGCGCAGCGCGCCGTCCGGCCCGTGACGCACCTGCAGCTCGCCGCGCCGGAGCACGTGCAGGAAGGCGCGGCCCGGCTCCGGCGCGAAGCGCGTCACCCCGCAGAGCGCGCCGGCATGGAACAGCGTGGCGCGCACGCGGAAGCGGTCGAGCAGGGGGCCCAGCCGGTCGAGGGCGGGCGGGGACGGTTCTGGATGCATTGCAAAGAAGTCGCGACGGAACGTGATCCATCGTCCTCCTGTCCCGGGGATGCTGGCAACACCCCGGCGGCCTTGCCGGGCCCCTCCCCAACCTATTGGAGTGTTCCATGAGCCGACTTCCCCTTGACCGCACGGCCCTCCCGGTCGCCAGCCAGCCCACCCTCGATGCCATCCAACAGGCCTTCGGCACCGTGCCCGCCATGTTCCGCGCCGCCGCGAATGCCCCGGCCGCCCTGCAGAGCCTGTGGGGCTCGTTCGGCGCCCTGGGCGGCGGCCGCCTGCCGACCGCGCTGACCGAAACGGTCGCCGTCGCCATCGCCAACCGCAACGCCTGCCACTACTGCCTGGCTGCGCACACCGCACTGGGCCGCAAGGCCGGCGTCAGTGCCGAGGCCCTGGTCGATGCGCAGTCGGGCCGTTCGGCCGATGCGCGCACCGCTGCGGCGCTGCGTTTCGCGCTGGCCGTGGTCGAGCAGCGCGGCCCCGTGTCCGACGCCGACTGGCAGGCCCTCGAGGCCGCGGGCTTCAACGCCGAGGAGAAGGTCGAACTGCTGGCCCACGTGGCCTTGAACCTGTTCACCAACTACCTGAACCTCGCGTTCGACGTGCCGGTGGACTTCCCCGCCGTGCCGCTGCGTCGCGCGGCCTGAGAGCGCTTCAGAGAGGTCGGAGCGATGACGCTCGGCCGCTGGTCCATCCACATGAGGCCGGCCTTCAGGGCCGGCTGGGAGACCCCACCATGACCCCCGCCCCCGAATGGCAGGTCGCGCGCTGGTTCAACACCGACGCTGCACCGAGCATCCCCGCCCTGCGCGGCCGCGTCGTGCTGCTGCACGCCTTCCAGATGCTGTGCCCCGGCTGCGTGCAGCATGGCCTGCCGCAAGCCGAACGCGCCCGCGCCCGGTTCGCCGGCGAGGGCCTCGCCGTCATCGGCGCGCACAGCGTGTTCGAGCACCACGCTGCCATGCGGCCGGAGGCACTGGCGGTGTTCCTGCACGAGTACCGCATCGGCTATCCGGTGTTTGTGGATGCCCATGACGACGGCGATCCGCTGCCGCGCACGCTGCGTGCCTACGGCTGGCGCGGCACGCCGAGCCTCACGCTGATCGATCGCCAGGGCCGCATCCGCTTCTCGCATTTCGGCGTCGTCGACGATTTGGTGCTGGGGGCGTGGATCGGGCGGCTGCTGGCCGAGCCGGCCGATGCCGACTGCGACGCCGAGGGCTGTCGCGTGCCCCGTGCGTCCTGAACCCCACGCGCCGACGGAAAACAAAGAAAAGAAGACGCTTCGCAGTCGCGCCTGCAGCGCGATGGCCAACCGTTCTTCAGCCTGCACCCAAGGTGGTCGCAGGTGTCCCCACACCTCATTGGAGAATTCCCGCCATGAACCTCAAGCCCATCGCATCAGCGCTCGTCGTTTCCGCGAGTCTGGCCGCCCAAGTGACGGTCGCGCATAGCGAACACACCGAGGGCATCAAGCCCGCGCCCGAGCCCGCCGTGCAAGCCGAGTTCGACATCGTGCATTCGAAGGTCACCACCGAGGGCAACGTCGCGGTGTTCCACATGGCGGTCTCCGGCCAGGCCGGCGACAAGAAGCCCACGGCCAGCGGAACGCTGGGCGGCAGCCGCGTGTTCTCCTACGTCTGGCCGACGACGCTCGACAGTGCGCTGGTCGGCTTCGCGTCGAAGGCCGGGATCCTGGCGTTTGCCGTCACCGCGCATCCGGACTTCGACGACACGCCGCTTTTCGACGAGAACGGTGACGGAAACCTCGGGAACGACGGCAACGTCTGGCACTCCCACTGGGTGGTTCTCGCCCCGGACTCGACATGCGGCGAAAACGCCTTGAAGGTGGTGGACATCGAGGAGGGCACGACGCCGCGGCTGCCGAAAACCTGGCCCGGCTTGCCCATCCTCATCGACAGTCCGGGATGGAGTCCGGTGTTTGACGCCGACACGGTCGAGGTTCGCGTTCCGTTTGACGACATCGGAGCGGTGGAGGCCGCAAGCTTCGACGGCGTCACCGCCGCACTTCGCGTGAACGAGAGCGTGCATAACCCTCTGCTTTGCGTTGCCGACGTCTTCAAGATCGCTTCCGGTGACCTGTCGCTACCGGGCCGAGTCAACCAGTAAGGTAGACCTGCCGGCCCACGTGGCCATGAACCTGTTCACCAAGGACCTGACACCGCCCCAACGAGGCCAGCATGCCGACTGCGCTCGCGCTCCGCCATGTCGCCTTCGAGGACCTCGGCCTGCTGGCCCCGTGGCTCACCGCCCGAGGCTGGCAGATCCAGACCCTCGACGTCGGCATCGACCCTCTCGACCCCGCGACGATCGATGCCGCGGACCTGCTCATCGTCCTCGGCGGACCGATCGGCGCCGAAGACGATGCGCGCTATCCCTTCCTTGCCGACGAGCGGGCGCTGATCCGCCGGCGGCTCGAGCAACGGCGTCCGCTGCTGGGCATCTGCCTCGGTGCGCAACTGATGGCCTCGGCGCTCGGTGCCCGCGTGCGGCCCATGCCGCACCCCGGATCGGGCTCTTCATGCTCAACGTCCATGACGCCGCAGCGGGCACGCCGCTGTACGGCATGGACGGGTGCAACGTGCTGCATTGGCACGGCGATGCCTTCGACCCACCGACTGGCGCGGATATCCTCGCCAGCAGCTTGGGCTGCCGCACGCAGGCCTTCATGGTCGGCCGCCATGCGCTCGCGCTGCAGTTCCATCTCGAGGCCGACCCGGCGCGATTCATGGCCTGGCTGATCGGCCATGCCGGCGAGTTGTCCCGCGCCGGGCTGGACCCCCGCGCCCTGCACGCCGAGATGCAGGCCCATGCGAAGACGCTCGCCCGCGACCTCGACCACGTGATGTCGGCCTTCGTGGCCGGATGGGAGCACCCATCATGAGCCCCGCTCCCGAATGGCAGGCCGCCCGCGGGATGCGATGTCGAGCGTCACCGAACCAATGCTTCATCGGACGCACCCTTGAAGCGATGACCCGTCCTCGCCGAAAGTGGCAGCGTTGTTCAGGCGTTCGCTGAGGAGGTGGCATGCCATCGATCAAGCTACCTACGGGCTCCGTTCACTACACCGAGCATGGGCACGGTGTCCCGCTTGTTTTGCTCCACGCCAACCCGGGCGACGGCAAGGATTTTGAAGCCGTTGTTCCCGCGCTCTCAAAAACCTACCGCGTTCTCGCGCTTGACTGGCCGGGCTACGGTCAATCGGCTATTCCACAACAGCCTGAATGGGTTGGGGTGCTGTTCTTTTACCAAGTCCTGCGTGAGTTCCTGGCAGCGCTGGCATTGCCGCCCGCTTGCTTCATTGGAAACTCCCTTGGCGGCAATGCCGCTGCACGTCTCGCCGCAGAGTCACCCGAACTCGTCCGCGGCTTGGTGCTGGTTGCCCCGGGGGGATTCACGACCCCGAGTTTGGTTTCGCGCAACTTCTGCAAGCTGCAGGGCAGCCGGTTTTCTCTTTCGCCCCGTCGCTTTGCAAGTCTGTATCTCAAACACCGCACAGCCACGACACGGGCCATGCTGGAGCGCGCGTCGACAACACAGGCCGAAGCACCACAGATCATGCTCAATCGTGCCGTCTGGCGTGGCTTCGCCACGCCGGACAACGACCTTCGAACCGTTGCGTCGAAGATCAAGGCACCCACGTTGCTGCTCTTCGGCAAACACGATCCCGTGATTCCAGCCGGAAAAGACGGAAGGGTGGCGGCGCGATGCATACCTTCAGCGCAGTTTAAAGCTCTGCCATGTGGCCACGCGTCATTTGCGGAGGTGCCAGAGCTGTTTCTGGAAGAAGTACAGCCATTCTTGGCGGCATGTAGCGCCTGACAATTCAAGCAAGCCGACTCCGCATCGCGGCTCGATGTTGTTCAATACGTGGCGCGGCCTCTGCTAAAGCCGACCGTCGACGGCGCGGCCATTTCGTGCACTACTGTCCGGGTGAGCCCGCGCCGAACCACCGCCACCCGCAACCTCGCCGCCGCCCGTGGCGCGCTCCAGATCGGCGTGGCCGGCACCGTCGCCGCCGCCACGCTGGCGGAAGCCGTGCACATGGCGGTGCTGTCGACCACCCCCTGGGGGATCGGGCGGCCCCTGGCGCGGACCATCTACGCGAGTGTCCGCGGCGTTGCGGGCCTTGCAGGGCAGGGCGGCGATCGTCTGCTGTCCCTACTGGCGCCTCGCCTCGGGTCGGACACCCGCCGACGCCTTTCGCCTCCCGTGCCGTTGGGCGTCCAAGCGGCGCTCAATGGGGTCCTCGGCGACCGGCTCGATCGGGTGGCCCCGGCGACGGTGCTGCCCATGCGCCTTCATCCGCACCGTTCGTCGCGCGTGGCGCGTCGAACGGCCGCAGCGGGTGACGTGGTCTTCGTCCATGGCCTGTGCATGCACGATCGCCATTGGCAGGACGAAGCGGCGGACGCGGTCGATCTCGGTCGCGCACTCTCGATGGCCCACGAGCTACGACCGCTTTACGCGCGATACAACTCCGGCCGGCCGATCGAAGAGAACGGTCGCCGTCTGGCAAAGATCCTGGAGCGTCGCGAGTTACGGCCCGCCAGTACAGACCGGCCCCTGCATCTGGTCGCCCACAGCCTGGGGGGGCTGGTCGTTCGTAGCGCCATCGCCGCGGGTGTCGAGCATGGGCACCGCTGGCCGCAACGCCTCGGGCATGTGGTTTGCCTGGGGACGCCGCACGAGGGGGCTCCCCTGGAGCGGCTTGGCGCATCGATCGAGACGCTGCTTGCGCTCAACCGGTTCTCCGCGCCTTGGGCGATGCTGGGCCGCCTTCGCAGCATCGCGATTCGCCAACTCGGGGACGCCGCCGTGCCGTCATGGCCATCGTCGCTTGACGGCGTGCATTTGCATCTCGTGGCCGGGTGCCAGACACGGCGTGGTCCTCGGGCCGCGCACGAGCACTGGGGGGACGGGCTGGTCCCGGTCGCCAGCGCTTTGGCGCGATCCGTATCTCCGTCTGAGTTGCCGGTCCGCAGCCGACGGGTGTTCGACGACGTTGGGCACCTGAGGCTTTTGGGCCATCCGGACGTGACCGAGCACGTGCGGCGGATCCTTGCGGGGCTCTAGGCATCGCCCCTGTACGAAATTACATAATATTCATTATGCGAACCATTGTCCCGCGGCGCCTAGCCTCCACCCCGTTGCAACAGCGCCGCCGGCCTGAGGTTTCTCAAGCCGCGACGTCCTGAAGCGTCAGGTACAGCCGAAGATCCAGCTCCCATTGGTGGTACTCCGGCGCCATGTGCGTGCAGAGCTGGTAGAAGGCCTTGTTGTGCTCCCCCTCCCGGAGGTGCGCCAGCTCGTGCACAGCGATCATCTGCAGGAACTCCGGCGCAACCTCCTTGAACAAGGCGGCGATCCGGATTTCACGCCCCACCTTCAATCGCCTTCCCTGCACCCTCGAACGGATCGTGTGCGTACCGAGGGCGTGCTTCAGCACGTGCAGGCCGCCGTCGTAGACGACCTTGCCCAAGGGCGGCGACTGGCGAAGGTGCCGGTCCTTCAGCCCTTGGACATACTCGTATAGCTGCCCGTCGCTTCGAACGGCGTGCCGATCCGGATACCGCTGCGCCAGCATGGGGCCGAGGCGGCCTTGATCGATCAGCATTCGGACCCGCTGCTGCAGGTTGTCGGGGTAGCCAACGAGATACTTCAGCGGCGGCATGTGGGGCATGGCGTCACCGATCGCCATCCGCTCAGGCCGGCGGAAGCCGGGACACCGCGCTGTAGATCTTCGCGGCGTTCGCAGCCGTCGTCCGCGAAGGGTCGAGCTGCTTCACCATCGCTGCCAGCATCGCGCCGACCTCGTCGATTCCGGGCGACCGGTCCGGCGGCAGGGGCCGGGGCGCGGGCTCGGGGGTCGCGAGCGCCTCCGGCGTGCCGATTGGCGTCGGTCGAATGGGGGCGATGGGCAGCGCGGGTCCGAGCGAGGGACCGAAGACCGGCGGGAGCATTCGTCAATCGTGCTCCGTCGTCGTCGAGGCCGGCGTGCGATGCGTCGCGGATTGACCGGCCTTTGCAGGGATCGACCATTCGACGAGCCGTTGCAGTTTCCGAGGACGCCCCAAGGCCTTGAACGCCCGCTCTTCGCGCAGCGCTTGCGGTTTGCCGGCAATCCGGATCGCGGCCAGGATGGTTTCCGGCGGAAATGCGCGCGTGAACTTGGCCCCCTTCCCCGCCCGGTGCTCGGCGTATCGCGCCTCGACATCCTTGGCGATTCCGCAGTAGAGGCGATCCCCCCGGCATCGAAGGACGTAGACGAACCACCACTCCTGTTCAGACACCGTCGGCCTCGATGCAGACGGCGGCGCGATAGCCGTCGGGAGCACCCTCGAAGCCTTCGAAGCCGCGCCAGCGCCGCCCGCCATGCTCGGCGATCCATCGCTGGGCCGTCGCCGCCGTCGGCGTGTCGGGCGTGGTCCAGACGTTGCCCACGAGGACGGTTCGCGGCGCGATCCGCAGGCCGGTCCCGATCGCCTTCAGCGTGGCTTCTTTCCGTGTCCAGGCCCGCGTCAGCGCTACTTGGCGCGACGGTGGGGCCAGGGCTCGCCACGCCTCGAACTCGGATGGCGCGAGGATCTCCCCCGCGAGACGGTCGGTGGGGCGGGCGATCAGCGCTTCGACATCGGCACCCAGCGGGCGCTGCCCCCAAGCCAGAAAGCCAACCCCCGCGCTATGGCTCATGTTGAAGTGCAGCCGGGTGTCGATCAGCATCGGCTTGCCCTGGGCATCCGCGCGGAAGGCCAACGTCGACGGATCGGCCCCCAGCGCCTCGCCCAACGTGAGGCGAACGCATTGGAAGGATGCCGCTTGGCGCTGGCGCAGGATCGGCGTGGCCTTGCGTGCGACGCGCACGCGCTCCTCGGCCGACAGCAGCGCCTCGTCGACGACGACAGCGTCAAGATCGAAGAATCGAGCGGCGAATTCGATCGGGACCACCCTGCTCCACTCCCTCCGTCCCATCGTCGCGAAGTCGCCGGGCAAAAGAAAAGGCGCCCGGGGGCGCCTTGTTCTGGTGGGCGGTACAGGTTTCGAACCTGTGACCCCTGCCGTGTGAAAGCAGTGCTCTACCGCTGAGCTAACCGCCCGGAAATCGGGATGCGAAGAATACGGGCTTCCCCCATCGGCGGTCAAATCGGCGGCGCTTGATGGTCAAATTTTGAGCAATCTGCCTTGACAAGCCCACGTTGCAAGGCCGCGCCACGCGTGCTCCAGAGCCTGTCCAGACCTTTATCCACAATGCGTGTGGAAAAGCCGCGGGGCGCGATCCTCGGGTGGTCAAAAAACCAGCAGACCGCTTGACACCCTTGCCACGCCGGCCGCTCCGGCCGCATTCCCGGAACTGTCCAGACGGCTATCCACAGGTTGTGGGGAAAACGCGTCGCGCCTCAGTCGAGCCCCACCGCCGCCATGGCTGCCTGCACGGCGGGGCGGGCACGGACGCGGGCGCTGTGCGCGGCGAGCCTCGGCCAGTCGGCGAGATCCATGCCCACGAACTGCAGCCAGTTGAGCACCACGAACTGGTAGCCATCGGCGACAGTGAACGCGTCGCCGAGATACCAGGTGCGCTCGCCCCACCGGGCTTCGTGCTGGTCGATGCGGAAGCGGGCGCGCTTCGTCATGCCCGCTTTTTCGTCGTCGGACAGACCTGGCGCGAACAGCACGCCGATGCCCTTGTGCAGTTCGCTGTTGATGAAGGCCAGCGCCGACTGAAGCTGATAGCGCTCGCGGGTGCCGTTGGCCGGTGCGAGGCCGCTGCCCGGTGCGAGGTCCGCGATGTACTGGACGATCGCCGGACCCTCGAGGAGGATCTCCCCGTCGTCGAGCTGCAGGGCGGGCACGTAGCCCAGCGGGTTGATGGCACGGTAGTCGGTGCCGTGCTCGGTCGTCTTCTTGCGCAGGTCGACTTTGACGAGATCGGCCGGCAGTCCGGCTTCGAATAGCGCGATGGCGGGCGAAAGCGAGCAGCTCGCAGGGCTGTGGAAGAGTTTCATGGCGTGCGTGTCCCGGTCGCCGGCGACAACCAGCGGTGGGTGAATTCTGCGGCTGGCACCGGTCGTCCGAACAGGTAGCCCTGCGCATGCGTGCAGCCGAGCTCGCGCAGGGCCTCGGCTTGCCCGGGATGCTCGACGCCCTCGGCCACCGTGGACAGCCGCAGGGGGCGCGCCATGCCGATGATGCTGCCGACGATGGCGTAGTCGTTGGGGTCGGAGAGCATGTCCCGCACGAAACTCATGTCGATCTTCAGCCGTTCCACCGGGAAACGTTTTAGATAGGCCAGCGATGAATATCCCGTCCCGAAATCGTCGATGGCAAGCGCGATGCCGTCGTCGCGCAGCTCGCGCATCACCGCCAACGCGTGGTCGATGTTGCGCATCAGGGCGCTTTCCGTGAGTTCCATCTCGATCTCCGCGCTGTCGATCCCATGGGTGGCAAGGACGCGTCGGACGCGCGACGCGGCGTCCGCGGCGTCGAGTTGCTGCGCCGACACATTGATCGCGAGGCGTCCGGGGAGCGCCCTGCCCTCGGCTTTCCAAGTGGCCAGTTGCCGGCAAGCGGCGTCAAGCACCCAGTCGCCAACGTCCAGCATCATCGAGCGCTCTTCCGCCAGGGGGATGAACGCGGCCGGTGAAATCGGGCCAAGCGACGGATGGTTCCACCGGATGAGCGCCTCCGCCCCGCTAAGCGCCCCGTCCTCCAGCGCGAACTGGGGTTGGAAGTGCAGGCTCAAGGCTTCGCCGCGCATCAATGCGTAGCGAAGGTCACGCGCCAGGGCCACGCGTTCGCCGAGGCCGCTGCTCATTTCCGGCTGGTAGAGGCGGAAGCCGCCGCCCGCGCTCTTCGCCCGGTACATCGCGATGTCGGCGTGCTTCATCAACTCCTCGGGCTGGCGACCGTCGGCGGGGTATAGCGCGATGCCGATGCTGGCGCCGAGGGCGAAGGGCTGGCCCTGCACGACGACCGGCTCGGAGAGCGCCTCCATGAGCCGTTCGGCGCACAGCGAGGCTTCCGGCTCTCCGGCGCCGTCCGCGATCACGATGAACTCGTCGCCGCCGAGGCGTCCCAGCGAATCGTCACGGCGAACGGCGTCGGCGAAACGTCGGGAGACGGCCGCGAGCACCTCGTCCCCGACGGCGTGGCCAAGCGTGTCGTTCACCTCCTTGAAGCGGTTGAGGTCGATGAACAAAACCGCAAGGGGCTGCCGGCGTCGCTCCGCGCTCACGAGCGCCTGCCTCAAACGATCGGTGACGAGGGCCCGGTTGGGCAGGTGGGTCAGCGGATCGTAGAAAGCCAATTGCCGGATCCGTTCGGCTTGCGCCTTGGTTTCGCGCAAGTCGATGGCGGTGCGCAGGTAGTGCGTGATGTGCCCCTGCCGACAGCGCAGTGGCACGACCGACAGCCAGACCGGGACGATTTCCCCGTTCTTGCAGCGCAGCATCAGCTCGCCCTGCCAGTGGCCTCCCGCCTCGGCATCCTCTTCGATGCTGCGGCCCTGCGTGGCGAGCGGCGAACCGGCGTGCCATTCGGCCGGGCGCCGGCCGAGCGCCTCCGAGAGCGTGTAACCGGTGAGACGCTCGAAGGAGCGGTTGACGCGAACGATCCGGTGTTCCGCGTCGGTCACCACCACCGATTCGGTGCCCTGTTCGAACAGCGCGGCGGCGAGCATCAGGTCCTCGTGGGCGGCTGCACGCTGGATCACGAGGGCCGCGAGGCTGCCCGATTGGCGCAGCAGCGAGAGGTCGTCCGGCTCCGGCTCCCGCACCTCGTCGTAGTAGACCGCGAAGGTGCCCATCGGCACGCCGGAATCGTCGAACACGGGTTCCGACCAGCAAGCGCGGAAGCCGTGAATCTCCGCAAGCGGGAGGTAGGGCGCCCAGTTCGGGTGGTTGAAGACGTCCGGAACGATGACCGTATGGCCCAACGACGCGGCGGCGCCGCACGAGCCCACCGTCGGGGAGATCTCGAGGCCTTCGAGTGCCGCGAGGTAGGCGCGGGGCAGCGATGGAGACAGGCTCGTCTGCATTCGTCGTCGGTCGTCGGAGAGCAGCTGCATCGAGCAGCGCGCGCCCCCGAGCTGGGTTTCGACGAACCCCACGAGGCGGAGCAACAGGCTTTCCAGCGGCGCCCGTCGTCCCATCTCCTCGAACAGGTCGAGCGTCAGCGACTGCCAGGCCTCGAGCCGCCGGCGTTCGGTGATGTCCATGAAGGAGGACACGGCGCAGGTGCCGATGCCTTCGGCATCGAACACGTCGGAATCGACCAGCAACCAGCGGCGCTTGCCGTTGGGAAGGCGGATCCCCATGGTGATGCCGAGCTGCGGCTGCCCGGTGGCGAGGGCCATCGGACCCGGGTGGCGATCTCCGGGAAGCGGTCGGCCGTCCGGGTCGATCGCCGCCCAACGCGGGTCGAGTGAATCGCGCCCCAGCATCTGCTCGCGGCTCAGGCCGAGCACCCGCTCGGCGTCCGCATTGCAATGGACGATCTGTCCGTTCGGTCCCTGCACGACGATGGCGGCATGCGCTGCGCCAAGGATGCTCGATGCGGAGACCGGGAAGCTGGGGCCGTGGAGCGAAATGGCCGAAGAGCCTTGGTTCTGGAGCGTCATCCCGCGGTCTCCAGGAGAAGCGATCAATCCGGCCGTTGCCGGGTCCATGTCCCGAAATGGTCGTGGAGCTTGTCGAGCTTCGGCAGCGCCACCGCGGCGACATAGGGCTGGCCGGGGTTCCGCTCGACGTAACGGTGATGGTACGCCTCCGCGGGATAGAACGCCGCATGCGGTTCCAGCGTCGTCGCGATGGGCCCGGCGAAGACCCCGGCCGCGTCGAGCTGCGTGATGTAGGCCGAGGCCACGTCGTGTTGCCGGGCGTCCAACGGGAAGATCGTCGAGCGGTACTGCGTGCCCACGTCGTGGCCTTGCCGGTCGCGCTGCGTCGGGTCGTGCGCCACCGTGAAGAACACCCGCAGCAGGTTGCCGAATCCGATCCTCGCGGGGTTGTAACTGATGCGGATGGCCTCGGCGTGGCCGCTGCGACCGCTGCACACGGCATCGTAGTTCGCCGTGGCCGCCTCGCCACCGATGTAGCCCGGAAGGACGCTGAGGACGCCATCGAGCGCGGCGAACACGGCTTCGGTGCACCAGAAACAGCCGCCGGCCAACACGGCCACGCCGATGTCTTCCTCCCTGGCAATGGCGATCGCGGGCGCAGGAACCTCGTCGGGAGCGACCTGCAGGCCTTGTCCGGGGAGCGGGCAGAATCCGGCCATCAGATGGACTCGTCGACCAAGGGCATCAGCGCCTCGGCGTCTTCGGGGCCGAAGCCGTGATCCCATCCCGCCATCAGCGCGAGGTAGACCAGCTTTTCGAACTCCGGTTCGAAACGGCGGATCACCGAATCCGGGTCGGGCATCAGCTTCGCGTCCGCGATCAGGCCGAAATGCACCCGGCCGTTGTAGCTGAGGATGGAGACACCGATGCCGATGCCGCCGGTCTGCGGCACCCAGAACATCATGTCCCTGATCTTGCTGCCGGCGAGGTAAAGCGGGCTCTGCGGGCCGGGCACGTTCGTCGCCACGGCGGTGGCCTTGCGCGAAAACAGCTCCAGCGCGACGCGCTGCAGCGGTACCGGCGCCATGCCCAAGGCGGCGAGCAGGCCGAAGGCCATGATCGCCTGCCGCGATTTGCGCAGCTGGCGCATGTTCGCGGCGACCTTCTGCAGGCGGGCCACCGGGTTCGGCTCGCCGACGGGCAGTTCGAGGAAGACCAGGCCGAAGTGGTTCCCGAGCTGCTTGGCATGTTCGAGGGGCCGCAGATTCACCGGCACGGTCACGCGGATGTTGCGCCCGTCGAGCACCTCGCCGCGCTCGACCAGGTAGCTGCGCAGCGCCCCCGCCACGGAGGCGAGAAGCACGTCGTTGACGGTGCACTGGAAGGCCCGCCCCACGGCCTTCACATCGGCCAGTGCGAGCGGTTCCGCCCAGGCACATCGCTTGCTCACGCCCAGCGGCATCTTCAGAACGGTGGCGGGATCGTCCTCGAGGGCGAGCGCGTACGCGAGCTCCTTGGCGAGTTCCACGCCCTCGTTCGCGAGCACGCCGACCAGCGAGGGGTCGCGCGCGAAATCCATGCCCTTCTCGAGCACCTTCTCGCCCATCTGCACGTAGCGGCCGATGGCACCGACGCGCTGCGCGACCTTGGCGTGCTCTTCCTTCTTGAGCCAGCGCTTGGTGAGCGGCTCGGACTTCTGCGGCTGCGCCTCGACGTCGGTCATCGAGAGCAGCACCTGCACGAGGGCGATGCCGTCGGCGTAGCAATGGTGGATGCGGCAGACCACGGCAGAACCGCCGCCGTAGCGTTCGACGAGGTGGAATTGCCAGAGCGGCTTGGTCTGGTCGAGCGGCGTCGAGGCCATGTGGCTGACGAAGCGCTCGAGCTCGCGCTTGCCGCCGCGCCCGGGAAGTGCCGACAAGCGCACATGCCAGTCGATGTCGAAGTCGGGGTCGTTTTCCCAGTGCGGCCCCATCGCGGTCTCGACCACCTTCTGGCGGAAACGCGGATAGGCGAGGAAACGGTCCTTGATGGTCTTCTTCAGGCGGTCGAGCGCCAGCGGCGACTCGAACATCATCACCGAGGTGATCATCATCAGGTTGGTGCTGCGCTCCATGCGCAGCCATGCCGTATCGACCCGCGACATCGGCTCGCGACGACGGCGGCGGGGTGGCACCCCGTCGATCACGGGCTCCGGCGCCTTGTCGCGCTGCACCCGCGTGAGGTCCCTGCCGGCCTCACCGAACGCCTTCCCCCGCGTGGATTTCCGCGTCGCCATCATCCCCTCCCCTGTTCCCGGCAGGATGCCGCGCCGTTCAGTCCTCCGGCAAGGACTTGGGGCCGGAATAGGCCGCGAGCGCCTCGGCCCGGCTCTGCTTGAGATCGACGATGGGCTTCCGCGGGTAGGCGGGGGCCAGGCGCGCCAGCAGGTCGCCATGCGTCCAGGGCTCGGCCAAGGCCGCGGCCGGGAGCTTCGCCAACTCCGGCACCCAGCGCTGGATGTAGGCGCCCTTCGGGTCGAACTTCTCGGCCTGTGACGCGGGGCTGAAGATGCGGAAGTACGGCGCGGCGTCGGCGCCGGTGCCGGCCGTCCACTGCCAGCCCTGCGTGTTGTTCGCGAGGCTGGCGTCGACCAGCGTGTCCCAGAACCAGCGCGCCCCGTGCAGCCAGTGGTAGCGCAGGTTCTTGGTCAGGAAGCTCGCCACCACCATGCGCACGCGGTTGTGCATCCACCCCGTGGCGTAGAGCTCGCGCATGCCGGCATCGACGATCGGCACGCCGGTGCGGCCTCGTTGCCAGGCCTCCAGGCGGACGGGGTCGACCTCGGCCCAGGCGAACTCCTGGAAGCGCGGGTTCATGTTCTCGTCGCTGGTGTGCGGGAAGTGGAACAGCAGGTGGTGGCTGAACTCGCGCCAGCCGAGCTCCGAGAGGTAGTGGTCGACGTCGGGCTGGATCTTGGACGGCAGCCGCGCGTCGCGGAGGGCCTGCACGATGCGCCGCGGCGAGATCTCGCCGAAGTGCAGGTGCGGCGAGAGCTTGGACGTGCCGACCCGGTCCGGGAAGTTGCGCTGCTCCTTGTAGCCGTGCACCGCGCCGTCGAGGAAGGCCTCGAGCAGTTCGCCCGCGCCGGCTTCGCCGGGCGTCCAGTGCGCCCAGAAACCGAGGTCCCAGTCGCGCTCGCGGGCCGGTGGGCGCAAGCGCAGGGCGTCGACGTCGAGCGAGGGTAAGGCCGGCACCGCGGGCAGCGTGGTCGGCGCGGGAGCGGGCACGAGGTCGTCCAGCCGCTGCTTCGCGTTCTTCCAGAACGGCGTGAACACGCGGTAGGGCTCGCCGCCCCCGGTCTTGATCTCCCACGGCTCGACCAGCAGCGCCCCATTGAGGCTCTCGGCGTGCAGGCCTTTCGCCTTCAGCGCGGCCTTCGTGGTGGTGTCGCGGGCGATGCTCGCTGGCTCATAGAGCCGATGCCAGTACACGGCCTCGGCGCCGGTCTCCTCGGCGAGGGCCAGCAGGGTCGCCGTGCTGGGGCCTCGGCGGATGATCAGGTCGCTGCCGATCGCGCGCAGCGCGTCGCGCAGGGCGCGCAGCGAGCGATCGAGCCACACGTGCGACGCCGCACCCGGCGCCCACGGCGCGTCTTCCTCGGGCGCATGGATGTAGACCGGCACCGGCGCGTGCCCGGCTTTCAGCGCCGCCTGCAGTGCGGGATGGTCGTCCAACCGCAGGTCGCGGCGGAACCAGACGAGGGCACGGCTCATCCGGCCACCTTGACCATCGGACGGACCGCGGTGAAGCCGCCGTCGAGCGCGATGACCTGGCCGTTGATCCAGTCGCCGCCCGGGCCGAGCAGGAAGGCCGCGAGCGCCGCGGCGTCCTCGGCTTCGCCGTGGCGACCGAGCGGGTACTGCGCGCTGATCGCTTTCTTCGACGCCTCGTTGGCGACGAGCTTGGCGGTCAGCGGCGTGGCCATCAGGCCCGGCGCGATGGCGTTGACGCGCAGGCCCATCGCCGAATGGTCGGCGGCCAGCGAGCGCACGAGCGCCTCGATCGCGCCCTTGGCCATCGCGATGGCCGCGTGGTTGCCGACGCCGATGCCCGCGGCGACGGACGAGAACATCAGCAGGCGCCCTGCCCCGCTGCCGCCGTCCTTCTGCGCCTGCTGCAGCGCGGCCACGTAGGCCTTGGCGGTGAAGAACGCGGTGTCGAGGTTGGCGGCGAGGCAGTCGCGGTACTGCGCCTCGCTGGTGCGGGTGATGCTGGCCAGCAGGATGGCGCCGGCGGCGTTGACCACCGCGCCGGGCACCCCACCGAACGCGGCCGTGGCGTCGGCGACGGCCTCCGCCGCGCCAGCTTCCGTGGCGATGTCCGCTTCGATGAGCGTGTCGCCGTCATCAGGCGCGAGCTTGTCGAACGAGCGGCCGGCGCGGGCCACGCGCCAGCCCTGCGCGCGCAGCGTGGCCGCGAGTGCGCGGGCGATGCCGCCGGAGCCGCCGGTGATGAGGCAGGTCGAGGTCATGGGCTTGTCTCCTCGGGCACGCGGCCCGTCTGGGATGCGGTTTCAGGATTCGGGACAGCGCGCAGGCGGGCCCGCAGCGCGGCGGCGGCGTCGCGGATGGCGGCGAGTTCGGCGTCGGGCTTGCGGGCGAGGTTCTTCCACTGCAGCGCCGTGCGGGGATGGCGCTCGAAGCGCTCGCGGTGGCGGTCGAGGAAGTCCCAGTACAGCGTGGTGAACGGGCAGGCCTTGGGGCCGGTGGCCTTGGCCGGGTCGTAGGGGCAATGCGCGCAGTAGTTCGACATGCGCTCGATGTACTTGCCGCTGGCGACGTAGGGCTTGCTGGTCATCTTGCCGCCGTCGGCGTACTGGCTCATGCCCAGCACGTTCGGCAGTTCGACCCACTCGACCGCGTCGACGTACACGGCGAGGTACCACTCGTGCACGCGCTTCGGTTCGACGCCGACCAGCTGGGCGAACAGGCCGGTCACCATCAGACGGTGGATGTGGTGCGCGTAGCCGTGTTCGAGGGTCTGCCCCACGGCCTCGGCGAGGCAGCGCATCTCGGTCTCGCCGGTCCAGTACAGGGCCGGCAGGGGCTCATGGGCGTCGAGCGCGTTGTCATCGAGGAAAGCCGGCATCCGCAGCCAGTACATGCCGCGGATGAACTCGCGCCAGCCCAGCACCTGCCGCACGAAGCCCTCCACCGCGGCCAGTGGCGCCCCGCCCTCCTCCCAGGCCGCGACGGCCGCCGCGATGACCCGGCGTGGGTCGAGGAGCTTGAGGTTCAGCGCGGCGCTGATGCGCGAGTGGTACAGCCACGGCTCGCCGGTCCACATCGCGTCCTGGTAGCGGCCGAACAGCGGCAGGCGGTTCGCGACGAAGTCCTGCAGCGCGTCCTCGGCGTCCTCGGGGGTCACCGGCCAGTCGAAGGTCGCGAGCCTGCCGGGGTGTGCAGCGAAGCGGCGTTCGACGAGAGCGATCACCTCGCGCGTGGTCGCATCGGGCTCGAAGCGGATCGGCGCCGGGAGGAAGCCCGGCCCGCGCGCGTCGAAGGCCTCGCGGTTGTCGTGGTCGAAGTTCCACTGGCCGCCGACGGGCGCGTCACCGTCCATCAGGACGCCGTGCTGCCGGCGCATCTCGCGGTAGAAGTACTCCATCCGGTACTCCTTGCGGCCCTTGGCCCAGCGCGCGAAGTCCTCGCGGCTGGCGAGGAAATGCGTGTCGTCGCGCTCGATCCAGCGCACGCCGGCCTCGCGGCAGGTCGCCGGGAGAGACTGCGCCAGCCGCCATTCCCCCGGCGTCACCGCGATCACCGCTTGCGGACGCAGCCGCGCGAGGTCGTCGGCCAGCGCCGCCTCCAGCGTCGGCGCCTCGTGCGCGTCCATCGCCCGGTAGTGGACGGTGAATCCACGGGCAAGCAGCGCGTCGCGGGCGTGCCGCATGGCGGCGAGAAAGACGGCGATCCGCGGCTTCGTCGACCACACCTGCGTGGCTTCGTGGCGCACCTCGGCCATCCACACCGCGTCCCGCGCCGGGTCGAAGCCGTCGAAGGCCACCGAATCAAGGTTGAGCTGGTCGCCGAGGACGACGACGAGGTGGCGGAGGGCGACGGGCATCGGGGCAGTCTGGCCAGCGCCGCGTGCACGGCACGTGCCCGTCCCTGCCTTCGGGCGGCCAGATGCGCCCCGTACAATCCGGCCATGAGCGACCTCGCCAGCCAGCGGCCGACCCGCATCCGCGTCGATCTCGATGCCCTCGCCCACAACCTCCGGGGCCTCCGTCGCCACACCGGCAGGCCGGTCATGGGCATCGTCAAGGCCAATGCCTACGGCCACGGCCTCGTACCGGTGGCGCGGCATCTCGAGGCCCAAGGCATCGACCAATTGGGGGTCGCCTTCGTCGAAGAGGGGATCGCGCTGCGCCGGGCCGGCGTGCGCGCGCCGATCCTCGTGATGGGCGGGGTGTACGGCAAGCAGCTGCAGGAGTTCCTCGCCCACGACCTCGAGATCACCGTCTCGTCGATCGACAAGCTGCGCCTCGCCGAGGCCGCGGCGGCGGCCGTCGGCCGCGAGGCCGTCGTCCACCTGAAGATCGATACCGGCATGGAGCGCGTCGGCGTCCACAGCTACTCCTGCCAGGGCCTGATCGATGCGGCGTTCGCCTCGCGCGGCTGCCGGGTCAAGGGCGTGTACTCGCACCTCGCCTGCGCCGACGATCCCGACCATCCCATGACGGCCGTGCAGGTCGCCCGCTTCGCCGAGGCCTGCGCCCACGTCGAACGCGCCTGCGCGCGATCCGGCGCACCGATGCCGATCCGCCACCTCGCGAACTCCGGCGGCGTTCTGCATTTCCCCGAAACCTGGCTGGACATGGTGCGCCCCGGCATCGCGCTCTATGGCGCCCTGCCCGACCCGGCCTCGCGCGATCCGATCGGATTGACGCCGGTGCTGTCGCTGACCTCGCGCGTCGTCTATTTCAAGGTGGTGCGTGCCGGCGCCACGGTGAGCTACGGCGCCACCTGGGCGGCCGGTACCGACACGCGTGTCGTCACCATCCCGATCGGCTACGGCGACGGCTGGCCGCGGGCGCTCTCTTCGAAGGGCGAGGTGCTCGTGAGGGGCCTGCGCAAGCCGATCGTGGGCCGCGTGTGCATGGACCAGTTCATGGTGGATCTCGGGCCCGAGGGCACGGCGTACAACGACGACGAGGTCGTACTGATCGGTGCCCAATGCAGCGAGGATCTCCGCGTCGAAGCCGTGGCCGAGCGGGCCGGGACCATCCCCTACGAGATCCTGACCGGCCTCAACGAGCGCATCCCGCGCGAATACGTCGGCGGTTGAGTCCGCCGCAGCGCCTTACTCGAAGCTGCCCACGGAATCGCGGGCGAGGTTGTCGAAGCGCGTGTACTCGCCGAAGAACTTCAGCTTGACGGTGCCGGTCGCGCCGTTACGGTGCTTCGAGATCAGCACCTCGGCCAGGCCTTTGTCGTTGCTGTCCTTGTTGTAGTAATCGTCGCGGTAGATGAACAGGATGATGTCGGCGTCCTGCTCGATGGCGCCGGACTCGCGCAGGTCGGACATCACCGGGCGCTTGTCGGTGCGCGATTCGAGGCCGCGGTTGAGCTGGGAGAGCGCGATCACCGGCAGGTTGAGCTCCTTGGCCAGCGCCTTCAGCGAACGGCTGATCTCCGAGATCTCGGTGGCGCGGTTCTCGCTGTTGCCCGGCACCTGCATCAGCTGCAGGTAGTCGACGACCACGAGGCCAAGGTCGTGCTCGCGCTTCAGGCGGCGGGCCTTCGACAGCAGCTTGGCCGGCGACAGCGCCGGTTCGTCGTCGATGAAGATTTTCGATTCCGACAGCATCTTCATCGCCATGGTCACGCGCGACCAGTCCTCGTCTTCGAGCTGGCCGGTCTTCAGCCGGCCGGCGTTGATGCGGCCGATCGAGGAAATCAGACGGAAGGCCAGCTGGCTGGCAGACATTTCCATCGAGAAGATCACCACCGCCTTCTTCGACTTCAGCGCGGCGTACTCGGCCATGTTCAGCGCCAGCGTGGTCTTGCCCATGGCCGGGCGCGCGGCGAGCACGATCAGGTCGGAGGGCTGCAGGCCGGCGGTCATCTCGTCGAAGTCGGTGAAGCCGGTGGGCAGGCCGGTGACCGTGCCCTGCGTCTCGTAGCGGACCTGGAGGATCTCGAAAGCCTCCTTCATCGCCTCCTTCAGGGAGACCATGTCCTTGCGGCCGCTGCGGTTCTGGTCGGCGATCTTGAAGACGCGCTGCTCGGCTTCGGCCAGCAGATCCGGCGTCTCGCGGTTGCCCGGCGCGAAGCCGTCCTCGGCGATCTGCGTGCCCACTTCGATCAGGCTGCGCAGCACCGACTTGTCGCGCACGATCTCGGCGTACGCGCGGATGTTCGCGGCCGACGGCGTCGTCTGCGCCAGCTCGACGAGGTACGGCGTGCCGCCGACCTGGTCGGCCAGCGAGTGCGCTTCGAACCAGTCGCCCAGCGTGACCGCGTCGTAGGGCTTGCTCTTCTCCGACAGCTCGGAGATCGCCTTGAAGATCAGCTGGTGGTCGCGGCGGTAGAAGTCGGTGTAGGACAGCAGGTCGAGGATCTTCTCGAGCGCATACGGGTCGAGCATCAGGCCGCCCAGCACGGCCTGCTCGGCGTCGATCGAGTGCGGAGGCACGCGCAGCGCCTCCACGCGGGGATCGATCGAAGCTCGGGGCGGAAGTCGTGCAGCCATCTCGGGGGTTCTACTCGGGGCGTCCCAGCGGTCGCACAGCGTAGGCGCGATGGCGCCCACGGCGTTGCAGACAAGTCTGTGGATAAGCGGTGGGAATCGTGGCCGTCCGGCGTCTCACGCCGTGCGACGAGGCCGGTCGGCGGTGCGTGCGCGCCGAAAAAGAAAACGGGCGCCGCGAGGCGCCCGTTCCGGTGACGCGTGACGCGTGGCGATCAGGCGGCTTCGGCCTTGACCACGACCTTGACCGTCACTTCGACGTCGGCGTGCAGGTGCACGATGACGTCGTACTCGCCGACGGCGCGGATCGGGCCGGCCAGCACGACTTCCGACTTGGCGACCTGGTGGCCAGCCTTCGTCAGGGCCTCGGCGATGTCGCGCGAGGTGATCGAGCCGTACAGCTTGCCTTCCGGCGACGCGTTGGCGCCCAGCGTCACTTCGACGCCTTCCAGCTGCGCCTTGCGGCCTTCGGCGCCCGACAGCAGGGCCTTGGCCTTGGCTTCGTACTCGGCGCGCTTGGCTTCGAACGCGGCGATGTTGGCTTCCGTCGCCGGCACGGCCTTGCCGTACGGGATCAGGAAGTTGCGGCCGTAGCCCGGCTTGACGCGGACCTTGTCGCCGAGGCCGCCGAGGTTCACGACCTTCTGCAGGAGGATCAGTTCCATTTCTATTCCTTAAACGTTAGCGGGCCCTTGGGCCCGCAGCGGGTGCTGTCCGTTCGGACGGATCACGCGGCGCCCCGCGGGGGCGGCGCACGCGATCAGTTGCGGTGGCTGTCGCTGTAAGGCAGCAGGGCCAGGAAGCGCGCGCGCATGACGGCGGCGGCGAGCTGGCGCTGGTACTTCGACTTGGTGCCAGTGATGCGGGCCGGGACGATCTTGCCCGTCTCGGTCAGGTACTGACGGAGCGTGTTGAGATCCTTGTAGTCGATCTCCACCACGTCCTCGGCGGTGAACTTGCAGAACTTGCGGCGGCGGAAGAACTTCGAGCCACCGTCGCTGCGGCCCTTGCCGCGGGGGGTCTTGGGCTTCATCAGGCGGTCTCCACGCTGTCGTTGTCGTTCTCGACGGTACCTTCGCCGTCCTCGTCGCGGCGACGGCGTTCGCCGCGCTCGCTCTTCTCGTCCTTGCTCTTCAGGATGGCCGACTGCTCGGTCACCGCTTCATCGCGGGCGATGACGAGGTGGCGCAGGACGGCGTCGTTGAAGCGGAAGCTCTCGACCAGCTCGTTCAGCGTGGCCTGGCCGCACTCGATGTTCATCATCGCGTAGTGGGCCTTGACGAGGTTGTTGATCGGGTAGGCCAGCTGGCGGCGGCCCCAATCTTCCAGACGGTGGATGGCACCGCCGGCGGCTTCGATCGACGCCTTGTAGCGCTCGATCATCGCCGGCACCTGCTCGCTCTGGTCCGGATGGACCATGAAGACGATCTCGTAGTGACGCATGGGATGTTCCTTTCGGATGGCGGCCTCGCGGCCGGTCAGCCCCCGGCGGCTGCCGTGGAGCAAGGTCTGCCTGGAGGCAGCCCACGAGTATGGGGGGCAACGCCTTGCCGATCAAGCACCTGTATGAACGAAGCCGCTCCTGCCGGCGTCTGCGGCCCGGGCTCAGGCCGGCAGGTCGTCGCGGGTGGTGAAGCTCTCGCCGCAGCCGCATTCGCCGGTAGCCTGCGGATTGCGGAACACGAACTCCTGGTTCAAGCCGCGACGCACGAAATCGATCTCGGTGCCGGCCACGTGCGGGAGGCTGAAGGCATCGATGAACACCGATACGCCGCCGGCCTCGACCACGGTGTCGCCCTCGCCCGCGCCCGCGGCCACGTCGACGACGTAGGCGAAGCCGGAGCAGCCGTTCTTTCTCACGCCGAAACGCAGGCCAGCGCCGCCGGGCTGCTGGGCGATGTATTGGCGGGCGCGATCGACGGCGGCTGGGGTGAGCGAAACGGGCATGCGGGCGGCGGCAGGGGCTGTATGGGCGGAGACCCGCCGAAGTGTAGCGCCGCAGCTCCCAGAGGCCACTGCAGGCTGCGTGAAGGCCGGTGTCACGGTATTCTCGCGGGTCCCCGACCCAGGCCCATCGCATGAGCGTCATCAGCATCCAGCAGGCCCTCGCCGGCCAGCCCGCCTCCGGCAGCACCGTCACCGTGAAAGGCTGGGTCCGCACCCGCCGTGACTCGAAGGCCGGACTGAGCTTCGTGAACGTCTCGGACGGCTCCTGCTTCGCGCCGATCCAGCTGGTTTGCACCGGTGACCTGCCGAATTACGCCTCGGAAGTGGCCAAGCTGACGGCCGGTTGTTCGGTGGTCGCCACCGGCACGCTGGTGCCCTCGCAGGGCCAGGGCCAGAGCTTCGAGATCCAGGCCACCCACGTCGAGGTGCTGGGCTGGGTCGATGATCCGGAGACCTACCCGATCCAGCCGAAGCCGCATTCGCTGGAGTTCCTTCGCGAAGTGGCCCACCTTCGCCCGCGCACCAACCTGTTCGGCGCCGTCACCCGCATCCGCCACTGCCTCGCCCAGGCCATCCACCGCTTCTTCCACGAGGACGGTTTCTTCTGGGTCAACACGCCGATCATCTCGACCTCGGACGCCGAAGGCGCCGGGCAGATGTTCCGCATCTCGACGCTCGACATGATGAACCTGCCGCGCAAGCCGGACGGCAGCATCGACTTCTCGCGCGACTTCTTCGGCAAGGAGGCCTTCCTGACGGTCTCCGGCCAGCTCAACGTCGAGGGCTACTGCCTCGCGCTCAGCAAGGTCTACACCTTCGGCCCGACCTTCCGCGCGGAGAACTCGAACACGGCGCGCCACCTCGCCGAGTTCTGGATGGTCGAGCCGGAGATCGCCTTCGCCGACCTCAACGACGACGCCAACCTCGCGGAAGCGTTCCTGAAGTACGTGTTCAAGGCCGTGCTCGAGGAACGCATGGATGACATGCAGTTCATCGCCGAGCGCGTGCAGAAGGACGCGATCACCCGCCTGCAGGCCTTCATCGACCAGCCCTTCGAGCGCATCGACTACACCGAGGCCGTGAAGCTGTTGCAGAAGGCGCCGCACAAGTTCGAGTTCCCGGTGGAATGGGGCCTCGACCTGCAGACCGAGCACGAGCGCTGGCTCACCGAGACCCACGTCGGCCGCCCGGTCGTGGTGATGAACTACCCGGAGCAGATCAAGGCCTTCTACATGCGCATCAACGACGATGGGAAAACCGTCGCGGCGATGGACGTTCTGGCCCCGGGCATCGGCGAGATCATCGGCGGCAGCCAGCGCGAGGAGCGCCTCGACGTCCTCGACGCCCGCATGCGCCAGTTCGGCCTCGATCCGGCCCACTACGAGTGGTACCGCGACTTCCGTCGCTATGGCTCGGTGCCGCATGCCGGCTTCGGCCTCGGCTTCGAGCGTCTCGTGGTCTACACCTGCGGCCTGTCGAACATCCGCGACGCCATCCCCTACCCGCGCGCGCCGGGCCTCGCGACGTTCTGATCACGATGCCCTCCCCGGTCACCGCGTAGGTTCCACCGCCATGGAAGACTTCCTCCTGTTCCTGATGCTGGGCCTCGCCGGATCGGCAGGCCCGGCCCACATCGGCTTCCGGCTGCTCGCTCACCGGCACCATCGCGACCGCGGCTGGCCGTTCGCCGAAGGCACCGAAGACGGCCAGTGGGGCTACAGCGCTTGGCTGATGAAGCGCGGGTATGTCGCCGATGCAGACCGCGACATGGCCTTCTTCGGGTTCTGGGCGTTCCTCAGCGGCTGGATCGCCGCCCTCGCCATCCTCTGCGCCACGGTGATGATCGTGCTGCGGCAGTACCCCTGAATCGGAGAGTCCCATGAGCACGAATAGCGGAATCGAGAGCGACGTCGATGGCGAGGCCGGCGAACGCAGCCCGGTCGTCGCGACCGCCTGGTGGGTGGCCTGCCCGGCGCGCATGCTGGTCTGGGCCCGGCTTCAGCTGCGCGAGTCAGGCGTCGCCGATGTGCTCGACTGCGACGGGCAGGTGCTGGTGTACGACAGCGAGGACACGGCCCGTGCCGCGCTGATGGACGCCGAGTTCCGCGCACTCGACGGTTTGGACGACGACGATGTGGCCGGTTGGGGCCTCCTCCTGGAGGACCTGATCCCGCCCGAAGGCGATCACGACGATGACCTGGTGCCGCAGATGATGCGGGCCCTCGAGGTGCCCCAGCGGTGAGCGCGCTGGATGGACGCCTCGCGCTGGTCTGCGGCGGTTCGGCCGGTATCGGGCTCGCCTCCGCGCAGGCCCTCGCTGCGTCCGGCGCCCGCGTTCGCCTTCTGGCTCGTACCGAGGGCACCCTGCGTGCCGCGCTGGCCACCCTGCCCGGCTCCGGGCACGGCGTCATTGTCGCCGACGCCGCGCATCCGGAGTCGCTGGTGCGCCATGTCCACGCCGCCCTCGGCGACGAACCGGTGGAGGTGCTGGTGAACAATTCCGCGGGGCCGCCCCCGGGCGCGATCGCGAACGCGACGGCGACGCAGTTCCTCGATGCCGTGCAACAGCAGCTGCTCGCCGCCCATGGCCTCGCCCAGCACCTGCTGCCCGGCATGCGCGCGCAGCGCTTCGGGCGGATCATCAACATCATCTCGACGTCGGTCCGCGAGCCCATCCCGCACCTCGGCGTGTCGAACACCGTGCGTGCGGCGGTCGCCGCCTGGGCCAAGACGCTGGCCAGCGAAGTGGCCGCGGACGGCATCACCGTGAACTCGGTGCTCCCGGGCTTCACGAAGACCGCCCGGCTGGCCCAGATCCTCGAAGAGCGGGCACGCGCGACGGGTCGCGCGCTGGCCGAAGTCGAGGCGGAGTTCCTGTCGGTGGTGCCGGCCGGACGCTTCGCGGCGCCGGCGGAAGTGGCCGCGGCGGTGGCCTTCTACGCGTCGCCGGCGGCGGGCTACATTACCGGCACCACCCTGGCGGTCGACGGTGGCCGTACCAAGGCCCTGTGATGGCGCCCGCCGACGACGAGGCCATGGACGCGCAGAACCGACGCGACAACGAACGCCTTCCCTTCGCTGCCGAAGTGCTGGTCGCTCGTCCGGACCGCGGCTGGCGCACGGCCGTGCTCGACCTGTCCGAAGGCGGCTGCGCGCTGCTTCGGCCGGCGGGATTCGACCTGCATATCGGCGCCGTGGTGACCCTTTACTTCCTCACCCGCAACGGCCCCGGTCCCGGCGTCGGCGCCCGGGTGGCGCGGCTCGGGCCCCGTGACATCGGTTTCGAGTACCACGACGTGCAGGCGGTGCCACCATCCCTCGGAACGTCCAGCCCGTCAGCCGTGGGGCGTTGATCCCACGCCCTCGACGCCGCCTGCATCGCCGAGCCTCGACGATGGGCCATGCCCGAAGGTCCTGAAATCCGCCGTGCCGCCGACGAACTGGCCCAGGCCATGGTTGGCGCGCCCATCGTCCATGCCGAATTGAACCTGCCGTCGCTCGCGACGCATGCCCGGTCCCTCCTGGGGCGTCGCGTCGTGTCGATCACGCCGCGGGGAAAGGCCCTGCTCACGCGCTTCGACCACGGCATGACGCTGTACACGCACAACCAGCTCTATGGGGTCTGGCGCGTGGCCGAGGCAGGTGAGCGTCCGGAGACCTCCCGCAGTCTGCGTGTGGTGCTGGAGTCCGACGCCAAGGCCTTGCTTCTCTACTCGGCGTCGGACATCGCCCTGCTCGATGACGCCGGCGTCGCGGCCCACCCCTTTCTCTCGAAGCTCGGTCCCGACGTGCTCGATGCCACCACGACGGAGGCGGTCGTGCGCAAGCGACTGGCTGAACCGGCCTTCGCCGGGCGCCAGCTTGGGGCGATCCTGCTGGACCAGGGCTTCCTCGGTGGTTTGGGCAACTACCTGCGTTCGGAGATCCTGTTCGACGCCGGCCTGCTGCCGATGCGCCGCCCGAAGGATCTCGATACCGACGAGCGCAAACGCCTTGCCGACGCCTGCCTGCGCATTCCGCGCCTCAGTTATGCCACCCGCGGGCGTCGCGGGAAGGCCTACAGCGCCAAGGGCGGCTTCCGCTTCATGGTCTTCGATCGCGAGGGCGAGCCCTGCATTGCCTGCGGCACGACGGTCGAGCGGCAGGAGGTCGGCACCCGGCGGCTGTACTGGTGCCCGCGCTGCCAGGCCTGAGGGGCCCGAACCTGTCCGTACGGCCCGCGTAGCGGCTACGCTTCGCGGATGACCCCGCGTTTCGCCCTGCACATCGATGGCGAGGACCTGGCCTCGGCGCGCGATGCGTGGTTGCCGGTGTTCGATCCCTGCACGGGCACCCCCTGGGCCGACGTGGCGGCGGCGGAGGCGGCGGATGCCGAGGCTGCCGTTGCCGCAGCGCAGCGCGCCGCACCGGCGTGGGCCGCGCAGAAGCCTTCCGAGCGTGCCCGCTGGCTCGAACGCATAGCGGACGCGCTGGAGGCCGAGGCCGAGACCTTCGTCGCGCTGGAGTCGCGCGATACCGGCAAGCCCCTCGCGCTGTGCCGGAAGATCGAAATTCCCCGCGCAGTCGCCAACCTCCGTTTCTTCGCCGCCGCGGCGCGCACCTTCGGGAGCGAATCGCAGCACGGCGAGGCCGGCCTGAACATCGTGCTGCGCCCGCCGCTCGGCGTCGTCGCGACGATCAGCCCGTGGAACCTGCCGCTCTACCTCTTCACGTGGAAGCTGGCGCCTGCCCTGGCGGCGGGCTGCACCGTGGTCGCCAAACCTTCCGAGGTCACGCCGGCCACGGCCACGGCCTTCGCCCAGCTCGCCACCCGCATCGGCCTGCCGCGTGGCGTGTTGAACGTGGTGCATGGCCATGGCGCCGTCGTCGGCGAGACGCTGGTGCGGCATCCCGGGATCAAGGCGATCAGCTTCACCGGCAGCACAGCGGTCGGTCGGCGCATCGGCGCCATCGGCGGCGAGCATTTGAAGAAGGTCTCGCTGGAGCTCGGTGGCAAGAATGCGACGATCGCGTTCGACGACGTGGAGCCGCGCGAGGCCGCCGGGCTGGTGGCGCGGGCCGCGTTCCAGAACGCCGGGCAGATCTGCCTGTGCGGTTCGCGGCTGCTCGTCCCCTGTTCTCGGCTGGACGAATGGCGCGAGGCCTTGCAGGCCGAGTTGCCGGGCTGGACGGCGGGCCCCCCGACGGATGCGCGCGCGCGCATCGGCCCGCTGGCTTCCGCCGCGCACGCGGCGAAGGTGCGTGGCTACCTCGCGCTCGCCGACGACGAGGGTGGAACGCGTCTCGCACAGGGCCGCGTGCTCGACAGCGCCCATCCGGCCGGCTGGTGGCAGGCGCCGGTGGTGGTCGAGGGCTTGGGCATCGGCAGCCGCTGCGCCACCGAGGAGATCTTTGGTCCGGTGCTCACGCTGCATGCGTTCGAGGACGAGGCCGAAGCGCTGGCCATGGCGAACGCCACGCCCTACGGATTGTCCGCGACCGTGCTCACCCACGACCTCGCCCGCGCCCATCGGGTGGCGGCGGCGCTGGACGTCGGCCTGGTGTGGGTCAACACCTGGATGCAGCGCGACTTGCGCGTGCCCTTCGGCGGCAACCGCCAGTCCGGGGTCGGCCGCGAAGGGGGCTGGGAGGCGATGCGATTCTTCACCGAAGCGAGGACGGTATGCCTGGCCACCTGATCCAGAGCAATCGCGAGTGGGCGGCCAGGGTCAAGGCCGAGGACCCGGAGTTCTTCAAGCGCCTGTCGCGCCAGCAGGCGCCGGAGTACCTGTGGATCGGCTGTTCCGATTCCCGCGTGCCGGCGAACCAGATCTGCGGCCTGTTGCCCGGCGAAGTGTTCGTCCATCGCAACATCGCCAACGTCGTTGTCCACACCGACCTGAACTGCCTGTCGGTGGTCCAGTTCGCCGTCGACGTGCTGAAGGTGCGCTGCATCCTGGTCGTCGGCCACTACGGTTGCGGTGGCGTCCATGCCGCCCTCAAGGGGCAGCGGGTGGGCCTTGCCGACAACTGGATCCGGCATGTCGGCGACGTCGCCGACAAACATGCGGGGAGTCTCGCCCAGTGCGAACTCGAGTCGCTTCGCCATGCGCGGCTCTGCGAGTTGAACGTGATCGAGCAGACCCGCAATGTCTGCCTGACCACGGTCGTGCAGGACGCCTGGGCCCGCGGGCAGAACCTCTCGGTGCACGGCTGGGTGTACAGCCTGCACGACGGGCGGGTGCGCGAGCTGGGCATGGACGTGCGCGACAGCGGTGGGCTCGAACCGACCTATGCCGACGCGATCGCGCGTCTGCAGAGGCGCGAGGTGCTCGGATGACCGGGGTCGTCCATGCCGCCGGCGCGCCGAAGGCCGTGGGCCGGTACCCGCATGCGCGGCGTGTCGACGACCTGCTGTTCCTCTCCGGCATCGGGCCGCGTGACCCGGCCACCAATGGCGTGCCCGGCAACGTCGTCGACGCGGACGGCCGGTTGGTGGCCTACGACATCGTTGCCCAGTGCCACTCGGTGTTCGCCAACGTCCGTGCCGTGCTGGAGGCCTCCGGGGCACGGTGGGAGGACCTGGTCGACGTCACCGTCTACCTCACCGACATGGCGCGGGATTTCGCCGCCTTCAATGCCGTCTGGACCGAGCACTTCCCGGACGTCGAGACCGCCCCGTGCCGAACCACGCTGGGCATCACCGCGCTGCCGACGCCGATCGCCATCGAACTGAAGTGCGTCGCCTCGCTGCGGCGATGATGCCATCCCCCACGACGAGAGCCCGATGATCGGCCACGCCTTCAACCTCAACGCCTGGATCGACGCGCACCGCCACCTGCTCAAGCCGCCGGTGGGCAACAAGTGCATCGTCGCCGGGGACTACATCGTGATGATCGTCGGCGGCCCGAACGAGCGCGACGATTTCCACATCGAGGACGGCCCGGAGTGGTTCCAGCAGCTCGAGGGCGAGATGGTGCTGCGCGTCCAAGAGGACGGCCGGGTGCGTGACATCCCGATCCGCGCCGGCGAGTGCTTCTATTTGCCCCCGCGCGTCCCGCATTCGCCGCAGCGCAAGCCGGGCTCGGTCGGCCTCGTTATCGAACGCAAGCGCACCGCGGGCGAACGCGACGGCCTGCGCTGGTACTGCGCGGCTTGCAACCATCCCGTCTATGAGGAGTTCTTCGTGCTCGACAACATCGAGACGCAGTTCGGCGCCGTTTTCGACCGCTACTACGGTTCGGTGGGCCACCGCACGTGCGGGCATTGTGGCCATGTGAATCCTGCTCCGGCCCGCTACGCCGAGGCGGCGACGTGATGCTTTCTCCGGAACTCCTCGCTAGCAACCTGCTCTCGCCGGTGGTGCTGGCCTTCGCGCTGGGCCTGATCGCCCGCGCCTTGCGCAGCGATCTCACCATCCCGCCCGCGATCCAGAGCTACCTGTCGATCTTCCTGCTGCTGGCGATCGGTCTGAAGGGCGGCGTCGCCCTGCGCAGCACCTCCTTCGGCGACGTCGCCATCCTGCTCGCCGTCACCATCGTCGCCGGCATCGTCACCTGCGCGTCGGCCTACGCGATGGCGCGCCTGTGGTTGAAGGACGGGCCGCTCGAAGCGGGGGCCATCGCCGCGCATTTCGGCTCCGTATCGGCCGTGACCTTCATTGCCGCCCAGCAGTTCGGCGAGCGCAGCGGCCAGGCCCCCGAAGGCGTGCTGGTGGCGTTGGTTGTGGCACTGGAGATCCCGGCCATCCTGCTCGGCCTGACGCTGGCCAAGCGCGATGCCGGGTTGCAATGGCACCAGGTGCGCGAGGTGCTGGTCGGCAAGACCGCCCTGCTGCTGATCGGCGGCATGGTCATCGGCGCGATCGCCACCAAGCACGGCACCGACGCGGTGAACCTGATGTACGGCCAGCTTTTCCAGGGAACGCTGATGCTCTTCATGCTCGACATGGGCATGGTGGCCGCCGCGCAGCTTCGCGGCATCGGCCGCGGCGCCTTCCGGTTGGCGGTCTACGGGGTTTCCCTGCCGTTGCTGCACGGGATCATCGGTACGGCCCTCGGGCACTGGGCGGGCCTCTCCCCCGCGGGGGCGGCCGTGTTCGGCACGATGACCGCCAGCGCGTCCTACATCGCCGCGCCGGCTTCGGTGCGCGCCTCCCTGCCGGAGGCGAACGTCGGGCGCTGCATCACCGCGGCGCTGGGCATCACCTTCCCCTTCAACCTCGCCATCGGCATCCCGCTCTATTTCGCCTTCGCGGCGTGGCTCGGCGCCTGACATGCTGAAGATCGACACCCATGCGCATTTCCTGCCCGACCGTTGGCCCGACCTCGCGGCCAAGTATGGGGATGTCCGCTTTCCGGTGATCCACCACGGCGACGACGGGCGCTGCCGCATCTACAAGGACGGCAAGTTCTTCCGCGAGATCTGGCCCAAGACCTGGGACCCGGCGATCCGCATCGCCGACTACGCGCGCTTCGACGTGCAGGTCCAGGTGATCAGCACGGTGCCGGTGATGTTCAGCTACTGGGCGAAAGGCCATCAGGCGCTGGAGCTGCATGCGGCCTTGAACGACCACATCGCCGAGGCCTGCCGCGAGCATCCGCGCCATTACGCCGGCCTCGGCGTGGTGCCGCTGCAGTCGCCGAGCCTGGCCGTGCGCGAGCTGGAGCGCTGCATGGATGGCCTCGAGCTGCAGGGCGTGCAGATCGGCTCGCACATCAACGACTGGAACCTCGATGCACCGGAGCTCACCGAGTTCTGGCAGGCCGCCGAGGACCTCGGTGCCGCCATCCTCGTGCACCCTTGGGACATGATGGGCGCGGAATCGATGCCCAAGTACTGGATGCCGTGGCTCGTCGGCATGCCGGCCGAGCAGTCCCGCGCCGCCTGCGCCCTGATCTTCGGCGGCGTGCTCGAGCGGCATCCGCGCCTGCGGGTCTGCCTCGCGCACGGCGGCGGCAGCTTCCCCTACACCATCGGCCGCATCGAGCACGGGTTCCACATGCGCCCCGACCTCGTCGCCACCGACAACCCGCGCAACCCGCGCGAGTACTTCGGTCGATTGTTCTTCGACTCCTGCGTGCACGACCCACGGGCCCTGCGCTACCTGCTCGACGTGGCCGGTGCCGACACCGTCATGCTGGGCACCGACTACCCCTTCCCCCTTGGCGAGCAGGAGCCCGGTTCGGGCATCACGGCCCTGGGGCTTTCCGAGGCCGAACAGGCCCGACTCTTCCACGGCACGGCCCTGCGCTGGCTCGGCCTGCCGGCGTCGCGATTCGTTTGAGGACTTTGATGGATCTTTCGCTCGACCACGACGCCTGGGCCCTGGCCCAGGACGCCGCCGACCCCCTGGCGCACCACCGCGCCGCGTTCCATGTGCCGCAGCACGACGGCTGCGACCTGCACTACTTCGTCGGCAACTCGCTGGGCCTGCAGCCGCGCGCCGCGGCCACGGCCATTGCCGAGGAGCTGGCGAGCTGGGCAACGAACGCCGTGGAAGGGCATTTCCGCGGGGAGCGTCCGTGGATGCACTACCACGCCACGCTCCGCGAGCCGATGGCACGCGTGGTCGGCGCCCTGCCCTCGGAAGTGGTGGTGATGAACACCCTCACCGTCAACCTGCACCTTCTGATGGCGAGCTTCTACCGGCCCACGCGCGAGCGGCCGGCCATCCTGATCGAAGCCGGGGCGTTCCCGTCCGATCGCCATGCGGTGGAGTCGCAGATCCGCTTCCACGGCTTCGATCCGGCGACCGACCTGATCGAGCTCGAAGGCGACGAGCCGAATGGCCTGATCAGCATGGCGGCCATCGAGCGCGTGTTGGCAGAGCACGGGTCGCGCGTCGCACTCGTGCTCTGGCCGGGCGTGCAGTACCGCACCGGGCAGGCTTTCGATCTCGCCGCCATCACGGCGCTCGCAAAGGCGCAGGGCTGCGCCGTGGGTTTCGACCTGGCGCACGCGGCCGGCAACTTGCCGCTCGCGCTGCACGACAGCGATGCCGACTTCGCCGCGTGGTGCACCTACAAGTACCTCAACAGCGGCCCTGGCGCGGTCGCCGGGGCGTTCGTCCACGAGCGGCATGGCCGCCGCACCGAGCTGCCACGCCTGGCCGGCTGGTGGGGGCATCGGGCCGACACGCGCTTCCTGATGGCGCCGCAATTCGAACCTGCGGAAGGCGCGGAAGGTTGGCAGATGAGCAACCCGCCGATCCTCGCGATGGCACCGATCCGGGCCTCGCTCGAACTGTTCGACGCCGCCACGATGCCGGCCCTGCGCGCGAAGTCGCTGGCGCTGACGGGTTACCTCGAGGCGCTGGTGAACACGCACCTCTGCGAACGCATCGAGATCCTGACGCCCGCGGATCCCTCGCGCCGCGGCTGCCAGCTGTCGCTGCGTGTCGCCGGCGGCCGGGCCATGGGCCGCGCCCTCTTCGAGCACCTTGCGGCAAACGGCGTGCTCGGCGATTGGCGCGAACCCGATGTGATCCGCATCAGTCCGGCGCCGCTGTACAACCGCTTCACCGATGTCCTCGCGTTCGCGCGCGCCGTGCGCGAATGGCGTCCGTCATGAGCCGCGCCTACACCATCATCGGTGGCGGACTGGCGGGAGCCTTGCTCGCCGCGCTGCTGGCGCGGCGCGGGCACCGGGTCGATGTGTTCGAGCGACGGCCGGACGCCCGACTGCGCGGCTACGAAGGCGGACGCTCGATCAACCTCGCGCTCGCAGCCCGCGGTCTTGCGGTGTTGCGCGAGGCAGGCCTCGGCGACGCCGTGCTGGCCCAGGCCGTGGCGATGCGCGGGCGCATGGTGCATCCGCGCGAGGGCGACACGAACTTCCAGCCTTATGGCCGCGTCGATCGCGAGTGCATCTGGTCGGTGCATCGTGGCAACCTCAACCTGCTGCTGCTCGACGCCGCGGAGCAGGCTGGCGCACGGCTGCATTTCCACCAGCGCCTCAATTACGTCGATTTCGCAGCGCGGCGCGCCGAGCTCGTCAACGACCACGATCGCAGCGTGCGGTGGATCGACTTCGATGCCCTGATCGGGGCCGACGGCGCGGGCAGCGCGCTGCGCGCGGCGATGCAGCGCCACGTCGACCTGCACGAGCACTTCGAGCCGCTGGGTCACGGCTACAAGGAACTGGAGATCCCGCCGCTCGAGGATGGTGGCTTCCGCATCGCCCGCGACGCGCTGCATATCTGGCCCCGCGGCGGCTACATGCTGATCGCCTTGCCCAACACCGAGGGCACGTTCACGGCGACGCTGTTCCTGGCCCATCGCGACGGCACCCCGAACTTCGAGCAGATGCCCGACGCCGGCGCCGCGCGGGCGTTCTTCGAGCGCGAGTTCCCGGACGCTTTGGCGCTGATGCCGGGCCTCGCCGCCGATTGGGCGGACAACCCCACCAGCGGCTTGGCCACGCTGCGCTTGAAGCGCTGGCACTTCGACGGGCGTGCTGTGCTGCTGGGCGACGCAGCCCATGCCATGGTGCCCTTCCACGGCCAAGGCATGAACTGCGCTTTCGAAGACGTCGCGGCGCTTGATCGCCTGATGGCGGAGCATGGGGACACCCGGGACGCGTTCGCCGCCTTCGAAGCGGACCGTCGCCCCAACGCGGAAGCGATCCAGGCCATGGCACTGGAGAACTACGTGGAGATGCGCGACTCCGTGGACAACCCGGAATGGCGCCGCCAGCGGGCGCTGGAGCTGCAGCTGGCCGAGCGTCATCCCGGCCGCTTCGTGCCGCGTTACTCGATGGTGAGCTTCACCCGTACGCCGTACGCCGTCGCCTTCGAGCGCGGGCGCTGGCAGCGCGAACTCCTGATCGACGCGACCCGCGGCATCGACGATCTGGCAGACGTCGACCTGGCTGGCCTCGATGCGCGGATCCTCGGCGGGCTGGCACCGTTGCCGGCCGACTGGTTGGAGCTTGCTGCGTGAGCTTCCTCTGGTACGACCTCGAGACGTTCGGCCGCGATCCGAGACGATCCCGCATCGCGCAGTTCGCCGCGATCCGCACCGATGAGGACCTTCGCGAGCTCGATGCGCCGGTGTCGCTGTTCTGCCAGCCGGCCGATGACCTGCTTCCCTCCCCGGTCGCGACCGTGATCACGGGTATCGCGCCGCAGCGAGCAAAGGCCGAAGGCACCATCGAAGCCGAGTTCTTCGCCCGCGTCCATGAGCTGATGGCCGAGCCCGGGACCTGCGCGGTGGGCTACAACAGCCTGCGATTCGACGATGAATTCATCCGCTTCGGGCTGTACAGGAACTTCTACGACGCCTACGAGCGCGAATGGCGCCATGGCAACAGCCGCTGGGACCTGCTCGACGTGCTTCGACTCGCGCGTGCCTTGCGTCCCGAGGGCCTGAATTGGCCGCTGCGCGACGACGGGCAGGCCAGCTTCAAGCTGGAAGACCTCGCGGCGGCCAACGGGGTGCGCGACGGCATGGCCCACGAGGCGTTGAGCGACGTCCGCGCGTTGATCGGCCTCGCCCGCAAGCTCAAGGACGCCCAGCCCCGGTTCTGGGACTACGTGTTGCAGCTGCGCGACAAGAAGACCGTGCGTGGCCTCTGCGATCTCGTGGCCCACACCCCGCTGCTGCATGTTTCCGGTCGTTTCCCCGCCGCGCAGCGCCATGCCGCCCTCGTGGCCCCGATCGCCCTGCATCCGCTCATCGCGACGCGGGTGATCGCCTACGATCTCGGTACCGACCCCGCCCTCTTCCACGACCTCGACGACGAGACCCTCAAGGCCCGCCTGTACACGCCGCGGGCGCGGCTCGCCGAGGACGTGCAGCGTCTGCCGCTCAAGGAGATCCACACCAACCGTTGCCCCGCGCTGCTGCCGCTGGCGCATGTGCGGCCGGCGGAGCTCGGTGCGCTGGGGCTCGACGCTGCCCTCGCGGGCGACCGCGCCGCTTGGCTGGCGGCGCATCCGCAGTTCGTCGCGCGCTGCGTTTCGCTTTACTCCGAGTCGCGTGATTTCGGCGAATCCGACGCCGACGGCGACCTCTATGGCGGATTCGTCGGCGATGCGGATCGACGCCTGTTCCCGCGGATCCGTACGGCCGATCCGGCGGGACTGCCCGCCTTCGAGTCCCAGCTGCGGGATCCCCGGCTCAAGGCCCTGCTCTTCCGTTACCAGGCACGGAACTGGCCCGACACGCTGGATGCAGGACAGCGCCGGGTGTGGGACGCTTGGCGGCGTGACCGGTTTCACGAACCGGCACCTGCGGACGGCACGCTTGCGAGCTACCTCACGGAACGCGATGCGGCCATCGCGATGGCTGCGACAGGCGGCGACAATGGGGCCTTGGCGGCCGCCGACGCATGGGTTCGGGACCGGCTGGCCGACGTGGGGATCGCCATCCCCGACATGCTTTCCTGAAGGAGCGCGACGATGCTGGGGATCGTGTTCACCGAGTTCATGGAGATGGTCGAGGAGCGCTTCTCGCCGGAGACCCTGGAGCGGATCATCGATAAGGCGGCACCCGCCAACCAGGGGGCCTACACCGCGGTCGGCTACTACCCGCACGAGGAGATCGTCGCGCTGGTGGGCGCGCTCGCCGAACAGACCGGCATGTCCGCGGGGACCTTGGTCCAGGCCTTCGGAGAGCACCTCTTCGGCCGCTTCACCGAGGGCTACGCGTCGCTCATCGACGGACGTCGCGGCACGATCGACCTCCTCTGCCAGCTCGATGGCGACATCCACGTCGCGGTGCGGAAGCTTTACCCCGAAGCCCGCCTCCCGCGTTTCCATGTCGTGTCGCAGGGCGATGGCGAGCTTCGCCTCGCCTACGAATCGCCTCGCGGCATGGAGGACCTCGCCCTTGGCCTGATCAAGGGAGCGATCCGCCATTTCGGTGAGCCGCTGCAGGTGCATTGGGAACACGGAACGTTCGAGGGTCGCGCCGTTTCGGTGTTCCATGTCCGCCCCCGCCCCTGAGGGCGCAAGCCCAGCGGCAGACCTTCACGCGCGTCGCCTGGCGCGGGAGCGCGCGGCGCGAAAGGAGGCGGAGCGCCTCCTTGAACGGAAGAGCCTTGCCCTTTTTGAAGCGCTACAGGCCTCCGAGCGATCGCAGCGCCGTCTCGAGCTCGCACTCTGGGCCAGTGGTGAATCGATCTGGGAATGGGACGCGGAAACCGACCTGGTCAGGAGCACGCGCTACACCGCCGTCGATGCGCCACCCGAGGAGAGCTCGATGCTCCTGATCGACGTGCTCGACGCCATCCATCCTGCCGACGTGGAGTCTGTGGTGCTGGCGTGGCGCCTGCATCTCGCCGGCAGCACGGCCGAATACGACATGCAGTTCCGGCTGCGCGACGGGCGATCCTGGCTGCGCAGCCGCGGCAGGGTGATCGAGCGCGACAACGCGGGTAACGCGCTTCGCATGGTCGGAACGACGAAGGACATCACGCGCCAGCGCGAACAGGACCAGTCCCTTCGCGTCCTCGGGCATGCCTTCGCGAATTCACGCGACGCTCTGGTGCTGTGCGACGTCGACTGGCGGATCCTCGAGTCGAACGCCGCCTTCCATGCGTTGTCCGGTTTGAGCCACGACCGGGCACGGCGCATCCCGATGGCGAGCCTCGTGCCGGCCCTCCTCGAGGCCGCCAGTCGCGAGGCCATGGATGCCGGCCACTTCTGGGTTCCGGACTGCCGCCTCGAGACCGGCGCCGCCAGCTTGCCCGTCGACGTCTCGGCGACCTTGCTGCAGGGCACCGGCGAGCGGACGTCGCAGTGGGTGGTCTCCATCAAGGACCTCAGCGAGGCAAAGCGCCTGGAGGTCGAACTCGCGACGGCCTCGCGCACCGACGTGTTGACCGGCCTCCTCAATCGTGCGGCGATGCAGGAAGTCCTTGTCGCAAGGGTCGGCGAAGCTGGCCATCGTCCCTTGCCGGTGCTGTGGATCAACATCGACCAGTTCAAGGCGGTGAACGACGGCCTGGGGGCGCGAGAGGCCGACGACGTGATCGTCACCTGCGCCATGCGGGCGCAGAGCCTCGTGCCCGAAGGCTGGCTGCTGGGCCGCTGGGGCGGCGATGAGTGGCTGGCCGTGGGGCCGCCCGGGGAGGACATCCAGCAGGCCATGGCGCTCGCGGGCGCGCTCCTTCGGCGGATCGCGGAGCCGATCGAAGTCCCCTCCACGACCCTGTCCCTCACCGCGAGCGCCGGGCTCGCGGTCTACCCTGAGGATGGCGAGTCGGCGGAAACGCTCGTGCTGAACGCCGGAACGGCACTCCGCCAGGCCAAGCGCCGCGGACGGGCGCGGATCGAGGCCTACGAGCCACGCATGGATGATCACGGCCTGCAACGGCTCGCGATGGTCAGCCTGCTAAGGCGTGCGTGCGAGAATGATGCCTTCCGATTCGTGGCCCAGCCGCGCGTCGATACCCGGCGCCGTATCGTCGGGTATGAGGTGCTCGTGCGCTGGCATACGCCGGAGCTGGGCTGGGTCAGTCCGGCGCAGTTCATCCCGCTTGCCGAGGAGAACGGGATGATCGACCGGATCGGCCGCGCCGCCGTCCGCGCGGCGGTCGTGCTCGCCGTACAGCTGCGCGAGTCCGGCCGGCGCGCACGCGTCAGCGTGAATCTCGCGGCCAAGCAGATCCAGGACCCGCTGCTGGCCGACATGCTGCTTTCCGAATTGGCGGCCGGTGGCGCGACGCCCGGCGATCTCGAGCTTGAAGTGACCGAGAGTGGCCTGGTCCAGGACATCGACGGAGCCCATCGCCTGCTGACCCAGCTGCGCAGGGAGGGCTTCACGCTGGCGCTCGACGATTTCGGCACGGGTTATTCGTCGTTGAGCTATCTGCAGAACCTGCCCTTCCACAAGGTGAAGCTCGACCGCAGCTTCGTGAAGGACGTTGCGGAAGACGCCCGGGCCGCCCGCCTGGTCGGCGGCGTGGTCGACCTCTGCCGTGCGCTCGATATGCAGGTGGTGGCCGAAGGGGTCGAAACGGCGGGCCAGTTCGCCCGCCTCGCGGCCTTGGGGACACCGGAGTTCCAGGGCTTCTACTTCCATCGCCCCCTGGATTTCGAGGCCATCGCCCGGCTGCCTTGACCCGGTCGACGCTTCACGCCGCCGGCGGCGTCCGGTCGCCGAGGACGCGCGTCACCCACAGCGCCGCGATCGCGCCGCCGCCCTGCGCAAGCACGAACCCGGTCACGTCCTGCAGCCGGATCCCCGCGAAGGTGTCGGTCAGGCCGCGGGCGAGCGTCACGGCGGGATTCGCGAAGGACGTGCTCGACGTGAACCAGTAAGCCGCGAAGATGTAGGCCGCCACCAGTCCGGGCACGGCGGCCGGACGATGCCGCACGCCGAGCAGGATGGCGAGCAGCAGGCCGAAGGTCGCGACGCCCTCGCTGAGCCACTGGGCGGGGCCGGTGCGGATCGTCGTGCCGGGCTGCAGGACGGGCAGGTCGAACATGGCATGGGCCAGGACCACTCCGAACACGGCGCCAAGGAGTTGGATCGCGATGTAGGCGGCCGCTTCACGCGGAGCGAAGTCGCCGCGCGCAGCCATCGCCGCGGTCACCACGGGATTGAAATGGGCGCCGGAGACCGGCCCGAGCACGCTGATCGCAACGTAGAGGAAGCCCGCGGTGGCGCCGGCATTCGCCAGCAGCGCGATCGCGTCGTTGCCCTCGGCCAAGGCCACGCCCATCACGCCGGAACCCACCACGCAGGCGAGCAGCAAGGCCGTTCCGATGCCCTCGGCCAGCAGCCGCGCGGACAGCGGTGTCACAGCGAATCCAGCAGCGCCTTCACCCGCGCCGAGATGTCATCCCGAACCTCCCGGTAGGCGGGATCGTCCATGTGCTTGGGGTCGGGCAGGGCCCAGTCCTCGCGACGCTTGGCGGGGACCCAGGGGCAGTGGTCGCCGCAGCCCATGGTGATCACGGCATCGAACTCGCCGCTGATCTCGTCGAGCGACTTCGAATCGTGCCGGCTGAGGTCGTAACCCAGTTCGGCCATGAAGCGCACCGCTTTGGGATTGATCACGCCGGAGGGCCTTGAGCCCGCGCTCAGCGCTTCGACGGCGTCGCCTCCGTGCATTCGGGCGAAGGCCTCGGCCATCTGGCTACGGTTGGCGTTCTCGACGCAGACGAACAGCACGCGCTTTTTCATCGGGACGTTCCTTTGGCAGGCGGACAGACGGAGCCGACACTGCAGGGCGCGGCGCCGGCGCAGCAGTTCTCGGTGAGGTAGGTGATGAGGTCATCCATGCGGGCGAAATGGGCGCGGACGAGGATGTGCCGTCCTTCGCGCCGGTCCTGCACCAGTTTCGCCGCCCGCATGACGTTGAGATGGGCGGTGAGCGTTGCCGGCGGCACGCGCAACGCCGCGCGGAGGACTCCCACGGACAGGCCTTCCTGGCCCGCCACCACCAGGGCGCGGAATGCCGCGAGCCGCGTGGGATGCGCGAGGGCGTCGAGGATTTCCAGGGCAGCGGCGGCTTTCATTGATTCCATATTTCCAGAAAAACGGAATTGATGGCAAGCGAGGCGGTGGATGAGGGTTGGCAGGGATATGTGCATTTTTCACCCACAAGCAGCGTAACGCTCCGTTTCTGATGGATTTTTTAGGGCTTCTCGCCCGCTTCGGCTACCCCAGGCTGCCCCGTTTCCGGCGCTCGCAAGATCTCGAGCTTCTGTAGAAACAGTTCCACCGCACCCGCACGGGCTTCAGCGATTCCGCGAGCTGTTTCTGCCGCATTCCGCGCCTCCCGCTCTGCTTGAACCTCCTTTTGCAGGCCGGAGACGCGTTCTTCAGCCAGCTGGCGGGCTTCAGCTTCCACTGCGACCCGCTTACGGAGGTCGAGAACTTCTCGTGTCACGGCATCCAGCTCTGCGATCTTCTGGTCCCGCTGCCGCAGGGTCGACTTCAGATCTCGCACCTCGCTGCCCAGTGACGTCACCTGTTCGCTCAGGCGCGCCCCTTCCCGATTCAGTTGGAGGAGTTCGGCGTTCTTGGCCGTGAGGCCGTCTTGCAGGGTGCGGATCTCCACCTGCAGGCCCTGAACTTGGTGCTCGTGGCGCCGGTGTTCCTGATCACGTTGTTCCTTGGCGGAGGTCCGGAAGTGTTCCAGCGCCTCCCTCGCCTGCCTGTGCTTGTCTTCCAGCGACCCAATCCGGGCTTCCTGCTCCGCACTCCGGGTGGCCGCACCCGAAAGGCGCTCCTCAAGCTGGGCGATGGCCACCCGGGCGGCCTGAAGTGTTCCTTGAGACTCGGCATGGCCGGCCTGCTCGTTTCGAAGGCGCAGCTCGAGCCCCCGCACGGTTTCAGAGAGCACCTGGATCTCTTTGTTCCGGGCCTCGATCAGGGCGTCCCGCTCCTGGATTGTGGCTGCCGCAGCCTCCTGGATTTGGGCGATCCGCTCGTCGGCTTCCGCGTTCAGACGCTCGGCGAGCTTCGCAACCATGTCCTGCAGTACGTCACTGACCGCCGGCCGGTCCTTGTTCGGCATGGCGCCGCTCTCTTCGGCTTCGATCTCGCGCAGGTAGCGATGGATCGTCGTCCGAGAACCGGTGTTCCCCAGCGCGGCCCGGACTGCGTCGATGGAGGGGTTCTTGCCTTCCGCAACGAGGCGATCGCGCGCTTTCGCCACTTCCGTTTTGTAGACGCCAGGTCGGGCCATGGGGTCGCTCCTACTATTGCGTACTGTGGTATGTACCACGTTTGTACATGGGAACATTCGGAGTTGCAAGATGCCTCTGGCGGCCGCATCGAAGGCGGGATAATTCTGGATTATCCCGCCTTGCCCCGTGCGGCATCGGATTGCGCCGGCTGAAACAGCACGAAAGGCGCAAGGCGTCCCGACTCTGGCTCCTGGAGAACGGCGATCTAGAAAGCGAGTTGCTTATCCGCAACCCATCTATTACACTAAGTGTAAAAGACAGCTATTGAGTCCTTCTGCGCATGGAAGTCAGGTTCGAGGATCCAGCGTTGAGGCGCCTCGAGGAGGATCCAACCTATACCCACGGCTTGGACGCCGCTTTGGTGAAGGTCTTTCGCATGCGCCTTCAATTCATTCGGGCGGCACTGGATGAGCGCCCCTTCTACGAGATGAAGTCGCTCCACTACGAAAAGTTGAAGGGCGACCGGGCCGGTCAACGATCGATGCGACTGAACAAGCAGTGGCGGCTGATCCTCCGGATTGCTGAGGACGATCAGGGCAAGCAGGTCGTTGTCATTGAGATCGCCGATTACCACTAACACCCCTGGGGACATGTCATGAGTACGTTCGCCGAAGTCTTTCCACCGGGCGAATTCCTCCGCGAGGAGCTGGAGGCCCGCAACTGGTCACAGACGGAGCTTGCCGAGATCATTGGCCGCCCTGTTCGCCTGATCAACGAGATCATTGCGGGCAAGAAGGCCATTACGCCGGAAACGGCGATCCAGCTTGGGGAGTCCTTGGGCACGGGCCCGGAGGTGTGGATGAACCTCGAGAGCCAGTACCAGCTCTCCAAGGTTCGGATGGCGGACAACCTGATCAAGCGGCGCGCCGACCTGTACAACCGCTTTCCGGTTCGGGAGATGATCAAGCGCGGCTGGGTCTCGGCCAGCACCAGCATTGATGTCCTCGAGCAGCAGTTTTGCCAGTTCTTCGGCATCCCCCACCTCGGGGCCGAGCCCGCCTTCGCGCACGCCGCCCGCAAGACCGATGCAGAGACGGGCCCGACCATGCTCCAGTTGGCGTGGCTCTACCGGGCCCGGCATGTGGCGCGTGAACTCGTCACCCGCCCGTACGACGAGTCTGCGCTGCGCCATGCCCTGCTGCGACTCTCGGCGCTGCGCACCGCGCCGGAAGAAACCCGCCACGTCGCTCGAATCCTCGAAGAATGCGGTGTCCGCTGGGTGATTGTGGAGCCGATCGCGGGTACGAAGATCGACGGGGCCTGTTTTTGGCTTGCGGACGATCAGCCCGTCGTCGCCATGACGTTGCGCTTGGATCGCATCGACAACTTCTGGTTCGTGCTCCGTCACGAACTGGAACACGTGCTCCAGCGTCACGGCCGGGACAAGGGCTACATCCTCGATCAGGAGGTCGAAAGCCCTTCGTCCACACAGATCAATGACGAGGAGAAGGTGGCGAATGACGCTGCGGCGCAGTTCTGTGTCGACCAGGCAGAAGTGAGTGGGTTCATTGCACGGGTGTCACCCTTCTTCAAGGAAGAACGCGTCCTGCAGTTTGCGCAGCGAATCAACGTCCATCCCGGGCTTGTGGTGGGCCAGCTGCAGCGGCAGCTCGCCCGCTATGACCTTTTCCGTAAGCACCAGGCCAAGGTGCGGGCATTCGTGACGAACGCCGCCCGCACCGACGGTTGGGGTGTGGTCCAGACGCACTGAAGGAGAACTCGTGATGTCCGCATACAGCAATCAGGTCAAGGACTACATCGAGCGGTACAAGGCGGAGACCGGCCACGATGGCCTGCTCGACCCGCATGAAGTAGCGGCTTGGGCGTTCCACAACGGCCTGCACAAGCCGAACCCGAGAACGATCATTGACGTGATCGCGGCCGACATTTCGCAGGTGTTCCGTGAAGAGTATCGGACCGACCGCCATGGTCGGAGGTACCGCGCCAAGCACGCCGCGACCCACAAGAAGGGCAACAAGACGCTGTCGCTCTGGGCCGACTTGGACGATCCGGTCGCACCCCATGAGCACTTCGTACGATCCTTCGCACAGCGGCGTCAGCAGATCGTCGGCGACTGCCTCCAGCTCAAGACCGATGTCGATGTTTACAACGACAAGCGAGATCCCGTCGTTCCGGTTCAGGTCCCGCTGGACTTCACGCTCGACGTCGCCGAGATGCAGCAGCCGTTGCCGCGCGCCGCCTAATCGTTTGCCTGAGCGCGCTTCACCGTGGCGAGCGCACCAGGATTCCCTCCGGCCACTACGAGGAACCGCCATGCCCAAGCGTGAACAGTCTGGCCCCAAGGTCACCGTGGCCATCGGACCTCGGATCAGCCATGCGCTGTTCGGCACGGGTACCGTGCAGGCCGTTGCGCCTGTGGCGTCCGCTTCCCGAAGACAACAGGTACACGTCGCGGTTCAATTCGACGACGGCGAGAAGAAGAACCTCGTCCTACCGCATCCGCGCGTCAGCCTAGCGGCCCCAGCGCGGTAGACCCGAGCGTTTCCCACCCGTCCCCCACGCTCCTCCTCCCCCTGCCGATGTCGGATCTGGATCGCTACCTCGACGCCGCCACCCGCGAGAACACGCGAGCGAGCTATGCCAAGGCCATCCGGCATTTCGAGGTGGAAGGCGAAGGGCTGTTGCCCGCCACCGCCGATCAAGTCGCCAAGTACCTCGCTCGGTTCGCCCCCTCCCTCGCCGTCAGCACGCTCAGGCAGCGCGTCGCGGCGTTGTCGGCGTGGCACCGGGATCACGGGTTTCCCGATCCCACCAAAGCGCCGGTGGTTCGAAAGGTGCTCAAGGGCATCCAGACGGTTCATCCGGCCGCGCCCCGGCAGGCTGCCCCCCTGCAGCTGTCGTTGCTCGGCCAACTGGCCGACTGGCTGGACGAGGCCGCCCGATGGGCCGGCTCGCACGGCGATGTGCCGGGCGAGCGGCGTCACCGTCGCGATCGTGCCCTGGTCTTGGTGGGCTTCTGGCGAGCGTTCCGCACCGATGAGCTTCTGCGCCTGGAGGTCCAGAACCTGACGGTGGTCGAGGGCCAAGGCATGACGTGCTTCCTCCCACAGTCGAAGGGGGATCGTCAGGCCGAGGGAGTCACTTTCCGCGTTCCCGCGCTGTCCAGGTGGTGTCCCGTCGAGGCCGTGGTTGACTGGTTGACGATCAGCGAACTCAGCAGCGGACCGGTGTTTCGGAGCATTGACGCTAATGGCGCGATCGGATCGAACAGCTTGCATGCCAACAGCATTCCCCGCTTGCTTCGCGAGATCTTCGCGCGGGCCGGCTTGGCATCCCCCGAGCAATACAGCGGCCACTCCCTCCGTCGCGGTTTCGCCCAATGGGCCAATGCCCAAGGCTGGGACCTGAAGTCGCTGATGGAGTACGTCGGCTGGAAGGACGTGTCCTCGGCGATGCGCTACCTCGATGGCGCCGATCCCTTCGCCAAGCATCGTATCGAGGCCGGACTTTCTGAGCGTGCGGAAGAGTCCCGCCCATCGCCCACCGCGCGGCCGGTTCCGGCGGCCTTGCCAGCCCCGCGCGTGCCGATGGTCGACCTCGAGGTGCGTCTGGTCCTGAGCAACCAGCGCGCTTCGCGCTCGGGCAATGCGAAGGTAAGGAAGATTCTCATCGACAGCTGTCTCGCGCCCTTGGCGGCCCAGCAGGTCGATGCCAACGGGCAGCGATTCCATTTCTCGCTTCCCGACGACGAGCTTTTCGAAGAGACGGTCGCGGAACTTCTCGACGGTCTCCACCGCTTCGCCGGCAACCATCATTTCCACCTCGACGCCGACGTGCGGGAGCGCTCCGGATCCCGCCGTTGGGAATAGCGATCGACAGGAATCCTCCCCCCGATGCCCCAGATCCACGAAACCGCCTACCCACGAATCAAGCCGGACCTGAGTCCCCGCGAACTGGAAGAAACGTACTCCCTCACGCGCGAGGAGGTGGATTTCGTCTTCAAATCTGCGCGGGAGCCCACGACGCGACTCGGGCTCGCGGTTCTTCTCAAAATCGCGCAACGACTCGGGTATTTCCCCACGCTGGCAGAGGTGCGCCCCGACATCGTGGCCCACATCGCCAAGTTCGTTCGATTCGGTCGACGCCCCAAGGCCAGTGACTTGACCTCACTCGACCAAAGCAGCGTCCGACAAAGGCAGATCGAGCTAGTGCGCAAACGACTGGGCATCACCGCTTGGTCGAAGGTGGACGATGAATGGGTAGCCCTCACGGCCGATCGTGTCGCCGATGCCCGCCATCACACGAGGGACATCATCAACGCCCTGCTGGAGGAGTTCGTCCATCACCGGATCGAGCTCCCGGCGTTCTCGACGGTCGATCGCATGGCGACGACGGCACACACCCGGGCCAACGCCAGAATCTTGGGGCGAATTGCCGGTGAGCTCCCTGATACCATCAAGGCCCGGATCGACGCGCTGTTCGTTCGTCCTTCCGTGGGGGCCGAAACGGGCTGGCAAATGCTGCGGCGCGACCCCCGGAAGCCGACGGATGTTGAGGTCCGGAGCTATCTCCAGCACATCGAGCGGCTTCGTACGCTTGCGGATGAACTTCCTGCGGTTGCGACGAGCATTCCCAGGCTTCGAGACTTCTTCAGCTACGCCCAGTCCCTGAATGCGCCGGAGATGGCGGAGCTCGTCCCCGAGAAGCGGTACGGCCTCGCGGTGATTTACATTCGTGGGCGGTACTACAAGGCCATGGACGATGCCGCCGAGCTTTACTTGAAGCGGATGCAAAAGGTTGAGAACGCCGCACTCGCCATGCTCAACCAGCACATGCTTGACAACGCGGAGAGCGTGGATCGACTGGTCTTGCAGCTCCGCGACGTGCTCAATGCGTACCAGGGCGGCGTGACCGCGGAGGGAACGCTGGAGGCCATTACGTCGAGCCTGATGGCCGATCCCGAGGTTTTGCTGGCAGAGTGCGAGGCGCACCTCGCTTTCTCGGGAAAGGACTACATTCCTTTCATGCCGAAGCCATACGGCTCGGCGCGCCCGATCCTGATGAACTGCCTTCAGGTCATGGGCCTGCGATCGACGAGCGCCGACCGCGCGATCGAGCGCTGTATTGAAGCGGTTCTCCGGCTTCGCCGCCAGAAGGCCATGAGGCTCAGCGTCGAGCAGATCGGACTCTCTTCGGAGCGTGATCTCGACTGGCTGACGCCCCGCTGGCGGAAGCACGTGTTCCACAAGATGGGGCGTGGACAACCGCCACTAATTGATCGACGGTACTTCGAGATCGCGGTGATGTGCCAAGTCAAGGACGAACTCAAGAGCGGCGACCTTTTCGTTCCCGGTGGCGAAAAGTTCAACGACTACCGGGAGCAGCTCGTCAATGATGAAGACTTCCGCGCCGAGATCGAAGAATACGAGAAGACCTCCGGCGTCTTGACCGATGCGGATGCCTTCATTGATGAACTCAAGTCGAAGTTGACGGCCCTGAGCCTGGAGGTCGATGCGAGATTTCCAGGCAACGTCTCTGCACGTCTTGAGAATGATCGGCTGGTCTTGACGCGACACCGGCGCGAAGAGCCCAGCGATGCGTTGAAGAAGCTCGATCAGCTGATCGCCGATCGGATGGAGCCCGTCAGCATTATCGATGTCCTCATCGACAGTGTCCGCTGGACGGACCTGACCAAGTTCTTCAGGCCCTTGGCCGGAACAGATCCGAAGATCAGCGATCTGCTGGGTCGGGTGGTGGCGACCCTCCTGTGCTACGGCTGCAATCTCGGTGCGTCGCAGACCGAACGGTCATTGAAAGACACCAAGCGTCGAAACGTGGCGTGGATCAACGTGAAGTATGTGTCCGAGGACATTCTTCACCGCGCCGCGATGCACATCATCAATGCCTACGATCGCTACGAACTCCCGAGCTATTGGGGCACGGGCACCCACGCCTCGGCGGACGGCACCATGTGGTCGATGTACGAGCAGAACCTCTTGTCGGAGCACCATATCCGTTACGGGGGTTACGGAGGGATCGGCTACTACCATGTCTCCGACAAATACATCGCGCTTTTCAGTCGTTTCAATGCCTGCGGCAGCTACGAGGGGTATTACATCCTCGACGGCGTCTTCGGAAACGATTCGGCAATCCAGCCCAGCGTCCTGCACGGCGATACGCATGCGCAGAACCTGCCGGTCTTCGGACTGTCCCACCTATTGGGCATTGAGCTAATGCCGCGAATTCGCCGATTGCACGAACTCAAGCTGTACAAGCCAGACACGAAAATCACTTATGGCGCAATCGGCAGTCTATTTGGCGACCCGATCGATTGGGCGCTGATCCGCTCCCACTGGCATGACATGCTGCGCGTGGCGGTGTCGATCAAACTCGGGAAAATCACGGCGTCCACTATTCTTCGCCGTCTCGGGACGCAGAGTCGCAAGAACAAGCTTTACTTCGCCACCAAAGAGTTGGGTAAGGCGGTGCGGACGCTGTTCCTGCTCAAGTACATCGATGACGGTGACGTTCGAAAGATGATCGGTGCAGCGACGAACAAGAGCGAGCAGTTCAACAACTTCGTGAAGTGGATCTTTTTCGGCAATGACCGGGTGATCGCCGAGAACGTCGCTTACGAGCAGCAGAAGCTGGTCAAGTACAGCCACGTCGTGGCGAACCTAGTCATGCTCCACACACTCGATGGCATGACACGGGTGCTGTGGGATCTTCGCGCCGAGGGCCACACGATCGACGAAGAGTTGCTGCGTGGCTTGTCGCCCTACCGAACTATGCACATCAATCGTTTCGGCGACTATCGATTGGACCTCAGTCGACGAACGCGAGACCCGACGCTGGATGTCCTCCCAAGCGTCGACGACAGCGCCTAGCGCAAGGGAATTCAGGCGGGGGTCGCTCGATCACCGGCCGCGCGTCGCTCCGGGCTTCCGGGTCCGCCCCCGCGGCACCTCAGGCACGAGGTTCAGGGCCGCTTGCCTCGACAGGCCAAGCGCAGTGGTAAGGGTGAAATACTCCATAACGTCGAGCCGCCGGGAGCCGATTTCAACGGCGGACAGCTTCTGCTGTGGCCAGCCGATCGCCTTTGCGAGCGCTGTCTGGGTTTGCCCTAAAGACTCCCGCCGCTCCCGTAAGCGGTCAACCAGGTGACGATACGCCTCCGAATAGATCGTCTTCTTTCCCACGCAGTCGCTCCGACGCCGAACGACTGGCCAAGCTATAGCCCGCCACCGGATACATGAAAAACGTGTAGCGGCGCGCTAGGATGGCTTCCCGGCACCCTGGACAGAGCTCTGTCATGACCATCTACGTCGTCCACGCGGGCGTGGATCTCAGCCTCGAGCTGTTCGTATCGCCCCAACTCGAGGCGGCGGTAGCAATGCAGTGGGAGCGGATTCGGGACCGGGAGGTACGGGACACGTACCGCCGGGCTTTGGAGCGACGGCTCGAGGATCTCCTGAAGGACTGCTTGGACTGGGACCTCAAGCCGCCGACCGCCGCCCAACAGAGCTACGCCACCGTGGTGGCCACAAAACTCGGCGTGGGCGTCCCCACCGAGGCGCGCCACAGTCGCTTCCATATGGCCATGTTTCTCGAGAAGTACGCCCCGAAGCTCAAGGAACGGGACAACGGCATCGATCCGAATAAGTCGACCGATGAATCCCAAGCGATCTGACGGCAAGTCCTCCTTGGAGGCGCTAATGGCACGCTCGATGGAGGATGCCTCTGCCGAGCCGGCGTTCATGGCGGCCTTGCTCGACGCCACGGTTTACGTGCACGCGCCACTGAACGACCGTCCTGGAAATCTTCGGCTTGTGTCGTTTCCCCACCCTCAAACCGGCGCCTATCTGGTGCCCTTCTTCAGCGACCGTCGCCAAGCAGAAGAGGCCTCGAGTCCGAGGATCCGGATCATCGGCATCACAGGCCGGAAGCTGTTTAAGATCACGGCCGGGGCCACTCTGATCCTCAATCCGAACCAGCGCTATTGCCTGTTCTATCCCGAGGAGATCGCCTTGCTGCTCCAAGGCAAGGTGCTGCCGCCAGTGCGGAAGATCGACGGCGAAGGGGAACGGGGCCGAGCTCTAGAATCCGAGGCTCAACCACCCGCATGGCTTGTCGCTCCCTTGCCCGGCTTGTTCGAGAGCATTCCGGGGGTCGAAAGTGCCTCGGTCGGCCGATACGCCAAGTCGGATTCGGATGGCACCAGTCATCTCGTTCTTATCGTCTTTGTCTCTGACGCCGACGCCGAGCGCGCTGCAAGGGCGGCGACCGTGGTCCTGAAAGAGTGTTGCGAAAGGCTCGAAGTGAGTCTCGACGTACTCACCCTCAGTCCGTCGCTTGATCATCCGTATGGCCAGTTTCCGAAGGCCTATCGGCGGACATCGCACGCGAGGCAATCCGGCCTCCAAAGCGTGCACTAGCCGGATGAGCGCGAACACTCCACGGTTTTCGCCACACACCGTCTTGGACCCTTGAATGACCATCCCCCTTGAACGAAGTCGTGCGGTGCTGTGGGCGGGCGGCTTGCTCGTTGCGCTCAACGGAGACCGTCGGGTGCCGATGGAACATCGGCGGGCTGCTACTCAGATTGCGCGCCATTTTCCAACGGTGGAAGATGTTTCCAGTGCGTCGCACCTGCGGTTGTTCGGTCGGGACGAGGGGATGTTCGAGAACCCCAGAGACTGCGTGAACTGGCGGGAGGGGTGTCCGGGCAAACCGCTCACGTGGGCGACGCGTCTTCACTGGCCGTCCGAGGACGCTGATGATGGTATCGAAGACGGCGGTGCGGACGACGAAGCGGATTCCAGTGTGGAAGGGCTCGAGGCTCAGTTGGCCGCGGTGGATCGCGCACAGGACGCACTTACGCGTCGCCGCCAGCGCCTGGCGTACTTGTGCCGGGACGCGCACCCCGTGCTGATCGTCTGCTTCCATGTCCTTGGCTGGGACCTGAAAGAGGTCATCGAGTGGACCAACCGCCTGCAGTTCGACGACAACACGAAAAGTGTTGCGCATCTGCTGATCGAGGATCGTGGGGAGGAGATCAATGAACGCCTTCGTCAGCTGACCCACGAAAATCCAGTCAAGTGGCACCCGCTGGACTGATCCCATTCGAGGCCATGACCGAGTCTGGCGAACCTGGTCGACCGCGATCTGCCCTCCCACCCAGGAAAATACGGTTGGGATGCCCCGTCGGCGTACCTCGTTAGCTCAAGCGAAAACCGGCATTCGTCTTGGAAGACCCTTGATGGCCGAGGCGTTTAAGGGCCATGTGAGCTTCTCAAGGCAGCGCGGAGTGGATCGATATGGGCGCATCGGAGGCATTTTCTTCATGCGCCAAGCTCTCCAACACAGCACATGTGGCCCGCTTCCCGCCGCGACACCGTTCCACTGTGGCGACCAGCTCGGCCTCCATCCGCAGAAGGTGGGCGAGCTTCTCGCGCACCTCGGCCAGGTGGCGGCGCGCCAGGGTGTCGACCTCGGCGCAGGCCAGATCCGGGCTTTCCGACAGACGCAGGAGGCTGCGGATCTCGTCGAGGCTGAACCCCAGAGCGCGGCCACGAGTGATGAAACGGACGCGGGCGATGTCGCCCTTTCGGTACGCCCGGTATCCCGACGCCGTTCGCTCCGGTTTCGGGAGCAAACCGACCTTTTCGTAGTAGCGGATGGTCTCGAAATGGCAGTCCGTGGCCGCAGCCAGCTCGCCGATCTTCATGGGCTTGACCCTGTAGCGACTCCGGGGTTTACGGTACGCCCATTCGGAGGACAAGACCATGACCGACTGCTCCTGCCACGACACCGCGACCGCCTGCGCCAGCTCGAATGAACGCGGCCTTCGCCGCGTCCTGTGGGTGGTCATGGGGCTCAATGCGATGCTCTTCGTTGGCGAATTCAGTGTCGGCCTGTGGGCGCACAGCAGCGCGCTGATGGCGGACTCGCTCGATGCTCTCGGTGACGCGGGCATCTACCTACTCACCCTCGTCGTGATGGCCGGCTCGATCCGGCAGCGTGCGGGCGCGTCGCTGCTCAAGGGTGCACTCCAGGGCGCGTTCGGGCTGTTTGTGATCATCGAAGTGGTCAGACGGGCCATCTCCGGCGAGGTACCGAATGCCGGGCTCATGACGGTGATGTCGCTGGTCGCGCTCACCGTCAACGTGACGGCCTTCGCCCTGTTGACGCGCTTCCGCAATGAGGACCTGAACCTCCGCTCCGTCTGGCTGTGCTCGCGCAACGACTTGGCGAACAACGTCGGTGTGCTGGCGGCTGCGGGCCTGGTCGTGTGGACGGGAACCCGCTGGCCTGATCTCGCGGTCGGACTGCTGGTGGCCACGCTGTTCCTACAGACCTCCTTCACCGTCCTGCGCGCCGCGTGGCGGGAGTGGACCACCGGCATCCCCACCCCCATGAACGATGGGCATGGGCATACGGCTGCCATCGGACACGCCGAGCAGAAACCATGAGCCCACGCCTCAACCAAGCCATCGAGACCGAGTACGCGCTCGCCCGTCAGGCGGAAGCCGGCGGCCGGGCCGGCGAGGCCTTCCATCACCTTGAACGCGCCCACATCCTTTCGCAGCGTCACACGCTCGCCCATGTGCGCAGCCACCTGCGGATGTGGGGCTGGGCTTGGCGTCAACGCCAGCCGCGGGAGATGCTCGGGCAGACCACGCGGATTATGGCGGCAGCGCTGTTCAGTCGGATCTGGGTGCCGGAGGGCAACACCGGGGGAGCGAACGTCAGCGCCATCCAGCCGATGCCCATCCCCGCCGACCTTCGCGACCTGTTGTCGCGTTGATTCGTTATCCTGAACTCATGAGCCGCCTCCGACCTCGCGCACGAGCCTTCAAAGCCAGCCTCATTTGGGCGCTGGCGGCGCTGCTGATCGTGGCGTCGATGTTGGGTGCGATCGCGACCGGTCATCCGCCGGTCCATGACGAAGCTGTCGCGGTGTCTGCCGCGGTCGCCGACGCCGATCGTCCTGGCTGCGATGAAGACACGCCGCACCCGCCCGGGCTGGCCAGCCTCTCGCATGAGTTGGCGCATGCCTGGCACCACTGCGGCGTGGTCATTGCCGTACTGCCGACGCCCGTCGTGAAGCTGATCGCGCTGCCTCCGATGCTGCCTCCCGATGTGGCGTCGATCCTCGCGCCAACCCCGGCGCTTCAAGGCCTGTTCCGCCCGCCCATCCGCTGATCCGTCGAATCGGCCGCGCTTCGCGGCGTTCCATTCCACGAATCAACGGAGTTTCCCCATGTCTAATCGTCTGGCCGCGCTCGCGGCCGGGCTGATGGTGCTGGCCGTCGCCACGGGCGCGGCCGCCCAGCCCTTCACGCTGGAAGACGCGCACGAACGCGTCGTCCAGTTCCATCCCGATCTTCGTCTGTTCGTCCCCCGCCGCGAGGGTCTTGAGGCCGACGCGCGAGCGGCGGCCCTTCGCCCAGCACTCGATGCCCAGGTGGATCTGGAGAACGTGCTCGGTTCGGGGCCTCTCCAGGGCACCCGATCCGCCGAGCTGACGCTGAGTCTCGCTGGCGTGCTGGAGCGCGGCGGCAAGCGCGAGGCGCGCCGGGCACTGGCTGCGGCCCGCATCGACGCGCTCAGCGTCCAGCGCGCAGCCACGCAGCTCGACCTGCTCGCAGAAGCCACGCGCCGCTACGTCGATCTCGCCGCACTGCAGGCGCAGCGCCCGCTGCTGGCGGAAGACCTCGCCCAGCGCCGGCGCATCGCCCACGCCACGCGACAGCGCTTTGCCGCGGGTGCTGCGCCCGAAGCGTCTGCGCTTGCGGCCGAAGCCGGGATCGCGCAGGCCGAGGCCCGCCTCGCCACACTCGACGCGCAGCAGGCTGCCGCGTGGCGCCGGCTGTCGCTTCTGTGGGGCGCGCCGGTCGACGGCCCGGTGCCGGAGGTTACCCCGGTGCCGGAATCGCCGCCTGCGTTGCCGACGCTGGCGGAACTCACGGCGCGGATTGCCGAGTCACCGGAGCTGTTGGCGTTCGCCGACGAAGCGCGCATCCGCGAAGCGCGGCTGCGGCTCGCTGAGACCGAGGCGAGCCCGGATGCTGATTGGAGCGTCGGCGTGCGTCGCCTGCAAGACGGTAGCGACACCGGCCTCGTCGCCGGATTCAGCCTGCCGCTGGGCACGCGGCAGCGCGCCGAGCCCGCCATCGCCGCCGCCCGCGCGGAGCGCGAGGCCTTGGGGATGCAACGCGAGTCCGCCGCGCTGCAGCTGGAAGCCGTGGCCGTCGACGCCTGGTCGCAGGTGGAAAGCGGCGCACTGCAGGCCGATCGCCTGCGCACCGAGGTGCTGCCGCGCCTCGAACGCGCCGCTGCGCAGTCCGAGCGCGCTTACCGCGCCGGCGCCCTGAGCTACCTCGAGTGGGCCGCCGTGCAAACCGACATCACCACCTCACGCTTCGCGCTGCTGGAGGCCCGCGTGGCCACGCAGCGCGCCCTGATCGAACTGCAGCGCCTCACCGCCGATTCCTGGACGGCAAGCGACGCTCGCGAAGGAGACACCGAATGAACCGCAACACCCTTCTGTTCACCGCGCTTTCCCTCCTCCTGGCCGCCGGTCTGGCCGGCTGCGGAAACCAAGCCGACGACGATCATGGCGATGGCCACGCGCATGACGAGGCCGAGGCCTCCCATGACTCCCAAGGCGAGGAGCAACACAGCCACGGCCATGACGAGACACAAGCCGAAGAAGACGACGAGCACGGCCACGACGACGCCCCAGCCGACCAGACCACCATCCCGGCCGAAACCGCCGAGCGCTCAGGCATCGTCGTCGCGCCGGTTGGCGCAGGCGTGATCCACCAGACCGTGCGTCTGCCGGGCGTTATCGAGGCGCGCCAGGGGGCCATAGCCCGCGTGTCGGCGCGCTTTCCCGGTGCCGTCCGCACCGTCGCCGTGCAGGTGGGCGATCGCGTCAGCGCGGGACAGCGTCTGGCCACAGTCGAGAGCAACGCCAGTCTCTCGTCGTATGCCATCACGACGCCGATCGCCGGCGTGGTGATGCGCCGCGACGTCGAGGTGGGCGGCCTCGCGGGCGACGCACCGCTGTTCGAGGTCGCGGACCTTTCCGAAGTGTGGGTCGACCTGCATGTGTTCGGTCGCGATGCCCAGCGGGTGCGCATCGGCGCCGAGGTGCAGGTCGAGCGCATCGCCGACGGAACGCGCGCCACGGCCTCGATCGCGCAGATGCTGCCGGCTGCCGATGTCGACAGCCAGAGCCTGACCGGGCGGGCGGTGCTGGCGAACGCCGACGGGCTCTGGCGCCCCGGCATGGCGGTGCAGGCCGAGGTCAGCATCGGCACCACCGTGGCCGCGCTGCGCGTCCCGCTCGGCGCGCTGCAGCGCATGGAGGGTCGCGACGTCGTGTTCGTCCGCCGAGGCGACACCTACGCGGCAGCGCCGGTCACGCTCGGCGTTCGCGACGGCGCGTTTGTCGAGGTGAAGAACGGCCTGTCCTCGGGCGACGAGGTGGTCGTCGAGCAGAGCTTCCTGGTCAAGGCGGACATCGCCAAGGCCGGCGCCGAGCACGAGCACTGAGGCCGCCATGATCGAGTCCTTCATCCGCTACACCATCCGGCACCGCTGGCTGGTGCTGATGCTCGTCCTCGCCCTCGGGGCCTGGGGCGCCTTCAATCTCCTCCGGCTACCGATCGACGCGGTGCCGGACATCACCAACGTGCAGGTGCAGGTCAACACCGAAGCGCCGGGCTACTCGCCACTCGAGGCCGAGCAGCGCGTGACGTTTCCAGTGGAAACGGCGCTTGCCGGCATTCCAAAGCTCGACTACACGCGCTCGCTGTCGCGCTATGGGCTTTCGCAGGTGACCGTCGTGTTCCAGGACGGCACCGACATCTACTGGGCCCGACAGCAAATCGCCGAACGCCTGCAGCAGGTGCGCGGCCAGCTGCCTACCGGCCTCGAGCCCGCGATGGGGCCAATCTCCACCGGCTTGGGCGAGATCTACATGTACACCGTCGAAGCCGAGCCCGGGGCGAAGCGGCAGGACGGACAGCCGTGGACGCCGACCGACCTGCGCACCCTGCAGGACTGGGTGGTCAAGCCGCAGCTCCGCACGGTGCCGGGAGTCGTCGAGGTCAACACGATCGGCGGCTATGCCCGGGAGGTGCAGGTCGCTCCCGATCTGACCCGGCTGATCGCACTCAACCTCAGTCTCGATGACCTGGTCGATGCGCTGGAGCGCAGCAACGCCAACGTCGGCGCCGGCTACATCGAGAAGCGCGGCGAGCAGGTGCTGGTGCGCGTGCCTGGACAGCTCGGCGATGCCTCGGCGATCGGTGCGGTGGTGGTCACGACGCGCGGCACGCGGGTCATCCGCGTTTCCGACGTCGCGACCGTGCAAGAGGGCAAGGAGCTGCGCACCGGTGCCGCCACCGAGAACGGCGAGGAGGTCGTGCTGGGCACGGTGTTCATGCTGGTCGGCGCCAACAGTCGCGAGGTCGCGCAGGCGGTGGATGCGCGTGTCGAATCGGTTCGCAGCACCTTGCCGGACGGCGTGATCCTGCGGACGGTCTACGACCGCACGGCGCTGGTGAACCGCACCATCGGCACGGTGTCGAAATCGCTCGCCGAAGGCGCGCTTCTGGTCGTCGTCGTGCTGTTCCTGCTGCTCGGCAACCTGCGCGCGGCGCTGATCACCGCCGCAGTCATCCCGCTGGTGATGCTGATGACCGCGACCGGCATGCTGAAGGCCGGCGTCTCGGGGAATCTGATGAGCCTGGGGGCGTTGGACTTCGGCCTCATCGTCGACGGCGCGGTGATCATCATGGAGAACTGCATCCGTCGCTTCGGCGAGCTGCAGCACCGGCTCGGCCGCCTGCTGACGCGCGAGGAGCGCTACGAGCTAGCGGCCTCTGCCACGGCCGAAGTGATCAAGCCGAGTCTGTTCGGCGTGGGCATCATCACCGCGGTGTACCTGCCGATTCTCGCGCTGGACGGCGTCGAAGGAAAAATGTTCCACCCGATGGCCTTCACCGTGGTGTTCGCGCTGACCGCAGCGATGCTGCTCTCGCTCACCTTCGTGCCGGCGATGGTCGCGGTGGGCCTCGGTGGCCGCATCGGGGAGAAGGAGAACCGGGTCGTCCTGTGGCTGAAGCGCGGCTATGCCCCGGCGCTCGACCGCGTGCTCGCGTGGCGCTGGCGCGTGGTGCTGGCGGCCGCGGTGCTCGTGGCCAGTGCGGGATTCGCGTCGACGCAGATGGGCACCGAATTCATGCCCAGCCTGGACGAAGGTGACGTGGCGCTGCATGCGATGCGCATTCCGGGCACCTCCATCTCACAGTCGGTGGCGATGCAGCAGGTGCTGGAGCGCGAGATCGTGACGATGCCGGAGGTGAAGCTCGTCTTCAGCAAGATCGGCACGGCCGAGGTCGCGACCGACCCGATGCCGCCGTCGGTGGCCGATACCTTCGTGATCCTGAGACCACGCGACGAATGGCCGGATTCCGGCAAGTCGAAAGCGGAGCTGGTCGCCGAGCTCGAAGCGCTGGTCGCCAAAGTGCCCGGCAACAACTACGAGTTCACCCAGCCCATCCAGATGCGGTTCAACGAGCTGATCTCGGGCGTGCGTTCGGACGTGGCAGTAAAGGTGTATGGCGACGACCTCGACACGCTGATGGACACCGCACGGGCGATCGAGGCCGCGATGTCCAGCGTCGACGGTGCTGCGGATGTGCGCGTGGAGCAGACCACTGGCCTGCCGATGCTGGTGGTCGACCCCGACCGCGAAGCGGTGGCGAGGTTGGGCCTCTCGGTGGCGGACGTCCAACAGGTGGTCACCACGGCCATCGGCGGCACCGAGGCGGGAATGCTCTACGAGGGCGATCGCCGCGCGCCGATCGTCGTCCGCCTGGACGACCGCCTGCGCAACGATGCCGACCGACTAGGCGACCTGCCGATCCCGCTACCCGCCGATCGCGCCGACAGCGTCCGCACCGTGCCGCTGCGCGAAGTGGCGCGCATCACCATCGAGGAGGGCCCGAACCAGATCAACCGCGAGAACGGCAAGCGCCGCGTGGTGGTGACGGCCAACGTCCGCGGTCGTGATCTCGGCTCTTTCGTCACCGAGGTGCAGCGGAGGGTGGCCAGCGAAGTCGACGTGCCTCCTGGCTACTGGGTCGAGTACGGCGGAACCTTTGAGCAGCTGATCTCGGCGACACAGCGGCTGTCGATCGTCGTGCCGCTGACACTGGTACTGATCCTCGGCTTGCTGTTCCTCGCCTTCGGCTCAGGCCGCGATGCGCTGGTGGTGTTCTCCGGCGTGCCGCTCGCGCTGACCGGCGGCGTCGCGGCGCTGATGCTGCGCGACCTGCCGCTGTCGATTTCGGCGGGTGTGGGTTTCATCGCGCTCAGCGGCATCGCGGTGCTCAACGGTATCGTGATGCTGAGCTTCATCCGCCAGCTGCGCCTGGACGGTATGGCTCTTGACGACGCGGTGCGCGACGGAGCGCTGACGCGCTTCCGTCCGGTGCTGATGACCGCACTGGTCGCAAGCCTGGGCTTCGTGCCAATGGCGTTTGCCGTCGGTGCGGGTGCGGAAGTGCAGCGGCCGCTGGCGACGGTGGTGATCGGCGGCGTGCTGTCGTCGACCCTGCTGACGCTGTTCGTGCTGCCGGCGCTGTACCGCCTGGTGCACAAGAGCGACAAGACAATGGAAGCGATGCCCAAGACCAATCCGTGACAAAGGGCCATTCACCGCTTCGTCGGTCGATCAGAAAGCAACTCCATTCCGGCGAGCCCCAGGGGCTCGCCGCCTTGGCAGACTGGCGCCCACTATGACGCCGCCGCTGACCTGCATTCGACAACCGCCAGAATCGCCCTGGCGCGGCCGTATCCGCGTTGGCGAGCACCTGGCGGTGTTCGTCGGCGTCCCGGGGGACGCAGCGCGTCATGCGCATCACGCGCATCAGATCGTGTACTCCAGGGGCCACGGAAACGAGCTGGTCGTCGATGGGGCGGCTCGGCACGGCGAAGCATGGATCGTGCCCTCAGGGGTGTCGCACCTCGTCCGTGCCGGAACCGGGCCCGCAACGTTCATCTACGCGGAGCCCTGGGTTTACACCCTTGAACGCATTCCGCTGATCGACGGGATGGCGCCACGGGATGCAGATGCCTGGCTACAGTGGCTGGAAGCGGAGTGGCCGGCGAATCCGCTAGCGCCTTCGCTCAGCGCGCTAATGGCGGACGTCGACCGATTGCTCGGTGAGCCACTCCGCGTCGGCGAACTCGCGAAACGTCAGAACATCAGCATCAGCCAGCTCGAACGCCGACTGGGGGCCTCAATCGGCCTGCCGGCCAAGCAGCTCGTCCTATGGCGGCGTCTGCGATTCGCCATGGATCGCGTGCTGGCCGGCGCCACGCTGACCGCCGCCGCCCATGACGCCGGATTTTCCGACGCCGCTCACTTCTCGCGGTCGCTTCGCGCTACTTTCGGCGTCCGTGCGGACCGGTCGCTGATTCCGATCGCCCGTGGCCATCAGCCGCCGGCAGCGGAGGCATCCCGGGAGAGCCATTCCGGCGTTGCGGGAGCGTCCGATGACGTCGGCGCCCGGAAGGGCTCGATCAGCTGAGACCCGTAGTCGACCGGGAAGTCGGGCCGCGTGCCGATGCCCAGGTCGTCGCTGTTGACCCGGTGACGGCCTGTCCAGAACGCAGTGCCCAGCAGCCGGTCCCACACGGTCAGGAAGAACCCGAAGTTGACGTCGCCCGAGCGGCCGTACTTGACGTGATGGAAGCGATGCACCGGCGCCCACGCGAACACGTGGCGCAGCGGGCCCATGCGGAGGTCGGCATTGCTGTGCTGGAGCAGCAGCTGGATCACAGCGGCGTAGCCCACGAGCGCCACCACGGCCTGCGGCGCCCCGAGCAGAAGCAGCGGCGCGAAGGCCGCCGCAGCCTCGATACCCTGATGCAGCGGATGCTTCATCAACCCGTTGAATCCGTACATCCGGCGAAGGCTGTGGTGCACCGCATGCAGACGCCAGAGCCATCCGATCCGATGGCTTGCGTAGTGCGCCAACGTGAAACCGACATCCGCGAGGACGATCGCAAGCACCACTTGCGCTGCCAACGGCCACTCGTCGGGCCACGCCCGCGGAAGACCAACCCCGGCAACAGCGGCCGCCACCGTGCTCCACAGCGCGACCCCGGCGAGATTCAGCGACTCGTTGACGCCGGCGTGCGCGAGATCGCGCGGCGTGTCGGGCTGCCACCCGTTCCAGTCCGGTTGGTACGGAACGATCCGTTCAACCACCAACGACACGGCAACGGCGCAGACCAGTGGGGCCATCAGCGTCCACAAGGACCAAGCCGGGGCCTTCGCGATCCAGACCCCGAGGGCGAGGAATCCGAAGAAGAACAGCGGGGCATAGGTTGCGCGAAGCCACATGAGGCGATCCTCCATCGACGTCCACGAACGCTACGTCGCCGCGAGGGGACCGTCTTGAAGAATTGGCGCATCGCGGTCGGGCTCGGCGGAACCCGGCCGCGTGCAGGGCACTTCAGTGCGTGCCGTGGTGCGCGCCGTCGTGCCCGCTGTGCATGGCGTCGAACTCGGCCTTGCTGACCTTGCCGTCCTTGTCCTTGTCCATCATGTCGAAGTGAGCCGCCATCGGATGGTCTTTCGGCAGCTCGATCTTCTCGAGCTGGCCGTCGCCGTTGGTGTCGAGCTTGGCGAAGTCCGGCGCCATCGCGGCGTGGTCCTGCGCGGCCGGAGCCGGATGGTTGGCGTGCGGGTTGTCGTTCGACAGCGCCAAGGGGCTGGCGAACAGCATGCCGAGGGCGAGCGTGGTGGTCAGTGTGCGTGACATGGGCATCTCCTGCTCCGTGGGTGAGGGAACGGACCGGGACGTCGGAGCGCCGCCCGGACCGGGATTCACTGCGTGGCCTTTCGCAGTCGAAGGGCGTTCACCACGACCGAGAACGAGCTCAGGCTCATGGCCAGCGCCGCGACCATCGGGCTGAGCAGTGGGCCGCCGAACAGGTAAAGCAAGCCGGCCGCCACCGGGACGCCGGCCGCGTTGTAGGCGAACGCGAACATCAGGTTCTGCTTCATATTCGCCACGGTGTCTTCGGAGATCCGCCGCGCGATGGCGATGCCCTGAAGGTCGCCCTTCACCAGCGTGACCTTGGCACTCGACATCGCGACATCGGTGCCGGTGCCCATCGCGATGCCGACGTCCGCTTTGGCCAGCGCCGGCGCGTCGTTGATGCCGTCGCCGGCCATGGCGACCTTGGCGCCGCCGGCCTGCAGGCGCTCGACCAGTGCGAGCTTGTCGGCCGGCGTGACCTCGCCATGGAACTCGTCGATGCCCAGCGCCCGTCCCACCGCCTTGGCCGTGGCGTGGCCATCGCCCGTCGCCATGACGATGCGCAGGCCGGCGTTGCGCAGGGTCGCGATGGCGTCGGGGCTGGTCGACTTGATGGGGTCCTTGACTGCGAGCAGCCCGGCGAGCTGGCCATCAACGGCCAGATGCATGACGCTGGCACCGCTGTTGCGCAAGCTCTCGGCGGCCGACGCGAGTGCGCCCAGCCGAACTGCGCCCCGCGCCATCAGCGCTTCGTTGCCCAGCATCAGCTGCAGGCCGTCAACTCGCCCGCGCACCCCGATGCCTGAGTCGGAGGAGAAATCCTCGGCGGCCGACAGCGGCAGGTTGCGGCGCCGCGCCTCCTCGACGATGGCCGCCGCCAGCGGATGTTCGCTGCCCAAATCGAGCGATGCCGCCCAACGCAGCACCTGGTCTTGGGTGAAGCCCGCGGTCACCTCGACGGCAGCGAAGCTCGGACGCCCGGCGGTCAGCGTGCCGGTCTTGTCCACCACCAAGACGCTGACGCGCCGAAGCGTTTCGATCGCCTCGGCGTCGCGGAACAGCACGCCTGATCCCGCGGCGCGTCCCGTCGCGACCATGATCGACATCGGCGTAGCCAGCCCGAGAGCGCACGGGCACGCGATGATCAACACCGAGACCGCGTTGAGCACGCCGTAGGTCCACGACGGCGCCGGCCCGAACAGGCCCCAGCCGAGCAGGGTCAGCGCCGCGATCGCGAGCACGGCGAGGACGAACCAGTAGGCGACGACGTCGGCCATGCGCTGCAGTGGCGCCTTCGACCGCTGTGCGGCGGCCACGAGCTGCACGATCTGGCTCAGCAGGGTGTCGCCACCCACGCGGGTCACCTCGACCAGCAGCGCGCCGTTGGCGTTCTGGGTGGCGCCGATCACCGCATCGCCCGCCGACTTCTCGACCGGCACCGGCTCTCCCGTCAGCATCGATTCGTCCACATGCGACCGTCCTTCGAGCACCTTGCCGTCGGTAGGGACTTTCTCGCCGGGCCGGACGCGGACGCGATCGCCGATGTGCAGTTCGCTGATCGGGACGTCCTCGTCCGTGCCATCGGTTTTGAGACGACGGGCGGTTTTCGGGGCCAGGTCCAGCAGGGCCCGGATCGCTGCCGAGGTCTTCGAGCGGGCGCGCAGCTCGAGCAGCTGTCCGAGCAGGGTCAGCGACACGATGACCGCCGCGGCCTCGTAGTACACCCCGACCCGGCCGTGCTCGACGAAGGTCGTCGGGAACGCACCGGGCGCGAGCGTCGCCGCCAGGCTGTACAGGAACGCCGCCGCGACGCCGACGCTGATCAGGCTCCACATGTTGAGCTGACCCGTACGGAACGAGACCCAGCCGCGGGCGAAGAAGGGCAAGCCCGCCCACAGCACCACCGGCGTCGTCAGCACCAGCTCGATCCAGGTGCGGGCCGCCGGCGACCACCCGGGAACGCGGTGGCCGACCATCGCGATGACCAGCACCACCACCGTGAGCGGCAGCGTCCACCAGAACCGCCGCGTGAAGTCGACCAGTTCGGGCGAAACCGCATCGTCATCAGCGCTCGCGAGCTCCGGTTCCAGCGCCATGCCGCACTTCGGGCAGTGCCCCGGACCGCGCTGGCGCACCTCGGCGTGCATCGGGCAGGTGTACCAAGGGACGCCGATGCCGCTGCTATCGCCGGCCGCGGCGGGCGACGGGGTTGCGGTGGGAGCACCGGCGTGCCGGTGGTGGGCGTGCGGGTCGTGCGCCATGACGTTCTCCTCAGCGCGGTCCGTGCTCGGCAAACGGCGACACGGTGCCGTCCCGGTGCACGAGGAAGACGGTGTAGGGCCGGACTTCGCCCGAGGGCACTTCCATGCCCGGCGACCCCATCGGCATGCCGGGTACGGTCAGGCCGAGCGCGTCCGGTCGCTCCTTGAGCAGGCGCTGGACGTCTTCGGCGGGCACGTGGCCTTCGACGAAGTAGCCGCCCACTTCCGCCGTGTGGCAGCTGCCGTAGCCCGCTGGAACGCCGACGCGGCGCTTCACCGGCTCGACGTCGTCGGAGAGCTGGATCTCGGCGCGGAAGCCGGCTTGCTTCATGTGGTCGACCCACAGCGAGCAGCAGCCGCAGGTCGGGCTCTTGTGCACCACCAGCAGCGGCAACGCGGCCGCGGGCGCCGCGGCGGCCGGCGATGACGCGCTGTCGGTCGACGTGGCCACACTGCAGCCCGAGGCAGCGGCAGCCAAACCGAGCACCAGCGCAATCAAGAGGCGGCTCATGGCGTCACCTTCTGGGCGCGTCGCGCCGACGACCAGTGGATGTGGACGATGCGCCACACGCCGTCGATCTTCTGCAGCAGCATCGTCTCGGCGCTGCCCAGCGTCACCGGCTGGCCGTCGCGCTCGACGTGCAGCTCGCTCTCGGTGGCGACCCAGGCGAGCTCGCCCTCGGTCTTGGCCGTTCGTGCCGTCTGCTGGATGTGCGCGGTTTTCAGGAACGCGGCATCGGAGACGGCGTGCCCGCTCAAGTACTCCTCGGCGGAGCGCTCCGCGCCGCCGCCTTCGAGAATCAGCACGTCAGGCGCCAGCAGAGTGCGCAGCGTGGCGGTATCGCCGCGGCGCAGCGCCTGTGCAAAGGCGTCGACCGTGGCTTCGGGCGTCGTCGCGGCCGGCGCTGCGGCTTGCGCGTGCACGCTCGCGGCCGGCGCGGCATGCGGCGCGTTCTCGTGCGCCATCGCCAGGGTGGGTGCGGCGGCCAACAGCAGGACGCCGGCGGATCGGGTGAAAGTGTGCATGCGAGGGCTCCGGTCAGTGCGCGTGGGGCGGTGCGTTGGGGTCGTCGTGGTGGTCGGCCGGGGCGGCCTCGGTGCTGTCCGCGGCGTCGCCGTGGTCATGCGCTCCGTGGTCGTGACTCCCGTGGTCGTGGGCGGCCGCGCCGCCGGCCTCGTCAGCGGCCCCGTGGTGATCGCCGCCGCCGGCGCTGCCGTGCGGGTGCGGCATCGACTCCCCGCCGCCGTGCGAGTGGCCGTCGCTCGACGCCACCAGCTCGCGGTAGGCCGCCGCATCCATCGTCGGCATCGCCTGCAGGAAGGCGACCATGTCCCAGATGTACGGGTCGTCCATGCTCTTGCCCCAGGCCGGCATGCCCGAGGCCTTGATGCCGTGCTTGATCACCCAGAAGGCGTGCTCCGGCGAGCGGATGGCCTGCGTCGACAGATTCGGCGGGGCCGGATAGAGGCCTTGGCTCAGCTCGGTCCCGGGCGCGCCCGGAGCGAGGTGACAGGCCACGCACATCGAGGCGTAGTTGCCGGCGCCGCGACGGATCTGCTCGGCGTCGCCCAAGGCCGGCACGATGATGTCGCTCGCACGCACGGCGATGGCGCGCTCGCGGGCGGTTTCGATCAGGCGGTACACCGGCGCGGAATGCGGCTCGTCGGCGCCGGGATGCACGACGCCGAAGTAGATGGCGCCGGTCGCGCCGAGCAGGCCGACGCCGCCGATCAGCAGCGCGGATTTCAGGAAGTTCATGGTGGGCTCCAAGGCTTAGCGGGGACGACGCGGCGGGTTGCCGAAGCTGGGGTCGGCGCTGACTTTCCGAGCCACCGTGCCGGCGGGATTCCGGTACCAGCCCGGGTCGCTGTAATCACCCGAGCGCAGGTCGTCGCGCACCTTGACCACGGTGAACATGCCGCCCATCTCCAGCGGTCCGAACGGACCGTTGCCCGACATCATCGCGAGTGTGTTCGGCGGGCCCTGCATGTGGCCGCTGTCGGTGTGCTTTTGGTGCTCGGCCATGCCGTTCTCGCCCATGGCCATGTAGCCGGGCAGCATCTTGCGGATGCGCTCTTCAACCCCGCGCTGATTGACCCCCAGCGTATTGGGCAGGTCGTGCCCCATCGGCCCCATCGTGTGGTGCGACATGTGGCAGTGGAACGCCCAATCGCCGGGCACCGCGGTGAACTCGATGTCGCGCATCTGGCCGACGCCGACGATCTCGGTCACTTCCGAGCGCCACTGGCTGCGCGGCCAGCGACCGCCGTCGCCGCCCGTCACCTGGAACTGCACGCCGTGCAGATGGATCGGGTGGTTCCACATGCTCAGGTTGCCCATGCGGATCCGCACCCGCTCGCCCGTGCGCGCCACGATGGAGTCGATCGCCGGGAACACCTTCGAGTTGAAGGTCCACAGGTCGAAGTCCTGCATGATCGCGGGGTCGGGACGGCGCGTGCCCGGATGCAGCGCGAAGTTGTGGATCAGGAAGGCGTAGTCGCGATCGACCGGCGCCGGGTCCTCGCCCTTGGGATGGATGATGAAGAGCCCCATCGTGCCCATCGCAAGCTGCACCATTTCATCGGCGTGCGGGTGGTACATGTGCGTGCCGTGCTGCTGCAGCGTGAATTCGTAGACGAACGTTTCGCCCGGGCCGATCTGCGGCTGCGAGAGCCCGCCAACGCCGTCCATGCCGGAAGGCAGGATCAGGCCGTGCCAATGGATCGTGGTGGCCTCCTTCAAGCGGTTGGTGACGAAGATCCGCACGCGGTCCCCTTCAACGGCTTCGATCGTCGGGCCCGGCGTGCCACCGTTGTAGCCCCAGCAGATCGCTTTCGAGCCGGGCGCGAACTCGTGCTCGAACTCCTCGGCGACGAGGTGGAACTCCTTGACGCCGCCGTTCATCCGGTAGGGCAGCGTCCAGCCGTTGAGCGTACGCACCCGGCCGCGGCCGCCGGCGCTGCGGCGCGACGGAGCGGCGGGTGCGGCGGGCGTTGCCTCAGGCTCGGCGTGGCCGGCATGGCCGGCGTGGTTCTGCGCGGCGACCAGGCCGGTCGCGGCGGCACCGGCCAAGCCGACACCGGCGGTGCGCAGCAGATCGCGTCGGGACATCGTGCTCATGGCGTTTCTCCCTGACCACCGTCGTGGTGGTCGTGCTGGTGATGGTCGTCTTCGGACTTGCCGCTTTCGGGCAGGGCGTCGTCGGCTTCGTCTTCCGGTGGCAAGGGGGTCGATGGCGCGCCGTGGGCGCTGTGGTCCATCCCTTCCATCCCCTCCATGCCGTCCATCGACGTCTCCGAGGGCGGCGCCGTCTCGCCGTGCTGGCTGTGGTCCATGCCCTCCATTCCCTTCATGCCGTTCATCGAGGTCGCGCCCGCTTCGGCCGCTGCGGGGGCGTGGGCGCTGTGATCCATGCTCGGCATCGCGCCGTGATCCATGCCCGGCATGCCGCCCTTCGGCGTCAGGATGTCCTGCACGCTGGGGGTGGGCGGGCTCGCTGCCCCGTCGCTCGGCAGCCGTTGGCCCACCGCCCGCATCAGCTCGACGCGGGCCAGCCAGTAGTCGCGCACCGCCTCGAGGTAGCTCTGGTAGGCGTCGTACTCCTCGACCTTCGCCTGCACGAGCTCGAACACGCCGATCAGCATGAAGTTCTGCTCCTGCTGGCTGCGCTCGACGATGCGCTCGCGCTGCGGAATCAGCGTGTCGCGATGCAGGGCGACGATCTGGCGGTGCTCGTTCAACGCACGCGATCCGGTCCGCACGGCGTTCGTCGCATTGAGCTCGGCGAGCTGCACGCGGGCTTGGGCTTCCGCGACCAGCGCCTCGGCGCGAGCGAGCTTGCCCTGGCCCTGGTTGAACAGCGGCAGCTCCAAGCTCAGCGTCGGGCCGGTGAGATACGCGCCGTCGGCTTCCTTCTCGCGCTCCGCCCCGGCCTCGACGCCGCCGAACCAGCGCGTGGCGCGGGTGGTGCGCAGTGCAGAACGCAGCTGGCTTTCCTGCAATCGCGCCGCCTGCAACTCGAGGTTCGACGATTCCGCCAGTCGAACCAGCGCCTCGGCGTCGTCTTCCGCCGTAACGGGCATCGGCAGGCGATCGGCCAGCGACCAGTCGCCGTCGGCGGCACTCAAGCCCAGTAGGTTGCCGAACGCGAGACGCTCTCGCAGCGCGTCGGCACGCGCTTGGGCGGCATCGATGCGGAACTGGGTCGCCACCGCCTGTTCGCGCTTGAGCTGCAGCTCGCTGATGTTGCCGGCGTCGAAGAAGCGCTGCGCCAGCTCGGCGGTGGCGTCCGCCCCCTCGGCCACAGCGGAGCGCATATCGGCCACCTGCTGTGCCGCCACGGCCCGGTACCACGCCGCTTCCACCTCGACGGTCAGACCGATCACGGCCTGGGCCACCTCGATGCCGTGGCGCTCGTACTGCTGTCGGGCCCAGCGGGCGCGCACCGGCAGCAGCAGGGCATCGACAAACGGCAGCGACACGCCGATCGTCTGGTTGTAGCCCGCACCCGGGCTCAGGTTCATACGCGCAATGGACACGCCAGGATTGGCGATTTCCACCGCCTCGATGACCTCGGCGCGAGCGAGGCCCAGGCGGGCGTAGGCCTCGCGCATGCGCGGGCTGCGAAGCATGGCGATCGCGACGGCGCGATCGCGGTCGATGGGCGACGCCAGCCGGTCGCGGACGTCGATGGGCGCGGCATCCGCCGCCATGCCGCGGACGACCGGTGCGCCGCGCTCTTCGAGCAGGCGGTTCACCTGGGCGTCGTCCGGACGCGGCGACAGCGAGGCGCAACCGCCCAACAGGGACGCAAGGGCCACAGCCAAAGCGCTGCGGCGAAGCAAGGGATTCATGGTGATCTCCGGAACTCAGCGGCTCAGACGGCCGCGTCATCCGCCCGTCGAACGACAGGCAGGGGCGTTCAGCGGGCGAGGAGCCCGCTCAGGAGATCCGTGCGATGGGTGGTCGGAGTTGGGGCGCGACCGGCGCGCTCGGCGCGGCGGCCACATCAAGTGGCGGAACGGACGGCCAGGCGACGACCACGGACACCGGCGACAGCATCGTCATCACGACCGTGCCGTGGTGGACGCACGCGCACGCACAGCGGCCGTCCGCGCAGCAATCGCTGCCCGAGTCCGCGGGGTCGTTGTTCGCCGCCGCAGCCTGATTGAGGCTCTCGTGGCAGCCGCCCTGCGCTTGCGACGTGGGCGTCGCCGCAGACGCGGCCGCCGCGTCGTGGCTCGTCATCGCCGCCGCCATCGCCACGCCCGCGACGCCGTTGATCACGAGGACCACGGCGAGCAGCAGGTGGAGGGCGGTGCGCAGGAGCGACATGAGCCGTAGTCTACATCGGCGAGCGTTAACCGCCACCCGGCTGGGCCAGGTCCGCGAGGATCGGGCAGTCCGGTCGGCTGTCGCCGCGACAGTGGCGGGCCAGGTCCAGCAGCGTGTCGCGCATCGCCGCCATTTCACGGATTCGCGCCTCGAGCTCGTCGGCGTGCGCGAGGGCCAAGGTCTTGACCTCGCGGCTGCTGCGCGCAGGGTCGGCCCACAGGCCGAGCAGGACCTCGATCTGCTTCATCGAAAACCCCAGCAGCCGGGCCCGCTTGATGAAGCGGAGCCGGTGCACGTCCGCGTTCGAGTAGAGCCGGTAGTTGCTCTCGGTGCGCGCCGCGGCCGGGATCAGCCCCATCGCCTCGTAGTGCCGGATCATCTTGGCCGACACGCCGGACGCGGCGGACGCTTCCCCAATGGTGTGGGGTCCACTCGGCACGGGGACGGGTCGATGGGCTCGCCGCGTCATCGGTGGCTCCTTGGGGTCCAGCGCTTGAGCAGCAGTGTATTGCCGACCACGCTGACGCTCGACAGCGCCATCGCGGCCGCGGCCACGATCGGATTGAGCAGGCCGCCCGCGGCCAGCGGAATGCCGACGGCGTTGTAGACGAAGGCCCAGAACAGGTTCTGCCGCATCTTGCGGACGGTGCGTCGCGACAGATCCAGCGCGTCGGCCACCAGGCGCGGGTCGCCGCGCATCAGGGTGATCCCCGCCGTTTCCATGGCGACGTCGGTGCCCGATCCCATCGCCATGCCAACCCGCGCCGCGGCCAGCGCCGGCGCGTCGTTGATGCCGTCGCCCACCATGGCGACCGGGCCATGCCGGGCGAGGTCCGCCACCACGGTCGCTTTGCCTTCCGGCAGCACGCTGGCATGCACGTCGTCGGCAGCGATGCCGACCGCCTGCGCCACGTGGGCCGCTGCCAAGGCGTGATCCCCCGTGACGAGCACGGGGCGGATGCCGTCGGCCTTCAGCAGCGCGATCGCCTCGACCGATTCCGGGCGCAGCGCATCGCCGAACACCATCAGCGCCACCAGCCGGCGCTCCGTCGCGTTGAGGTCTGCCAACCACGACACGCTCATCCCTTGGGCCGCGGCCGCGTCGGCGCCATGGATGAGGGGCTGGCGATCAACGCCGAGCTCGTCCATCCATCGGCCGCTGCCCAGGGCGTACGTCGTCCCGCCGATCACGGCCTCGACGCCGCGACCGGGGATGGCTTTCGCGTGCTCCGCGCGTTCGATGGCGAGCCCTTCGGCCTGCGCCGCAGTGACCACGGCCTTCGCCAGCGGGTGCTCGCTGTCCTGCTGCACGGCAGCGGCGAGCGCCAGCGCCTCGCTGCGGGGTCCCGCGGCCGGATAGAAGCCGGCCAAGCGCGGACGGCCTTCGGTCAGCGTGCCGGTCTTGTCGAACGCGACGACGCGGACGTCGCGGGCCGCTTCCAAGGCCACCGCGTCCCGCACCAGAATGCCGGCTCGTGCGGCCAGGCCGGTGCCCGCCATGATCGCCGTGGGGGTGGCCAAACCCAAGGCGCACGGACAGGCGATCACGAGCACCGCCACGCTGGTGATCAGCGCTCGCTCCCAGTCGCCGGTGGTGACACCCCATCCCACCAGGGTGCCGAGTGCGATCAGCACCACCGCCGGGACGAACACGGCGCTGACGCGATCGACCAGTCGCTGGATCGGCGGCTTGCGGAGCTGCGCTTCTTCGACCAGGCGAACGATCCGCGCCAGCGTCCCTTCCGCGGCCGATGTCCGGGCGACGGCGACGATGCGCCCCTCGCCGTTCACGCCGCCGCCGGTCACGCGATCGCCGGGGCCTTTGCTGACCGGTAAGGGCTCGCCCGTCAGCATCGATTCGTCGACGTGCGTGTGGCCGTCGATCACGTCGCCATCCACCGGCACGCGCTCGCCCGGTCGAACCACCACGCGGTCGCCGGCCCGCACCCGCTCGATGGGCCATTCCGCCTCGGTTCCGTCCGGCATCCACACCCGCGCGAGCGAGGGTCGCAGCTGCTGCAGGGCGCGGATGGCGGCGGACGCATCGCGCTTGGCGCGGGCCTCCATCCACTTGCCCAACAGCACGAGCGTGATGATGGCCGCGGAGGCTTCGAAATACAGCGCCGCGCCCGCTCCAGCCGCTGGATCAACGAGGTGCCAGACGCTCAGGCCGTAGCCGGCCGTGGTGCCCAGCGCGACCAGCACGTCCATGTTGGCGCTGCCGGAGCGAACCGCCGACCACGCCCCTCGGTAGTAGCGCGCTCCGATCCAGAACTGCACGGGTGTGGCGAGCGCCCACTGCCAGACGCCGGGGAGCATGGCGTGGACGCCGAAGGGCAGCAGCATCGGCGCGACCAGCGGCAAGGTCAGCACGCTGGCGATGATCAGGTGCCGACGCAGGGCATCGGTGGCGACCGGGGGCGGGGACGGAACGCCGCTCGCGCGAACCCGAGCGCTGTAGCCGGCCGCTACCACGGCCCGCAGCAGACGCTCGACATCCTCGATCACGCCCTCCACGCGAGCCGATTCGGTGGCGAGATTCACCGTTGCCGCGCGGACGCCGTCCGCACCGCGCAGTGCTCGCTCCACGCGTCCCACGCAGGACGCGCAGGTCATGCCTTCGATGTCGAGAACAACGGGAAGCGTCGTGGCGTTCGGTGGGTTCATGGGGCTCGTCCGGCGGGTCGCAGGGCCACCTTGGCCCTTCCCACCGGGGCAAGGTCAATGCCCGTTGTCGAGACCCGCCCGCGTGGTTCAGGAGCACGTCGGCACCTGTGGAGCCGCCGTCGGAAGAAGGAAACCCGGCGCGGCGTGCGAGCGCCCGCGCCGGGCCGTCTGGGGATCAGCCCAGGGCTTTCAGGGCGCGCTCGCACGCCTCTCGACAGGCCTTGCACGCCTCGGCGCAGTGAGCGCAGTGGCGATGGTGATGCGCGTGGCTGCGGCACTCTTTCTCGCAGGCCGCACAGGCCGCCGCGCAGGCCTCGAGCTGGGCGCGAACGGCGGCGTGGTCCTTGAGCGACGCGGACTGGATCAGCAGCTGGACCGTGGCGGCGCACACCGTGGCGCAGGCGATGTCCTGGCGGATGCAGGCGGCCATGCCGGTGGGGTCTTTCTCGGCCAGGCAGGCGTCAGCGCAAGCGGTGCAGGCCACCCAGCAATCGAGGCAGGCCTTGATGCAGTCCTCGAGCGTGGCGTGGGGTGGATGGGGATGGGTTTTCAGCACGTCGAAGCCGTGAGTCATGGGGAAGTCCTCGTGGCAATGGAAGGAAAATGCGGCCCCGGTCGCGACCGCACCCCGACACTGCCCGGGCTGACACGCGTCAGGTCAAGCGTTTCGCGAACCAGGTGCAGTCGGCTGGTGTTTCGCCTAAATAGGTGTGGACACCTCATTGGCTGAGGTGCGCCCATTCCACACAGGAGTACGAGCCATGAAGAAGATTGCAAGCGTTACGGTCCATCTGGACCAAGAGGTACCGGAGTACATGCACGGCGTGCTGCGTTGCGCTGAGGTGACATCGGAAGACGAAGAGGGGAACGAGCAGGACCACCCCGAACTGATCGACAACGCGGAGTTCGCTTCCGAAGACGCGTTGAAGGCCGATGTGGCGGAACGCCTCGGCGTCAGTCCCGACATCGTGGACATCGAGGACTGACCACCAAGCGGGTGTGCCGCGTCACACCCGCGACGTCCGCCCCTCAGCATCCTCCGCTCGGCACGATCACCACGCTCGGGGCGATCGCGGAGGCTCCGCCAAGTCGTCCAAAATCGGGCATTCCGAACGACCGTCCCCGGCACACGCATCGATCAGCCGCTGCAGCGCGCCGGACATCGTTTCCAAGGCGGCGCGCTTGCCGTCAAGCTCTTCCAACTGCACTTCGGCCAGGGCGAGCGTGTCGGCATTGCTGCGGTGCGGGTCATGCCACAGCGACAGCAGCGTCCGAACGGCATCCAGCGGAAAGCCCAACGCCCGCGCTCGAGCAATGAACGCCAGCGTGTGGAGGTCGGCGCGGTTGAACCGGCGCTCCCCCGTGCGCGTTCGGCTCGCTGGCGGAAGTAAACCTACGGCCTCGTAGTGCCGCGCCATGCGCACGGTGATGCCGGCGATCCGTGCGGCGACGCCGATCGACACCGGGGTGTCCACGGAAGCGGGCGACGGTGTGGAGCGCGTTGGGCTTCTCCGGGGATCAGGGCGCAAGGGCATCGGGTCGAGCTCCCACGTGGATGACACGCCCCAGCATCCGGCCTCCCACGGTGGGAAGGTCAATTCCGTCGTCATGCGGCCTCGCTTGACCTTCCCACGCGGGTAAGCCGCATCGTCGGATGACATCCTCGTTTGGAGAGCGTCATGCGATTCCATATCCCGCAGATGACCTGCGGCCACTGCGTCCGCACGCTGCGTCACGCGATGCAGACCGCGTTTCCTGGAGTACCCGTGGTGATCGATCTCAGCCGTCGCGAGCTCGACGTCGACGTCGATGCGGCCGAGCGGCCCCGCCTGGTCGGCGCGATTCAGGACGCTGGCTACGAGTCCGTCCCGATCGAGCGCTGAACGTCGCGACGCGTCTCGAAGCGGTCCCCGGGACGTTCGTCCCGGGGACTGGACCGTCAAGCGAGAAGGGGTAGCCCGAAGGCGAAAAGGGCCCCCAGCGCTGTCAGCACCACCGCTGTCGCGTACAGCCGATGCGACCAGCGGCGCAGTCGGGTACAGGCTTCCGCCTGACGCCGATCGGCCGGACACGGCAGTCGTCGCGCGTTCCACAGCATGGCGCCGGAAAGCGCCAGCATCGCCGTGGCGATGCCAAAGACGAGCGCCTTCTGCTCGGACAACCAGATCAGCTGCGGCACGGCGCTGACCAGACCGGCCAACGCAGCACCCGCACCCAGGCTGACCATGACCGCCGGAAGCACGCAGCACACTAGGGTGCCGATGCTGGTGGCCAAGGCGCCGGTCGCCCCCCAGGCACTGGTCTTCAGCGGCGTCAGCGGATCAGCCGCCACGGGCGACCTCGGCGCGGATCTCATCGACCGTCTGCTCGGTGCGCTGGATCGAGACCACGGTGTAGCCCGCGTCCTTGAGCGATGTCGTGACGGCCTCGTCCGTCAGGTTCTGGCCCGGCTTGAGCGCGACGGCCACGAGGCGGTCCTCGAGGCTGACGTGCACCTCCGCGACCTCGGGCTTCTTCGAAAAGGCCTGCGTGATGCCGTTGGCGCAGAACGCACAGACGAGGCCATTGACCTCCATCTTCAACGTAGTGGCGAACGCCGGTGCCGCGGCAAGGGCGAGGAGGAAGGAGAGAGCGATGCGATTCATGGGATAGGTCCTTTGGAGTGAGAAGGGTTAGAAGTTGAACATCAGATTGAGGGCGGGTCGGCCGCGCTGATCCACGCCGGCGTCGACCCACCAGGTTTGCGTGAACAGGCGCAGAGCAAGCTCCTTGTTGATCTCGTCCATCCGCATTCCGGACGAGCGCTTGGCCTTGAGCACGATCCAGGTCGCCATGCGATCCATGTCGTGCTCGTAGGGCGCGATGCCCAGCGATGCGACGTCGCTGCGGAACTGCCAGCCGTCACCGTTGAAGTACTCGGTTACCCACGCGGTGTAGATGCGTCGCGTCTCGTAATCGAGCTGCAGCCCGGCATGCCAGACGCCTTGCCCGTTCAGCAGCGCCGCGTTCGAGTAGCGGGCACGACCGAGCCCGCCCCACACGAACGCGTTGCCTTGCGCACGGGGAAGGTTCCAGCGGTGAAGCAGCCGAGCGCTGCGAACGAAGCTGACGCTGACGTTGCCGTCCAGGGCCTCGACGTCTTCGACGCGGGCGTGGCCCGCAGACACTGACCAGCGGAAGCTGGGGCTGTAGGTGTAGGCGAGCTGCTGATTGTCCGCGGTCGCATCGATCATAAGCATGTGGCCGTCGGCGTAGCCGACGGGGCGCGCCGCGAGAGAGCCCGCAGACAGCACCAGACAGACCGCGAGGGCCTGCCGAAAAAAAGTCCGAATCATGGTTGAACTCCGAATCACGCCCCGGGTGGGGCAAGACCGCGGCGAAACGCCGCGGCGCGGGCGTGAGTCAGGCGTTCGGGGGGCGAGGCTCCACGCCGGTGCGTCGGCCGTGGCCGCGAGCGCCCTGGAGGGGAAGGCGGCTGGCGCTGGGAGCGTCAATCGAGACCGTCAGGAGCAACAACCCCAGGCTCGGTGCGGCGCAGGCCGCTTCGCACAGCGCTTCACACGGCTCCGGCACGTCGTCTGACGACGGGGCATCGGGGCTCACCGGGTGGCACGGGGCCGACGTACCGCTTGGCGTCTCCGCGGGCGCAGTCATTGCCGGCGCGCCGGCGATCGCCATCTGCGCGAGCAGCAGGGCGAACAGCGTGACGACAAGGACGAGGGTGCAGCGCATTCCTCAATTATCTCTCGTGCGGTGTCGAAGAGCAGTCAACATTTCCGTCCGAGTCGTTCGGCCAGAGACGCGCCTTGTTCGGTAGCGAAGACAACGGAGAAGTTCTAAATTCTGAGTAGCGACAAGGAGTTACACGACCTCTGGGAGATTTTCGCAACTATCCCTGCCATCCCTCTGGATTGGCCGCTCGGGCGCCTCCGCGGGAATGCGATCATTCACGCGCCGTCGAAGCGTCCGTTCCCATGCCCACCCCACTCCGCCGCTATGCGGTCTTCTATTTCTGCTTCTACGCGGCCTTGGGTGCCTATACGCCCTACGTGGCGCGCTTCGTCGACCACCTCGGATTCAGCGGTTTCGTGGCGGGCGGCATGCTCGGTCTCTGGTACGCGTCGCGGATCATCGCCCCGCCCGTGTGGTCGCGCGCCGTGGCTCGCAGCCCCCGTCCGGGACGCTGGTTGGTGGGCGGCTGCATTCTTGCGGGCATCGCGTTCGCCTCGTTCGGCGCGGTCTCCACCGTCGCCGGGCTGTTCGCCGCGATGCTCCTGTTCGGACTCTTCTACAACGCCGTTATGCCGCAGTTCGAGGCCATGACCCTTGGGGCGATCGATGGCCGCAGCGAGAGCTACGGCCGGCTGCGGGTGTGGGGCTCGGTGGGCTTCCTCGTGGTCGCAGGTTCCTACGGTGCCCTGCTTGATGCGTGGGGCGACGCGTGGTTCGTCGGCGCAACGCTGCCCTGGTTCGCCTTGATGGCCTGGGCGGCATGGCCGTTCCGGCGCGATCCACCGGCGGTCCCGCCCGCGGGCGCATCGCGCGTCGCGATGCGCGGCCTCTGGTCGCGGGCGGGCGTGCGACCGCTGCTACTGCTCGCCTTGCTCGTGCAGGCCGGTTTCGGCGCGTTCTATGTCTTCTACACCCTCCATCTGCGTGCCAACGGCCACGACGGGCTTGCCGTCGGCATGCTGTGGATGGTCGGCGTGCTCGCCGAGATCGTGCTGTTCTGGTGGGCACCGAGCCTGATCCGCCGCCATGGCGTGGATCGCCTTGTCGCGGTTTGCCTCGGGCTGACCGTCCTGCGTTGGGTGGCGGTCGCCCTGTTCGCGTCATCCATGCCGGTGATGCTGCTGGCGCAATCCACGCACGCCTTGGGCTTCGCACTGTTCCATGCCTGTTTGATGCATCGCATGGCGGCCCTGTTCCCCGGCAACGAAGCGAGCGCCGGCCAGGGACTGATGTACGGCTTTTCGTCGGGACTTGGCGGCGTGCTGGGTGCGCTGCTGGCCGCAGCGCTGTGGGAAAAGGGGGCGGGAGCGGCGGCCTTCCTTGGTGGCGCCGCCCTGACCTTGTCCGCCCTGCTGCTTCACCGGATGGCATTGGCGCGGCCAGGACGGCTGCCATGAACGGCTGATGCCCCCGGCATCAGCCGTCCTATTCGTTGGAGACGCCGTGCGGAACGTGCCCAGCAGCGACGTGCTGCATCGCGCTCTCGATGTTGTGCATCGAGTCGTCGAAGAAGATGTCGGCGCCAAAGGTGTCGAGGAATGGCCCCTTGGGACGCCCGCCGAGGAACAAGGCCTCGTCGAGGCGGATGCCCCACTCCCGCAGGGTGAGGATCACGCGCTTGTGCGCAGGGGCCGAGCGCGCCGTCACCAACGCGATGCGGATCGGCGGATCGTCGGCGGGCAGCGCCTGCTGCAGGGTATGCAGCGCCGAAAGGAAGCCGCGGAACGGTCCGCCGGACAGCGGTTCGAGCGCCCGTTCGGTCTCGTGGTTGTGGAAGGCCTGGAGTCCCTCCTCCTGCGAGACGCGTTCGCTCTCGTCGCCGAAGATCACCGCATCGCCGTCGAAGGCGATGCGCAGCTGCGGATGGCGATCGACCGGAGGAAGGCCGGTCGGCAGGATCGTCGCGGCCGCGACGCCGTGCTCCAGCGCGCTGCGTACGCTGGCGGGATTGGCGCTGAGGAACAGCTGCGCGCCGAACGGGCGGATGTAGGGGTGGGTATCCGCGCCACTGGTGAACACGGCGCGCACGATGCCGAGCCCGTAGTGCTCGATGGCGTTGAAGATGCGCAGCCCCGTATCGGCGGAGTTCCGCGACAGCAGGATCACCTCGACCGGCGGGACGCCCTCGGGTAGCAGGGCATTCAGCGCGAGCAGCTTGCGCACCAGTGGGAAGGCGATCCCTGGCTGGAGCGGCTGGTCCTCGCGCTCGCGCTGGTAGGCGGCATAGGCCTGCAGGCCCTCGCGCTCGAAGAGGGCATGGCCGTCCTCGAGGTCGAAGAGTGCCCGAGCGGTGATAGCAACGACGAGGGGACGCATCAGCTCTCGAATTGCTCGTTGAGGATGCGGTCCGCCAGGTCGTGTTCGGGATCGAACAACAAGGTCACGGTGTGGGTCCGCGATTCGCGGATACGCACCTCGACGACGTTGCGGACCTCGTGCGAGTCGGCGGTGGCACTGACCGGTCGCTTGAGGGCATCCAGCACCTCGATGCCGATCTCGGCGTCGGATCGCAGCAGCGCGCCGCGCCAGCGCCGGGGGCGGAACGCGGCGATCGGCGTCATCGCGATCACCTCGGAGCCCAGCGGCAGGATGGGTCCATGCGCCGAATAGTTGTAGGCCGTCGACCCTGCCGGCGTCGCCACCAGCATGCCGTCGCAGACCAACTCATCCAGTTTGCGCTGGCCGTTCACCGCGATCCGGAGGTGGGCCGTTTGCCGCGTCTGCCGCAGCAACGAGACCTCGTTGTAGGCCAGCGACGTGATCGCCTGCCCGCCCTCGGTCATGGCCTGCATCTCGAGCGGCCGGAGCACGTTGTGCCGTGCGCGGGCAAGGCGATCGTGCAGGCCGTCGGCACGGTACTGGTTCATCAGGAACCCGACCGTGCCCAACTTCATGCCGTAGACCGGCACGCCGAGGCCGCCATGGCGATGCAGGGTCTGCAGCATGAACCCGTCGCCGCCGAGGGCCACCACGACGTCGGCCTCCGCCGGCGGACAATGCCCATGGGCGGCTTCCAATGCCCGGCGCGCCACCTCGGCCTCCGCCGTCGGGCTTGCCATGAAGGCGATTCGGGTGAAGGCCATGCGCTGACGGATCGATCAACCGGCCCGGCCGCCGGCCGCGGCGATCTGCCCGAGGCGGCGAACCGCGACCAGCAGCGTCGCGTAGTCCATTCCACGCAGGTTGCGCATGTCGGCGAACATCGCGAGCGTGTAGCGCAGCGTCGAATCTTCCCGGGACAGCCAATCCGCCACGGCCTCGTTGGCGCCCTTGCCGGCTGGTGCACTCCCCAGCACTTGCCCGACGAGCGTGCTTTGCTGCTGCTGCAACTCGTCGCGGAGCGCGCCACGGGCCTGCGCATGCCAACGCCCCTCGACCGGCAGCAGTTCGACCTGGTCCATCAGCCACTTGGTGTGCAGCTCATCCGAGAGCGAGAAGTAGACGCGCGCCACGTCGGCCACCGGCAGCTTTCGCTGCAGGGCGATCTGCGCGATGTCGAGGCCATAGGCGAGGAACGGCAGGGCGGCGAAATCGGCGGCCAGCGTCGGCGCGAAACCCTTGCGAGACCAGCCGTCGATGCTGGCTTCGTACTGCGTCTTTGCCTCGCCGGGGAGCGCTTCGGCGAGCACCGCGCGAAGCTCGCGCAGGCTCGCCGCATAGCGCTCCACCATGGAGGCGATGACCAGTTGCTCGCCCGGCAGGTTGAGCATCCAGCGCGTGTACTGGCGCAGCAGGTGCCAGATGGCCATCAGCGCGTCGATCTGCGCGGTTTCCGGCACGCGTAGGTCGGCCGCGTCGATGGCCGACCACCAAGCGCGGGCCTCGAGGATCTCGCGGGCGATCGTGTAGGCCTTGGCGATCTGCGCCGGCTGCTCGCCGGTGTCCTCCTGCATGCGCAGCACGAAGGTCGAACCCATGCGGTTGACCATCGAGTTGGTCACCGCCGTGGCGATGATCTCGCGGCGCAGGCGGTGGCCTTCCATGTCGGCCGCGTAGCGTTCCTGAAGCGGCTTCGGGAAGTAGCGCTGCAGCTCGCGCGACAGGTACGGGTCTTCCGGAACGTCGCTGTCGAGCAGCTGGTTGAAGATCACGATCTTGTCGTAGCTGAGCAGGATCGACAGCTCCGGGCGCGTCAGGCCGAGCCCTCGCGAGCGGCGGTCGCTGAATTCGGCATCGGACGGCAGGAACTCGATGGCGCGGTCGAGCAGGCCCTGCGATTCCAGCGTGCGGATCAGGTGCTGGAAGCTGCCGAGGCGCGGCACGCTCATCCGCTCCATCAGGCTGATCGCCTGGTTCTGGCGGTAGTTGTCGTTGAGCACCAGCTCGCCGACCTCGTCGGTCATCTCGGCCAGCAGCGTGTTGCGCTGCTCGAGCGTCAGGCCGCCACGCGCCATCACCCCGCCAAGCAGGATCTTGATGTTGACTTCGTGGTCGGACGTGTCGACGCCCGCCGAGTTGTCGATGAAGTCGGTGTTGAGCAGGACGCCGTTGAACGCCGCTTCGATGCGGCCCTTCTGGGTCATGCCGAGGTTGCCGCCCTCGCCCACCACCTTGCAGCGCAGCTCGCGGCCGTCCACGCGCAGGCCGTTGTTGGCGCGGTCGCCGGCGTCGGCGTGGGTCTCGGTGCTGGCCTTGACGTACGTGCCGATGCCGCCGTTCCACAGCAGGTCGACCGGCGCCTTGAGGATGGCGTTCATCAGCTGGGCGGGCGTCATCTGCTCCACGTCGCCCTCGATGCCGAGGGCGGCGCGGACTTCCGGGCTGACCGGGATGTGCTTGGCCGAGCGCGGGAACACGCCACCGCCCGTGGAGATCAGCGCCTTGTCGTAGTCGTCCCAGCTCGATCGCGGCAGCTTGAACAGGCGCTCACGCTCGACGAAGGAGCGCGCCGCGTCCGGGTTCGGATCGAGGAAGATGTGGCGGTGGTCGAAGGCCGCCAGCAGGCGGATGTGCTTCGAGAGCAGCATGCCGTTGCCGAACACGTCGCCCGACATGTCGCCGACACCCACGCAGGTGAAATCCTGCGTCTGCGAGTCGCGGCCCATGGCGCGGAAGTGACGCTTGACCGACTCCCAGCCACCGCGCGCCGTGATGCCCATGCCCTTGTGGTCGTAGCCCACCGAGCCGCCGGAGGCGAAGGCGTCGCCCAGCCAGAACCCGTGCTCGGCACTGATGCCGTTGGCGATGTCGGAGAACGTGGCCGTGCCCTTGTCGGCGGCGACGACCAGGTACGGATCGTCCGCGTCATGGCGGACCACGTCGACCGGCGGGACGATCCTGCCGTCGACGATGTTGTCGGTGATGTCGAGCAGGCCGTTGATGAAGCGCTTGTAGCTGGCGATGCCCTCGGCCATCCACGCGTCGCGGTCGCTGCTGGACGGCAGGCGCTTCGGGAAGAAGCCGCCCTTCGAACCCACCGGCACGATGACGGTGTTCTTCACCATCTGCGCCTTGACGAGGCCCAGCACCTCCGTGCGGAAGTCCTCGCGGCGATCCGACCAGCGCAGGCCGCCGCGCGCCACGGGCCCGAAGCGCAGATGGGTGCCTTCGACCCACGGCGAGTAGACAAAGATCTCGCGGTAGGGCTTGGGTTTCGGCAGGTCGGGGACCTTGGCAGGGTCGAACTTGAAGCTGATGTAGTCGCGGCCCTTCGCCTGGTGGAAGCTGGTGCGCAGCGTGGCCTGGATGACCGCCTTGAAGCTGCGGAGGATGCGGTCCTCGTCGAGGCTGGACACGCGCTCGAGCACGCCGCCCATCGCCTCCTCGATACCGGCCATGGCGGCGGTGCGCTCCTGGCCGATCGCCGCGGCCGCGGCGTCGACGGAGGCCGCGAGCGCGGTCCGCTCGGCGTCCGGCAGCCCGTCCAGGACGCGGGACAGCGACTCGCGTGCGATGCCGGCGCGTGCGGCGTCGGCATGGCCGCGGCCCGGGTTGAAGCGGGCTTCGAACAGTTCCGCGAGCAGGCGGGCGACCAGCGGGTAGCGCACCAGCGTCTCTTCCATGTAGGCCTGCGAGAACGGTACGCCGGTTTGCAGCAGGTACTTGGCGTAGCCGCGGAGCATCGCCACCTGCCGCCAGCTCAGGCCTGCGGCAAGGACGAGCTTGTTGAATCCGTCGTTCTCGGCGTCACCGGACCAGACGCGGGCGAATGCGTCCTCGAAATCGGCCCGCGCCGCGGCGAGGTCGCCCAGCGGGCGCTGGGCCTGCACCACGAAGTCCTGGATCGCCACGAGGCGGCCGTCGGCCTCGAGCTCGTACGGGTGCTCGGAAAGGATGCGGAGCCCGAGGTTCTCGAGCATCGGCAGCGCGTCGGAGAGCGCGATCACGCGATCCAGTCGCATGGCCTTGAAGCGCAGGCCGTCGTCGGCCTGGTAGAGCGAGAGCGCGAGGTCCTTCTCGGACGCCAGCTGGTCGGCACGCACGAGGTCCCGCGCGGCCATCTCCGGCGTGACGGCATCGACGTAACCCGGCGGCAAGCCCTTCGCGAAGCGTCGCGCCAGGCGCAGGCCGTCGCTCTCGCCCTTGGCGCGGACCAGCGCGTCGCGCAGGCCGTCCTGCCAGTTGCGCACGATGGCGGCGATGCGCTGTTCCAGCGCCGCCGCGTCGGCCGCCACCGTGGCGCCCGCTTTGGGGCGGATCACGAGATACATCTGCGCCAGCGGCGATTCGCCGATGCTGATGCTGGAGTCGAGGCGCTCGCCCTGAAGGGCGTCGCGCAGCAGGGTCTCGATGCGGTTGCGAACCTCGCCGCTGAAGCGGTCGCGCGGGATGTACACGAGGGCCGAGAAGAAGCGGCCGTAGCGGTCACGGCGCAGGAACAGGCGGCTGCGCACGCGCTCCTGCAGGGCCAGGATGCCCATCACCGTGCTGAACAGCTCATCCACCGAGCTTTGGAAGAGCTCGTCGCGCGGCAGCGTGTCGAGGATGTGGCGCAGCGCCTTGCCGCTATGGCTCGCGGCGGCGAGGCCGGAGCGCTCCATGATCTGGTCGTGGCGGCGACGCACCAGCGGGATCTCCCAGGGGCGGCGGTTGTACGCCCCCGACGTGTAGAGCCCGAGGAAGCGCTGCTCGGCCACGGCCACGCCGTTCTCGTCGTAGACGAGCACGCCGATGTAGTCCATGTACCCGGGGCGATGCACCGTCGCGCGGGCGTTCGTCTTGGTAAGGATGAGCACGTCGCGTTCGCCCCCATGGCGATGCGCAGCGAATTCGCTGACGGCTCGCGGCGGTTGCGTCGAGGCGTGGCGCATCAGGCCAAGGCCGGTGCCCTCGACCGGAGCCAGCGTGCGCGCGGCGCCCTCCCCGGCGACCCGGTACTCCCGATAGCCAAGGAAGGTGAAGTGGTTGTCGGCGGCCCAGCGCAGGAAGTCCTGTGACTCGGCGCGAATGACATCGTTGACCGGCAGGGCGCGTGTGGCCAGGTCGTCGGCGGCACGCACCATGATTTCGCGCATCGCCGCCCAGTCCTGCACGCAAAGCCGCACGTCCCTGAGCGCGGCAACCAGCGCCTGTTCGATGGCCGTGAAGTCTTCGGGAGACTGTCGGTCGATCTCGATGTGCATCAGGGACTCGCCGTCGATCACCGGGTGCACGAGCAGGTGGATGCCGATGCCGCGCTCGGCCAAAGCCATGCTGACCGAATCGACGAGGAACGGCATGTCGTCATTGGCGATTTGGAGCACCGTGTGCGAGCTGGCGAACCCCAGGGCGGACGCATCGGGGTTGGACAGGCGGAGCTTCGGAGCGCCGGCCGCGCGACCCGCGGCGAAGGCCAGCATCGCGCGCGCCACGACCAGCCAGGCTTCGGCCGGGCGGAGGGCGAGGTCTTCCTGCGGCACGCGGGCGTAGAAGCGTTCGACGAAGCGCGCCAGCGCTGCACCGTCAGGTCCCGAGTTCGCTGCAGCCGTGGCCAGGGCGGAGAGTTCGGGGTGGGGGGCGGCGTTCGGGGCGCTCATGGGGTCGGTCGATCCGGCGACTGAGTGAAAGCTCGAAGTGTACGCCGTCTCAACGGGCTCCCGTCGCCACGACACACCCCGCCCCGCGTCGCCGCGGTCGTCGGTGGGTGGTCGGCCGACGGGCAACGTCCGTGCGCTGCATCACGACACGCGGGGGGGCGCGGGGGTATCGTGACCGGGCTCCGCGTATCGGTCTGCCCATGCTGATCGGCCCGTCCATCGCCCCGTCGTCGCCCGCAGCGGCTCCGTCACGCACGGAGGCGGTCGCCGCCCCCTTGCCGGCAGTCGCACTCCCCCCCGCGTCCGCGCAGCCGCAAACGCTCCGTGCGGCGGTCCCGGTGACGCCTGGCAGTGCGCGAAACCCGCTCGAGGACGCGCGGACTCGCGTTGCCATACAGCAACTTCAGGCCCGTGACCGCGAGGTCCGCCAGCACGAACAGGCGCACATGGCCGCGGCCGGTGGCCTGCTGAAATCCGGCCCCAGCTACAGCTACATCACCGGCCCCGACGGCAAGCGGTACGCCATCGGCGGCAGTGTAGAGATCGACACCAGCGAGACCAGCGACGACCCGGAAGCGAACCTCGAGAAAGGTCGGCGCATCCAGGCCGCGGCCTTGGCCCCCGCAGAGCCTTCCGGGGCGGATCTCGCCGTGGCGAAGCTGGGGGCGCGCATCGAGCAACGTGCCCGGGCCGAGATCGCCCGTCGTGAGGCCGCGGCCGAGGCCTATTCGGCCCAGGCCTCGCTCGGCGATGCGCTGCGCAATCGCGGCGAACCGCCGCGTTCCGTGGGGGTGGTGCTCGATCGCGTCGCCTGACGCGCCGCTTGCTCAGCCGTCGAGTTCCGCCCAGCGGGCAAACGCGGCATCCAATTCGGTTTGCACCGCGGCCATCCTCGCGTGGTGCGCCGTCTGTGCGGCACTGTCCTTGGCGTAGAACCCCGGCGCCGACAACGCTTCGGCGAGGGCCGCCATCTCGTTCTCGAGCGCATCGATCCGCCCGGGCAGGGCTTCGAGCTCGCGCTGCTCCTTGAAGCCGAGCTTGCGCTTCGGCGCCGCGGGCTTCGCGGGTCCCGGCGCCGGCACGGCGCGAACGACGGGGGCCGGCGGTGCCGACTTGGCCACGGCGCCCGACGTCGCGGCCACGCTGGCGGCGGGCCGCTGCCGCAGCCAATCCGTGTAGCCGCCCACGTAATCGCCGACGCGGCCCTCGCCCTCCATCACCAGCGTGGAGGTCGCCACGGCATCGATGAAGTCGCGATCGTGGCTGACCAGCAGCAGGGTGCCCGGATACTCGCCCAGCAGCTCCTCGAGCAGTTCCAGCGTCTCGACGTCGAGGTCGTTGGTGGGTTCGTCCATCACCAGCAGGTTCGAGGGTTGGGCGAAAAGCCGGGCCAGCAGCAGCCGGTTGCGCTCGCCACCGCTGAGCTTGTGGATCGGCGCGCGGGCGCGCTCGGGCGTGAACAGGAAGTCCTGCAGGTAACCCATCACGTGCTTGCGTTGGCCGCCGACCTCGACGAACTCCGCCCCCTGCGAGACGTTGTCGAGGGCGTTCCAGTCCTCGCGCAGCGCCATGCGGTACTGGTCGAAGTAGGCCACCTGCAGGCCGGTGCCCTGCTTCACCTCGCCGGATTGCGGCTGCAGGTCGCCGAGCAGCAGCTTGATCAGGGTGGTCTTGCCGCTGCCGTTCGGGCCGATGAGGCCGATGCGGTCGCCACGCATCACCGTCAGGTCGAGGTCGCGGACCAGCGTGCGCTCGCCGTGGCCGAAGGTGAGGCCCTTCGTCTCGATGACCTTGCGGCCGCTCTGCTGGCCTTCCGCCAGCGCCATCTTCACGTTGCCGGCCTTGTCGCGGCGCTCGGCGCGCTCGCGGCGCATGGCCTCGAGGCGGCGCACGCGGCCTTCGTCGCGGGTGCGGCGGGCCTTGATGCCCTGGCGGATCCAGACCTCTTCCTGCGCCAGCAGCTTGTCGAACCTGGCGTTCTCCTGCGCTTCCGAATGGGCGCGTTCCTCCTGCCGACGCAGGTAGTTCGCCCAGTCGCCGGGCCAGCTGGTCAGCCTGCCGCGGTCGATCTCCACGATGCGGGTGGCCAGGGCCTTCAGGAAGCGGCGGTCGTGGGTGACGAATACGATCGAGCCCTTGTAGTCGAGCAGCGCGGCTTCGAGCGCCTCGATGGCCGCGATGTCGAGGTGGTTGGTGGGCTCGTCCAGCAGCAGGATCTGCGGCTCGGCCACGAAGGCGCGGGCCAGCAGCACCCGGCGCTTCAGGCCACCGGACTGGGCGCTGAAGGGCAGTTCGCCATCGAGACCGAGCTTGGTCAACGTGGCTTCGACGCGCGCCTCGAGCCGCCAGCCGTCGGCGGCGTCGATGCGCGCCTGAACGCGGCCGAGGGCTTCCATGTCGATGTCCTCGGCATGGCTCAAGTGATGGAACTCGGCGATGTCATGGCCCACCGAGCCAAGGCCGTCGGCGACGACGTCGTAGATCGAACCGTCGAGATGCGCCGGGACCTCCTGCTCCAGCCGGGCGACGCGGACGCCGCCTTCGAGCCGGCGTTCGCCGTCGTCAGGGACGAGCTCCCCGGCGATCAGTTTCAGCAGGGTGGACTTCCCGGCGCCGTTCCGGCCGATCAGGGCGATGCGTTCGCCGGGTTCGATGGCGAGGTCGACACCGTCGAGCAGGCGCGGGCCGCCGACGCCGTAGTCGACGCGATTCAAAGTGAGCAGAGGCATACCCCGGAGTTTACGCGGTGGTCCCGGCCCCTCCCCCGGTTCGGAAACCGCCGGTTGGCTCCCGTTGGGGTGGCGGGCCCGAAGGTCGGGTAAACTCCGCGCCCTTCCCGCCGGGCGTTTGAGCCGGCACTCTCGAGGCCGCCATGAGCGCCGATACCGAAACGACCAACGAAGCGCCGTCGCTGCGCTTCTCCGACCTTGCCCTGTCCGAAAGCCTGATGCAGGCCCTCGCGGCCGTGGGCTACGAGTCGCCCTCGCCGATCCAGGCCGCCACCATCCCGCCGCTGCTGGATGGGCGTGACGTCCTCGGCCAGGCGCAGACCGGCACCGGCAAGACCGCCGCCTTCGCCCTGCCCCTGCTGACCCGCATCGGCACCAGCCCGGCGGGCGCACCCCAGGTGCTCGTGCTCGCCCCGACGCGCGAACTCGCGATCCAGGTGGCCGAGGCCTTCCAGAAGTACGCCGCGTTCATCCCCGGCTTCCAGGTGCTGCCCATCTACGGCGGCCAGGCCTACGGCCCGCAGCTCGGCGCGCTCAAGCGTGGCGTCCATGTCGTCGTCGGCACGCCCGGGCGCGTCATCGACCACCTCGAACGCGGCTCGCTGGACCTGTCGAAGCTGAAGGCCCTCGTCCTCGACGAGGCCGACGAAATGCTGCGCATGGGCTTCATCGACGACGTCGAGGCGGTCCTGAAGAAGACGCCGCCGGAGCGCCAGGTCGCCCTGTTCTCCGCGACCATGCCGCCGCCGATCAAGCGCATCGCCCAGACCTACCTGAAAGACCCGGTGGAAGTGGCCATCAAGGCCAAGACCACCACGGCGACCAACATCCGCCAGCGGATGTGGATGGTCAGCGGCCTGCACAAGCTGGATGCCCTCACCCGCATCCTCGAGGCCGAGGCCTACGACGCGATGATCATCTTCGCGCGCACCAAGCAGGCCACGCAGGAGCTCGCCGAGAAGCTGGCCGCCCGCGGTCTGGCCGCCGCCGCCATCCACGGCGACGTGCAGCAGGCCCAGCGCGAGCGCACGATCCAGCAGCTCAAGGACCGCAAGATCGACATCCTCGTGGCCACCGACGTGGCGGCCCGTGGCCTCGACGTCGAGCGCATCAGCCACGTCCTGAACTACGACATCCCCTACGACACGGAGAGCTACGTCCACCGTATCGGCCGCACCGGCCGTGCCGGGCGCAGCGGCGAAGCGATCCTGTTCGTCAGCCCGCGCGAGCGCGGCATGCTCAAGGCCATCGAGCGCGCCACGCGCCAGCCGATCGAGCCGATGACGCTGCCCACCGTGCAGGCCGTCAACGACTCGCGCATCAACCGCTTCCTCGACCGCATCACCCAGGCCCGGCAGCTGGAGGGCATCGAGCCCTTCCGCGCCCTGGTCGAGCGCTACGAGACCGAGCACAACGTGCCGGCCATCGAGATCGCCGCCGCCCTTGCCCGCCTGCTGCAGGGCGACACGCCACTGCTGATGGAGCCGCCGAGCCGCGAGGCGCGCCCCGAGCGTGAGTTCGGCGAGCGTCCGGAGCGCCGCGAGCGCGTCGACTTCGACAAGCTGCCGCGCCAGCCGCGCGGCGAACCGATGAGCTGGCGTCCCGAGATGCGCACGCCGCGCGAGGACGGCCCGCCGAAGCCGCGTCCGGCCAAGTTCGACGCGCCGCGCGCGCCGGAGCCGGGCTTCGCCACCTACTGGATCGCCGTGGGCCACGCCCACCAGGTCAAGCCGGGCAACATCGTGGGCGCCATCGCCAACGAGGCCGGCCTCGAGGCCGCGCACATCGGCCGCATCAACATCCGCACCAACGACACGCTGGTCGATCTGCCCGAGGGCATGCCCAAGGAGATCATGGCCCACCTGAAGAAGGTGCGCGTCGCCGGGCAGGCGCTGATGCTGAAGGCCTACGACCCGTCGAAGGACGACAGCGGCGAGCTCGAGGGTGCGGCGCCGCGCTTCCCGAAGAAGGGCGGCTTCAAGCCCGGCGGCTACAAGGGCGGCAATTTCAAGCCGGGTTTCAAGGGCAAGCCGCGCGGCGAATGAGCCGCGTCGCGGCCGGGGCCCTCGCTACGCGCCAGTGCCTGGCGAACCGCCGACCGGGGACAGGTCCGGCTTGAGCGCGATGCGCTCATCGAAGACAAAGCAGTCGCCGCGCCAGTGCGCCCCACCCACGGCCTCGAAGTAGCCAAGGATGCCTCCTTCGAGCTGGCGGATGTCTCCAAAACCGAGATTCCGGAGCAGGGGCGCGGCCTTTTCGCAACGGATTCCCCCGGTGCAGAAACTCACCACCGTCGCTCCATGCAGCCGATGGCGCTCGTGTTCGAGCGCCTCGGGCAACTGGACGAAGTCGTCGATGGGAAGGGTGAGCGCTTGGTCGAAGGTTCCTTGAGCGACTTCCTCGCGGTTGCGCGTGTCAAGCAGCAGGACCGCACGCCCCTCGTCGTCCCGCCCGGCATCGAGCCAGCGCTTCAGGGTCGTCGGGGCCACGAACGGTGCCGGCGCCCCGACGGGGTCCACGCCGTCGCGCCGGAACGCGATGATCTCGCGCTTGAGCTTCACTTTGAGCCGCGCGAACGGCACCTGCTCGCTCCAGCTCTCCTTGGCATGCAGCCCGACGAAAAGAGGCTCGGCGCGTAGCCAGCGCATAAACGCCCGCACCGAGCCCGGTACGCCGGCCAGGAACAGGTTGATGCCCTCCGGCGCCACCAGCACCGTTCCCTTCAGGCCGTCGGCTTCGGCGCGCTCGGCGATCGCCCGGCGCAGCGCCACCGGGTCAGCGACCGCGACGAATCGATAGGCGGCGATGTTCAGGATCGATGGCATGCGGGCTTTCCGGAGGCCGAGGGCGGTCATCGACGTCGGCGGCATTATCGAGCGGTCAATCCCCGTCACGGAAGCTTGACAATGCGGGTTGCCCCGCCAGACTGCCCCGGATTCCTACCGGGAGCTTCCATGAGCCGCATTGCCCTCCGCCGCGCCGCCGCCCGCATGATCGCCCTTGGCGCCATCCTGATCACCGGCGTCGCCGGGGCGTCGGACTACCGGAATTTCAGCATCGGGGCTGGCTTCACGCCCGATCCGCAAACGGGCACCGGAACCACCGGCGGCGCGCGCGATGCCGCGCAGGCTTTCGGCGGCCCGTGCAGTGGGAGTGTCGACACCACGCCGGACCACGTGATCACGGTCACCAGTGCCGTCAACCTGAAGCTCTACACCACCAGCACCACGGATTCGACACTCGTCCTCCGGGGCCCGTCCGGCACGTTCTGTGACGACGACAGCCGCGGGGAGCTCGACGCCGAGATCAACGCCTTGCTGCGTCCTGGCCGCTACGAGGTCTACGTGGGGCACCTCGGCCAGACCGGCCAGTACACCCTCACGCTGACCGAAAACGTCGGTGGCGCGAGCACCGGGGCCGGTGACAGCGGCGCTATCGAAGCCTATCGCGACTTCACGTTGGGCGCGGGCTTCACCCCGGACCCGCAGCGGAGCCGCGGCGAAACCGGCGGCTCGCGCGACGCGCGCAGCTTCGGGAAGGCCTGCGTCGGCACGATCGACACCACGCCAGACCACCGCCTGACGGTCACCTCGGCGCTGAACCTGCGGATTTTCGTCGAAAGCACGACCGACTCGACCCTCGTCGTGGTCGGCCCCAACCGCACGTGGTGCGACGACGACAGCCGCGGCGAGCTCGATGCCGAGATCAGCGGCGTGTTCGCGCCGGGGCAATACGAGATCTACGTCGGCACGAACGGCGACCAGGACGGGGCGTACACGATCACCCTGACGGAGCAGTGATGCGTCTCCGGGTCGCCGCCGCATTGGTCCTCGGCCTCGCACTGCTTGCCGGCTGCCGCCCTCCCCCGGCGCCAGCCGCGGGGGGCAGCCCCGCGGATCTCGAAATCACCGTGCTTCGAGCGGGTGATGGCGCCGTGGCCCGCAGCGGCGACCTTGTCCGTGTCCATTACACCGGATGGTTCTATGACGAGCGCAGCGCGGGCCGACGGGGCGAGTCCTTCGACAGCTCGCGGCCGCGTGGCGAGCCTCTGGCGTTCCCGCTCGGCCGCGGCCGGGTCATCCGCGGCTGGGACGAGGGCGTGCTGGGCATGAAGGTTGGGGAAGTCCGCGAGTTGGCGGTCCCCGCCGACCTCGCGTACGGAAAGCGGGGTGCCGGCGGCGTGATCCCGCCGGACCAGGCCCTGCTTTTCGAGGTCGAACTGTTGGCCGTCGAGCCGGCCGGATGAGCGCATCCCCATGAGCTCGACCGCGCCTGCCGTCTGGGATTGCCCCGGCGTCGCGATCATCGGCGGCGGTCCAGCCGGCCTGATGGCCGCGGAGACCGCGCGACGCGCTGGCGTCGAGGTCGACCTCTTCGAAGCCAAACCCTCGGTCGGTCGCAAGTTCCTGATCGCCGGCCGTGGCGGGCTGAACCTGACCCATGGTGATTCCCGGCCCGCGTTCGAGCAGCGCTACAGCCGCGGAGCGCCGGAGGTGGCGCGTTGGCTGGATGCTTTCGACGGCCCGCGCCTCCGTGACTGGGCAAGGGGGCTTGGCATCGAGACCTTCGTCGGTTCATCGGGTCGGGTTTTCCCTGCCGACATGAAGGCGGCGCCGCTGCTCCGCGCCTGGGTGGCCCGCCTCAAGCAGGACGGCGTCCGGATGCACATGCGCCAGCGTTGGACGGGTTTCGATGGCGGGGGCCACGCCTTGCTCGAAGGCCCGGAAGGCACGCGGCGACTTGTGGCGCAGGCCGTGGTGCTTGCCCTGGGCGGCGGCAGCTGGCCACAACTGGGTTCGGACGGCGCCTGGCTCCCTTGGTTGGCACGACGAGGCGTGCCGACGCTGCCGCTGGAAGCCTCCAACTGTGGGTTCGACGTGGCGTGGAGCCCGCTGGTCGCGACCAAGTTCGCCGGAGCGCCGCTCAAGCCGGTCATCGCGCACTGGCGCGACGCCGAGGGCCGCGAGCACCGGCGCCAAGGGGAATGCGTGCTGTCCGCGCAGGGCATCGAAGGCAGCCTCATCTACGCGATCGGCCCCGACCTGAGGGCCGCATGGCAACGCGGGGAGCGCCCCGCGCTCGCGCTGGATCTGTTGCCGGGCCTGGCCGTCGAGCGCGTGCATGAGGCCCTTGCGAAGCCCCGCGAGGGCCGCTCGCTGAGCGAGATCCTCCGGCGTCGGCTCAAGTTGGACGGGGCCAAGGCCGCCCTGATCCGGGAGGTCCTCACGGCCGACGCGCTCGCCGATGCCCGTGGCCTTGCCGCGGCGATCAAGCGCCTTCCCCTGCCCTTGGGGCCGCCCCGCCCGATCGCCGAGGCCATCAGTACCGCGGGCGGGCTGGCGCTGGAGGCCGTCGACGAGCGCCTTGGCCTCAAGGCGCTGCCCGGATGGTTCGCCTGCGGCGAAATGCTTGATTGGGACGCCCCGACCGGGGGCTACCTGCTCACCGCCTGCTTCGCCAGCGGTGTCACGGCAGGCCGGGCGGCGGCCGATGCGTGCCGAGACGCGGTGACATCGTCTTGATCCACCCGCCGCGAGACTCGCGGCTCCTTCCTGGAACACCGGCCATGCCCCAACGCCCCCGCAACGCCCTCATCGCCCTCGCTCTTGCCCTCGCTCTCGCGCCACCGGCTGGCGCCGAGTCCCGCGAATTCCCCAGCGAACAGGGCACGGTCCGCGTGACGTCCGTGGTCGAGGGCCTCGAGCACCCCTGGGGCCTCGCCTTCCTTCCTGACGGGCGGATGCTGGTGACGGAGCGCCCGGGACGCCTGCGCATCGCCGCCGCGGACGGCACGCTTTCCCGGCCGGTGAGTGGCGTCCCCCGCGTGCAAGCCCGCGGCCAGGGCGGCCTTCTGGACGTTGCCCTGCACCCGCGGTTCGCCGAGAACGGCCTCGTCTACCTGAGTTTCTCGGAGCCCGGAAGCGGCGGTGCCGGCACCTCGGTGGCGCGCGGTCGCCTCGACGGCGAGGCGCTGAAGGACGTGCAGGTGATCTTCCGCCAGTCGCCGAAGGTCGATACCGGCTTCCACTACGGCTCGCGCCTCGTCTTCGACCGCGACGGCAAGCTGTATGTCAGCTCCGGCGACCGCGGCATGCAGGACACCGCGCAGGATCTCACGCGCGGCCAGGGCAAGCTCTTCAAGCTCAACGACGACGGCACGCCGGTCGCCGGGTTGCCGCTCGCCGCCCGCGAAGGCACGCACCCTGGCGTGTTCAGCTACGGCCACCGCAACATCCAAGGCATGGCGCTGCACCCGCAGACCGGCCTCGTGTGGACGCATGAGCACGGGCCGCGTGGCGGCGATGAGATCAACGTGCCGCGCGCGGGCCTCAACTACGGTTGGCCAGTGATCACCTATGGCATCAACTACAACGGCACGACCATCGGAGGCGGCCTCAAGGAGAAGGCGGGCATGGAGCAGCCGCTGTACCAGTGGACGCCGTCGATCGGGGCCTCTGGCCTTGCGTTCTACACCGCCGACCGCTTCCCGGCCTGGTCGGGCAACGCCTTCGTCGGCGCACTGGCGCTGACGCACCTGCAGCGGCTGGTGCTTGACGGCGAACGCGTGGTCGACACCGAAGTGCTCCTTGACGACTGGGGTCAGCGCATCCGCGACGTGCGCCAAGGGCCGGACGGCGCCCTGTACGTCCTCACCGACGCACGGAACGGGCAGATCGCGAGAGTGGAGCTGCTGGCCCGCTGATTCAGCGCGCCAGCCACGCCTCGACGAAAGCCACGGCGGCAGCAACGTCGCCGTCGAGGGCACGGTCCTTGCCGAGGAACGCTACGTGCGCACGGAACGCCGCGTGCAGTTCCGCGGTCGCCGTGCCCGGCGCGAAGCCGGGGGACGATGCCAGCTCGGCACGCAGCGCGTCGCACTCGGCGAGGAATTGCGGACGCTGCGGGTGCGGGTCCGGCGGGGCATTGCCGACCTTGGAGGCGAACGTCGCGAGGTCTGCCTCGCGGGCCAACCGCCGCGCGGCTTCGATCATGTCCCGGCGGAAATCCAGCGCCTGCGCGGCCGTCATCAGTTCGAGCGCCAGCACTTTCGCCAGGTCGGCGCTCATGTCGAGCACGTGGCGACCCTCGTTCGCCCCCATCGAGACGTGGTCCTCGGCGTTCGCACTGGTCGGCACCGAGTACACCGTGGCCGGGTGCGCCCGGGAAGCAAGGTCGTTGACGATCGCCGCGGCGGTGTACTGCACGATCATGTAGCCCGAATCGGTGCCGTCCTCGTTACCGCTCAGGAACGCCGGTAGCCCGTCGTTCGTGGCGGGGTCGACCAGTTTGTTGAGTCGACGCTCCGAGATCGAGGCCAGCACCGGAATCGCGGCCTTGACGTAACTCATGGCCAAGGCGATCGGCATTCCGTGGAAATGGCCGGCGGAAACCACCTGGTCCTCGATGAATCTCGCGCCTTCGAAGTCCGGGAAGATCAGCGGGTTGTCCGTGACCGCGTTGAGCTCGACGTCGACCACACGCTGCAGCTGGGCCAGCGCATCGCGCACGGCGCCGTGCACCTGCGGCGCGCAGCGCAGGCTGTAGCTGTCCTGCGGCTGGTGTTTCTTGCCGCCGCGGAACGGCTTGAAGCGCTGGTAGAAGCGCTCGCGGCCATGGCGCTGGTCGGCCGGCACCCAGTCCCAGCCGATGTCGAAGCTGAAGCGCGCAAGCGAGGCGCTAGGCCAGCTCGACGGAAGCCATGGCCGGGCGCGCGGCACGAGGTGGTAGGCGATGTCGGCGAGCGTGGAGTCTTCGAGCAAGACCCGCAGGTTGTCGGCGCTGGCCACCTGCCCCGGATGAGGGCGCAGCGCGTGGACGTGCGCGTCGAACGCACGCCGTCGGCCGGCGAAGGCGTCGATCGTCATTGCCGCGCAGCGGTCGGCGAGATCCACGAGCTTCTCGAGGCGATCGGCGCACAGCACGGCGGTGGCGAGCATCTGCGCCGTGCCGTTGTTGAGGGCGAGACCTTCCTTGTAGGAGAGGCGGATCGGCGACAGCCCGGCCCGCTTCAGTGCTTCCCCACCCGGCAGGCGTTCGCCGCGGAAGAAGGCCTCCCCCTGCCCCAGCAGGACGATGGCGAGGTGCGACAGTGGGGCGAGGTCGCCGCTTGCACCCACCGAACCCAGCTTCGGCACCACGGGGACGATCCCGGCGTTGAGCATCGCGGCATAGGCTTCGAGCGTGCTCGAGCGCACGCCGGAGTGCCCTTTCATCAGCGTGTTGATGCGGATCACCAGCATCGCGCGCACCACGTCCTCGGGGAAGGGTTCGCCAAGGCACACCGCATGGGTGGTGATCAGGTTTTCCTGCAGCTCCTCGTGCAGCGTCGTCGCCGTATCGCCGTCCCCTCGGACGCGGTGCCCACCCAGGAGGCGATCGGCGTTGCTGCCGAAGCCGGTCGACACCCCGTACAAGGGCTCCTGCCGGCGCACCTGCTCGGCCAGGAAATCGGCGGTACGCTGGACCGCACGGAGCTGCGCGACGTCGAGAACAACCGATGCGCCGCGTGCGACGGCGACGACCTGCTCCCGGGTCAGCGAAGCCCCGTCGAGCCGGATGGGGGCGGCGCCCGGCAAGGGAGGCGCCACGTCAGCGTCCCGCGAGCGCGCGCTGTTGCGCCAGTTCGACTTTGAGCGCGGCGACGAGCTCCGACTCCACCACCTCGAACTGCTCGTTTCGGCGAAGGTCCTTCACCGCGACGGTGCCCTTGGCCAGCTCGTCCTCGCCGCGCAGCAGCACGAAGCGGATGCCGGCCCGATCGGCGTACTGGAACTGCTTCGCGAGCTTCTTCGGCTCGAGCTGCACCTCGGCATTGATGCCACCGGTTCGCAGTCGACTGCCGAGCGCCAGGGCATCGGCGAGGCCGGCATCGTCCATGAGGGCCACCAGACACTCGACGCTGCTGTCGGCGGTGCCGATCAATCCCGCCTCCCGGAGCTGCCAGAACAGGCGCGTCACCCCGATCGAGATGCCGACGCCCGGCAGGTGCGACTTCGTGTAGTGGCTCGCGAGGTTGTCGTAGCGGCCACCCGAGCAGATCGAGCCGATCTGCGGATGGGCGTCGAGCGTCGTCTCGTAGACCGTGCCGGTGTAGTAATCGAGGCCGCGCGCGATCGAGAAGTTGATCGCGTAATCCGCCTCGGGCACGCCGAGCGCGCCGACCAGCGCAAGCACCTCCCGCAGCTCCGTGACGCCCTGCTCCAGCGTCGCGTTGCCGCCACCCAGCGCATCGAGCTTCGCCAGTGCGTCTGCATGGCCACTGGAACGCATGGAGACGAACCCAAGGATCTGCGTGACCGCATCGACGGACAATCCGAAACCCTCGCCGGTCAGCGTGTCGCGCACGTAATCGGCGCCGCGCTTGTCGATCTTGTCCACCTCGCGCAGCACTGCCATCTGGAGTGCACCATCGGCGACGCCAAGGCGCTCGAAGAAGCCACGCATCAGCTTTCGGTTGTTCATCTGGATGGTGAACTTGCCGATGCCGAGCTCGGCGAAGATCGCGTGGATCACCGCAGGCATCTCGGCGTCGTGGCGCACCGAGAGCGCGTCCTTCCCAATCACGTCGATGTCGCACTGGTAGAACTCGCGGAAGCGCCCACGCTGCTGCCGCTCGCCGCGGTAGACGCGCTGCATCTGGTAGCGGCGGAACGGGAACGCGAGGTCGTGCTCGTGTTCGGCCACGTAGCGGGCGAGCGGTACGGTGAGGTCGAAGCGCAGGGCGAGTTCGGGCAGGCCCTCTTCCTTCTTCTCCAACGCGCCGGTGGATTGCGCGAAGTACACCTGGCGCTCGGTTTCGCCGCCACTCTTCGTCAGCAGCACGTCGGTGAGCTCGAACACCGGCGTCTCGACCGGCAGGAAGCCGAAACGCTCGTAGTTGCGACGGATCACGTCGAGCACGCGCTGGAAGGCGATCTGGTCGCGGGGCAGCAGCTCCAGGACGCCGGGCGGTGTGCGGGGCTTGATCACGCGGACTCTCCGGGGAATATCGACAGGCCTGCGATTGTCGCAAATCGACCGCAAGGCGACGCAGTCGTGCGATGGCCCCGACCATCGGGCGCTTGGCCGGGGCCGTTCGCGTTCGACACTCGACCCGGGGGACTTGCGATGACCAGCAAATCCCACTATTCTTTGCGGCTCCCGTCGGGGTGTAGCTCAGCCTGGTAGAGCGCTACGTTCGGGACGTAGAAGTCGCAGGTTCGAATCCTGTCTCCCCGACCAAAGCTGCAAGCCAAACCCGCCGAAAGGCGGGTTTTGCGTTTCCGGCCCGGCGGCGCGCCCACGCACGCCACGGCGACCCGGTAGCGGAATCCGCACTGCCCCGTGCCGCCAAGCGCGACGCGCGCGCGGCTCGTCGACGCTTCGTTGACCTTTCCGCCCAATCGGGATGAACTGCCGCGGAATTCACGCGCGGGGAGACGCGTTCAATGATCTGGGTGCTCGCTTTCCTCGCAGCCCTCATGGGTGCCGTCCTGGCCTCCGAGGCGGAGGCCCTGTTCGGCTTCGGTGCGGGCTTCCTGCTGGTGGCCGCGCTCGGTCTGCTGCATCGCCAGTCGCGTCGCATCGACGCACTCGCGTCACGTCTTCGCGAGTTGGAAACGCCCCATGGCCCGCAGCGCGAATCTCAGGCGACGGCCTTTGCGGCGCCCGCCAATCCGACGCCGGCGCCGATGACCTCCGCGAAGCCAGGGCCCGCCGAAGAACCGCCGCCGATACCGTCGATGGGCGACGCCGATCCTGCACCGGCGCCTGCCCCCTCACCCGCCGTCGAGCGCGCTGCCCTGCGCACCACGGCTTCGCGACCGCCCGCGTCCGAGCCCGACGCGGTCGAGCGCTTCGCCGCCCGCCTGAGGACGTTCCTGTTCGAAGGCAACGTGCCGGTCAAGCTCGGCTTGCTGGTATCCCTGTTCGGCGTGGCGGCGCTCATCCGCTATGCGGCCAGCGAAGGCTGGCTGACGGTGCCGGTGTCGGTGCGCTACGCCGCCATTGCGGTCGCGGCCATGGGCATGCTCCTTTACGGGCTCAAGCAGGTGCGCGAACGTCCCGCGTTCGGTCTCAGCCTGCAGGGCGGCGCCATCGGCATCCTGCTGCTCACGGTGTTTGGCAGCTTCCGCGTCCCTGGACTGTTGCCTGCCGGGCTCGCCTTCGCCCTGGTGTTGGTGCTGGTGGCCGGTGCCGCCGTGCTGGCCATCCGCCAGAGCGCGGTGTGGCTTTCGGCCATCGGCTTCCTCGGCGGTTATCTCGCGCCCATCCTGCTGTCCACCGGCAGCGGCAACCATGTCGCGCTCTTCAGCTACTACGCGCTGCTCAACGGCGCCGTGTTCGCGATGGCGTGGGTGCGGCCGTGGCGGGCGTTGAACCTGATGGGATTCGTCTTCACGTTCGGCGTTGCGGCGCTGTGGGGCGCGAAGTACTTCCGACCGGAACTCTTCGCGACGACGGAGCCCTTCCTCGTCGCGTTCTTCCTCATGTACGTGACGATCCCGGTGGCCTATGCGCTGAAGGGGCGCGAGCCGGGCAAAGTCGATGCGACGCTGCTGTTCGGCACGCCGCTGGTCGCGTTTCCGATGCAGGTCGCGCTGCTGGATGGCGAGACGATGCCACTGGCCTTCTCCGCGCTCGCGGTGGCGGCGGTCTACCTGCTGTTGGCCCTGTGGTCGCGCCGGGAGGCCAAGCTGCGGGTACTGGGCCAGAGCGCGGCCGCCCTCGGCCTCGCCTTCGCCACCCTCGCCGTGCCCCTGGCGCTCTCCGCGCGCTGGACCTCGGCCACGTGGGCACTGCAAGGCGTCGCCCTGCTGTGGCTGGGTCAGACGCAACAGCGGCGTTGGCCGCAGGTCGCGGGCGTGGGACTGCAGGTGCTCGCCGGCCTCGCCTACGTCGCATCGCTCGAGCATGGCGACGAGGGCATGGCCGTGCTGAATCCGCACACGTTGAACCTGCTGCTGCTCGTCCTGGGCGCCGGTGCCTGCGCGTGGTTGCTGGATCGCGCCCACGAAAACCAGCGTTCGACCGCCGGCGCCGTGCTGACCACCGCCGCACTTGGGTGGTGGTTCTGGGCGGGTGCGCGTGAAGTGGAACGCTTGGACAGCGTGTACACCTACACCACCACCGACCAGACGACCCTCGAACTGGGGGCGGGCTGGCTGGTGTTCGTGGCGATCAGCGCCCTGCTGGCCGCCGGTCTACGGCGCCTCACGCCATGGCGCAAGCCGGCGTGGCTGCCGGCGCTGGCAATGCCCACGGCGGTGTTCGCCGTCGTGGTGGCCGCCCTCGAATCGCCGTCGTGGCTGTCGCAGCCGCGGGGGTTCACCTTGCTGGCCCTGACGGCAGCGCTGGTGCTGGTGTTGCCGGCGTTGCGTGGACTCACCGGCCGGCGGGCGACGACCCACATCGCCGGGCTCGCGGCCTTGACGCTCGCTGTCGGCTTGGGCATTCGCGAGGGGCTCGAGGCCATCAACGCCGAGGCCCTGGGGGATGGCTGGCGATGGATCCTGCCGTGGCTGCCCCTGGCGGCGCTCACGGCCCTCCTGCTGCGGCGGCCGGCGCTGGCGGCGTGGCCGGTCGGCGATGACAGCGAGGCTTACCGGCGGGTCGCGCTGGGCCTCGCCCTGCTCGTGCTGGGCGGCGTGTGGGTCGTGACCCAGGCCGTCGCTGGCAGCGCCGCGCCGCTGCCGTGGGTGCCCTTGCTCAACCCTGTCGAATTGTTCCAGCTCATCGGGGTGCTGGGCCTCGCCGTCTGGCTCCGGCGCATGCCCCCGCGGGCCTCGACGCGCCCCATCGCGGCCGTCGCCTTGGGCGCCGCGGCGTTCACGCTGATGACGATGGCGACGCTCCGGGCGTCGTGGCATTGGGGCGCGGAGGGTTCGGCCGGTTCCCCGTGGATCAGCGCCGTCGATTGGCTGGACGTCGCCTCGTGGACGTCGTCGCAGGCGGCCCTGAGCGTGGTCTGGTCGCTGGCCGGCGTGATCTGCTGGGTGACCGGGTCGCGCCGCGGCAGCCGATCCTTGTGGACCTACGGCGCGCTGCTGCTCGCCATGGTGCTACTGAAGCTCCTGCTGGTGGATCGCGCGAACCTCGGCGACCTGCTTGGCATCGTGTCCTTCCTGACCGTCGGCGGCCTGCTGGTCGTCGTCGGCCGTCTCGCCCCCCGCCCCCCGAGCCGCCCTGAGGCCATCGAATGATCCGTGCCACCCCCCGCCACCGAGGGCTGCTCCTGGCGGCAGCCTTGTTCTGGACGCCGGCCCACGCGGCAGACGCGGATTTCGCGCTGGCCTTTCCGATCGAGGCGCCGGCGGACGCACCGGTGTTCGCCTTCGAGTTGCCGGCCGAGGCCTACGCCACGCTGACCACCTCGGACCTGACCGACCTCGTCGTGGTGGATGCGCAAGGGCGCGAGCAGCCGATCACCCTCCAGCGCCCGCCGCCGCCCGCGCCGCCGCTGGCGCCCCAGGTCCTCCCGCTGGCGCTGCCGCTCGCGGTGCCCGGCGACGCCACGGCGACGTCGGGGGGGTGGGAACTCCACGTGCGCCGCGATGCGCAGGGCGGACTGGCGGCCTTGGACCTGCAAAGCGCCGAAGGCGGGCAGACCAGCGCCGGAGCAGCGGAATGGCTGGTCGATGTCGGCGGCGAATCACGCGAGGGCATCGATGGGCTGCGCCTGACGCCGCGGGATGACGCCGACTTCCGAACCCTCGTCGACGTGCGCGGCTCCGACGATCTCGTGCACTGGCAGCCCCTCCAATCGGCCCTGCCCCTGCTGCGCGCTTCCGGCGACGGTCGCCGCATCGAGCGGCTCGACCTGCGTTTCCCCCGCAGCACGCACCGCTACCTCTCGCTGCGTCCGGTGACCGGCGAGGCGCCTCTGCCGACGGTCGCGGCTCTGGAGGGGCTGCGTCGGCGCGATGCGGAGCCGGCGCCCTTGGCGACTCGAGTGCTCGACGCCAATGCCGTTTCGGAGGACGGACGCACGGTCGAATTCCCTGCCATCGGCCCCCTTCCCATCCAGCAGGCCGACGTGAAGCTCGCGGGGCGCGACGGGATCCTCGAGTTCCGCGTGGAGGAGCAAATCGGGAACCGATGGCAGCCGGTGTCCTCCGGAACGGCATGGCGGCTGACGCTGGGTGGGGAGACCCTGGAAGCCGCGCCCGTGCCGCTGTGGCGCAGCGGCGCTGGTCGCCTTCGGCTCCAGTTGCAGCAATCGGCCCCGCCCCCTCGACTCGTCCTGGGCTACGCCCCGGACCGCGTCATCGTCATGGCCAACGGCACGCCGCCCTTCCGCGTGCTGGCGGGCAGTGCCCAGGGGCGGCGCAACGCCGTGCCGCTGGGGGATCCCCTCACGGCGCTCCATGAGCGCCAGGGACAACACTGGCAGCCGCCTTTGGCGACCCTCGGACCGGCCCGGATCCTGGCCGGGGCCGCGGCCCTGTCGCCCCGGCCCGATCCCGGCCGCTGGAGCCTCTGGGCCGTCCTGGGAGCGGGGGCCCTGCTGGTCGGTGGACTCGCATGGCGGCTCCTGAGGACCGCGCCCGCCAGTTGATTGCATTGGAAACGTTCATCCGGGAGGCAGGCAATACGTGACAGACTTCGCGTATTGACAGTTATTGACACCCCGGAGGAGCCATGGACGCGAGCGCCCCGATTCCCCACGTCGACGCCTTCGATATCTCCGCGCGCGGCCGCATCGCGGCCCACAGCGGTTGGCACCGCGCCGAGCGGCGGGTGAATGCCCTCGCCTTGCGGACGGATCCCGACGGCGGGGCGGCGCCGACCCAACCGGCATGGTCTCCGCTCGTGCTGGCCCTGGGCGGGCGCCTCGTCCTCGCGAATCTGAAGGCCGTTGAACTCAAGCCGACGCTCGATGCCGTGAATCGCATCATCGATGCCCTCAACGCGTTGCCGGAGGATGCGAGCTTCGCCGACCTCGAACGTTCGCTGGGTCTTCGCGAGCCGCGCGAATCGCACGACCGCATCGGCGATGCGATGAGTCGCGTGCTCCGCGCGTTGGAGTCACGGCGGATCGACGCGAACCCGCCCACCGTGCGCTAGGACCCCGACGTCGACCAGCGGTTGGCGAGACGCGCCACGCGGAGGTCGCCCGCGGCGCCCGGCGACAGCCGTGCCTCGAGGCTGGCAAGCGGATCGCGATCCGCCCACTGGGCAGGGTCGGCCGCCTGACGATAGGCGTCGCGGAAAGGAACGCCTCGCGCCGAGAGCTCGACCGCCAAGTCGGTCGCATACATCGACGGTTCGATGGCCGCGCGCATGCGGTCCGGCTGCCATTCCATCGCCCGCAACAGCTCGGGCAGCAAGCCCAGCGCGGCGAGGCCACGGCCGAAGCCGTGCACGATCGCGCCCTTCGAGTACTGGAGGTCGCGGTGGTAGCCCGACGGCAGCGAGAGCAGTTGCTCCACTTCGGTCTTCGCCGCGGCGACGGAGGCGTACACGCCACGCATCAGCTCGACGACGTCGGGATTGCGCTTGTTCGGCATCAGCGAACTGCCCGTCGTGTACTTCGCCGGCAGGCGGACGAACGCGTACTCGGCGCTGGCGAACAGCGACAGATCCCACGCGAGCCGCCGCAGGTCGAGCAAGGCGGAGCCGAGGGCCTCCAGGGCGGCCAGCTCGAACTTGCCCCGGGAGAGCTGCGCGTAGGTCGCGGCGACCTGCATCCGGCCGAAACCGAGGGCACTGGTCGTATGGTCGCGGTCGAGGGCGAGGTTCACGCCATAGCCGGCGGCCGAACCGAGCGGATTGGCGTCGATCCAGCGCGCGGTGTCACGAAGGCGGTCGGCGTCGTCGAGGAAGGCTTCGGCCCAACCCGCCCACCACATGGCCGCACTGGAGACCATCGCGCGCTGCAGGTGGGTGTAGCCCGGCAGTGGCATCGCCGTCTCGCTCGTCGCACGCTCGATCGCGATCCCCGCGGCCGCGTGGGACAAGGCCGCCGCATGGGCGAGACGGTCCTTCAACCAGAGGCGCGTCGCCACCAGCACCTGGTCATTGCGGCTGCGCCCGGTGTGGATCTTCTTGCCCACATCGCCGAGGCGTTCGATCAGGCGTGCTTCGATGGCGGAATGCATGTCCTCGAAGCGATCATCGAGCACGAACCGGCCGGCAGCGACGTCGGCATCGAGCTCGGCGAGCTCGCGAGCGATCGCGGCAAGCTCGTCCGCGGCGAGGATGCCGATGCGCTCGAGTCCCTCGGCGTGTGCGCCACTGGCGCGGATGTCGTAGCGGATGAACTCGCGATCAAGGACGACGTCGTCGCCGGCGAGGAAACGCTGGATGTCCGCGTCGATGTCCATGCCGGGCTTGGCCCACAACACGTTGCTCATGCTGCCCATTCCACGGTGAGGCCCGCAGTCTCGGCTTGGCCGAACGCGAGGTTGAGGTTCTGCAAGGCCTGCGTGGCGGCGCCCTTCAGCAGGTTGTCGAGGGTGCTGACCACCACCAGCCGGCGACCGTCGTCCGACAGCGCGAAGCCGCCGATTTCGACGCCGTGCCGGTTCGCGATGCGCGACACCCACGGCGCGCCATCGACCACCCGGATCAGCGGCTCGTCCGCGTACGCCGTGGCGTAGCGGGCGCGCAGGTCATCGAGCGGAGCAGCGTCGCGCAGGTGCGCATTGACGGTCATGGTGATGCCGCGGAAATGCGCCGCGACGTGCGGCATGAACTCGACGGGGTGGCCGAGATGCCGGGTCACCTCGCGCTCGTGCACGTGGTTCACCAGCGAGTACGGCATCAGGTTTTCGTGCAGCTTTTCGGGGTCGTTCTTGTCGCTCGGCGTCGTCCCGGCGCCGCTGTAGCCGGACACCCCGAAGCACTGCGAGGGTCCGTCGACGAGATCGAGGATCGGGGCAAGCGCCATCTGCATGGCGGTGGCATAGCACCCGGGATTGCTGATGCGGCGGGCGCCGGCCAGTGCCGCACGGTTCCGCTCGGGCAGGCCGTAGGTCCACGCGCCGTCGAAACGGAAATCCGCCGAGAGATCGACGATCACCATGCCCGGGGCGGCGGCGTCGATGGCGGCCACGTACGGCGCGGCCAGCCCGTTCGGCAAGCCCAGCACGACGGCCTCCACGCCGCTGGCCGCCACGCCCGCGGCGTCCAGCACCGAGTAGCGCAGTTCGCCGCGGTAGGCCGGCTCGTGGTCGGCGAGCCGCTGGCCCTCGCGCTCGCGCGAGGAGACGAAGGCGATCTCGAACGCCGGATGCGCGGCCAGCAGCCGGATCAGCTCGGTGCCGACGTGGCCGCGGGCTCCGACGAGGCCGACGCGGATCATGCGTCGCCTCCCGCACGGGACACCAGGTGCTTGAGATGGACGCGCACCGCGGGCCATTCCTCATCGATGATCGAGAACACCACCGTGTCGCGCCAATGGCCGTCGGGCATCTGCATGTGGTTGCGCAGGACGCCCTCTTCCTTGGCGCCGATCCTGACGATCGCGGCGCGGGAGGCCTGGTTCAGGGCATGCGTGAAGAATTCCACCCGACGGCAGCCCATGCTTTCGAAGGCGTGCGTGAGCAGCAGCGTTTTGGCCTCGGTATTGAGTCCGGTGCGCTGGACCCGCTTGGCATACCAGGTCCAACCGATCTGCACGCGCCGGTGCGATGCCTCGATATCGCCGAATCGGGTGCTGCCGACGATGGCTCCCGTCGCGTCCCGCACCACGAAAGGCAGGGCCCGACCGGCATCACGGAGCGCGAGGGCCTTGTCGACATAGGCCGCCATGCCCTCTGGCGCGGGGATCGCGGTGTATCCCGGCCTCCAGAGTTCACCGTCGCGCACCGCGTCCTCCAGCCCGGGAACGTGTTCGCGGGCCAGCGGCTCCAGCATCACGTGCTGGCCGCGCAGTGTGGGCACGGACGTCCACGCGCTCATGCCGCCGCCCCCAGCTTCAGCGTGGCCGGGCGCGTGCGGCAGTGCTCGACGGCGAAACGGATGTCGTCGAAGCCTTCGAGGCCGTACCAGAACACCGTCCAGGGGTCGCCCTTGAGCGCGCCTTCCGACTGGTCGAAGTAGAAGTCGTTGATCGGGTTGGTGCTGCGCGAGCGCCAGAACAGCCGCGTGGTTTCGGCGCGCATGACGTCCCACGCGGCACGCCCGAGGCCCTCGCCCTTGGCGTCGTCGGCGACGGCGAACTTGTCGAGGTGCGGGATGCCGTTCTCCTCGGTGAGCACCAGCGCGGCGCGGTAGTTGGCCGAGACGTAGATCCGCCACGGCGTCGTCGTTTCGAAGTAGTCCAGAGTGAGGGCGCGACCGAAGCCGGACTCGATCAGATGCTTCAAGCGCGGCAGGTCCACCTGGTCCCAGCGCTCGAACACGTGGATGGCCTCGCCGCGGCGCACCAGCGTGCCCGAGCCGCGGTGGGTGAACAGCTCCTTGGCCAGCTCGTCGGGCTTGGTGATCGACACCGAGGACGACGGCGGCAGCGCGTCAAGGAGGTCGGCGATCTGCTCGATCTTCACCCGCATGCCGCCGGTCAGCCATGGTGCGGCCATCAGGCGCTCGCGGTCGGTGCTGAGGTTGATCGAGTCGATCAGCCGGCCCTCCCCGTCCAGCAGGCCGCCGGTGCCGGTCAGGAAGATGATCTTGTAGGGCTGCAGCGACTTCACCAGCTCGTTCGCCGCCCAGTCGGCATTGACGTTGACGATCTGGCCGTCCCGGGTCTCGCCCAGCGAGCAGATCACCGGGATCGAATTCGCGCGGATAGCCGCCTCGACGCCGTCGCGCTCGACACGCTTCACGTCGCCGACGAGGCCCAGGCGCTCGCGGTTGACGATTTCGGCTTCGAACACCCCCGTCTGGATCGACGTGGCGCGCACGCCGGCTTCCTGCAAGGCATCGACGAGGCGCAGGTTCTCGCGCACCAGCACGCGGCGCACGACGGCCAGCACCTCCGGCGGCGTCACGCGCAAGCCATCAACGGTCTGCTTGGTGATGCCGGCGGCGGCCATTTCCTCGTCCAGCTGCGGGCCGGCACCGTGGATCACCACCGGCGTCAGGCCCACCTGCTGCAGGAAAGACAGCGACGAGACGAGCGATTCCATGTCGTCGCGCAGGATCGCGCCGCCGACCTTGACGACGGCGAAGCGCGCGGCGTCCACCGAGCTGAAGCGCTTCAAGTACTGCTGGATCTCCTTGGCGCTCGCCATATTGGAGAGCAGGCGGACGATCGTGGTGCGAAGGTCGGTCATGGCCGCGAAAACAGTCGGATCAGGTGGTCGGTGTACTGGCGGAGTTGGTCGAGGGCGACCCACTCGTCGGCGGTGTGGGCCTGGGCGATGTCGCCCGGGCCGAACACGAGGGCCGTCATGCCCGCCTGCGAGAACAGGCTGGCTTCGGTCCAGAAGTCGACGGCGTTGCCGATCGGCAGGCCCAGCTCGTCGGCGAGATCGCGCGCGGCGAGGCGCTTGGCTTCCGCCTGCGCGACGTCGCCGGCGGGCAGCGAGGGGCCATAGAACGTCGGTTCGTAATGTGCCAGCGCGGCCGGATCGGCGAGGCCCTTGAAGTGCGCGTGCAGCTGCGCGACGTCCATGCTGGGAAGCGGCCGGAAGCCGAAGCGAACCTCGGCGCTCGGCGCGATCATGTTGGCCTTGATGCCGCCTTCGACGCGGCCGATGTTGAAGCGCAGCCCAGTGAGGCCGCCGAAGCGCTGGTGCCCCTGCGACTCGACGAAAGCCAGTGCCGCTTCGCCCCAATGGATGGCCTGGTGCAGGGCCGAGAGCTTCAAGGCGTTCGCCGCCGAGGCGTGCCCGGCCTGTCCCTGGAATTTCATCAGCACCGAGGCGATGCCACGATGCGCCAGTACGGCCTCGCAGCCCGTGGGTTCCGCGACCACGGCTTCGGTGAAGCCGTGGCCTTGGGCGAGGAAACCGGCGATGCAGCGGGCATCGTTGGCTTCTTCATCGGTGGTGAACAGGAAGGCCGCATCCCCCGTGGTGCGGGCCGCGGCCGCCAGCATGGCCGCCGCCGCGCCCTTGATGTCGCAGGCGCCGAGGCCGATGGCGCGGTCGGCCGTCACGCGCAGCACGTGCGGGCTGGCCGTCCACGCCGGCGAGTCGGGCACGGTGTCCATGTGCACGTTGAACACCCGGGTCGGGTTGCCGCGCACGGCCAGCAGGGCCACCGCACCGGCGCCGAAGTCGGTCAGCTGGAAGCGGAAGCCCGGCAGGTTCGACTGCAGGTAGTCGAACATCCCGCCGGTGCCGATGGCCCGCGGCGGGTTGCGCGTGTCGAAACCGACGAGGGCGTCGAGGTGCGTCAGCGTGCTGGCGAGGGCCTCGCTCACCGGTTCACCTCGGCCCACAGCGTGCTGCTCATGCCGTACAGGCGGATGAAGCCCTCGGCCTCGGCCACGCCCCAGTCGGCGGCCTGCGCGTAGGTGGCGCCCTTGGCGTTGAGGATGTGCGGCGACTGGATGGCCACCGCGTCGACGCGGCCGCCCTCCGTGCGGAGGGTCACCGTGCCGTTGACCGTGCGCTGCGACGAGGCCAGGAAGGCTTCGACATCGGTCTTCAACGGGTCGTGGAAGAAGCCTTCGTAGACCAGCTCGGTCCACTTGCGGCCGATCTCCGGCTTGAAGCGGTTCTGGTTCTTGGTGAGCACGGCCTCCTCCAGCGCGCGATGCGCGGTCAGCAGCGCGGCGAGGCCCGGGGCCTCGTAGATGATCCGGCCCTTGAGGCCGATCGTGGTGTCGCCGGTGTACAGGCCGCGGCCGACGCCATAGGGCGCCAGCGCTGCGTTGAGCTTGGCAAGGATGACGTGGCCCGGCAGCGCCTCGCCGTTCAAGGTGACGGCCTCGCCGTTCTGGAAGCCCAGCGTGAGCTCAAGGGGCGTCGTCGGCCACTCGCTGCGCGGCGCGCACCAGCCCTTCGCGCCCGGGCCCGGGGCCTCCCAGCGGTCGATTTCGCCGCCGCTCATGGTCACGCCCAGCAGGTTCTCGTTGATCGTGTAGCTCTTCTGCTTGGCGCGCACGCCGAAGCCGCGGGCCTCGAGGTAGGCCTGCTCGTAGGCGCGGACTTCCTTGTGCTCCTTCTGGATCTCGCGGATCGGCGCGATGATGTCGTAGTCGCCCAGCGCCTTGATGGCGAGGTCGAAGCGCACCTGGTCGTTGCCCATGCCGGTGCAGCCGTGCGCGATGGCCTTGGTGCCCAGTTCGGCGCAGCGCTTCAGCGCCGCTTCGACGATCAGGTAGCGGTCCGAGACCAGCAGCGGGTACTGGCCCTGGTAGGGCTCGCCGGCCCAGACGAAGGGCTTCACGAAACCGGCCCAGATGGCCGGGCCGCCGTCCGCGGTGACGTGGCTGGCGACCTTCAGTTCATGCGCACGGGCTTCGATCCACGCCTTCTCCTCGGCGTCGACGCCGCCGGTGTCGGCGAACACGGTGTGCACTTCCCAGCCGCGCTCCTGGAGGTAAGGCACGCAGAAGCTGGTGTCGAGGCCGCCGGAAAAGGCGAGGACGATTTTCTTGGACATGGGCTCAGGGAAGGAAGGAGTGGGGAGGAAAGAGGGAGGCGGTATGCGGCGGGACTGGGGGCACTCAACCGCGCAACAGGCGGGCCATCACGGCTTTCTGCACGTGCAGGCGGTTCTCGGCCTCGTCGATGGCGATGCAGTTCGGCGAATCCATCACGCCGTCGGTGGCCTTCACGTTGCGGCGCAGCGGCAGGCAGTGCGAGAACAGGCCTTTGCCGCCGTCGCGCGTCAGGGCCATCTTCCGCTCGTCGACGATGAAGTGCTTGAGCGTATCGCGCATCGGCTTTTCCTCGGCCCAGTTCCCGAAGAAGGGCAATGCGCCCCAGCTCTTGGCGTAGACCACGTCGGCGTCTTTGTAGGCGGCGTCGATGTCATGCGAGACCTGCAGCGAGCCGCCGCTCTCGGCGACGTTCGCCTTCGCCCAGCCCATGTAGCGCTCGTCGAGCAGGTACTGCTCGTTCGGGCACAGCAGCGTCACGTCCATGCCGAGGCGCGTGGCGATGGTCAGCGCCGAGTTGGCCACGGCCGTGTTCAGGGCCTTCGGGTGGTAGGTCCAGGTCAGCACGTACTTGCGGCCGCGCAGGTCCTTGCCGAAGCGCTCGCGCAGGGCCAGCGCATGGGCCAGCTCCTGGCAGGGATGGGTGATGGTCTCCAGGTTGATCACCGGCACCGTCGCGTACTTCGCGAAGCCGGCCAGCACCTTGTCCTGCCGGTCCACCGACCAGTCGATGAACTTCGGGAAGGCGCGCACGCCGATGAGGTCGACGTAGCGGCTCAGCACCTTCGCCACCTCGGCGATGTGCTCTTCGGCCTCGCCGTCCATCACCGTCCCGAAGTCGAACTCGATCGGCCACGCGTCCTTGCCGGGCGCCAGCACCACGGCATGGCCGCCCATCTGGGTCGCGCCGATCTCGAAGCTGGTGCGCGTGCGCAGCGAGGGGTTGAAGAACACCAGGGCGATGCTCTTGCCGGCCATCTGCTGGCCGAACTTCGACGCCTTGAAGGCGGCGGCCTCGTCGAGGACGGCGTCGAGCTCGGCGCGGGACCAGTCCTGGGTGTTCAGGAAGTGCTTCATGGGTGGAGGCTCCAAGGAGGCGAATCGGGCAAAGCGGATTTCGGGAACGCAAAACGCCAACGCCCAGCGCGAGGCTGGGCGTTGGTGGTTTCAAAACAGCGAAACGAACCGGTTACCCAGCGACGTGGCGGGGTTCCGGTCGGCGCGCACGAGACGTCATCCCGGCGGCCATGTAGGCCGAGGTCAGGACGCCGAAGGCGGGCAGGAAGGGGAACATAGGGTAAGAAGGGTCGCAGAGCGGGCGGGTGCATGCAAGCCCCGGAACGACGAAGCGCCCCGAAGGGCGCCCCGTCCCGACCGTCAGGCGAGACCTCAGCGGTAGGCCGTGCCCTCGTCCACCGGGGTCACGGCCACGCGCACGCGCAGGCGGTCACCCGGGTCATAGGGCAGACGGGACATGTAGGTCTGGCCCTGGTGCACGTACTCGACATCATACGAGGCAATGCGGCGCTGCTCGCGCTCCACGTCGACCACGCGGCAGCCGGCGTCGCGCACCACCACGCGCTCGTTGTTCTTGTCGGCGTTGCGGCCGATCGCACCACCGATCACCGCGCCGGCCACCGTCGCGGCCTGGCGGCCGTCGCCGCTGCCGACGGTGTTGCCGAGGGCCGCGCCGACCAAGGCGCCGACCACCGTGCCGCCGTTCGAACGGCGGACTTCGCGGATTTCTTCACCACCACAGACCTCTTCCGGAACGCGGGTTCGGACGGTCTCGTAGATCGGGTCGACGCGGGTGACCTGCGCGTAGGCGTAGGAGACGTTCTCCTGGCCCGAGGCGTAGGACGGCGCGTAGTCGTCGCGGTACTGCGCCGAGGCGGCGCCGGTGGCGGCCAGGGTGGCAAGAACGAGGACGCAGCGCGGGATGCGGATCATCGGTGACTCCGGAACGTTCGGACGACCCGAATTCCAGCACCGGACGGCTGAACCGGGGCCTAAGATTTCCGTTAAGGCGAGGGAGGCCGTTGCTACACTCCGAGGCCGTGTTCAGTCAGCCCCGAGGCCCCGTGGCGATCCGTCTCTTCAACAGCTTGTCCCGACAGGTCGAGGACTTCCAGCCCGCCCATCCGGACCGTGTGACGATGTACGTCTGCGGCCCCACGGTCTACAACTATGCCCACATCGGCAACGCGCGCGGGCCGGTGGTCTTCGGCGTCCTGAGCGACCTGCTGCGACGCCACTACCCGAAGGTCGTGTACGCCCGGAACATCACCGACGTCGACGACAAGATCAACCAGTCGGCGATCGAACAGCAGGTGCCCATCACCGCGATCACCGAAAAGTTCACGGCGATCTACCGCGAGGACATGGGCGCGCTGGGCGTGAAGCTGCCGGACCTCGAGCCCCACGCCACCCACCACATTGGCGACATCATCGCGATGATCGAGCGATTGATCGCGAAGGGCCATGCCTACGCCGCGGACGGCCACGTGCTTTTCCAGGTGTCGACCTACGCCCAGTACGGCGCCCTCTCCCGCCGCAGCACGGACGAGATGCTGGCCGGCGCCCGCGTCGAGGTCGCCCCGTACAAGCGCGACGCCGGCGATTTCGTGCTCTGGAAGCCCTCCACCCCGGAGCTGCCCGGTTGGGACTCGCCCTGGGGCCGCGGCCGCCCGGGCTGGCACATCGAATGCTCGGCCATGTGCCACGCGCACTTCGGCGACACCATCGACATCCACGCCGGCGGCGTCGACCTGCAGTTCCCGCACCACGAGAACGAGATCGCCCAGAGCCAGTGCGCCAGCGGCACGACGTTCGCCCGCTGGTGGCTGCACAACGGCATGCTGACGTTCGACGGCAGCAAGATGTCGAAGTCCATCGGCAACATCCGCACGGTGCACGAGCTGCTGAAGGACTACCCCGCCGAAGCGCTGCGCTATGCCCTGCTCTCGGCGCATTACCGCCAGCCCCTCGACTGGTCGCCGGCCCTGATCGAGCAGAGCATCAACACCCTCGATCGTCTGTACGGGACGCTGCGCGACCTTGTCGACGTCGAGGCGGCCCCGGTACTGCCCGAGGCCATCGAGCTCGCCCTTGCGGACGACCTGAACACGCCCGCGGCGCTGGCGGAACTGTCGCGACTTGCGGGCGAGGCGCGGGCGGCGCAGCGCGAATTGGCGCAGGCATCGGGCGACGCCGCCGTGGCGCTGGCCATTGCGAAAACCCGCGGCGCCAAGGCCGAACTCCTCGGTGCGGGTGCCGCGTTGGGCCTGCTCCAGCAGCCCCCGGACGCCTGGTTCGGAAAAGGCACAGCCAACGATGACGATGCACGCATCGATGCCCTCGTCGCCGAGCGTAACGCCGCGAAGAAGGCCCGTGACTTCGCCCGCGCCGATGCCATCCGCGACGAACTCGCCGCCGCGGGCATCGTGCTCGAGGACACGCCGCAGGGCGTGCGCTGGTCGAGGAAGCGCGCATGAGCACGCCGATGCCGGCGCCATCCTTCCCGATCGAACCCACGCCGTCCGAGGCACAATCGGCCATCGCCGAGGAGTTCGGTTTCTTCGGCGACTGGACAGAGCGCTACCAGTATCTGATCGACCTCGGTCGCAAGCTGCCCGACCTTCCCGAGGCGTGGAAAACCGAGGAGAACCGCCTGCTCGGCTGCCAGTCGAAGGTGTGGATCGTCGCGCAGGGTGACGCGGCCCGGCTGGACTTCCACGCCATCAGCGACTCTTCGATCGTGTCCGGCCTAGTGTATTTGGCGCTGCGCGTCTACTCGGGCCGCAGCGCCGCCGAGATCCTCGCGACCACGCCCGACTACATCGCCACGGTCGGACTTTCGAAACACCTCTCCCCGACGCGCAGCAACGGGCTCGCCGCCCTGCTCGCGTTCATCCAAGACACCGCGCGTCGCGCCGGGAGTGCCCCATGAGCCTCCGATTGCTCTTCCTCGCCATCGCCACCGCGCTGATCGCGATACCTCGGATCGAAGCGCACGCCCGCCCGGAGGGAGAGGCGGCTGGCTCGGCGACTCCGGCACCCATCACCATCGATCCAGCGCGCTTCGCGCCGCCCCCCCTGTCGGAAATGCCCGAGCAGCCGGCCTCGCGGCTTCGACCGGTGGTCGCGCGTTATCGCGCCGACCGCGAGGCGCTCGAGCACGTGCGCTCGCTCGTCGACCGAGGCATCGAGCCACTCCATGCACCACGCCGTGCCCGGCTCCGCGCCGGCCTGGTCGCCGATTGGCAGGCCCGCCTCGCCGCGATCGATGCCGATGGACTGAACCAGGACGACCGCCTCGACCGCCTGTTGCTGCAACGCGATCTGGCGCTGGATGCGACGGCCCAGGCGTTCGCCAAGGAGCGCTACGAGGCCGTCCGTGGGCTGCTTCCGGGGTATGACGACCTCGTCGTCCTGCTGGAGGACCGTCGCGACCTGCGGCAGGCCGATCCGCGCCGTACGGCGGACACCCTCGAACGCGTGCGTCGCGATCTCGAGGCCCGCGCCCAACGCCTTGCAGCAGCTGACGGCGCCCCCGATGTCCCCCCTACCCTCGCCCTGCGCGCCGCGCAACATGCTGCCGCGCTGCGTCGTGGGCTCGCGGATTGGCACACCTACCAGTCCGGCTACGACCCGCAGTTCAGCTGGTGGGTCGACGCGCCCTACGCGGCCCTCGACAAGCAACTGGAAGCGCACGGCAAGCTGTTGCGCGACACGCTGGGCGGTGCCGCTGACCCGGAAACGCTGCGCGCCGACCCGATCGGCGACGCGGCGATCGCCAAGGCACTCGCCGCCGAAGGCATCGACTACAGCCCGGCCGAACTGATGGCGGCAGCTGAACGCGAACTGGCCTGGTGCCAGGCCGAGATGGACAAGGCCGCCCGCGAGATGGGCTCGCGTGACTGGCGCGAGGCGCTGGAACGGGTCAAGCAGCGCCACGTCGCGCCCGGCGAACAGCCCGGGCTCGTGGTCGAGCTGGCGGACGAAGCGGTGCATTTCCTCGAATCGCGTGAGTTGATCACGGTGCCCGACGGCGCGAAGCGCGACTGGCGCATGACAATGCTCACGCCCGAGTTCCAGCTACAGGCGCCGTTCTTCCTCGGCGGGCAGGACGTCTGGGTCGCATTCCCCACCGACGGCATGCCGCACGAGCGCAAGCTCAATGCCCTGCGTGGCAACAACCGTCACTTCTCCCGCGCGGTGGTGCACCACGAACTGATCCCCGGCCACCACCTGCAGCACTGGTACTCACAGCGCTACAGCCAGCACCGCGCAGGCTTCGACAGCCCGTTCTGGACGGAGGGCTGGGCCCTGTACTGGGAACTCCGTCTCTACGACATGGGCTTCGCGACCACGCCGGAAGACCGGATGGGAATGCTGTTCTGGCGCAGCCACCGCGCCGCGCGGATCCTCTTCTCGCTCGGCGTGCAGTCCGGCCGGATGACGCCGGACGAGGCCGTGGCGCTTCTGGTCGATCGCGTCGGTCACGAGCCCGAGAACGCCAAGGCCGAGGTGCGGCGCTCGATCGCGGGCGATTACGGCCCCCTGTATCAGGTGGCTTACCTCGTCGGCGGCTGGCAGTTCCGCGCCCTGCACGAGGAGCGCGTGACCCGCGGCGGATGGAGCGAGCGCGAGTTCCACGACCGGGTGATGCGCGAGGGTTCGATGCCGATCCGCTATCTGCGCGAGCGACTGTTCGACCGCGTCGGAGCCCAGGCCCCGGGGGGCAATTGGCGCTTCCTCGACAGTCCGGCCAACGCCAGCGCGCGCTGATCGGGCTCGGGCTTCGCCCTGCGATGACCGGTACCCTCCCACGACGTCAATCAGGCAGCCTGACGACCAGTTCCATCTCGACATGCAACTCGGGGGCTGCCAGGGCTGGCACGCCCACGCCCGTGATGCAGGGCTGGGCGCCTTCGAAAGTGGCCAGGAAGGCAGGCATGAGGGCATCGAGTCGTTCCGGCGTCAGGTCGACGACATAGAGGCGCGCGAGGACGATGTCACGGGGCGACGTCCCCAGGGCGTCCAGCGCCGCCTTCCCGTTGATGGCCACGATCCGCATCTGCTCCACCAGACTCGCAGGGACAGGGCCTCCGCCGGGCCGCCAGGCGACCTGGCCGGAAACATAGGCCATCCGGCCGGGAGCGACGATCGAGATCTGCGAGTACCCCAGCTCGGCGGTATCCGGCAGGGATGGCGGGTTGAGGCGGGTGATCGGATTCATCGGGGGGCTCCGTCTCAGTGCGGCGCGGCGGTAGGCCGGATGGTGATTTCGGTGGTATCGACGTGGTGCGGCGCCTCGATCACCTGCCGGACGGCGCGCGCGATGTCGCCGGGCTGTAGCGCGATGGCGCGGTAGGCCCGGATCGCCGCTGCCGTCTCGGCATGGGTGATGGTCGAAGCAAGCTCGCTCTCGACGACCCCGGGATTGACGCAGGTCACCCGGATGCGGGGGCTCTCCTGACGAAGGCCGTCAGAGATGGCGCGAACCGCGAACTTCGTGGCGCAGTAAACCGCCGCCGTCGGCACCACCGCCAAGGCGCCGATCGACCCGATGTTGATGATCTGGCCGGCCCCCTGCGACTCCATCACCGGCAAGACGGCGCCGATGCCCCACAGGACGCCCTTGATGTTGACGTCGACCATGCGTTCCCATTCGTCCACCTTGCACGCCGACATCGGCGAGAGCGGCATCACGCCGGCGTTGTTGACGAGAACATCGATGCGTCCCCAGGTCTCGACGGCGAAGGCGGCGAATCCCTCCATCGATCGGCGGCAGGTGACGTCGAGGCATCGGGCTTCGGCGATGCCACCGGCCCAGCGGATGTCCTCCGCGATCGCCTGGATGCGCTCCACCCGGCGCGCCCCGAGCAGGACCTTGGCGCCCGCGCCCCCCATCTCCCGCGCGATGCGCTCGCCGATGCCGCTGGATGCGCCCGTGACCAGAATGACTTTGCTCATGCTTACACTCCCTGCGTGTGTCCGGCAAAGGTGGGCGAGAACGATGAAGGGCGGTATCCCCGGGAACGTCGACGCGATGATGAGCGGCGCTGGACAATGAGCGTCGACCTGAATCTGCTGCCGCTCTTCCTCGCCGTTTCGACCGAGCGCAACTTCCGCGCCGCCGCCGATCGGTTGGGGGTGACGCGTTCCGCAGTGAGCCAGGGCATCCGCCGACTCGAGGACGCGTTCGGGGCGGCCTTGGTGATGCGCACCACGCGCTCCGTACGCTTGACCGAAGCTGGCGAGCGCCTGCGCGACGCCCTTTCCCAGCCGTTCTCCGACATCGAGGCGGCCCTGGAATCCGTCGCGGCGGAGCGATCCCCGCGTGGCGTGCTTCGCGTCGCGGTCACGTCCATCGCAGAGCACTTCCTCTCCGGTCCACTGATCGCGTCGTTCGCCGCCGAGCACCCCGGCGTCACCCTCGACGTGACCGTGACCGATGACGACGTGGACATCGTCGCCGGCGGATTCGATGCCGGCATCCGCCTGGGGGACGCCATCGACCAGGACATGGTGGCGATCGCGGTCACCGGCGATCAGCGCGAGGCCGTCGTCGCATCCCCCGCCTATCTGGCCGCCCACGGAACGCCGATGCATCCGCGCGACCTGCTCGAGCACCGCTGCATCGGCTGGCGACCGGCGCCGCACGCGGCGCCTTACCGCTGGGAGTTCAGCGAGGACGGCACGCCCTTCGATGTGGCGGTCGAGCCCCAGGTGACGACCAACGACCTGCGCCTCATGCTGCGCGTGGCACTCGCAGGCGGGGGAATCACGTTCGCGACCGAGGAGACCTTCCGGCCCTACGTCGCTACCGGCGAACTCGTGCCTGTGCTGGGCGGCTATCTCCCGCCGTTCCCCGGTTTTTTCCTCTACTTTCCGCAGCGTCGCAACGTCGCGCCAAAGCTTCGCGCCTTGATTGACCACGTGCGCAACGCCGCCTGGTCGGGCTGATGCCTGCGTCGACGAAGCAAGCGCTGCGGATTCGCCCCCCCGGAAACAACAAACCCCGCGATTGCGGGGCTTGTTGTTTCGACCGTATCCGGTCCGTCGACGGACGGTGATCGCTCCTGCTAGTCACCCATCTGCTTCTGCAGATGCTCCCAGCGCTCCTGAGCGTCCAGCGTGCGTTCCGCCGTCGGGCGGGCCTCGAGGCGGTCGAGTCCGATCGGCTCACCCGTGTCCACGCAGAAGCCATAGTCGCCTTCGTCGAGACGGCGCAAGGTGCTGTCGATCTTGTTGATCAGCTTGCGGTAGCGGTCCCGCGTGCGGAGTTCGAGGGCGTTTTCCGTCTCGCGGGTCGCGCGCTCGGCCTCGTCGCCGACGTCGCGGACTTCGTCCTTGAGGTTCTCGATGGTCTGCTGCGATTCCTCGACCAGTTCCTGCCGCCAATGGAGGAGCTTCTGGCGGAAGTACTCGAGCTGGAAGGAGTTCATGTACTCCTCCTTCGGGCTCGGCTTGTAGCCGGCCGGGAGGGTGACGCGTTCAATCACTTGTGTGGGTCGCTTCGGTTCTTCACGGGGACGCTCCGGCTTGACGTAACCGGCGCGATTGCCGCTCGGCTTCGTCTCAGCAGGACGCGGCGCAGGCTTCGCCGGCGTCGCCGTGGGGGTTGAGGGTTTGGCGTTGGCGGCGGACCCCGCCTTGGTCGGCGAGACGACGGTCTTCGACGCCGTTCCAGCGTTTGCCGCCGGAGTCGCCGGCGCCTTGGCCGGAGCCTTCGGCGACGCCGCCGGCTTCGCGGCGGGCGCGGCCTTGGCAGCCACCTTCACCGGCGGCTTGGCGACGGGCTTGGCGGCAGGCTTCACCGCCGGCTTGCCGGTCGCCTTGACCGGTGGCGCCTTGGCCTTGGTGACGACCTTCGACGCGGCCTTCGGCACCGCCTTTGCCGCTTTCTTGGCCGGACTCTTCGCCGGTTTCGCGGCCGGCTTGGACGCAGGCCTGGCCTTGCCCGCGGGCGCCTTCTTCGCCGGGGTCGAAACCGCCTTCTTCACCGCGCTGGCGACCTTGCCGACCGCCTTCGCCACTTTTCCGACCGCACTGCTCTTCTTGGCCGGGGCCTTGGCAACTTTCTTCGCGGGTTTCTTGGCAGCCACGAGGTTCCTCTGGGTCGTTGAGCCGTTGCGGCGGCGTGTTATAGCCTTTCGGCCCCAGCGGGGCAACCCGCCGCCGCTTGGAAGTCCGGTTTTGAAGCGTCTCGTCCTTGCCAGCTTGCGCGGCTACAAGCGCGTCATCAGCCCGTGGCTGGGCCAGCATTGCCGCTTCCACCCGACCTGCTCGATGTACATGTACGAGGCCGTGCAGAAGCACGGCACCGCCAAGGGAGTGTGGTTGGGCACGAAGCGGGTTTGCCGCTGCCACCCCCTCCACCCGGGCGGCTTCGACCCGGTTCCCTGACCGGGTCCCAGCGGTTGCCCCGCGGCCGATCAGCCGCGAGGGCCGTAGCCGCCGTCGATGCCCTTGACCGCGACGGCCACGGCGTCGTGGGCGTGCAGGCTTTCGAAGTGCGATGCGCGCAGCCAGAAATCGGCGATGCGCTCGTCGTCCTGCAAGGCCGCCTGCATGCGGCGCGCGGCGTCCTCGCAGAACATCAGGTTCTGGCCGTTGAGGCGGGCGAACGCCTGCTCGTCCTCGCGCTTCACGGCCGTCTGCACCGGCGTTTTCAGGGCGCCCTCGATGCGATCGACCAGCTCGACGATCGGCAATTCGTTCGCGTTCGGCGCCAGCCGGACCTTCACGTCCGCGTGGCTGCGCTGGCTGTGCGGGGTGGCGACGATGCCCTGCTCCGAGCCGAGCCAACGCAGCACCGCATCGGCATCCACCGACCCGCCGGCCGCGAAATCGCCGCGGAACTGCTCCTGGATCAGCTGCCGTGCCAGGGCGGCCGAGCAAGGGCAGGTGCTGGAGTACGCCACCTGCACGCCGAGCTCGAGATCGAACCCATTGCGGTCGAGGGTGGCCACCAGGGTGACGGGATAGGCCTTCCAGCCGGTGTTGTCGCTCACCAGCGCCTTGCGACGCAGCAGGTGGTCGAAGCGGATCTCCACCATCGCCCGGTCCGACAGGTCGGCATGCGAGTCGAGGAAATCGCGCAGCAGGCGACGCAGGCTGTTCGCGCTCAGCGGCTCGGCGGCCAGATGGCGGTCGAGATGCAGGTAGAGGCGCGACATGTGGATGCCGCGCACGTCGGCGCGGTGCAGGTTCACGAACGCGGTGATGCGGGCCGGCACGGCCACCGCCTCGGCGCCGCCCGTGACGACGCGGACGGGGGCTTCGATCTCGCCCATACCCACCCAGGCGAGTTGGCCGGCCGTTGCGGGACGGGCGTCGTTGGCGATGTCCGGCATGATGCGGACGACGTTTTCGCGGGTCGGGGACATGGGGGGTCCGGTCAATAAAGGCAGGCACCCTAAGTGGGTGCGGGTGCAGCGTACGTCAAGTCGTGCGGGCGGCCGGCGCGTCGCTGCGCAATGCAGCGTTTCGGGCGCAACGCCAGGCGTGCCACACGTCGAAGAAGGCCGCGGCGGGTCCAGCCGGGCGGCGGCGCCCGTCCGCGCTGCACGCCAGGGCGAGGCGGTCGGCGTGCAGGCCCACGCGGCGCGGATACGCCCACCCGACCGGGGAGCCTTCGGGGAGCAGCTCGTGCAATTGCTTCGCCCAATCGCGGCGCAGCGCCTCCGCCTCCGTCCCGGCGAGTTGCTCGCGTCGCAGGCCATGGCGTGCGAACAGCACCAGCGGCACGCGGGCGCGATCCGTCGCCTGGAGACCTCGTTCAAGACGCAAGCGAAGCCAATGCACCGCGAGGCAGCGCGCTTGCATCTCGATCTCGGGTTCGGCACCGAACAGATGGGCTTCGACGCGAACGAGGGCTTCGGCGAACGGACGCAGGGCCGCGAGGGCGCCCTCGCGATCGGCCGAGGGCGCATCGTCGGTGGCCACGGCCAACAGGGCATCGCCGATGCCGGTCCACGGCCCACCACCGCGGACGAGGACACGCGTCAACGGGTGCCTCGCCGCCCCGCGGGCGACGCCGTCCAGTTCCTCGGCCCACCATCCCGACTTCACCGCGGTCACGCGCGGGTCCGACAGTTCGAACGCGCATTCGCGCAGTTCCTCAAGCAGGGCCACCCAAGCCATGTAGACGGCGCGCGAGTCCGTCGGCACGAAGCCGGCCGCAGCGCGGTGGATCGGCTCCCGCACTTCGGCCTTGGAGAAGGCCGCGCGGAGGCCTTCGTCGATCGTCGGCGAGCTCATGCGCCCTGCCCGGCCAGCCACTGACGAAGGGCCTCGGCATCGCGGCAATCGACGTCGGCTTCCCAGGACCGCGGGTCCTCGTGCGCTTCGCGATACCCCCAGAGCGCCGCGGCGCTGGCCATGCCGGCGGCGCGGGCGGCCTCGATGTCGCGGGCGTCGTCACCCACGTACAGGCAAGCCTCCGGGGCGACGCCCAAGTGCGAGGCGGCGAGCCACAAGGGCTCGGGCGCGGGCTTCTTCACGGGCAGCGTGTCCCCGCCCACCAAGGCCTTGGCGCGCGCAGACCACCCCAGCCCCGCCACGACGCCCACGGCCAGGCCTTCGGGCTTGTTGGTGACGATGCCCCAGGACCATCCACGGGCCTCGATGTCGGCGAGCAGCGGCTCGATGCCGTCGAACGGCCGCGTATGCACGGCCAACGCTTCCGCGTAGGCCGCCAGGAAGCGCGGGAGCAAGGGTTCGCGGGCGTCCTCATCGAGTTCGGGAAACGCACGGGACAGCAGCGCCCGTCCGCCTTTCGACACCAGCGGCCGCAGGGCATGGTCCGGGAGCGGCGGCCTCGCTTCCTCGATCAGGACGCGGTTCACCGCGGCGATCAGGTCGGGCGCGGTGTCGGCGAGGGTGCCATCAAGGTCGAACAGCACGGCGCGCAGGGTCATCCGGGCTTCCGTGCGCAAAGCAGGTAGTTCACCCGGGTGCCCGGGGCGACCCACGCGGTCTTGCGCAGCGGGTCGTAGTGCAGGCCGCTGGCATCCTCGACCTCCAGCCCCACGGCGCGCAGCACGCGCGTCAGCTCGGAGGGCTTGATGAAGGTGCGGTAGTCGTGCGTGCCCTTCGGCAGCAGGCCGGCGACGTACTCGGCGCCGACGATCGCCAGCGCGAAGGCGGCCGGCGTGCGGTTGATGGTCGAGACGACGAGGCGGCCACCGGGCCTCAGCAGGCGGGCGCAGGCCTCGAGGATGCTCCCCGGCTCCGGCACGTGCTCCAGCATCTCCATGCACGTGATCGCATCGAAGGTGCCGGGCTCGGCATCGGCGAGGGCTTCGACCGGCTGCACGCGGTAGTCGAGGTCGAGAACCGCGCCGCCCTGCATCGCCTCCAGGCGGTGCAGCTTGGCGATATCGATCAGCTCCGGTGAGAGGTCGAGCCCGAGCACGCGGGCGCCCTCGCGCGCCATGGCCTCGCTGAGCAGACCGCCGCCACACCCGACATCCAGCACGCGCGCACCGCGCAGCGGCTGGCGCGCCGCGACGTACCCGAGCCGTGCCGGATTCAGCACATGCAGCGGCGCCTGCGGGCCCTCCGGATCCCACCAGCGGTTGGCGAGCGCGGAGAACTTCGCCACTTCCGCCGGATTCACGTTCGTCGCCGCGGCCGTGGCGCTCATGCCGAGGCTCCCGGGCGCGGGATGTCGGCGATGCGGCGCGCCCACTGCCTGGCCTTGGCCTTCAGGGCGTCCGCATCGATGTCCACGAGGCCTCGATCCCGGAGCTTCGGTCGCCCGGCGATCCACACGTCGCTGACCTGGTGGCGCGTCGCGACATAAACCAGATGCGACACCACGTGGTACAGCGGCTGGAGCTCGAGCTCCCCGAGGTCGACCAGTGCAAGGTCCGCCTGCTTGCCCGCTTCGATCGAACCGATCTCGTCGTCGCGGCCGAGGGCCTTCGCACCCGCCAACGTGGCCGCCTCGAGCGCGGCCGAGGCGTCGAGGGCCCTCGCGTCGCTGGCGACGGCCTTGGCCAGCAGCGCGGCGTGGCGGGTCTCCTCGAACATGTCGAGGTCGTTGTTGCTGGCGCAGCCGTCGGTGCCGATGGCCACGTTGACGCCGGCGGAACGCAGCGCCTCGACGGGGCAGAAGCCGGAGGCCAGTTTCAGGTTCGACTGCGGGCAGTGGGCGATGTGCACGCCGCGCTCCGCACAGAGCTTGATCTCGCCCTCGGTGAGCTGGGTCATGTGCACGGCGATCAGGCGCGCATCGACCACGCCGAGCCGATCCAGCCGTGCCAGCGGGCGCTGCCCGTGCTGGGCCTGCGAATCGGTGATTTCCTGCGCCGTCTCGTGGACGTGGCAGTGGATGGGAATGTCGAGCTGGGCCGACAGCATGTTGATGCGCTCGAAGCTGGCGTCCGACACCGTGTACGGCGCGTGCGGCGCGAACGCGAAGCGGATCAGCGGGTCGCCGCGCCAGGCGTCGAAGACCTCCAGCGCCTTGTCGAAGTACTCGGCGGTGGTCCGCGCCCAGGGCGACGGGAACTCGATGACCGGCAGGCCCACGGTGGCGCGGAACCCGAGGCGCTTGTAGGTCTGCGCCTGCACGTCGGGGAAGAAGTAGTTCTCGTTGCAGGTGGTGGTGCCGCCCCGGAGCATCTCGGCCACGGCGAGCTCGATGCCATCGGCGATGTAGTCGGGCCCCATCACCGCCCCTTCGATCGGCCAGATGTGCTCCTGCAGCCAGGGCATCAGCGGCAGGTCGTCCGCCACGCCCCGGAGCAAGGTCATGGGGTTGTGGGTGTGGATGTTGACCAGCCCCGGGATCAGCGCAGCGTCGGGCCGCGACACGATTTCCGCCGGGAGGAAGCGCGCCCGGGCCGCGGCGCGCGGCAGCACCGCGAGGATGCGGCCGTCCTTGACGGCCACGGCGTGGTCCGCGAGCACGGCGCCCTTGGGCACCACCGGCACGACGAAGCCGGCTTCGATCAACAGGTCGCAGGGTTCGAGCACGTTCACTCCCCGGATAAGGCTGCGGCGCGCCGGTGAGGGCGCGCCGCAAGGATGCCGGCCCCGCCGTGGCGGGGCGATGACGCCAGAGGCTGGCGTACGCGATTACTTGACGCGGCTGACGTACTCACCGGTGCGGGTGTCGACCTTGATGACTTCGTCCTGGCCGACGAACAGCGGCACGCGCACGACCGCGCCGGTTTCCAGCTTGGCCGGCTTGCCACCGCCGCCCGAGGTGTCGCCACGGACGCCCGGGTCGGTTTCGATGATCTTCAGCTCGACGAAGTTCGGCGCCTGCACGGCGATCGGGGTGCCGTTCCAAAGCGTGACGACGCAGGGCTCCTCGCCCTTGATCCACTTCGCGGTGTCACCCACGCCAGCGGCGTCGGCCTGCACCTGCTCGAAGGTCTCCTGCTGCATGAAGTGCCAGAATTCGCCGTCGTTGTAGAGGTACTGCATGTCGGTGTCGACGACGTCGGCGGCCTCGACGTTGTCGGTGGCCTTCATGGTCATTTCGACCACGCGGCCGGTCTTGATGAAGCGGTACTTCACGCGGGTGAAGGCCTGGCCCTTGCCCGGCTTGACGTATTCCGTCTCGGTGATGACGCACGGCTCGTTGTTGACGATGATCTTCATGCCGTTCTTGACGTCATTCATGCCGTAGCTGGCCATGCGGGTGCTCCTGAACCTTTAGAATGCGGGGCTTCACGGCCCGGTCGGGCCGCGCGTAAAGACCCGAGATGATACCCGTTCCCGCCGCCGCCCGGCAGCCGGCCCGTTGGCAGGCCCTGTGGCGCGAGGCCCTTCGCGACCCCGTCGAACTGCTGGAAGGCCTGGGCCTTCCGGCCCTGGCGGCGCGCGTCTCGGCCACGGCGCAGGCGCAATTCCCGTTGCGGGTGCCGCGCGGCTACGCCGCCCGCATGCGCCACGGCGACCCGGCCGACCCCCTGCTGCGGCAGGTGCTGCCCATCGACGAGGAAGACCGCCTCGTACCGGGCTTCAGCCTCGATGCCGTGGGTGATGGTGCCGCCAAAGGGGGCACCGGCGTCATCCACAAGTACGACGGCCGCGCCCTGCTGATCGCCACGGGAAGCTGCGCCATCCACTGCCGCTACTGCTTCCGCCGGCATTTCCCCTATGCCGACGAGACTGCGGCGGCGGGCGGCTGGGCCTCGGCCCTCGACTACTTGCGCGCCGATCCGTCGGTGCGTGAAGTGATCCTCTCCGGCGGCGATCCGTTGAGCCTTTCCACGGCCAAGCTGGCCGAGTTGACCGATGCGCTGCGCGACCTTCCGCAGGTCACCCGGCTGCGCCTCCACACCCGGCTTCCGATCGTGTTGCCGGAACGGATCGACCGCGAATGCCTCGACTGGATCGGCGCCCTGCCCTGGCCGGTGGTGATGGTGGTCCACGCGAACCATGCCAACGAGATCGACGCGTCGGTCCGCGACGCCTGCCAATCCCTGCGCCAGCGCGGGGTCCACCTGTTGAACCAGTCCGTGCTGATGCGCGGGGTGAACGACGACGCGGACGCCTTGGTCGCCTTGTCGGAGTCCCTCTTCGAGGCCGGGGTCCTGCCCTATTACCTGCACCTGCTTGACCGCGTGCACGGCACGGCGCATTTCGAAGTGCCGGAAGCCGAGGCCCTCGCCCTGCGCGCGGCCATCCACGCGCGACTTCCGGGCTATCTCGTGCCGACGCTCGTCCGCGAAATCCCGGGGCAGCCTGGCAAGACCCCGGCCTGACGCGACGGCAGGGGCCGCGAGGCGTTGCGCTGTCCGTATACTCGGACGGGATACCGATGCGACCCCCGGAGCCCGAATGCCCACGAACGACGCCGTCCTGCGCCTTCTCCTGGTCGACGACCGCCTGGAGGACGCCGAGCAGCTCACCAGCATGCTCCGCAACGGCGGCATGGCCGTGCGCCCGCAACGTCCGGACCATCTGGACGACCTGCGCAATCTGCTGTCGACGCAGAGCATCGACCTGGTCGTGGCCGCCATGGATGCCGCCACGATCCCGTTCGACGCGGTCGTGCGCGAGGTGGAAAGCAGCGGCAAGGACCTGCCCGTACTCGCCGTACTGGAGGGACTCACCGAGAGCGGGCTGCTCGATGCGTTGAAGCGGGGCGCACGCGACGTCGTGCTGCGCGACCAGCCGGCCCAGGCGCAGACCGTCGTGCGCGCGGAGGCCGAGTTCGTCCGGACCCGACGCGCCGTCCGCGTGCTGGAAGCACAGCTCCGCGAGACCGAGCGGCGCTGCGACGCGTTGATCAACTCCTCGCGCGATCCGATCGCCTACATCCATGAAGGCATGCACATCCGGGCCAACGAGGCCTACCTCGAGATGTTCGGCTACGAGAGCTTCGAGGACATCGAAGGCCTGTCGGTCCTCGACCTGATCGCCTCGTCGCACGCCTCGTCCTTCAAGGACCTGCTGAAGCGTTTGTCGAAAGGGGAAACCCCTCCGAGCCAGCTCGAAATCAAGGCGATGGATGCGACGGGCGGAGAGTTCGACGCGTTGATGGAGTTCACGCCTGCCTCGTACGAGGGCGAGCCCTGCCTGCAGATCGTGTTCCGGCCGCAAATGGTCGACGCCTCGATGGCGGCCGAGCTGGAGGCGCTGCGCCTGCGCGACCCGCTTACCGGCCTCGCCAACCGTGCCCACTTCATGGGTGAGCTGGAGCGCGTGGTCGCGGCCGCGGCCGGCGGACGGCACCACCAGGCCCTGCTGCTGGTGGAGCCGGACAACTATGAAACCCTCGTCGGCACCATCGGCATGGCGCAGGCCGACGAGTTCCTCAAGGCGTTCTGCGAACGGCTCGGGACGGCCCTCGACGACACCACCATGGCGGGCCGGCTGTCGGACCACCGCTTCGCCGTGATCTGCCGGCTCCACGACCACAAGGCCAGCCAGGTCCGCGCCGAGAGGATCCGCGCGGCCTTCCAGGGCAAGATCCTCGAGGTGGGCGACCGGTCGCTGACGCTGACCGTCAGCGTGGGCGGCGTCCAGATCGGGGAGCGCAATGCGCAGATCGGCCCCGTCCTCAGTCGCGCCGAAACGAGCCTTCAGTCGGCGATGGGCGTGGGTGGCGACCGGATCGAGATCCACGATCCCGCCGCCCGCGACCGCGCCGAGGAAGAGCGCATCCAGGCCTGGGTGCAACGTCTTCGCGACGCCTTGGACAACGACGGCTTCGTGCTGCACTACCAGCCCATCATCAGCCTCAACGGCGAGCCCGGCGAGACCTATGAGGCCTACCTGCGCCTGAAGGGTAACGGCGGGGAGATCATCAACCCCTCGACGTTCCTGCCCCTCGCCCTTGAGCAAGGCCTCGGGCCGGACATCGACCGCTGGGTCATCCATCGCGCCATCGCGGTCATCGCCGAGCGCAAAGCCGCCCGGAAGGATACGACCCTGTACGTGAAACTCGGCCCGGAGAGCATCTCCGCGAACGACCGGCTTGCCGCGGAAATCGTGGAGGCGGTGAAGGCAGCGGGCATCCCGGGCGGACTGCTCGTGCTGCAGTTGCACGAGCCGGCCGTTTTCACCCACTTGAAGGCGATCCAGGCCTTCGCCCAGACACTGCATGCCGCGGGCGTCCGCCTCGCCCTCGAGCATTTCGGAACGGGCCTCAATTCGTTCCAGCTGCTGCAACACATCGATGCCGACGTGGTGAAGATCGATCGCAGCTATATCACCGACCTGTCGAAGAACGGCGAGAACCAGGCGAAGGTGCGCGAGTTCGCCGAGAAGGCCCGCGAGCTCGGGAAGACCTGCGTGGTGCATTACGTGCAGGACGCCGCAAGCATGACCGTGCTCTTCGGCATCGGCGTGGACTACGTGGAGGGCGACTTCCTGGCGGCGGCCGGACCGGCGATGAACTACGACTTCGGCTGAACCTCGGCGAGAAGCCGCTTGGCGGCGGCACGCCCCGACACCCACGCCCGCTCCGCGGGCGCCATGGTCGAGGTCTCCGGCGGCCCGAAGGCGTCGCCCGCGAACACCAGGCCGGGAGCCTCGAGGGGCACCGGATCGATCCGATCCAGGGGCCGGGCGTAGCGCCAACGATGCGCCGACACGTTGCGGATCGCGGCGGCGTCGACGCCGGTTCGCGCGACGAAGGCCTCTTTCAGACGGCGGGCGATGTCGCCCGCGTCCGCCTCGAGGTTCGCCTCGCTCCACTCGGCACTGGCATGCACAACCCAATGGCCCGAGTCCGCGCGTCCAGGCTTGTCCGCTTCGCGGTAGATCGCCTCGACGACATCATCGGAAACGCGCTCCCCCACCCGGCCAGCCGCCTCGACGTCGACGGCAAGCAAGGCCGCCCAACAGGGCGAATAGCGGATGCCGGCAAGGGCCATCGCCGCCGCGGCGTGCGAGGTACCCAAGGGGGCTGCACTGTTCCGCAGCAGCGTGGCGGCCTGGGGTGCCGGGATCGCGAGCACGACGGCCGGAGCAACGCCGACCACGCGACCATCCGCATCGACGGCGCACCATCGTCCCGCATCGTGACGCAGCACCGCGACCGCCACGGACCATCGCGGTGCCAGCCCATCGAGCAGCCCAGCGACGAGGGCGTTCATGCCGGGAATCCCGACATGACCGGAACGCCACACGCCGGCTCGCCCCGCCGCGGTTTCGGTCGACAACCAAGCGTCGAAAGCCGATGTGCGGGCCTGCAGCCAAGCCGCTCCGTGGTCGAACGAACCGGTGCCTGCTCGGCGCGTACTCAGCCGCCCCCCCGGGCCGCGGCCCTTGTCGAGGGCAAGGACCGTGCGCCCGGCGTCATGCAACGACCGCGCGGCCGACGCGCCGGCAAGGCCGGCGCCGACGACGAGAACGTCGACATCCATCGGGACGAAAGGGGGGGCTGGCGCGGCCGTGGGGACTCAGCGCAGCCCGGTTTCGTTGCGGGCGATGACGAGGCGCTGGATTTCGCTGGTGCCTTCGTAGATCTCGGTGATCTTGGCATCGCGGAAGTAGCGCTCCAGCGGCATTTCCTTCGAATAGCCCATGCCGCCGTGGATCTGGACCGCCGCGTGGGTGATCCACATCGCCGCTTCCGAAGCCGTGAGCTTGGCCACTGACGCCTCGGTGCTGAAGCGGCCGCCGGTCTTGTCGGCCTGCGTCTTCGCCCATGCCGCCTTCAGCGTGAGGATCTCCGCCGCGTCGAGCTTGCACTTCATGTCGGCGATCTTGGCCTGGATCATCTGGAAACTGCCGATCGCCTGGCCGAAGCTCTTGCGCTCTTTCACGTAAGCCACGCTGGCCTCGTAGGCCGCGCGGGCCAGGCCCACGGCCTGCGAGGCGATGCCGATGCGGCCTGCATCCAGGACGCCCATCGCGATCTTGAAGCCCTCGCCCTCCACGCCGACGACTTCCTCGGCGGTGGCCACGTAGTCCTGGAACTCGATCTCGCAGGTGGCGGAGGCGCGGATGCCGAGCTTCGGTTCGGTCTTGCCGCGGAAGAAGCCCGGCTTGGCGGTGTCGACCATGAAGGCGGTGATGCCCTTGGCGCCCTTCGACGGGTCGGTCATCGCGAACAGGATGATGTACTTGGCGACCGGACCTGAAGTGATCCAGCTCTTCTTGCCGTTGATCACGTACGTACCGTCGGCCTGCTTCACCGCGCGGCAGCGCATGGCCGTGGCATCGGAGCCCGACTGCGGTTCGGTCAGCGCGAAGGCGCCGATCTCCTTGCCCTCGGCGATCGCGCGGACGTATTTCTGCTTCTGCGCCTCGGTGCCGAACTTCAGGATGCCGTTGCAGAACAGCGAGTTGTTCACCGAGACAATGGTGCTGTGCGCGCAGTCGGCGGCGGCGATCTCGATCATGGCCAGCACGTAGCTGATCGGATCCATGCCGGCGCCGCCGTACTCCGTGGGCACCTCGATGCCCATCAGGCCGTTCTCGCCGAGGATGCGGATGTTCTCCAACGGGAACTCGCCCGTGCGGTCATGGTGCTCGGCGCTCGGCGCGATCTTCTCCTGCGCGATACGACGGGCCACGTCCTGAATCATCAACTGCTCTTCAGTGAATCCGAAATCCACAGCACACCCCGGTCGGCAAACGGAAAGTCGCGAGTGTAACCGCTGACCCATACCCCACGGCATGGTGCCGGGGTGAAGGCGCGCCTTGACCCGGCCTGAAGCGGCCTCCAGACTAGTTCATCGCTGGATTCGGATAAAAAGATACATATGGACCTGCAAGCCTGGTCGGATTGCCTGAAGGTGCTGGCCGACCCTACCCGCGTGCGCCTGCTGGCCCTCGTCGAACGCGAGGAGCTCACCGTCGCCGAGCTGGCGACGATCACGCACCTGGCGCAGCCGCGCGTGTCGACGCACCTCGCGAAGCTGCGCGAGGCGGCGCTGGTCGTCGACCGTCGTGCCGGCGTGTCGGCCTACTACCGGTTCAACGACGCGCTGGAGCCCGCGGAGGCCGCGCTCTGGCGCACGTTGCGCGATGGCGCCAACGATCCGCTGCTCCGTCAGGACGCCGAACGCCTGCCCACGGTGCTGGCGGCCCGCGCCTCGGACCAGAACTGGGCCGATTCCGTGGCCGGCGACATGGAGCGCCACTACTCCCCCGGCCGCACGTGGGAAGCGCTGGCCCGCAGTGCCCTGCCCCTGCTGGAACCCGTGGATGTCCTCGATATCGCCTCCGGCGACGGCCTGATGGCGGAGATGCTGGCCCCGCACGCGCGGCGCTACCTGTGCATCGACGCGAGCCCGAAGGTGATCGCCGCGGCACGCGAGCGGCTGTCGAAGTACGCGCACGTCGAGCTGCGTGAGGGCGACATGCATGCCATCGACTGCGACGATGCGGCGTTCGACCTCGTGCTTTTGATGCACGCCCTGACCTATGCCGAAAAGCCGGCCAAGGCCCTGACCGAAGCGGCGCGCGCCTTGCGCCCAGGGGGGCGCCTGCTCGCGACCTGCCTCGCCAGACACGAGCATCAAGCCGCGGTCGAGCCTTATGGCCACCTCAACCTCGGCTTCACCGAAAAGGAACTGCGCAAGCTTGCGGAGAAAGCGGGGCTCGAGGTGCGCGTCTGCGAGGTCGTCGCGAAGGAGAAGCGGCCGCCCCACTTCGAGGTGATCAGCCTCATCGCGCACAAGCCGGGCCTCTCGCCGGAGCGCAAGCGCGGATGAGCGACCTGCCCTGGAAGCATGCGAACCGCGTCCTGCAGCTGCTCGACGCGATGGCATCGCGGATCCTCGTACTCGACGGCGCGATGGGCACGATGGTGCAAAAACACCAGCTCACCGAAGCCGACTACCGCGGCGAGCGCTTCAAACAGGGCTTCGATGGCCTGCAGTTCTCGCCCAGGGCCAGCGACATCCCCTCCGGCCACGAGCGCGCACACTTGGCGCCCGACCACGAGCACGGCGAAGGGTGCGGCTGCGGCAGCGACCTGAAAGGCAACAACGACCTGCTGGTGCTGACCAAGCCCGAGGTGATCGCCGGCATCCATCGGGCCTATCTCGAGGCCGGCGCCGACCTGATCGAGACCAACACCTTCAACGGCACGCGGGTCGCCCAGGGCGACTACCGTCTCGAGCACCTCGTGCCCGAGCTGAACCGCGAGGCGGCCAAGCTCGCCAAGGCGGCCTGCGCCGAGTTCGAAGCCCGTGACCCGACGAAGCCTCGCTTCGTCGTTGGCGTGCTCGGCCCGACGCCGCGCACGGCCTCCATCTCACCGGACGTCAACGATCCATCGTTCCGCAACATCGATTTCGACAGCCTGGTAGCGCAGTACCGCGAGGCCGCCGAAGCCCTCGTCGAAGGCGGCGCCGACGTCCTGATGGTCGAGACCATCTTCGACACGCTGAATGCGAAAGCTGCCGTCTTCGCGCTGGAGACGATGTTCGCGGCGCATGGCGCCCGCTGGCCGGTGATGATCTCCGGCACCATCACCGACCGCTCCGGCCGCACGCTCTCGGGCCAGACGGCGGAAGCGTTCTGGTATTCGCTGCGCCACGCGAAGCCCCTGTCGATCGGCCTGAACTGCGCCCTCGGCGCCCGCGACCTTCGCGCCCACATCGATGTGCTGTCCTCGGTGGCCGAATGCGCGATCAGTTGCCATCCGAACGCCGGCCTGCCGAACGCCTTCGGCGGCTACGACGAGCAGCCGGGAGAAACCTCCGGCGTGCTGCGCGAGTTCGCCGAGGCCGGCTTGCTCAATATCGTGGGTGGCTGCTGCGGCACCACGCCCGAGCACATCGCCGCCATCGCCCGGGCCGTGGCCGGCCTGCCGCCGCGCGCCCTGCCCTCGCTGACCCCCCACATGCGCCTCTCGGGCCTGGAGCCGTCGGTCATCACGCCGGAGAGCAACTTCGTCAACGTCGGCGAGCGCACCAATGTCACGGGCTCGGCGCAGTTCAAGAAGCTGATCCTCGAGGGCCGCTTCGACGAGGCGCTCGTGGTCGCCCGCCAGCAGGTGGAGAATGGCGCGCAGGTCATCGACATCAACATGGACGAGGGCATGCTCGATGCCGAAGCCGCGATGGGCCGCTTCCTGCGCCTGATCGCCGGCGAGCCGGACATCGCCAAAGTGCCGGTGATGATCGACTCCTCCAAGTGGAGCGTGATCGAGACCGGCCTGAAGAACGTCCAGGGCAAGCCGATCGTCAATTCGATCTCGCTGAAGGAAGGCGAAGCCGAGTTCCTGCGCCAGGCCGAGCTGCTGCGCCGCTACGGCGCGGCCGTGGTCGTCATGGCTTTCGACGAGCAGGGCCAGGCCGACACCTTCGAGCGCAAGGTCGAGATCTGCTCGCGCGCCTACGCGCTGCTGACGGAACGCGCCGGCATCGCGCCCGAAGACATCATCTTCGACCCCAACATCTTCGCCATCGCCACGGGCATCGAGGAGCACGACGACTACGCCGTCGCCTTCATCGAGGCGACGCGGGCGATCAAGGCGCGCTTCCCCCTCGCCCACGTCTCCGGCGGCGTCTCCAACGTCAGCTTCGCGTTCCGCGGCAACAACCACGTGCGCGAAGCCATCCACGCCGTTTTCCTTTACCACGCCATCCGCGCGGGCATGGACTTCGGCATCGTCAACGCCGGCGCCCTGGCGCTGGTCGACGACCTCGACGCGGAACTGCGCGAGCGCGTCGAGGACGTGGTGCTGAACCGCCGCCCCGACGCCACCGAGCGCCTGCTCGCCATCGCCGACCGCTACAAGGGCAAGAAGGGCGAGGTGAAGGTCGAGGACGCCGCGTGGCGCGAACTGCCGGTGGTGGAACGCCTCAAGCACGCCCTCGTCCACGGCATCGATGCCTTCATCGAGGGCGACACCGAAGAGGCGCGGCAGGCCTTGGGCCGACCACTCGACGTCATCGAAGGCCCGCTGATGGCCGGCATGAACGTGGTCGGCGACCTGTTCGGTGCCGGGAAGATGTTCCTGCCCCAGGTGGTGAAGTCGGCCCGGGTGATGAAGAAGGCCGTGGCCGTGCTGCTGCCCTACCTCGAGGCCGAGAAGGCCGCCGCCGGCGGCGACGCCAAGCAGCGCGGCAAGATTCTGATGGCCACGGTGAAGGGCGACGTGCACGACATCGGCAAGAACATCGTCGGCGTCGTGCTCGGCTGCAACAACTTCGACGTGATCGACCTCGGGGTGATGGTGCCGGCGCAGACGATCCTCGACCGCGCTCGCGAGGAGAACGTTGATCTGATCGGCCTGTCCGGCCTGATCACGCCGTCGCTGGAGGAGATGAGCCACGTCGCCAAGGAGATGAAGCGGCAGGGCTTCACCGTGCCGCTGATGATCGGCGGCGCGACCACCAGCCGCGCGCACACCGCGCTGAAGATCGACCCGCACTACGCCGAGCCGGTGGTGTGGGTGAAGGACGCCTCGCGCGCCGTCGGCGTCGCGCAGTCGCTGCTCTCCAAGGACCTGCGCGAACCCTTCATGGCCGGCATCGTGGCGGACTACGAGGACGTGCGCCGCCGCCACGCCAACCGGGGCGACGCCAAGCCCCTGATGCCATTGGAGCGCGCCCGCGCCAAGCGCTTCGCGCCCGACTGGTCGGCCTACGCCCCACCGCAGCCCGCGTCACCTGGCGTGACCGTGTTCGACGACGTGCCCTTGGCCACGCTGCGCGACTTCATCGACTGGACGCCGTTCTTCCAGACCTGGGAACTCGCCGGGCGCTTCCCGCAGATCCTCGACGATGCGGTGGTCGGCGCGCAGGCCCGTGAACTCTGGCGCGACGCGCAAGCCATGCTCGACACGGTGATCGCGGAGAAGTGGCTGACGGCCAAGGCCGTGGCCGGGCTGTGGCCCGCCGCGCAGGAGGGCGACGACATCGCCGTCTTCGACCCGGCACAGCCGGCGCAGCGCCTCGCCACCCTGCACACGCTCCGACAGCAGGCCGACAAACCGGACACCCGCCCGAACCTCGCGTTGGCCGATTTCATCGCCCCGTCCGGCCATGGCGACTGGGTCGGCGCGTTCGCCGTGAACGCCGGCATCGGCATCGAGCCGCACGTGGCGCGCTTCGAGGCCGCCCACGACGACTACAACGCCATCCTGTTGAAGGCCTTGGCCGACCGCTTCGCCGAGGCCTGCGCCGAATGGCTGCACCGCGAGGTGCGCACCCGGCTGTGGGGCTATGCGGCAGACGAGGCCTTCGACAACGAGGCCTTCATCCGCGAGGACTACCGCGGCATCCGTCCGGCCCCGGGCTACCCGGCTTGCCCCGAGCACAGCGAAAAGCGGACGATCTTCGACCTGCTGCAGGCGGAACAGCGCATCGGCCTCTCGCTCACCGAGAACTTCGCGATGTACCCGGCTTCGGCGGTGAGCGGCCTGTACTTCAGCCACCCCGACAGCCAGTACTTCGTGGTCGGCCGGCTCTCGCGTGAGCAGGTGGCCGACTACGCGAAGCGAAAGGGCATCGCGCTGGAGCAGGCCGAGCGCTGGCTGGCGCCCAACCTCGACTACGACCCGGACTGAGTCCGGGTCGCAGCGGGCTCACTGCAAGCGGAAGCTGGCGGCCGCTTGACCCAGCTGGTTGCTCTGGTCTTCGAGCGCGCGGGCCGAGGCACTCGCCTCCTCCACCAAGGCGGCGTTCTGCTGGGTGGCCGTGTCGAGCTGGCTCACGGTCTGGTTCACGGTGACGATGCCCTGCGCCTGCTCCTCGCTGGCGGCGCTGATCTCGGCGACGAGATGCCCCATCTTCTCGACTTCGGAGACCAGGGCACGGATCGACGCCCCGGCCTGGGACACCTTCTCGGAACCGCCGCGCACCGCCTCGACCGAGTGCGCGATCAGGGACTTGATCTCCTTGGCCGAGGCCGCGCTGCGCTGCGCCAGCGCGCGCACCTCGGAGGCCACGACGGCGAAGCCACGCCCCTGTTCCCCGGCACGGGCCGCCTCCACCGCGGCATTGAGGGCGAGGATGTTCGTCTGGAAGGCGATGCCGTCCATCACCGTGATGATGTCCTCGATCTTCCGGGAGGCTTCGGCCACCTGCGCCATGGCATCGACCGCTTCCGCAGCGACGTGCCCCCCCTCCTGCGCGATGCGCCCGACGCCTTCCGAAAGCCTCTTCGCGGTGCGGGCATTCTCGGCGTTCTGCTGCACCGTCGCCGTGAGTTCCTCCATCGACGAGGCGGTCTCCTCGAGGCTGGCGGCCTGCTGCTCGGTGCGCGCCTGCAGGTCGCTGTTGCCGGCCGCGAGTTCCGACGACACGGTGCGGAACACCCCGACGGCGTCCTGGATGCGGCCGACGATGTCCGCGAGCTCCTCCACCGTCCTGTTGGCGTCCGCCGCCATGCGGCCGAACGCCCCCTCGTAGCGCTGCTCCATGCGAACGCGCAGGTCGCCATGGGCGAGGCCGGCCATGAACGCCTGCAGTTTGGCGGTGATGTCCTCGAAGATGCCGAGCACGCGGTTGATGCCTTCGCCGAGCTGGCGCACGTAGCCCGCCTTGCTGGCGGTGTCGATCCGGTGCCCGAGCTCGCCCCGGCTCGCCGCCTCGACCACGTCTTGCACCTCGCGCTCGATGGCGATTTCCTCGGTGCGGTCCTTCCACTCCACGACATAGCCGATCAACAGTCCCGCATGGCCGAATGCCGGCGTCACGACCAGATCGAAGATCAGCCCCGATATCACCACCTGGCCGCGATGCGGGGCCTTCATCCCGGCAAGCATGGCGCGTTGGCGTGCCGGGTCTTCGTGGAAGCGATCGATGGACGAGCCGACGATCGAATCGGCGGTAAAGCCGGGGATCGCCGAGGCGATGCGGGCCTCGTGGCGGCGGAAGGTTTCGAGGACGGCCCTGTTGGCGAAGACGATGTTGAAGCGGCGATCGGCGACCATGATGTTCGTCGCCGCCATGTCGAGCGCCTGGTTGATGCGCGACGAGGCGGCCGCCTCGCGGCGGAGGCGTTGCGTGCTGAACTCGAGCCGGACCTGCAGCGACTTCAGTCCGAGGAGCACCGCGCCGACCTCGTCGGCCCGGGAGATATCCACGACACCGTCGTGCTTCTCGGCCGCGATCTCGTGGAACAGCGCCTTGGCCCGCGCGAGACGGCCGACGACGTCTCTGGAAAGCCACCAGGCCGAGTACGTGGCGAAGGCGCCGCTGGCCAGCCACAAGGCGACGAGGGTGGCCGAGGAGGCGCCCTTGGCCTGAAGCCACAGCAGCGCACCCGCCGCCCCGACGCCGAACAGGGCCAGGAGGAAGAGGCGGGAGGTCAGGGTCAACCGCCACAGCGGATTGAGCGCCCGGGCGAGGCTGGGGGGGTGAACCACGCCGTTCTCGATCTCGAAGCGCGACAGCCGGCCGTCGCGGATGTCGCGATACCGGCCCTCCGCCTCGGCCACCTGCGCCCGGGTCGGCTTCCGCCGCACCGAGACGTAGCCTTCGAGCCGGCCCTGGGCGTCGTAGATGGGTGCGACGTTCGCTTCCACCCAGTAGTGGTCGCCGTTCTTGCAGCGGTTCTTGACCATCCCGACCCACGGACGGCCCTTCTTCAGCGCGGCCCACATGTCGGCAAACGCCGCAGCCGGCATGTCCGGATGACGGATCATGCGATGGGGCTGGCCGATCAGCTCGGCCTCGCTGTAGCCGCTGATCTCGATGAAGTAGCCGTTGACGTAGGTGATCCGCCCCTGCGGATCGGTCGACGAGACGATGGTTTCGCCGTCGCGGAACTCGACTTCGACCCCCGTGACCGGCACGTCATGCCGACGGTCGCGCCTCGACGGGGAGGGTGCGGGGGACGGGCCGGAAGCCGTTCCACGGGGCTTGGCATCGGACATCGAGTGGGGCATCGGCATGTCGGGCTCCCTTGGCGTCGTCGTAGCTGACCCGCGCGCCGCATCGCCCGACATGACCTCAATCAATTCCGGGCCTCACGCGCCGCAGGCGACCTCGATGGTACGACTCTTCGGTCGCAGCATCGCGACTCGACCCACCCTTGCCTGTTTCCATGACCAAGACCACCCTCGCCGCCGCCCTGGCGGCCACCCTCATCCTCGCCTTCCCCGCCGGCGCGGCGCCGCAGGCACAGGCACCGGCCGCCGCCGCGACCGCGGCCGTGCAGGCCAACCCCTTCCTCCAGCCCGAATGGTCGACGCCCCACGGTGCCGTGCCCTTCGACCGTATCCGTCCCGAGCACTTCGTGCCGGCTTTCGAAGCGGCCATGGCGAGCAACCTCGAGGAGGTCGAGGCGATCGCGAGGAACCCGGCGACGCCCGACTTCGAGAACACGATCGCGGCGATGGAGCGTGCCGGGCGGGACCTCGACCGCGTCGCCCAGGTCTTCTTCAACATGACGTCGGCCAACAGCAGCGACGCCATCCGCGCCATCCAGACCCAGATGGCGCCCAGGATCGCGGCGCACCAGAACCGCATCCTGCTCGACCCCGCGCTCTTCGCGCGCGTGAAGTCGGTCTTCGAGAGCCGGGCCGACGCGGCGCTCGATGCTGAACAGGTGCGCCTCGTCGAGCGCTACCACCTCCAGTTCACGCGCGCCGGTGCCGCGCTCACCGAGGCGCAGCGCGAGCGGGTGGCCGCGATCGGCGAACGCCTCGCCGCCCTGTCCTCGCGGTTCCAGCAGAACCTCATGAAGGACACGGACGAGTGGGCCCTGTTCCTCGACGAGGCACAGATGGGCGGCGTCCCGGCGCCACTGAAGGCCGCCGCAGCGGCGGAGGCCAAGTCCCGCGGGCAAGAGGGCAAATTCGCCATCACCCTCCAGCGTCCGAGCGTCGAGCCGTTCCTGACCTTCGCCGAAGACCGCGCCCTGCGCGAGCAGGCATGGCGCGCCTGGACCCTCCGCGGCGACAACAACGACGGCGAGGACAACAAGGGCGTCATCGCCGAAATCGTCGCGTTGCGCGCCGAGCGCGCGCAGATCATGGGCTATGGCTCGCATGCCGAGTTCACGCTCGACGACACGATGGCGAAGACCCCCGGCGCGGCGCTCGATCTGATGCGCCGAGTGTGGGAGCCGGCACTGTCCCGCGCCAAGGAGGAACGCGCCGACATGCAGGCGCTGATCGCCCGCGAGGGCGGCGACTACGCGCTCCAGGGCTGGGATTGGCGCTACTACGCCGAAAAGGTCCGCAAGGCGCGGTTCGACATCTCCCAGGACGAGATCCGCCCCTACTTCCAGCTCGAGCAGTTCATTGCCGCGCAGTTCTATCTCGCCAAGCGCCTGTTCGGCCTCGAGTTCACCGAGCGCGAGGACATCCCGGTCTACCACCCCAGCGTGCGGGTTTGGGAAGTCAAGGACGCCGCGGGCCAGCACGTCGGCCTGTTCTACGGCGATTACTTCGCACGCCAGGGCAAGTCGGGCGGCGCGTGGATGAGCAGCTACCGCGTGCAGGAGAAGTTCGACGGGGTGGTGACGCCGCACATCGTCAACGTGATGAACATCCCGGCCGCCCCCGAGGGTGAGATCGCCACGATTTCCCTGGACGACGCCATCACCCTGTTCCACGAAATGGGCCACGGCCTGCACGGGCTGCTGTCGGACGTGAACTACCCGAGCCTTGCCGGCACGTCGGTGTCGCGGGATTTCGTCGAGTTCCCGGCGCAGATCCTCGAGCACTACGTGCTCACGCCGCACTTCCTCAACAAGTTCGCCACGCACAAGACCACGGGCGCCTCGATGCCGGTGGAGCTGCAGCAGCGCCTGATCGCCTCGCGCCAGTTCAACCAGGGCTTCGCCACGGTCGAATTCCTGTCCTCGGGCCTCGTCGACATGGACTTCCACGCGCTCACGGCCGAGCAGGCCAAGGGCATCGACGTCGCCGCGTTCGAGGCGCAGGCGCTGGCGCGCATCGGGGCCATCCCCGAGATCCCCATGCGGCATCGAAGCCCGCACTTCGCCCACATCTTCGCCGGAGGCTACTCGGCCGGGTACTACAGCTACCTGTGGTCCGAAGTCCTGGATTCGGACGGTTTCGACGCCTTCTCGGAGACGGGGGACCTGTTCCATCCCGAGACCGCCGCCCGCCTGAAGCGCTACGTCTTCTCGGCCGGCAACCTGCGCGACCCGATGGCGGCCTACGTGGCCTTCCGCGGCCGCGAGCCGGTGGTCGAACCCCTGCTGCGCAACCGCGGGTTCCTCGCCGACGGCGACGCCCCCGGCACCGCCGCCGAGGCCGACAACGAAGGCTGATCGCGGTCTTCGAGGCACAGGCTCGACGCCTGCCACTCGCGACGGGGCCTTCGGGCCCCGTCGCCTTTCCAGGCGTCGACGGCCCGCGAGTCGCAGGCCGTGAGACGGGACCGGGCGACAACGGCCTCCTCCCTACCGGTGCCTGCATGAACGCTGCCGTCCGCTCCGCCCCCCCCGCCCTTCCCGAGTCCGCGGCCCCGCGCGGCCCCGCCATCGCCCGGACCGAGGGCGGCGACTGGGTGCAACGCCTCGGGCGCAAGTACGCCGAGCGCATCACCGCCCTGCGGCGCGTGCCGGCCAGGGACGGTGACTACGTCGATTTTCCGGCCGACCTCCCGCGTGGCATCGCCGAGGCCCTGCAGGCTCGCGGCATCACGCGGCTCTACCGCCACCAGGGCGACGCCTGGCGGGCTGCCCGGGATGGCGAGAACCTGCTGCTGGCGACGCCGACCGCCTCGGGGAAGTCGCTTTGCTACCTGCTGCCGGTGCTGGCGGCGGCACGGCTCGGGGGCAAGTCGCTGTTCCTGTTTCCGACCAAGGCATTGGCGCAGGACCAGGTGGCGGAGCTGATCGAGCTTTCGACCGCGGGTGACCTTGGCGTGCGCGCTGCGACCTTCGACGGCGACACCCCCGGCGATGCGCGGCAGGCCATCCGTGCAGGCGCCGACGTCGTGGTGACGAACCCGGACATGCTCCACCAGGGCATCCTGCCGCACCACACCAAATGGGCCGCGCTTTTCGAGAACCTGCGCTACGTGGTGATCGACGAGATCCACGGCTACCGCGGCGTCTTCGGCAGCCATGTCGCCAACGTGATCCGACGCCTCAAGCGGCTGTGCGCGTTCTACGGCAGTGACCCGCAGTTCATCCTCTGCTCGGCGACCATCGGCAATGCCGTCGAGCACGCCGAAGCCCTGGTCGAAGCGCCGGTGCACGCCATCACCGAAAGCGGCGCGCCCTCCGGCGAAAAGTTCCTGCTGCTGTGGAATCCGCCGGTGGTGAACCCCGACCTCGGCCTGCGCGCCTCGGCGCGCTCGCAGTCGGTGCGCATCGCCCGCGTCGCCATCAAAGCCGCCCTCAAGACGCTGGTCTTCTGCGGCTCGCGCACGCAAGTCGAGGTGATCACCAAGTACCTCAAGGAGGTCTTCGACCGCGAACCGCGCGGCCCCGCGAGGATCCGCGCGTATCGTGGCGGCTACCTGCCGAACGAGCGCCGCGAGACGGAGGTGGCCATGCGCGCCGGGAAGGTCGATGGCATCGTCAGCACCTCGGCGCTGGAGCTCGGTGTCGACATCGGTGCGCTCGACGTCGTGGTGTTGAATGGCTGGCCCGGCTCGGTCGCCGCGACCTGGCAACGCTTCGGGCGCGCCGGACGGCGGCAGCAGGTTTCGGTGGGCGTGCTGGTCGCCAGCAGCGAGGCCATCGACCAGTACGTGGTGCAGCACCCGGAGTACTTCTTCGGCGCCAACCCGGAGCAGGCGCGGATCCACGCCGACCAGCCGCTGGTGCTGCTTGACCACGTGCGCTGCGCCGCCTTCGAGCTGCCCTTCAGCGTTGGGGAGCGCTTCGGGCCCGTGGAGGTCGACGGCTTCCTCGATCTGCTGGCCGACGACGCGGTCGTGCACCGGGAAGGCGAGCGCTGGGAGTGGATCGCCGACAGCTACCCTGCGAATGCCGTCAACCTGCGCGCCGTCGCCGACGGCAACTTCGTCGTCGTGGATCGCACGGACGGCCGCCAGACCATCATCGCCGAGGTCGATTACACCGCCGCGGCGCTCACCTTGTACGAAGGCGCCATCCACATGGTGCAGTCGGTGCCCTACCAGGTGGAGCGCCTGGACTGGCCCGGTCGCAAGGCCTACGTGCGGCGCACCTTCGTCGACTATTACACCGACGCCATCGACCACACCAAGCTCAAGGTGCTGGAGCGCTTCGACGCCTCGCCGCTCGGCGCGGGCCAGTGCGAAACCGGCGAGGTGCACGTGGTGCGACGCGTCTCCGGCTACAAGAAGATCCGCTTCCACACACACGAGAACATCGGCTACGGGCCGGTGCAGTTGCCGGACCAGGAACTGCAGACCACCGCCACGTGGTGGCAGCTGCCGCCGGCCGTGCTCGAGGCTGCGTGGCCGACACGCGAGCAGGCTCTCGCTGCCTTCCACGGCGCAGCATACGCCTTGCAGTGCGTGGCGCAGCTGGCCGTCATGGCCGAGGGCCGCGACCTGCAGAAGTGCGTCGACGACGCGCATCCCGACGGCCGCTTCCATCCGGCGCTGTACCTCTACGACGCCTACCCCGGTGGCATCGGGTTGTCGCAGCCGCTGTACGAGCGTCGGGCCGCGCTGGTGAAGCGCGCCCGCGGCCTGGTGGCGGCCTGTCCGTGCACGCGCGGTTGCCCCGCCTGCGTGGGGCCGGTGGCGGCCCCGGTCAAGGACGAGGCCGAGACGCCGAAGCGCGCCGCCCAACGTCTGCTCACCCTGTTCGAGGCCGCATGAGCGCGGCCCTCGACTGGCTGCGGCAGCAGCGGCGAACGGCCCCCGGCAGCGACGATCTCGCCGACGTGATCGAGCGCCTGCGCCGCCTGCGGGAGCGCGGACCACGTCGGACGGCCTCGCCCGCCAGCGCCTCCGCAATCGACCGCCACCTTCCGGGCGAGGAAGTCGCCCCGGGCCTGTGGCGAACCACCGAGCAACGCGCGTCGCTCGTCGCGCCGCCGACGATCGACCTGTCCGCGCTGGCGAGGCCGGCGCGGGGGCGTCGGCCGCCCGCGGTAGGCGCGACGTTCGACGCGCCGATCGCCCGCGAACAGCTGTGCTTCTTCGACACCGAGACCACCGGCCTCGCCGGTGGCACGGGCACGCGGGCCTTCATGATCGGCCTGGCGCGTTTCGGCCCCGAGGGCCTGTCGATCACCCAGTTCACCACCGCCACGATGGCGGCGGAGGCCGCGATGCTTCGTGCGGCGCTGGCCGATCTCGACGAGGGCGCCGTGCTCGTCAGCTACAACGGGCGCAGCTACGACCGCCCCCTGCTCAGCACCCGGCACACGCTGTCGCGACTGCCCGATCCGTGGCGCGACCGGCCGCACCTCGACCTGCTGTATCCCACGCGGCGGCGATGGCGCGGGCTATTGCCGGATTTCCGGCTCGCCACGGTGGAGCGGCACCTGCTCGGGATCGTGCGCCACCACGACCTCCCGGGCAGCGAGGCCCCGGCCGCGTGGCGGGGCTTCCTGCGCGGCGGCAGCGCCGCCCTGCTGCGGCGCGTGGGCGAACACAATGCGCAGGACCTCGCGAGCCTCGCGGCCCTGCTGCTCCGCCATCTCGGCCCCCCCCCTTGCGGCTAGCCGGCGGCAGTGCCTGATCGTGAACCGTCGCCGCTCAGGTCGAGGCCACGACGAGGCCGGCCGCGAACAATACCCATCGGGCCAGTTCCGCGGGCCGGGCCCAGCGTTGGCCTTCCATCAGGGCACCCAGCACGACCAAGCTCGCCACCAGGGCGCACGCATACGCGGCCGACTGCCACAGCGGCATCGTTCCCGCGCTCATCAGGAAATGCACGGCCGGGAGCAAGAGCAGCGCGAAGTTCACCGTGACGTACGCGGTCGTGCCACGCGAGGCCGGCGGGTCGTACTCGGGGCGCCCGATGTCGAACGCGGGCTTCGGATCGAGGCGCTGCAGGTCATCAGGACGCCAGCCCGGCTCGCCGAACCAGAGGCGCAGGCGGTCACGCCAGCGCGCCGTGCGCCAGGTGTCGCGCCACAGCGCCACGTACACCTCGAGGTTGGCCCACAGCGGATTGAAGCTGCGCAGCGGGGCGCGCGTGCCGTAGACGACCGGATCCGCGTCGTCCTCCTCGACGAAGGTACCGAACAGGCGGTCCCAGAGAATGAACAGGCCGCCGTAGTTCTTGTCGAGGTAACGCTCGTTCACCGCATGGTGCGCGCGGTGGTTCGACGGTGACGCGAACACGCGGTCGAACCAGCCCAGCTTCGGCACCAGCTCGGTATGGATCCAGAACTGGTACAGCAGGTCGATGACCGCCACCACGGCGAACACCTCGAGCGGGAAACCGAGCACGGCCATCGGCAGGTAGAAGAGCCAGCCGAGAAACGCACCGCTGCTGGTCTGCCGCAATGCGGTGGTGAGGTTGTAGCGCTCGCTCTGGTGGTGCACCACGTGCGCGGCCCACAGCAGGTTCACCTCATGGCCGGCGCGGTGCAGCCAGTAGTAGCAGAAGTCGTAGAGCAGCAACCCGGTCACCCACACCCACGGGCTGGTGGCGGAGAGCTCGAACAGCGCCACGTGCTCCGCGGCCACGGCGTAGAAGCCGATGGTCAGCGCCTTGGTGAACGCACCGGCCACCTGCGACATCACGCCCAGCGACAGGCTGGCGATGGCGTCGTTCGCGCGGTAGACGGCGCGCCCCGTCGCACGCGCGGCGACGAGTTCGACGCCGATCAGCACGAAGAAGGCCGGGATGGCCCAGAGCATGATGGTTTCCGCCATGACCGCCCTCCCCTCGACTGCCTCGCGCCGCTCAACCCACCGGCGGCGCGCCGGCCTCGCCCGCCTTGCCGACGTAATCGGCGTGCGATCGCATGGGGCGCAGCGGCATCAGCGTCTGCGCCACGACGCCACTGGGCACGGTCTCGAGCTTCAGCACGCCGTACTCCGCAGGCCATTCGCCTCGCGGCGCCCGCTTGAACGTGCCCATCAGCATGTCCACCAGCGGCAGATGGATGGCGTAGTTGCGATCGACCCACGCCGGATCGCGGACGTGGTGCCAATGGTGGTACCGCGGCGTCACGAGCACGTACTCCAGCCAGCCGAAGTCGATGCGCAGGTTGGCGTGGGCCAGCACGGCCTGCAGGCCGACCAGGATCACGTAGGCATTGATGGCCTCCGCCGAGAACCCCGCCAGCACCAGCGGCGTCAGGACCGCGGTGCGCGTCAACAGCACCTCGACGATGTGGGTGCGCGAGCCGGCCAGCCAGTCCATGTGCCGGCTGGAGTGGTGCACGGCATGGAAGCGCCACAGGACGGGCACGCGGTGGTACGCCCGGTGCAGACCGGCCTGGGCGAGATCGGCGAGGAAGACCGCCATCACGAACTGCAGCCACACCGGCATCGACTGCACGACCGCCTTGAGGCCCTCGTTCGCCACGAGGGCATCCATCGCCGTGGTCGAGGCCGTCGCGGCGATCAGCAGGAACTGCACGGCGACGTGGCTGATGAAGTAGTACGCGAGGTCGGTGCGCCAACCCGGACGCAAGGGCGACATCGGCCGCACCGCCAGCATCCGCTCGACCGGCACGAAAACGATCGTCGAGAAGAACAGCGAGATCACGAACCAGTCGAGGCCCAGCGAGTAGGGCGTCTGGGGGATCGGATCGAACTGCACCGACGCGCCGCCCAGCAGCGAGGCCAGGGCCGCGGAGCACACGCCCACCAGCGCGACGCGGCGCGCGCGGCCGCGCAGGATCGACACGGTGCCCAGCACGAACGCCGCGACGATGCCCGCGAGCAGCAGATGGCGGGCAAACGTCTCGCTATAGACGGCGCGGAAATCGCGACTCGTCAGCAGGTCCGGGAAGTGGAAGCACAGCACGCCGAGCACCGACAGCACGCCCAGCCCGGCGGACATCGACGCCAGCCACGAGCGACGCGGCGTCACCACACCAGGTCGTCCGGCACCTGGTACTGCGGATCGGCGTACTCGTCGCTGCCCGGCGGTGCGTGGGGATCGACCTCCAGCGCGATGGCGTCCGCGAAGATCGCCTTGGCCTCGGCCAGCACGGCCGCGGTCACCAGCAGGTAACGTCCGTTGCTCTGAACCACGCCCAGCTCACCGGCATTGAGGGCCTTCAGCTGGTCCGGCGTCACGTGGACGCGCTTGATCTTCCCACCGTAGGGGAAGTGCCGCGCGTGCTCGGCGGCCGCGTCGTTCAGCGCCTTGCCGACGAGGAAGGCGTCCAGCTTCGCCTTCGCCTCGCGGCGGACGCGCGCGGCCTCCTGCTTGGCCTGTTCCGCGGCCATGCGCTCGCGCTTCTCGGTCTCCGCACGGAGCGCGTAGGCCTTGGCGAGATCGATCTCCTCCTGCGTGCGCGGCTTGCCACCACCACCGGGCTTGCCGCGATGCGGTCGCCCGCCAGCGGCCGGGCGTGGCCCCGCCTTGGCGTCGGGTTTGCGCTCGGCGCGCTCGGGCTTGGGCGCCGGCTTGAAGCCGAGGCCGAGCAGCTGGTCTTTCAGGCTGTCGCTCATGGGGATCAGTAATGCGGCGGCGGCGGCTCGCTGGCCGGGTCGGCCATCAGCGCACGGCGCAGTTGCTTGAGGTCGTCGAGCACGCGGGTCAGCAGCTCGCGGTTCTTCTGGCCTTCGATGCGCGCGTCGGCCAGGGCTTCGGAAAGCTCCTGCATCGCGTGCTCCTGGAAGGCCAGGCGGGTCTCGAGCTCGGTGAGCCGGCGGTCGGCGGTGGTGTCGCGGTCAGGGCTGGGCATTCGGCTTCGGGGCGAGGAGGCTGCGCCCCCGGCCGATGCCGTAGTACGCGAGGCCCGCCTCTTCCACTTCCTTCGGGTCGTAGACGTTCCGGCCATCGAAGACGACGCCGGCCCGCAAAGTGTGCCTCAAAGCGTCGAAGTCCGGGCTCCAGAACGCCTTCCACTCGGTCACGACGACGAGCGCATCCGCCCCAGAGAGCGCTTCGACGGGCGTGGCACTGAGCACGAGGTCGTCGCGTTCGCCGAAGATCCGCCGCGCCTCGTCCATGGCCTCCGGGTCGTGGGCCTGCACCCGCGCGCCCGCGGCCCACAGCTGCTGCAGCAGCGTGCGGCTCGAGGCCTCGCGCATGTCGTCGGTGTTGGGCTTGAACGCCAGGCCCCACACGGCAAAGGTGCGCCCGCGCACGTCCCCGCCGAAATGCCGCGTGATCAGCTCGAAGAGCTTGCCCTTCTGGCGTTCGTTGACGCCCTCCACCGCCTCGAGGATGCGCGCGCCGTAGCCGTGCTGGCGTGCGGTGCGTTCCAGCGCCTGCACGTCCTTGGGGAAGCAGCTGCCGCCGTATCCGGCGCCGGGGTAGATGAAATGCCAGCCGATGCGGGGGTCGCTGCCGATGCCGTGGCGCACGGCCTCGATGTCGGCACCGACGCGCTCGGCGATGTTGGCCATCTCGTTCATGAAGCTGATCTTCGTCGCCAGCATCGCGTTCGCGGCGTACTTGGTCAGCTCGGCCGAACGCTCGTCCATCACGATCACGCGCTCGTGGTTGCGGTTGAAGGGGGCGTAGAGCCGCTTCATCTTCTCGATGGCGCCGGCGTCGCGGCTGCCGAGGATGATGCGGTCGGGGCGCAGGCAATCGGCCACCGCCGCGCCCTCCTTCAGGAACTCCGGGTTCGACACCACGTGGAACGCGACCTCGGCGCCGCGCGCGGCCAGCTCGGCGGCGACCACCTCGCGCACCCGGTCGGCCGTGCCCACGGGGACGGTGCTCTTGTTGACGATCACGGTGGGCTGGGCGATGTGCTGGCCCAAGGTCCGCGCCACGGCGAGCACGTGGCGCAGGTCGGCGCTGCCGTCCTCGTCGGGCGGCGTGCCGACCGCGATGAACACGATCCGCGCATGGGCGACGGCGATTTCGGCCCCGGTGGTGAAATCGAGGCGGCCCGCCCGGTGGTTGTTGCGCACCAGTTCGTCGAGGCCGGGCTCGAAGATCGGGATCTGGCCCTCCCGCAGCCCGGCGATCTTCGCGGCGTCGACATCCACGCAGACCACCTGGTGGCCCACTTCCGCCAGACAGGCCCCCGTCACGAGCCCCACGTACCCCGTTCCAAACACGCTGACCCGCATGCACCACTCCCCGCTGGCTGGACGCAGGCGGCACTCTAGCGACCGGATGTGTCGATTGGCAGCGTCCAGGCCGCGATCGCGAATGAGTCTCATCGCCCGCGGCCTTATGGTGGCGCGGAGCGCCTTTCGCCTAGACTTCACGCTCGATTCCCGGACCACGACGCGACCTGACCGATGACCGAGCCGCACGCGCCCCCTCTCCCGCTCAGCGTGGTCGTCCCGGCCCATAACGAACAGGGCAACGTCGGCCGACTGGTCGACGAAGTCGCGGACGCCCTGCGTGGGCGGATGGCGTTCGAGATGGTGTTCGTCGACGACGCTTCGAAAGACGGAACGCTCGACGAATTGCGGCAGGCCCAGCGGCGCCATCCGGAGCTTCGCGTCCTCTCGCATGCGCAGCAGAGCGGCCAGAGCACGGCCATCCGCAATGGCATCAAGGCCGCGCGCGGCGAGTGGATCGCCACGCTGGACGGCGACGGCCAGAACGATCCGGCCGACATCCGCCTCCTGCTCGCCGAGCGGACCCTGGCGGGCGACGACACCAAGTGCTTCGCCGGCTGGCGCACCACCCGGCGCGACGACGCCGGCAAACGCATCAGCTCGCGGGTGGCGAACGCGGTGCGCGCGCGGCTGCTGCGGGACGCGACGCCCGACACGGGCTGCGGCCTGAAGCTGTTCGAGCGCGAGGCGTTCCTCGACCTGCCCTACTTCGACCACATGCACCGCTACCTGCCGGCCTTGTTCCAGCGCGCGGGGTGGAAGACGGTAAGCGTGCCTGTGAACCACCGCGAACGCGGGGCAGGCACGTCGAAGTACACCAACCTTGGCCGCCTGCTCGTCGCGTTCGCCGATTTGCGCGGCGTGATGTGGCTGATCCGCCGCGCCAAGCGCACAGCGGTGAAGGAAGTCACCGTCGCCGGGGCGACGCGCGCATGAACCAGGAAATCCTCTGGCTCGACTGGACGGGCATCCACATCACGCCGTGGAAGCTGATCGGCTACCTCGGCGCGCTGATGTTCGGCGGCCGCTGGCTCGTGCAGTTCATCGCCAGCCGGCGCGCCGGCAAACCGGTCATCCCGCGCCTTTTCTGGTACATGAGCATCGTCGGAAGCCTGATGGTGCTCTCCTACTTCCTGTTCTCGAGCAAACGCGACTCGGTCGGCGTGCTGCAGAACCTGTTCCCCACCTTCACCGCCTGCTACAGCCTGTGGCTCGATATCCGCCACCGCGGCTGGGACAAGGCCGGCGCACGCGGCGACGAGGGCTCCCATGCTTCGTCCTGATCGCCGCCTGCTGCTCTGGCTGCTGGCCGCGCTCCTCGTGCTGGGCGCGGGCATCGGCCTGAGGGAACCCACGCCGCCCGACGAGCCCCGCTTCGCGATGATGGCGCAGGACATGGTGGATACGGGACGCTGGCTGGTACCGCACCGGGGCAGCGAGATCTACGCCGAGAAGCCCCCGGTATTCATGTGGTTGCAGGCCAGCGCCTATGCGCTGCTCGGCGACCTTCGCATCGCCTTCCTGCTGCCTTCGCTGCTCGCGGGCGTGCTGACGCTGTGGCTCGTTCACGACCTGGCCCGCCGACTCTGGGGGCCGCAGGCCGGCATGGCGGCCTCGGTCGCCTTGGCCCTCTGTCTGCAGTTCGGATTGCAGGCGAAGCGCGCGCAGATCGACATGGTCGTCGTGGCCATGATCATGGGCGCGGTCTGGGCGATGGGGCGGCACCTGTTCCTCGGCCATCCGCCGCGCTGGCTGTGGTTCGGCGCCTTCCTCGCCGGCCTCGGCACGGTCACCAAAGGCGTGGGCTTCCTGCCCCTGCTGATGCTGCTGCCCGCCTTCATCCTCGAGCGTCGCGGCGCCCTGCCCCTGCCCGGCGCCCCGCGCGTTGAGTGGCGGATCCGCTGGGCCTTGGTGCTCCCTGCCTTCGTCGCCGGCACCGCCGTGTGGCTGGCCCCCCTGGGCCTCGAGGTGATGCGGGCACAGAATCCGGAGCTGAACGCCTATGTCGCCGAACTGCTGTTCCGCCAGACGGGGGAGCGCTATTTCAACGCGTGGCACCACATCAAGCCGTGGTGGTACTACGCCGAAGTCATCGCCTCCCTATGGTTGCCCGGGGTCCTCCTGCTGCCTTGGCTGGCACCGGCGTGGTGGCGGCGGCTGCGCGATGGCGACCCGGTGCTGATCACCCTGCTCGCCTGGGTGGTGATGGTGCTGCTCTTCTTCTCCGCCAGCCCGGGAAAACGCGGGGTCTACATCTTCCCGGCGCTGCCGGTGCTGTGCGTCGCCGCGGCGCCCCTCCTTGGCGCACTGCTCGAGCGCACCGGCGTTCGTCGTGCCTTGTTCGGCTACGGCCTTGCGATCGCGTCGCTGCTGGCCGCGATCGGCCTCGCCGGCGTCGCCGGGCCCGACGCGTGGTCCGATCGCCTCGCCGCGCCGAGGGGAATCGAAGACAGCGATGCCCATACCGTTTTCCTCGGCCTTCTCGTTGCCGGCGCCCTCGGCCTCACCGCCATGCTTGCCACGCGCACGCGGCGGGTTGTCCCCGGCCTGCTGGCCTTGACCGCCATCCTGTGGAGCACTTACGGCCTGGTCCTGCGGCCGGCGCTCGATCCGAGCAGTTCCGGCCGCAGCGTGATGGCCACCGTCGCCGCGCGCCTGCCGACCGACGCGGACCTCGGCCTCGTGGCGTGGACCGAACAGATGCGCCTGCAGGCGGACCGTCCGGTGACCGATTTCGGCTTCAAGAGGTCCGGCAAGGCGCAATGGCGATCCGCCATACCGTGGCTCGGCACCGCCCCCGGCGACCGATGGGTGCTCGCCCGCACCGACACGATCCCGGCCTGCATCGAGCGCTCTCGGGTGATCGACGTGGGCGTGGCGAACCGGCGCTCATGGTCGCTGGTGCCCGGAGGCGCCCTGACGGCGCGCTGCGGTTCCGAGGGCGCCGACTAGCCGCGGCACGCAAAAGGGCCGCGGCGAACCGCGGCCCTTTCGTCGATGCCTGCGGCAGCCCGCTTACTGGGCGGCTGCAGCGTCCTGCTGGACGATCTCGAGGAGTTCGACTTCGAACTTCAGGGTGGCGTTCGGCGGGATGTCCTGGCCAGCACCGTTCGGGCCATAGGCCAGCGCGGCCGGGATCCAGAACACGTACTTCGAACCCACGGGCATCAGCTGCACGCCTTCCGTCCAGCCCGGGATCACGCCGGCCAGCGGGAACGTCGCCGGCTCGTTGCGGGCATAGGAACTGTCGAACTCCTTGCCGTCGAGCAGCGTGCCGCGGTAGTGAACCTTCACGGTATCGGCGGCGGTCGGGCGGGCGCCAGCGCCCGCACGAACCACCTGGTACTGCAGACCGCTCTCGGTCGAGCGCACGCCGGCCTTCGTCTTGTTCGAGGCCAGGAAGGCCTCGCCCTCGGCGAGGTTCTTGGCGCCCTGCTCGGCGATCAGGGCCGCCTGGCGGCGCTGCATGAACTGGCCGAAGGCCATGCCCACTTCCTGCGCCTGGGCGTCGGTCATCAGCTTGCCTTCGCCCGAGAGGCCGGCCTCGATGGCCTTGGCCAGCGTGGCCGGATCCACGTAGTCCTTGACTTGCTGCAGGCTCGAGGCCATCTGCAAGCCGATCATGTAGCTGATCTTCTCATTGTCGGTGCGAAGGCCTTCGACGGCCGGCAGCTGCAGCGTGGCCGGCGCTTCCGCGGGGGCGGCGGTCGGGTTCTGGGCAAAGGCCGGCGCGGCGAAGACGCAAAGGCCCAGCAGGGCGGTCGCGGCCAGGGAACGGGTGTTCAACATGGGGGAACGGACTCCATCAGTCGGAACCGCCACGGACGCGGCGGGCCGCCGATTGTGGCCCCGACGACGGGCTTCGGCAATGCACCGCTCAGGCCGGGGAGAGCCCGCCGCCGAAATGCCAGCAAAGGCCCATCGCCATCCCGTGCGCGGCGATGACCGCGGCCGAGATCTGCCGCCGCAGCTGGCGGAATCCCGGCGTGGCAGGCAAGGCGTCGGCGCGGGTGTCGAACCACAGCGCAAGGCCGAAGCCGAGCGCCAGTGCCGCCAGCGACTGGAGCGCGGGCAGGAAGAGGGCCGGGAAGGCCCACAAGCTGGGAAGCACGGCCAAGACATAGCCCGGCGCACCGCCGCCGGCCCCCATCACCCTGCCCCAACGGACGCCGCCGAGGAAACTCAGGATCACGGCCGAGTAGACGAGGAAGGCCTTGCTGCCGATCGCCAGCGGTCGCGCCTCCTCGAGCAGGCCGCCGGCCGCCCAGGCCGCCAGCGCGGCGACAAAGGGCATCAGCCCCAACCAGGTCAACCACACCGCGGCGCGCGGCAGCGGCGGCTGGTACAGGTCCTGTACCGTCATGTACTCCCGACGCGCCTCGCGCTCCAATCCGCTCATGGACACCTTCCAAGCCCTCGATGCGGCACGACGCCGCCACTCGCATCCTCCCGCAGCCGGCAGCGACGCGGAAGCCCGCGCCCTCGATGCCTTCGCGGCGTTCTTCTCCAGCTTCGCGGCCGACCGCATCGACCGCCTGCTCCCCGCGACCTATGCCGAGGACATCTGGTTCAACGACACGTTGAAGACGGTCGTCGGCCGCGAGGCGCTCGCGCATTACCTGCGCGAGAGCGCCGAGGCCGTCGAGCACTGCCGCGTCGACATCATCGACAGCACGCGCAATCCGGAAGGCGAATACCTTCTGCGTTGGCGCATGGTGATCCGCTTCAAGCGCTTCAAGAAAGGCCGGGACACCGAGAGCATCGGCCTGTCCCACCTGCGCTTCGACGCGGAAGGCCGCGTCGTCTACCACCAGGACTACTGGAATGCGGCGGACGGCCTGTTCCGCCACATCCCCGTGCTCGGCTGGATGATCGAGGCCGTGCTGCGACGCGTCTGAGCCCTCAGGGCTTCGGCGCGGCGATCGCCTTCTCGATCGCTTCGACCAGTTCCGGCGCATCCGGCTTGGTGCGGCTGCCGAAGCTTGCGACCACCGTGCCGTCGCGGCCGATCAGGTATTTGTGGAAGTTCCAGCCCGGCTGGTCACCGGTCGCCGCCGCCAGTTCGCGATAGAACGGCGTCGCTTCCGCGCCGCGCACCACGACCTTTTCGAACATCGGGAACTTCACGCCGTAGGTCAGCGTGCAGAACGCCTGGATCTCCGCCTCGCTGCCGGGCTCCTGGCCCATGAAGTCGTTCGACGGGAAGCCGAGCACCGCGAAGCCCTGCGGCGAATACTTCTGGTGCAGCGCTTCCAGCCCTTCGTACTGCGGGGTGAAGCCGCACTTGCTGGCCGTGTTCACGACGAGCAGCACTTGGCCGGCGTAGGCCTGCGCGAGGTTGACCCGGTCCTGCCCCGCCAAGCGGCGGAACTCGTGGTCCAGCACCCCGGCCTGCGCGTCGGCGGTGAAGCCGCCCGCACCCAATCCGACCACGAGCGCCAGGGCGCCGATCCAAGCCTTCATTGCGTTCTCCTCGGTGGGACCAGCGGACACCGGTCTATGCCATCAGTTTGCTTATTCGCCGTGTTCGGGGTGTTGACGGCCCAAAAAATGGTGTTATAGTTACCTACAACACCACCCACCCACCTCACTGAGGTCCCGCCATGAACACCCGCCTCCGCAACAGCCTGAGCGCCCTGGTCCTCGCCGCCGGCGTGACCTCGCTCGGCTACGCCCTGGGTGAACCGCCGCGCCCGGGCAGCTTGGCCGCCGACGCGAGCCAACAGGCCGTCGCCGCGATCGCGCACGTCGACGCCCGCGAGGGCCAGGGCCGCGCCCGTTCGCACCACGCCATGCCGTTCTTTTCGTTCGGCAAGCGCGCCAGCGTGGGGGCGCCCTGATGAGCATCGCCTGGAGTGACAGCACGCCGATCTACCGGCAGCTCAAGGAGCGCGTCGTGGCGATGGTTCTCGACGGCGAGCTCAAGGAGGGGGATGCCCTTCCCTCGGTGCGCCAGGTGGCCGCCGACTACCAGCTCAATCCGATCACCGTGTCACGCGCCTATCAGGAACTGGCCGACGAGGCCTTGGTGGAAAAACGAAGGGGACTGGGGATGTACGTCATCGATGGAGCTCGGGAAAAACTGCTCGCTTCCGAGCGCGAGCGTTTTCTGAAGGAAGAGTGGCCGCAGGTGCTGGCCCGCATCGAGCGCCTTGGCCTGAAGCCCGAGCAGCTGCTCGCGGCCAAGCCGACGAACGGAGCCCATTCATGAGCACCATGACCGTCTCCGCCCGCGGCCTGGCCAAGCGCTACGGCAAGTCGGTGGCCGTCGACCGCGTCGATTTCGACATCGCCCCGGGGCGCATCGTCGGCCTGATCGGCCCGAACGGCTCGGGCAAGACCACCACCCTGAAGGCCATGCTCGGCCTGATCGATTTCGAAGGCGACATGAAGGTGCTGGGCTTCGACCCGCGCACCCAGCGCGACGCGCTGATGAAAGAGGTCTGCTTCATCGCCGACGTCGCCGTGCTGCCGCGCTGGATCAGCGTCGCCCAAGCCATCGACTTCGTCGCCGGCGTGCACCCGCGCTTCAACCGCGAGAAGTGCCAGGCCTTCCTGGCGCACACCAAGCTCGACCCGAAGATGAAGGTCAAGGCCATGTCCAAGGGCATGATCGTGCAGCTCCATCTGGCACTGGTCATGGCCATCGACGCCAAGCTGCTGGTGCTGGACGAACCGACGCTCGGCCTCGACATCCTCTACCGCAAGCAGTTCTACAAGGACCTGCTGGAGCGCTACTTCGACGAGGAGAAGACGATCATCGTCACCACCCACCAGGTCGAGGAGATCGAGCACATCCTCACCGACCTCGTCTTCATCCGCGACGGCAAGCTGGTGTTGCAGGCGACGATGGACGACGTGGGCGAGCGCTTCCACGAAGTGATGGTCGGCGGCGACAAGGCCGAGGCCGCGCGCGCGCTGAAGCCCATCGACGAACGCAGCGTCTTCGGCAAGACCGTCTTCCTGTTCGATGGCCAGCCGCGCGAACGCCTGGCCGAGCTCGGTGAACTCCGGACGCCAGGCGTCGCCGATCTGTTCGTGGCCACGATGAAAGGAACCTACGCATGAACACCTTCCCCACCCTGCTGAAGCGCGAGTTCTGGGAGCACAAGGGCGGCATGCTCTGGGCACCCGTGGTGGTCGGCGGATTGATGCTCGGCGCCGCGGGCATCAGTGCCGCGATCGGCATCGCCGCGAAGGACGGGGACATCCGGGTCAACGGCGAGCGCATCGTCACCGACGGCACCGTACTGGCCACGCAGACCCAGCAGCAGATCGCCGAAGGCCTGGCCTTCGCCATCGTGCCGTCGATGGCCCCGCTGGCGGCCGTTTTGGCCTTCGTGGTGCTCTTCTACGCGCTGGGCTCGCTTTACGATGACCGCCGCGACCGCAGCGTGCTTTTCTGGAAGTCGATGCCGGTCTCGAACACCGCCACGGTGATCTCGAAGCTGGTGTCCATGGCCGTGGTCACCCCGCTGATCGCCGCGGTCGTCGGGATCGTGGTCGGCACGCTGGTGGCCATCGTCGCCGCGCTGACCATGTCGGCCTTCGGCGCCAACGTGCTTCCGAAGTTGCTCGGGACAAGCGAGTTCTACCTGGCGCCACTCGCCGTGCTGGTGGTGATCCCGGTCTACGCCCTGTGGGCCCTGCCCAGCATCGCCTGGTGCATGGCCGTCTCGGCCTGGGCCAAACGCGCGCCCTTCCTGTGGGCCGTGGGTACCCCGGTGCTGGCCGGCATCCTGCTTTCCTGGCAGCAGGCGATGTTCGACCGCAACCTCGGCGCGGAGTGGTTCTGGGAAAACATCGTCGGGCGCTTGTTCGGCAGCTTCATCCCGGGCCTGTGGTTCGCCTTCTCCGGGAACTGGGAGCGTGTCGACGACTTCCAGCCCACCGACCAGAGCGTCTTCGAACTGGTGTCGATGAGCTATGCCAGCCTTGCGGCGCCCTCGCTGTGGATCGGCGTGGCCGTCGCCGCCGCCCTTGTCGCCGTGGCCATCCGCTTGCGCCGCTGGCGCGAAGACGCCTGATGCCCTCCGGTGCCCGGCGTCCGCCGGGCACCCCGCCCCCGAATCGGAGAACGCACGATGCCTGCCAAGATCCCCCGCCCCCTGCTCCGCCCCTTGCTGCTCGCAACGGCCTGCGCCCTGGCCTTCCCCTCCATGGCCGCCGACCGTTGCGAGCACTCCCGCTCCGAGGCGCCCACCCTGGACCTCGACGGCATCACCCGCGTCGTCGTCGAGATCGGCGCTGACGAACTCACCGTCAGGCCGGGCGCGCCGTCGCTCGCCATCAAGCACTGCGCCTCGACCGCCGAGCGCGCGGCCGAAAGCCACATGACCGTCGAACGCCGCGGCGACACCTTGCATATCGCGAGTCGAAACAGCTCGATCACGATCTACGGCCTGTTCGGCACCGACGTGTACACCTGGCGCGAGATCAGCCTCTCGCTGCCGGCCGACCTGCCGATCTCCCTTACCGTCGGTTCGGGCGACGCAACCCTGACGGGCCTTTCCCGCATTGGTGTCGACGTAGGCTCGGGCGACGTGGACTTGCGCCAGGTCGGGCGCGTCGAGGGCAACGTCGGCTCCGGCGACCTCGTCGTCGATGGCGCCACCGCGGTCTCGGTGGATGTCGGCTCGGGCGATGCCGTGCTCAAGCGCGTGCAGGGTGACGTGCGCGCCAGCGTCGGTTCCGGCGACGTCGACATGCTCGATGTCGGCCCGATCGCCTCGATGTCCGCAGGCAGCGGCTCGATCAGCGTCGACGGCGTGCGCGGCGACGCCCGCATCGCCTCCGTCGGCTCCGGCGACATCGCCCTGCGTGGCGTGCGCGGCGCCGTGCGCATCGGCAGCGTCGGTTCCGGCGATGTCGATATCGAGAACGTCGATGGCGACGTGATCGTCGCCGACCGCGGCGCCCTCGAGAACATCGACACCCGTGACATCCGCGGTCGCGTCGTCATCGGCGGCTGACCCTTCAACCCCCATCCCGAGGAATCCCCATGCGCCTCTCGCGACTGTCCCCCATTGCCCTCGCCCTGACCTTCGCGCTCGCCGGCACGGCCTGCGGCGAACAGGCCCGCAGCACCGCCCAGCAGATCGCCGATGAGACCCGCCAAGGGGTCGCGGAAGCCACGGCTGCGGGCGGCGAAGTCGACAAGGCCCTGGCCGAGGCCAGCCGCAAGCTGCAAGAGGAGAACCTTTCGCTGCAGGTGGACGGTGTCGGCCCGAAGGCCGAACTGACCCCGCAGGGCGACCTGCTCATTAACGGCACGGCCGTGCCCTTCAGCGCTGAACAGCGCGAGGCCGCCCTCGCCTACCGCAAGGAAGTGCTGGCCGTGGCCGAAGCCGGCATGGCCATCGGGCGCCAGGGCGCTGCGATCGGCGGCGAAGCGGCCGCCCTCGCGATCGAGAGCATCTTCGGTGGCAACGCTGAGGGCGCCGAGGCGCGCATCGAAGCCGAAGCGAAGAAGATCGAGGCCGCCGCGCTCGCGCTCTGCGACCAGGTCGAGGGCCTCGAGGTCGCGCAGGAGCGCCTGACCGCGCTGGTGCCCGAGTTCGCGCCCTACGCCAAGAGCATCAACGTCGACACGGAGTGCAAGTCGGCGTCGGACGACACCGCTGCCGAGCCCGCCGCACCCGCGGAAGGCGAAGCCGAAGCCACCGTCAGTTCCTGACGATGGCGCTCTCCGTCGGGGGCTGGCGCCTGAGGCTCGCTGCTATCGCAGCAGGCCTCGTGGCCTTGCACCTCGGCTGGGAGTGGTCGCAGGGCGGCATCGCCAGCCACCACTTCCTCGCCGACCCGTCGATGCCGGCGATCTCGAACGCCTGGGGTCTACTGTGGTTGCCCTTGCTGGCGGTGCTCTACGCCCCGTCGATCCGTCGCCGGGCGATCGGCACGGGGCTTCGCCCGCGCTGGCGGCCCGGCATGGTGGCCGGGATGCTGGGCGGGCTGGCGGCCGGCGGCGCGATCGCCGCGTTCGTCGTCGTCCGCCCCGACATCGATGGGACGTGGGTCCTGGGCAGCCTGCTTGCGCTCTCGCTGGCGTTCCCCGTGTGGCGCGGTGAGATCGTCCTCGGCTTCCTCGCCGGTGCGATGGTGGCCATCGGCGCGATCCTGCCCTCGATCTTCGCCTTCGCCTTCGCCGCGATCTCCTTCGCCCTGCATCGCGGGCTCTTCCCCGGCCTGAAGTACCTCTGGAAGCGCGCTTCAGGCCGCTGAAGGCGAAGCGAGGCTCAGCGCACCACGTGCCACTGGGTCTGCCGGCCGGCGAGGTAGATGACCTGCTCGCCGTCGAACAGGGCGCCCTGCTCCAGCTTGATCCGAACCCACTGGCCGCCCCACTCCGGCACGGCCTGCGCGATGTTGCCCTCGATGGCGTAGACCGTGTTGGCGTGCAGGGGCCAGTCGCCCGTCACCGGGTTCAGGCCGGGGTTGTCCCACATGCCGATGGTCGGCCCGGGCGCATGCCCGAAGACGCCCAGCGGGTGGGTGTAGGTGTTGCTCGTGATGCCCGCCTTGGCCGCGGCCGCGCGCGTACGCTGCAGGATCTCGTTGCCGCTGCGCCCGGCGACGAACTGGGCCGTGAGCAGGTCCTGCCAGCGGTTGCCGGTGGCCAGCGCGCGGACGAGGCCCTCGGGCACGCTGGTCTCGCCAGCCTTGGGCACGTAGGCCATCTCCTGCGTGTCGGTGCAGAGCTTCAGGTAGCAGATGCCCACGTCGGTATGCAGCACGTCGCCGGGGCGGATCACGCCGCTCTCGCCGCAGAACGGGTTCTCCGCGTCACAGGCGAGGCCGGGCCGCTGGAGGTTCACGTAGGGCATGAACCAGATCGGCAGGCCCAGGGATTCGAAACGCTCGCGGACGTACCACGCGACATCGTCCGTGGTGGTGACGCCGGGCGTGATCACCCGCGCGCTGAAGGCTTCCGCGATGACGCCTCGGGCGATGCCCATGATGTGCGGGTAGACCTCGAGTTCGCCGGCCGAACGCGTTTCCAGCCAGCGGATGACCAGGTTCTCGGCAGGCACGAGCCGATCCTCGAAGCCCGCCGGCAGCACCTCGCGGAGGCGCTCCTCGAGCCCGGCCGTCAGGCCATCGGCCACCGGCCAGTGGCGCGAGACGTTGATGCCGATGCGCTTCGGATTCTTCTCGCCGATGAGTTTGCCCAGTGCCGCCCACTGTTCGTCGAGGTTGCCCCCCGACCACGCTACCTCGTAGGGCGGGCCAAGCGGATAGGTGTTGACCGAAAGGCGCTCCACCGTGCCGCCGGGCTGGCGATGGAACACCAGCATCGTCGTGCGACGCGCCGCGAAGCTGGGCTGCGGCACGAGGGTGAAGTAGACCGGGTCTTCGGCGTACTCGCGGTTGAGCACCAGCCACATGTCCAGATCGGCCTCGGCCATCAGTGCCGGCAGCAGGGCCTCGATGCGCTCGGTGAGCATCCGGTTCTCGGGTTCGATGCGCGCGCGCGGCGGTAGCACGGCGAAACCGTCGGCCGAGGCGATCACCCGCCCTTGCGCGAACTCGGTGGACGACGGTGCGGCAGCGGCCGCCATCGGCAGCAGGGCCAGCAGGGTGGCGGCGAACAGGGCGGAGCGCATCGGCGTCGGCATCGGCGGGTCTCGGGGTCCGGGGCCTTGATCCTAGGCGACAATGGCGGCCTGTCCAGCCACCGGCCCGTCCCACCGCCATGTCCCGCCAATGGGTCAACGCCGCCATCGCGGCTCTCGAAGCCGACTTCCAGCGCTCGGCCGACACCCACCTGATCCGCCTCGACCTGCCGGCCTACCCGGGCATCCCGCTGTACTTCAAGGACGAGAGCTCGCATCCCACCGGCAGCCTGAAACACCGGCTCGCGCGCTCCCTGTTCCTGTATGCCCTGTGCAACGGCTGGCTGCGCGAGGGCCAGACCGTCATCGAGGCCAGCAGCGGTAGCACGGCGGTGTCCGAAGCGTATTTCGCGCGCCTGGTCGGCCTGCCCTTCATCGCGGTGATGCCGAACACCACGTCCAAGGAAAAGATCGCGCGCATCGAGTTCTACGGCGGCCGATGCCACATGATCGAAGGCGCGGACGTCAGCGCGGCCTCGCGCGCCTTGGCCGCCGAGATCGGCGGCCACTTCATGGACCAGTTCACTTACGCGGAGCGCGCCACCGACTGGCGCGGCAACAACAACATCGCCGAATCGATCTTCGAACAGCTGAAGCTCGAACCCCACCCCTGCCCGCGCTGGCTCGTCGTCTCCGCCGGCACGGGCGGCACCGCCGCCACGGTGGGCCGCTACATCCGCTACCAGCCGACCCGCAACGCCTGCACGCGCCTCGCCGTCGTCGACCCGGAGCACTCGGTGTTCTTCGACGCCTTCAAGGACCGCAAGCGCTGCCACCGCCTCGACCGCGGCTCGCGCATCGAGGGCATCGGGCGTCCCATCGTCGAGGCCAGCTTCCTCCCCGAGACCATCGACCGCATGGTCAAGGTCCCGGACGCCCTCAGCCTCGCTGCGATGCGCGTGCTGGCGGGCCTGCTCGGCCGCCGCGTCGGCGGCTCGACCGGCACCAATTTCGTCGGGGCGCTGCAGGTGATGGCGGAGATGAAGGCCGCGGGCGAGACCGGCGCGGTCGTGACGCTGATCTGCGACGGCGGCGAGCGCTATCTGGACACCTACTACGACGACGCCTGGGTGGTGGCGCAGGGCCACGACCTCCGATCGCACGCCACCGCGGTCGCGGCCATCGTCGGGGGGGCACGGTTCGAACTGCCGGTGGATCTGGCCGGCTGAGCCCGGCCCGGCGGCGCCGCCGGGCCGGGTCGCTCGGTCAGAACGTCCAGCTCACGCGGCCGTACCAGAACGCGCCATTGCTGCCGATCGGCGACAGCACGTCGTACGGCAGGTTGCCGAAGTAGGCGATGTCGTCGATGGAGCGGTCGGGGTAGTTGTCCGTGAGGTTCTGGCCACCCACGGCCACCGTCCATGCGTCGCTGATCGCATAGGCGACCTCCGCGTCCAGCTGCCACTCGGCGCCGTAGGTCTGGCGCGGCTCGAAGCCGCCGCCAAAGTCGAAGACACGCGTGGCGCTGCCGTGGCGGGTCAGGCGCCCCAAGAGGGACCACGCCTGTCGATCCCAGTTCGCCGTCAACACGGCGCGGGTGCGTGGCGCAGCGTCGGTCAGCGTGTTGCTCTCCTCGACGCCGATCACGCGGTAGCCCGGCACCAGGGTGCGCAGCACCGCGGGCGTGTCGGCCAAGCGCTGGATCTCCGTCTCCGCGTAGCTCCATGCGGCGTTGAGGCGCAGGTCGCCGCCCGCGGCTTCGCCCTGCCAGTTGGCCACCAGCTCCGCACCTTGCGTGCGCAGGTCCGCCGCGTTGACGAAGAAGTTGACGCTCTGCACCCCCGCCACGCCGAAGGTGGTCTGCACGAAGGTGGTGAGCGCGGTTCCGGTGATGCGTTCGGACAGCGCGACACGGTCGTCGACGTCGATACGGAACACGTCGACGCTGGCATCGAAACCGCCGCCAAGCTGCACAGTCACACCGAACGACAGGTTCAGCGCGGTTTCAGGATCGAGATCCTGGGCGCCCAACCCCCGGGCAATGCGGTTGTTGACCGACAGCAGGCGGCCTTGCAGCAGGCGGCCGGAGGCGTCGTAGCCGGTGCTGGTGGCCTCGAACCCGATCTGCGACAGAGACGGCGCGCGGAAGTTGCGCGAGGCCGAGCCGCGCAGGGCCACCATGTCGTTCAGGGCGACGCCGGCCGCCAGCTTGCCGGTCAACTCGCCGCCGAAGTCGCTGTAATCCTCGTAGCGCAGGCCGGCATCCGTCGTCCAGGCGTTGCCCCAGTCGGTCGAGACGTTGGCGTACAGCGTGGCCACGTCGCGCGAGAGGTCGGCCACGTCCTGCGGCGTCAGGCCACCACCGGCCTGCGCGCCGGTCGGGCGCGTGGTCAGCGGGCCGGCGGCATACGACGCCGGGTCGCCCGCACCGGTTTCGTAGGTCTCCCTGCGGAACTCGGTGCCCAAGGCCAGCGTATGGGCCACGGCATCGCTCTCGAACACCCGCGACGCATCGAGGTTGAACAGCGTCTGGTCGAACCGGTAGTCGCCAACGCGGAACTGCGTCGGGCTGGCCGCCCCGAGCGAGGCGTTCAACGAGTTCCGCAGGCGGTAGGTGAAATCATTGCGGCCGAGGTTGAGGCTGGCGTCGACATCCCACGCCCCGGCGCGGGTGCGCAGGCCCGCGACGCCGGCGATATCGAGGTTCTCGCCGACGGAGACCGGGCGATAGCCGTTCGGATAGACGCTGCGGAGGTTCGCCGCACCGTCCGGATAGCGGAAGAAGTTCGCGCCTTCGGTGTCCGACTGCTGGTAGGTGCCAAAGGCGTAGAGCTCGCCGCCCTCGCCCACCGGGAGGCCAGCGTTGAACCAGCCGCCGAAGCGCTGCGATTCACCATCGCCCAGCACGAAGTTGCGGCGCCCGCCCAGCGCGAGGTTGGCCGGCGTCTGCTCCTCGAAGAACGGAACCTGGTCGAAGCCGGCGCGGTTGGTCGGCTCGCGGCGGTTCACTTCGAAGCCGGTGCGCAGAAAGCCGTCACCCCCCAGCACCGTGCCGATCTGCGCGCTGGCGGAGGTGGTCTGGCCGTCGGTCAGCGTCTCGTCGATGGCGTCGACGTCCGTGCGGTGCGCGCCGACGCTGGCGTCCACGCGGCCGCCCTCGGGGCGGTCGTCGAGCAGGATGTTGATCACGCCGGCCACCGCATCCGATCCGTAGAGCGCGCCGGCGCCGTCGCGCAGCACCTCGATGCGGCGGATGGCCGACACCGGGATCGCGTTCAGGTCGACGGGCGTCGTGCCGCGGCCGATCTTGCTGTCGGTGCTGACCAGCGCGCTGACGTGGCGGCGCTTGCCGTTCACCAGCACCAGCACCTGGTCCGGCGCGAGGCCGCGCAGCTGGGCCGGGCGCACGTGGTCCGCGCCGCCGCTGTTGGACTGGCGCGGGAAGTTCAACGAGGGCAGCAGCGCCTGCAGCGCCGTCCCCAGCTCGCCGTTCAACACGCCGGCGCGGCGCAGGTCCTCGGCATCGAGCACGTCGATCGGCGCGGTCGACTCCAGCGCCGTTCTGCCCGAGGCTCGGGTGCCGGTGACGATGACGGCATCCAGGGTGCGGGCGTCATTGGCCGGCGCAGTGGGCGTGGACCGGGCCTGCGAGACCCCGGCGGACGCACTGAGTGCGACGGCGATGGCGATGGCGAGGGGTGCGACATGTGTCTTTGGCATAAGCAACCTGCGTGTTCGAAAGTAGGGCCAGCGATCAGTGCAGCTGATGCCAAAAACCCTAATTGACGCAGACATTTCGAAACCATAACGCGGAGGAATAACGCCATGACCCCCACCCATTTCGCCGCCGTCGCGACCTCGGCGACCGTGCAGGCCTCCGTCGTCGTTTCCACACCACGTCGCCCCATGCGCCCGATTCCCGTGGAGTCCGCGCGGACCGCCCTGCGGCCCGCGCTGCTTGCCATCGTTCTGTTCGCGCTCGCCGGCTGCGCAGGCGTTGCCACCAACGCCACGCCAACCGATCGCCGCTCGCCGACGTTGCAAGGCGACGCCGCCCGACCGAGGGTCGCCGCCGCCTGGCGTCGCAGCGAGTTGTACTTCGGCGTCGGCGACCGCGACGACCCGGCCACCCGCATCGATGACGCCCGCTGGCAAGGCTTCCTCGACCGCGAGGTGACGCCGCGCTTTCCCGACGGGCTCACCGTCCTCGACGCCTACGGCCAATGGCTCTTCCGTGGCCAAGCCGCACCGGAACGCCTCGACTCGAAAGTGCTGGTGATCCTCCATCCGGACACGGCGGAGGAGCGGGCCAAGATCGACGCGATCCGCAGCGCGTGGAAAGCCGAGACGGGGCACCAGTCGGTGCTGTGGGCCAGCCAGGCGGCCGACGTCTCCTTCTGAGCCGGCGCTACCCCGGGCGGATCAGTCGCGCGGTGCGTCCGGGCGTGTCACCGGCGGGAACGCGTCGACGACGCTGATCATGTCCAACGCCCCCAAGCCCCCTTCCGCAGCCCGCGCGTAGAGGCGCAGCGTTGCCTCTGCCAGCGGCACCGGAATGCCCGAGGCGTGCGCGGCCTCGACGATGCGCAGGTTCGTCGCCAGGACGTTGTTGATCGCCGCCTGCGGGGAGAGATCGCCCTCGCGGAGCTTCCCCGTCTTGACCCGGGAGATGTCGCTCGCCATCTGGCTGGCGTCGACGAGATCGGCCCAGACCCGGAGATCGATGCCGGCGGCGCGGGCGAAGTGGGCCGACTCCGCGAGCCCCGTCACCGAGGCGATCAGGAACAGGTTCACCGCGAACTTCATCGTCAGCGCCGAGGGCACGGGGCCGCAGTCGACGACCTGCCGGCACATCGGCGCCATCACCGGCCTCGCCGCCGCGACCGCCTCGGGTGCACCGGCCAGCATGGCCAGCAACTGCCCCGACTCGGCCGGCACGCGCGAGCCCGAGACCGGGGCCTCGACGTAGGCGCCGCCGGCCTCGCGGATCCGTTGCTCCCACCGCTGCGAGGCGGGACCGGAAATGGTTGCTGCGTTGATGATCGTCCGACCGCGAACACGGGCCGCGAAGGTTGCGGCCTCCGGGGCCAGCACGGCGTCCATGGCGGCCTCGTCGGCCAGCATCACCAGTACGACGTCGCAGGCCGCAAAGAGCGCATCCGGGTCATCGCAAGCCATCGCGCCCGCGGCCACCAGCGGCGCACATCGTTCGGCGCTGCGGTTCCAGACGTGGATCGGCCCGAAGGCGGCCTGCAGGCGCAGCGCCATCGGTTGGCCCATGGCGCCGAGCCCGATCACGCCGATGCGCGGCTCGGGTCCGGGGCTCATCCGCCGGCGCCCGTCAGCCCGTCGACGATGCCGCCTTTCGTCAGCGCCAGCGGGTCCAAGGCCTTCGCCAGCACCTCGCGATTCAACCCGGTCTCCTCCACCGCCACGTCGAGAATGGGCTTTCCGCTCGCATAGGCCTTCTTGGCGATCGCGGCGGCCTTCTCGTAGCCGATCAGCGGGTTCAGTGCCGTCACTAGGATCGGATTGCGCACCAGCGCGTCCTGCAGCCGATCCTCGCGCGCCTTGAAGCCTGCAATGGCGCGATCGGCGAGCAGGCGCGCGGCATTGGCGCTGAGCTCGATGGCCCAGAGCAGGTTGTGGGCGATCACCGGCAGCATCACGTTGAGCTGGAAATTGCCGCTCTGCGCGGCCACCGAGATCGTGGCGTGCATGCCCATCACCTGGGCGGCGACCATGGCCACGGCCTCGGGGATCACCGGGTTCACCTTGCCCGGCATGATCGAGCTACCCGGCTGCAGGGCGGGCAGCTCGATCTCGCCCAAGCCGGCCAGCGGCCCGGAGTTCATCCAGCGCAGGTCGTTGCTGATCTTCATCAGCACCACGGCAAGGCCGTTGAGCTGGCCGGAGAGCTCCACCGCGCCGTCCTGCGCGGCGATGCCCACGAAGGCATTGGCCGCGGGCGTGAACGGCGCATCGGCGAGGCGCGCGAGTTCGGTGCAGGCGCGTTCGGCGAACTGCGGATGCGCGTTGATGCCCGTGCCGATGGCGGTGCCGCCGAGCGGCAAAGCGCGCAGGCGACGCTCGGCGTCCTTCAGCCGCTCCTCGGCCTGCCCGACCTGGCTGGCCCAAGTGAAGAGCTCCTGCCCGAGCGTGATCGGCATCGCATCCATCAGGTGCGTTCGGCCGGTCTTCACCGTGCCGAGGTGCTCGTGCGCGCGCCGCGCGATCACCTCGCGCAGGTGTTCGAGCGCGGGCCGCAGGCGCCCGCGCACCGCCAGCACGGCGCCGACCTGGATCGCGGTGGGAATGACGTCATTCGAGCTCTGCCCGAGGTTGACGTGGTCGTTGGGGTGCACGGCCATGCCGCCGAGTGAATGCGCCACGTGGGCGATCACCTCGTTCGCATTCATGTTGCTCGAGGTGCCCGAGCCGGTCTGGAAGACGTCGATGGGGAACTCGGCATCGAATTCGCCGGCGGCCACCTTCAGCGCCGCATCGCGGATCGCCTCGCCGCGCTTGGCGTCAAGCAGGCCCAGCCCTGCATTCGCCTCAGCGGCCGCGGCCTTGATCAACCCGAGGGCGCGCAGGAAGCCGCGCGGCATGCGCCAACCGGAGATCGGGAAGTTCTCCAGCGCGCGCTGGGTCTGCGCGCCCCAAAGGGCCTCGGCCGGCACGGCGAGCTCGCCCATGCTGTCGCGTTCGGTGCGGGTGGGGCCGGCCATGGGGCTCTCCTCGGGGTGGGGGCGCCCCAGCTTAGCCCGGTAGAATGGCGGGCTTCCGCGGCTCGACCGCCCCGATTCCCGACCCCGCCATGTCCCACGCCCTCACCGCCCTCTCCCCGCTCGACGGCCGCTACGCCGGCAAGGTCGACGCCCTGCGCCCGATCTTTTCCGAGTACGGACTGATCCGCGCCCGCGTCTGCGTGGAGATCGCGTGGCTGCTGGCCCTCTCGGCCGAGCCGGGCATCCCGGAACTGCCGCCCTTCTCCGATCAGGCCGCGTCCCTGCTGCAGCGCCTGGCCGACGGCTTCTCGGTGGAGGACGCGGCGCGGGTCAAGGCGATCGAGAGGACCACCAACCACGACGTCAAGGCCGTCGAGTACTTCCTGAAGGAGAAGCTCTCGGAGAACGAGGAGCTCAAGGCCGCGCTGGAGTTCGTGCACTTCGCCTGCACCTCCGAGGACATCAACAACCTCAGCTATGCGCTGATGCTGAAGCAGGCTCGCGACGAGGTACTGCTGCCCCAGCTCGACGGCTTGATCGAAACGCTGAAGAAGCTGGCCTACGAGTACGCCGACGAGCCGATGCTCTCGCGCACCCACGGCCAGACCGCCAGCCCGACGACCCTGGGCAAGGAACTGGCCAACGTCGTCGCGCGCCTGAAGCGCCAGCGCCAGCAGCTCGCGCAGGTCGAGATCCTCGGCAAGATCAACGGCGCGGTCGGCAACTACAACGCCCACCTGTCGGCCTACCCGAACGTCGACTGGCCGCGCCTCGCGCAGGGCTTCGTCGAATCGCTGGGCCTGCACTTCAACGCCTACACCACGCAGATCGAGCCGCACGACTTCATCGCCGAGCTGGGCGACGTGCAGCGCCGCATCAACACGATCCTGATCGACTTCGCCCGCGACGTCTGGGGCTACATCTCGCTCGGGTACTTCAAGCAGGCGCTGAAGGAAGGCGAGGTCGGCAGCTCGACCATGCCGCACAAGGTCAACCCGATCGACTTCGAGAACGCCGAAGGCAACTTCGGCATCGCCAATGCGCTGTTCGAGCACTTCGGCGCCAAGCTGCCGATCAGCCGCTGGCAGCGCGACCTCACCGACTCGACCGTGCTGCGCGCGTTGGGCACCGCCTGGGGCCACACGCTGGTCTCGTACGACGCGCTGAACCGCGGCATCGGCAAGCTCAAGGTGAACCCGGCACGCCTCGCCGAAGACCTCGACAACAGCTGGGAAGTGCTGGCGGAAGCCGTGCAGACGGTGATGCGCCGCCACGGCCTGCCGAACCCCTACGAGCAGCTCAAGGCGCTCACCCGCGGCCAGGCCATCACCAAGGATTCGATCCGCGAGTTCATCGCCGGCCTCGACCTGCCGGACGAGCCGAAGCGTGCCCTGCTCGCGCTGACGCCGGCCACGTACACCGGCCGCGCCGAATCGCTGGCGAAGACGGTCTGAGCGCCCGGGGCCCGCTCGTGCGCCTCGCTGCCGCCCTACTGCCCGTCCTGCTGGTGGCCACCGGCGCGGTGAGGGCCGAGGCCATCGCGCCCGCGCCGACCTGCCCCGACGACGCCGGCTGGAGCGACCCGACGCCCCCGCGCCCAATCTTCGGGAACACGTGGTACGTGGGCACCTGCGGGATCAGCGCGCTGCTCATCACCGGTGACGCGGGCCACGTGCTGATCGACGGCGCCACGCCCGAGGCCGGGCCGATGATCGTCGAGAGCATCCGCACGCTGGGCTTCGACCCGAAGGACGTCCGTGTGCTGTTGAACACGCACGAGCACATCGACCATGCCGGCGGCCTCGCGGCCGTCCAGCAGGCCACCGGCGCGCCGCTGCGCGCCCGGCGCCCCGGCCTGATCGCGCTGCGCAAGGGTGACATGGACGTGCGCGACCCGCAGGTGCCGTTCCGCATGCCGGGCTTCCCGCCAGTCGCAGTCATCGAGACCCTGCCCGACAACGCCGAGGTACGCGTCGGCGACCTGCGCATCCAGACCCACGCCACGCCGGGCCATTCGTTGGGCGGGACCAGCTTCAGCTGGACCAGCTGCGAGGCTGGGGTCTGCCACGCCATGGTCTTCGCCGATTCCCTGAGCGCCGTCGCGCCGGACAGCTACCGCTTCAGCAATCCGGCCGCGAGTCCGGCCTTCGCGACGATGCTCCGCAGCACCTTCGACACCGTCGCCGCCCTGCCCTGCGACATCCTGATCTCGCCGCATCCGGTGGCCAGCCGGCTCTGGTATCGCCTCGGCGACGCGCCCTCCGAACCGCTGGTGGACGCCACCGCCTGCCGCCGCTACGCCGAAGCGGGCGCCCGCCGGCTCGATGCCCGCCTCGACACCGAACGCCAGGCCACGCCATGACCCGCAAGACCGCCCCTTCGGCCCTGCTGCCGATCGAGATCGACGCCACCGGCAAAGGCCCGCTCGGCATGCCGGCCGGCGCCTTCCTGAGCGACTACTGGCAGAAGCGCCCGCTGCTGATCCGCAACGCCTTCCCCGGCTTCGAGAGCCCGATCAGCCCCGACGACCTCGGCGCGCTCTCGCTGGAGGCGACGGCGCTCTCGCGCCTCATCCTGTGGGATCGAAAGAAGGACCGCTGGACCGTCGAGACCGGCCCGCTGCCCGAGGACCGCTTCGACCGCGTGCCCGAGCGCGACTGGACCCTGCTGGTGCAGGACGTGGACAAGTGGGATGCCGACGTGCGCGAACTGGTCGAGGCCTTCCCCTTCCTGCCGCGCTGGCGCATCGACGACGTGATGATCAGCTTCGCCGTGGAAGGTGGATCGGTTGGCGCGCACATCGACCAGTACGACGTCTTCCTGCTGCAGGGCATGGGCCATCGTCACTGGCAGATCGACGCGAATCCCGACCAACCCGTCGATTTCCGCGATGACGCCCCGATCAAGCTATTGAAGCGCTTCACGCCGAGCCACGAATGGACGCTCGGCCCCGGCGACATGCTCTACCTGCCGCCGGGCCTCGGCCACCACGGCGTCGCGCTCGACCCCTGCCTGACCTTCTCGCTGGGCATGCGCGCACCGGCCAAGGCCGAGCTGATCGAGGATTTCGCGCTGGAGCTTGCGTCCCGCGCCGGCGAGAAGGAGCGATACGCCGACCCCGATCTCGCCGTGCCCACCGACGCCTTCGAGATCGATGCGCACGCGCTCGCACGGGTCAAGCACACGCTCGGTGGCATGGCCGGCGACGCGGACGCCGACGACGCCCTGCTGCGCCGCTGGTTCGGCCGCTTCATCACCCGCTACCGCGCCTCCGGCAACCTGCAGCCGCCGAAGAAGGCCCCGACCCGTGCCGAGTTCGACACGGCCCTCGCGGCCGGGGGCATCGTGCAACGCCATCCGTTCTCGCGCGTGGCCTGGCTGCGCGACGGCAAGACCAAGGCCCTATGGTTCGTCACCGGCAGCGACATCGAAGGCCTTCGGGCCAAGGATGCGGCCCTGCTCTGCCGCCACGACACGCTGGATGCGGCCGCGTGGGGGCAGCTCGACGACCACGCCCGCGAGTCCGTCGTCGCCCTCGCCGCCCTCGGGCACTACCGCGCCATCGCCCCGAAGAAGCCCCGCTCGCCCAGGAAGCCCCGATGACCCTGCCGATTTCCGCTGAATTCCGCGTCGAGCCCGCGGACTATGCCGTCGATTTCGCCGACCTGCGCGCCGTGCGCGAGCCGGTGTTCGTGGTCGAGCAGCAGGTGCCGATCGAAGAGGAATGGGACGAGCTCGACCCGCAGTGTCGGCACGTGATCGCCCGCGACGCAGCGAACCGTCCCATCGGCACGGGCCGCCTCACCCCAGAGCGGAAGATCGGGCGGATGGCGGTACTCGCCGAATGGCGTGGCAAGGGCGTCGGCGACGTGCTGATGGAGGCCCTGATGGACGAGGCGCGCGCGCTGGGCTGGCCCGAGGTGAGCCTCAATGCGCAGACCCACGCGATGCCCTTCTACGCCCGCCACGGCTTCGAGGCGTTCGGCGACGAGTTCATGGAAGCCGGCATCCCGCATCGCAAGATGCGCAAGGCCCTCGGCGCCCCGGACCCCGGCCGCCGCCCGCGACCGGCGCCGACCGGCGACGGCGCGCTGCAGGAGTTCACCAGCGAGTCCGCGGTGCGCGACTTCACGTTGGCACTGCTGGGCCGCGCACGTCGCGAGATCCGGGTGTTCACCCGCGACCTCGAGCCGACGCTGTACGGCCACGCCGCCGTGATCGACGCCCTGCGCAGCTTCGCGACCGCCGGCCGCGGCCCGACGGTGCGCCTCATCGTCATCGAGCCGGATCGACTGCGCGGCGAGAGCCATCCGTTGCTGCCTCTGGCGCAGCGCCTGAGCTCGGTGTTTGCCCTGCGCACACCGATCGATGCCGAGGATCGCCAGGCACCGGAAAGCTACCTCGTGATCGACGAGACCGCCTACGCCTTCCGTCCGCTGGCCACCCGCTTCGAGGGCAGTGGCTGCCTCGATGGCCCGGCGCGTGCGCGCCAGCTGGCGCAGGATTTCGATCGCCGCTGGGAGCGTGCCCGCGAACTCACCGAGCTTCGTGCGCTCGGGATCTGAGGTGGCGTCGCCGCCTCACGCGCGCGTCAGCGGCGAGGGCGGCAGGCGGATCTCGTAGCGGTAGCGGCCAGCGCCATCGGCGGCGATATGCATCAGTTCGACGCGTGCGCCATTCGGCGCGATGACGACGTCGATGGCGCGCAAGGTGTTCGACACACACGGCATGTCGTCGGCCTCGCCGGCGATGATCACCGCCTCACCGGCGTAACGGAGCCGCGACAGTCGGCACCCGGTCGCCAACAGCGGTTGCAGGCGTGACTCGACCTCGGACAACAGGGCGAATCCTGGCGGCACCGGATCCGAGGACGGCACGGGCCCGGGGGCACTCCCGGCGGTGACGGCCGATGCAGGCGGCGACGAAGGCCGTGGTGCCGACGACGCCCCGGCCCCGGAAAAATCGGCCGGCGCCGGGGTAAAGCCCACCACGACGCGTTCGCGCGCCGGCTGCACCGCCGGATGGGTATCGAGGTAGATCTCGAATTCATGGCGCACGTGTCCAGCGCTCGAAATCGCCCGCTTCACGACTTCCCGATCCTCGATGAAGCCGGGGTCGCCCTCCTTCAGCGCGGCGAGGAACCACTCCAGGCGGCGCCGCTGCTCCTCGCCGTCCATCGCCGGATCGCTGGGCAGCGCCTGCACGCGAACCCGGTGGCCGATGAAAGGCAACTGCGCGATCTCGATCTCGCCGAGGGTCACACCCGCCGGCAGCAGCGGGCGCAGCGCGTCGCGCACGGCCTCCGGATCCGCGTAGCGACGCTCGGCACTGCGCTGCGCGCGATCGGCGGCGACCGCCTGTTCACGCTCGATCTCCTCGGCCGGCCGTGCGAAGACGTAACGCTGCCCAACGTCATCGGCGTCCCAAGGTCGCACCGACGCGTCGCGCGCCCACCGGGCGGTGCCAAGGTAGGCGCCCGTCGGAACGCGCCATGACTGGTCACCCCATCCGCCCCAGACGCTGTAGGTCCACTCCTTGGCCTCGATGACCAGATGCCCGCCGTCATCAAGCGTCATCCGCATGGGCGGCAGGTACTCGCGCGGCACCACGACCCACCCGTCCTCGCAGTTGAAGTGGGGACCACGGTTCAACCGCACGAGGGGCCCGGTGTCCGGCCCCAACTCGCGAAGGCGGGCCTGCAGCGCGGCCTCGCCGTTCTCCGCGACAAAGGCCGCACGGCGGGCCGGCTGCAGCAGGCGGTACCACTCGGCATAACGCGGGCGCTGGTGCTGGCGGATCGACTCCAGGTCCTGCATCACCCGGCCGAACGGGGGGATGAACTGCAGCTCGAGCGCGTGCGTGCCATCGGATCGCACGATGACGCCCTCGTAGAGGCTCGGGCCAGCAGAACCGCCGAGGCGCGCCGCGGCCGGTGACAGTGCGCCATCCTCGAAGCGCACGGGCTTCGCCGGATCCACGCCCGGATCCGGATCGCCGTCCAGCGTGGTCGGCTGCAGCACATACGAGCCGCTGAGGTCCGGACACCCCGTCACGGGATCGGTCGGCGGGTCCCCTTGTTCGACGCCCCGCTCGAACGCGGTGCATCCCGTCAGAACGCCCGCAACCAGCGGCATGACGAGCCACGTTGGCGCCGAGCGTGGGGCGCTGGGGGGCAGGGACATGGTGACCTCTGTAACGTCGCGGGCGGGCCGGCGGATGGCATCACGGATGCCTCGCTGGCGCCAAGCCCTTCCGGGCGCCGGACGCATTGGAGCGCGTCCGTCTCGGATTCCATGGCGCTGGGGTCGCGATTCTTCAGCCCGGGGATGGAAGTTGCCGCCGACGTCGACGCGGCGGCGTGACGGCGGGCGTCGTCGGCGAGAGGAACAGGGCATGCAGGCGCTCGCACACCGGGCCCGCGGCCAGGCCGAGATCGTTGGCTTCGAGGATCACCTCCTGCAGCTTCGACTCGAGCAAGCGGAGGCGCGCCTCGGCCGTCAGACCCGCCCGGCCCGTGCGGGGCGCCACGACCATGCCCGATCCCCGGCGCCGCAACAGCACGCCGTCCTCGCACAAGGCTGCGTAGGCACGGCTCACCGTCATCGGATTGATGCCGAACCGCGCGGCCATGGCGCGAACCGAAGGCAGCCGCTCACCCACCTGCAACTGCCCGGCGGCAATGAACCGCCGCACCTGCTCGGTGATCTGACGATAGATGGGGACCGGCGACGCGCCGGAAACCTGCCATTGCGATGCGTCCATGTGTATTAATAATCCGATACAGATGGTCGGCGTCAAGCCCGTTTCGCGTCGTGACGGTCTATAATCGCGCGGCTTCGCCCGGGCCCGCGCCCGGCGCCTCTTGTCCATCAAGCACTTGCGCCAACAACCCGTCCAAGCCCAACGCACCCAGGATCGCCGTGGCCAGCCTCCTCAAGACCTTCGCCCAGTCCTCGCAGCTCTCCGGCGGCAACGCCGCGTTCATTGAAGAGCTCTACGAGCAGTACCTCCGCGACCCGGCGTCGGTCGACGCGAAGTGGAAGGCCTATTTCGACGGCTTCGGCGGCAGCGCCGACGTGCCGCATTCCGACGCCATGGCCCGCGTGCAGGTGGCCGGGATGCTGGCGGCCAAGGGCCTCGGTGGTGGCCTCGACGAAGAGACCGCCAAGAAGCAGATGGCGGTGAGCAAGCTCATCACGGCGTACCGCTCGCGCGGCCACTTGGGCGCTTCGCTCGATCCTCTGGGCATGGCCGGCAAGCCGGACGCCCCGGATCTCGAGCTCGCCTTCCACGGCCTGTCGAATGCCGATCTCGAGACCGAATTCCCGGTCAACACCTACTTCGGTGCCGATCGCCTCAAGCTCAAGGACCTGCTGGCCAAGCTGCGCACCACCTACTCCAGCGTCATCGGCGCGGAGTTCATGCACATCAGCGACGCCAGGCAGCGCCACTGGATGCAGGAGCGCCTCGAGAAGGCCGCCGGCCGCTTCGGCTTCTCGAAGGAGGAGCAGACGCGCATCCTCGAGCGCACCACGGCCGCCGAGGGCCTCGAGCGCTACCTGCACACCAAGTACGTCGGCCAGAAGCGCTTCTCGCTCGAGGGCGGCGACAGCCTGATCCCGGCGATGGACGTGCTGGTGCGCCGCGCCGGGGCCAACGGCGTCAAGGACATGGTCATCGGCATGGCCCACCGCGGCCGCCTCAACGTCCTCGTGAACACGCTTGGCAAGCCGCCGTCCAAGCTGTTCGCCGAGTTCGAGGGCCGCTTCGACCACCATGACGACCCGGCGCACTCCGGCGACGTGAAGTACCACATGGGCTTCTCGGCCGACATCGCCACCCCGGGCGGCCCGCTGCACATCGCGCTGGCCTTCAACCCGTCGCACCTCGAGATCGTCGACCCGGTGGTCGCCGGCTCGGTGCGCGCGCGGCAGATGCGCCGCGAGGACAAGGCGCGCTCGCAGGTCGTGCCGGTGCTGATCCACGGCGACTCGGCCTTCGCCGGCCAGGGCGTCATCATGGAGCTGTTCCAGATGTCGCAGGCCCGCGGCTTCGCGGTCGGCGGCACGGTACACATCGTCATCAACAACCAGGTGGGCTTCACCACCAGCCGCCCGGACGACACCCGCTCCACGCTGTACTGCACCGACCCGGCGAAGATCGTCGGCGCCCCGGTGCTGCACGTGAACGGCGACGATCCGGAAGCCGTGGCGTTCTGCGCACAGATCGCCTTCGACTTCCGCCAGACCTTCAAGAGCGACGTGGTCATCGACCTCGTCTGCTACCGCCGCCACGGCCACAACGAGGCCGACGAGCCGGCCGCGACCCAGCCGCTGATGTACCAGAACATCCGCGCGCGCAAGACCACGCGCGAGCTCTATGCCAACCGCCTGATCGAGGCCGGGGTGATCAGCGCCGACGACGCGAAGACCCTCGTGGACGGCTACCGCGCCAAGCTCGACAAGGGCGAAGTGACGGCCGATGTCACCACCGCGGCCAAGGACAGCGTCAGCGTCGACTGGTCGCCCTACTTCAAGGGCTCGCTGAACGACGAGGTGAAGACCGCCGTCGCGCGCAAGACCCTGGACGCGCTGGCGCAGCAGATCAACGCGGTGCCCGAGGAGCGCAAGCTGCACCCGCGCGTGGCGAAGATCTACGAGGACCGCCGCAAGATGGCCGCCGGCGAGCTGCCGATGGACTGGGGCTTCGCCGAGAACCTCGCCTACGCGACGCTGCTGAAGGAAGGCTTCAAGCTGCGCCTCGTCGGCCAGGACGCCGGCCGTGGCACGTTCTTCCACCGTCATGCGGTGCAGCACGACCAGGCCACCGGCGAGGCGATCATGCCGCTGCGCGAGCTGGTGTCGAACCCGGAACACGTGGTGGTCGTCGACTCCCTCCTTTCGGAGGAGGCCGTAATGGCCTTCGAGTTCGGCTACAGCACCGCCGAGCCGACCACGCTGAACATCTGGGAAGGCCAGTTCGGCGACTTCGCCAACGGCGCGCAGGTCGTGATCGACCAGTTCATCACCTCGGGCGAGGCCAAGTGGGGCCGTCTCTGCGGCCTCGTGCTGTTCCTGCCGCACGGCTACGAAGGCCAGGGCCCGGAACACAGCTCGGCACGCCTCGAGCGCTTCCTGCAGCTCTGCGCCCACCACAACATCTCGGTGGTCACGCCGACGACGCCGGCGCAGAGCTTCCACATGCTGCGCCGCCAGATGCTGCGCGGCACGCGCAAGCCGCTGGTCGTCATGACGCCGAAGTCGATGCTGCGCCACAAGCTCTCGGTGTCGACGCTCGACGACCTCGCCAAGGGCAGCTTCCAGACGCTCATCCCGGACAGCACCGCGAAGGACGCCAAGAAGGCCACCCGCGTGGTCGTCTGCGGCGGCAAGGTCTACTACGACCTCGTCGAGGACGCCGAGAAGCGCGGCCTCACCGACGTGGCCATCGTGCGCGTCGAGCAGCTGTACCCGTTCCCGCGCGCCGAGCTGACCGCCGAGCTGAAGCGCTTCGGCAAGGCCGCGGAAGTCATCTGGTGCCAGGAAGAGCCGCAAAACCAGGGCGCGTGGTACCAGATCCGCCACCACATCGAGGCCTGCCTCGCCAAGGGCCAGACCCTCAGCTACGCCGGTCGCGGCCGCTCCGCGGCGCCGGCCTGCGGCCACCTCAGCCAGCACAACGTCGAGCAGGCCGCCCTGCTCGAGGCCGCGCTGGTCGGCCCTCAGGTGCTCGCCGTCGCCGAGTAAGCGACGCGCCCTTTCCACGAATGCCGCAGGGGCGCGCCCCTGCCCCACGTTCCTCCCGATATCGACTCCCGACCGAGAACGCCCGCCATGGCCACTGAAATCAAGGTTCCGCCGCTGCCCGAATCCGTCTCCGATGCCGTCATCGCCGCCCTGCACAAGAAGGTGGGTGACGCGGTGCGCCGCGACGAGAACCTGGTCGACCTCGAAACCGACAAGGTCGTGCTCGAAGTGCCGTCGACCGTCGACGGCGTGATCAAGGAACTCAAGGTCAAGGTCGGCGACACCGTCACCTCGGACCAGCTGCTGATCATCGTCGAGGCCGGCGCCGTCGCCGCGGCGCCCGCGCCGGCCGCGGCACCTGCCGCCGCTCCGGCCGCCCCTGCCCCGGCCGCTGCACCGGCGAAGGCCGCCGCTCCGGCGCCCGCCGCCAAGACCGACGCCGGCCTGCCCCCGGGCGCCGCGTTCTACGCCGCGCAGAACGGCATCAATCCGGCCGAGGTCGCCGGCACCGGCCGCCGCGGCGCGGTGACCAAGGAAGACCTGGTCAACTTCGCCAAGGGCGGCGGCGCGCGTCCGGAAGAGCGCGTGCCGATGACGCGCATGCGCAAGCGCATCGCCGAGCGCATGATGGAATCGAAGAACTCGATCGCCATGCTGACCTCGTTCAACGAGGTGAACCTGCGCGAGGTCATGGCCATGCGCAAGGCGCAGGGCGAGGCCTTCGAGAAGGCCAACGGCATCAAGCTCGGCTTCATGAGCTTCTTCGCCAAGGCCGCGGCCAACGCGCTGCAGCGCTTCCCGATCATCAACGCCTCGGTCGACGGCGATGACGTGATCTACCACGGCTACGCCGACATCTCGATCGCCGTGGCCACGGAGAAGGGCCTGGTGACGCCGGTGCTGCGCAACGTCGAGCGCATGTCTTTCGCCGATGTGGAAGGCGCCATCGCCGGCTACGCCAAGAAGGCGCGCGACGGCAAGCTCGGCCTGGAGGATCTCCAGGGCGGCACCTTCACCATCACCAACGGCGGCACCTTCGGCTCGCTGATGAGCACGCCGATCGTCAACCCGCCGCAGAGCGCCATCCTCGGCATGCACGCCATCAAGGAGCGCCCGATCGCCGAGAACGGCCAGGTCGTCATCGCGCCGATGATGTACATCGCGCTCAGCTACGACCACCGCATCATCGACGGCAAGGACGCGGTGCAGTTCCTGGTCGACATCAAGAACCAGCTGGAAAACCCGCACCGCATGCTGCTCGGCCTGTAAGGAGCCCGACATGAGCGAGATCCAACAGTTCGACGTCGTCGTGGTGGGCGCCGGCCCGGCCGGCTATCACGCGGCCATCCGTGCCGCGCAGCTCGGCCTCAAGACCGCCTGCATCGACGCCGCGCTCGGCAAGGACGGCAAGCCCGCCCTCGGCGGCACCTGCTTGCGCGTGGGCTGCATTCCGTCGAAGGCGCTGCTCGACAGCTCGCGCCAGTGGTGGAACATGGGCCACATCTTCGGCGAGCACGGCATCAGCGCGCCGAACGCCGCGATCGACATCCCGACCATGATCGGTCGCAAGGACAAGATCGTGAAGCAGTTCACCGGCGGCATCGCCGCGCTGTTCAAGGCCAACAAGGTCACGGCCTTCTACGGCTTCGGCCAGCTGCAGGCGGGCAAGAAGGTGCTGGTCAAGCAGCACGACGGCAGTGAAGTCACGCTGGAGGGCAAGCACGTCATCCTCGCCGCCGGTTCGGACTCGATCGAGTTGCCGTTTGCGAAGTTCGACGGCACCCACATCGTCGACAACGTCGGCGCGCTCGATTTCACCGAGGTGCCGAAGCGCCTCGGCGTGATCGGCGCCGGTGTCATCGGCCTCGAGCTCGGCAGCGTGTGGAGCCGCCTCGGCGCCAAGGTCACCGTGCTCGAAGGCCTGCCGGACTTCCTCGCCGTGGTCGACCGCGACGTGGCCAAGGTCGCGCACAAGGAATTCACCAAGCAGGGCCTCGACATCCGCCTCGGCGCCAAGTGCACCAGGACGGAAGTGAAGAAGGGCGAGGTGCACCTGACCTACACCGACGCCAACGGCGAGCAGACGCTGGTGTTCGACAAGCTGCTGGTCGCCGTGGGCCGCAAGGCCGCGAGCAAGGGCCTGCTGGCCGAGGGCACGGGCGTGCAGCTCGATGAACGCGGCCGCATCGTCGTGGACGACCACTGCCACACCGGCGTCGAGGGCGTCTGGGCGATCGGCGACTGCGTGCGCGGCCCCATGCTGGCGCACAAGGGCTTCGAGGAAGGCATCGCCGTGGCCGAGCTCATCGCCGGCCTGCCGGGCCACGTCAACTTCGACACCATTCCGTGGGTCATCTACACCGAGCCGGAGATCGCCTGGGTCGGCAAGACCGAGGAGCAGCTCAAGGCCGAGGGCACGCCGTACAAGGTCGGCACCTTCCCGTTCGCGGCCGTGGGCCGTGCGGTGGCCATGGCCGAGCCGGCGGGCTTCGTGAAGGTGATCGCGCACGAGGAGACCGACACGGTGCTCGGCATGCACCTCGTCGGTGCCAACGTGTCCGAGCTCGTCCACGAAGGCGTTCTGACCATGGAGTTCAAGGGCAGCGCCGACGACCTCGCGCGCATCTGCCACGCCCATCCCTCGATGAGCGAGGCCGTGCACGACGCCGCCATGGCCGTGCACAAGCGCGCGATCCACAAGGTCAACTGACCGTCCGCCAAGCCCGGCATCGGGATCGGCGATACTTCGAGGGCGCCTGCGGGCGCCCTCGTCGTTTCCACGCCTCCAGAGTCCGCGCATGACGATCCCCACCACCTTCCCCGCCTTCCGCATCCACAGCGACGCCGCCGGCTATCGCGCCGGCATCGAGCAGGTTGCCATCGACGCCCTCTCGCCCGGCGAGATCGTCATCCAGACCGCCTACTCGTCGGTCAACTACAAGGACGCGCTGGCGGGCACCGGCCAAGGCAAGATCCTGCGCCAGTTTCCGCTGGTCGGCGGCATCGACGTCGCTGGCCACGTGGTGCAGAGCCGCGATCCGGCCTTCAAGGAAGGCGACGCGTTGCTGTGCACCGGCTGCGGGCTCTCGGAGACCCGCGATGGCGGGTACTCGACCTATGCTCGCCTCGAGTCGCGATGGGCCATCCCGCTGCCTGCCGGCCTCGACCTGCACGAATCGATGGTCCTCGGCACCGCGGGCTTCACGGCCGGCCTGGCCCTGCTGCGGATGCAGGACAACCGCCAGACGCCCGACCTCGGACCGCTCGCCGTCACCGGCGCCACCGGCGGCGTGGGCAGCCTCGCCATCGCGATCTTCGCCAAGGCCGGCTATGCCGTCCACGCGATCAGCGGCAAGGCCGACCAGGCCGATTGGCTGCGCTCGCTGGGCGCCGCCGAGGTGCTGGGTCGGGAAGCGCTCTCGACCCATCGCCCCATGGACACCGCGCGCTTCGGCGGCGGCTTGGACAACGTGGGCGGACCGATGCTGCACGCCCTGCTCGCCCACACCGCCCCTTACGGCAACGTCGCGACGGCGGGCCTTGCGGCAACGCACGATCTCGCCACGACCGTTATGCCCTTCATCATCCGCGGCGTGTCGCTGATCGGCGTGGCCTCGGCCGGCACCGCGCGGGACCTCCGCGACGAGGTCTGGCGCCGCCTTTCGTCGGACTGGAAGCCCGCCTGTCTGGCCGGGATCGCCACCCGCGAGGTCGGGCTCGACGGCTTGCCGGGTGTCTTCGCCGAGATGCTCGCCGGCGGCTCCCGTGGCCGGACGGTCGTAAGGCTTTGAGCCTGCCCGAGGCGCTCGAATCGGGCATCCCGGTGGCGTCCCCACAGCGTGACCCCGGTCTTGCCCACGTGAACCGAACCGCGCTTACAATCCGCGGGTCTTACCGGAGATTTCCATGGCACGTATCCTGATCGTCGACGACTCGCCGTCGCAGCTCGTCAGCATGAAGCGCATCGTCGAGAAGCTCGGCCACGAAGCGATCACCGCCGAGGACGGCGCCAGCGGCGTCGAAGTGGCGAAGGCCCAGCGCCCCGACCTCATCCTGATGGACGTGGTCATGCCGAACCTCAACGGCTTCCAGGCCACGCGCGCCATCTCGAAGGACCCGGACACCGGCCACATCCCGATTATCCTGGTCACCACCAAGGACCAGGAGACCGACAAGGTGTGGGGCATGCGACAGGGGGCGAAGGCCTACATCACCAAGCCGTTCACCGACACCCAGCTGACCGAAGCGATCCAGGGCGCGCTGGGCGGCTGATTCCAAGCCGAGCCGCCTCCACGCTGTGCGCGAGCGCTCCCCGAGATAACGAAGCCCCGCACTGCGGGGCTTCGTCGTTCAGGAGATGACGCCAACGCTTCACCTCGCCAGGCGCACAGCGCCCCGGCCTTCGTCCTGCTCGAAGACGAAGCGATAGTGGAGGCTGACCGCCTGGGGAATCTCCGTGGCACCGGCACAGCCGGTGTTCGTCGCCGCGGTCTTCGCTTCAGCGTTCGCGAACACGCAACGGACGGCGGGCTCGAACCGCCACGCGCGAGCGGCATGCATGGCCAAGCGCACGAAGCTCGCCAGCACCACGCGGTCGACGTCCAGCGCCGCGCCGAGATCGAACGGTTGCGCCGCCGACCGACCGGAAAGGACAAAGCCATCGTCGGCCCGACGGGGCATGGACTCCGGATCAGAAACGCAGCCGCCGAGTCCCATCGCCACAAGGGCGAACCCCACCCGGCGAAGGAACGAAGCCATGGATCTCATGGCCCGACGTTGTCGCCAAACGCCAACGCCATCTGCCGATACAACGAACGTTGCGCCTCGGTCTCGGGCTTCGGCGCGGTGATCTCGATCTCGACGATCTGGTCGCCCGGCGGCGTGCCCGGCAGGCCCCGCCCCTTCAATCGCAGTTTCAGACCTGCATCGGAGTCCTTCGGGATCTTCAGCTCCACCGCGCCACCGAGCGTCGGCACGGTCGCGACCGTCCCCAGCACGGCGTCCCATGGCGCCAACGGCAACACGAACAGCACGTTCCGTCCGTCCACTTCGAACTGCGGGTGAGGCGCGAAGTCGACCTCCAGCAACAGGTCGCCGCCGCCCGGCGCCTTGCCGGCCAATCGGATCACCTGCCCCACCCGGATCCCCGCGGGCACCTTGACCTCGAACTCCCGCCCGTCGACATCGACGCGAGCGCTGCCGCCGGCATGCGCCGTCTCCAGCGGGATAACGAAAGCGACACGCCGGTCGCCGCGCGGTGGGCGCGGCCCGGCGCCGGCGCGCGGGCCGGTGTTGGCTGATCGTTGCCTGGCCTTGGCGCCGAAGAAGGCCTCGAAGAAGTCGCTGAACGCCCCGCCCGGGCCACTGCCAAAGCCGTCGCCGAAGCCGCCAGCGCCCGAGTAGCCCGGCGGCGGATGGAAATCCTGCCCCGGCCGATAGCCCCTGGCACGCAGAGCGTCGTACTCCGCGCGCTTCTCCTTGTCACGCAGCACTTCGTAGGCCTCGTTGACCGCCTTGAAGCGATCCTCGGCGCCCTTCTCCTTGCTGACGTCGGGATGGTACTTGCGGGCCAGCCGGCGGAAGGCCTGCTTGATCTCACTTTCTCCGGAACCGGGGTCGACGCCCAGTACCGCGTAGTAGTCCTTGAATTCCATCGCGGCACCTTACTGCAAGCCGCCGGCGGCGCGCAGCACGCCGGCCCCGGACGCAGCCGTCACGGGGCGCCGCTACACTCGCGGTTTCCCCCACGGAGACGCTGCATGACCATCGCGATCGGCGACACCATCCCGCAGACCACGTTCAACGCGCTCAAGGACGGCGTGCAGGCGGTCGACACCAAGGACGTCTTCGCCGGCCGCAAGCTCGTGCTCTTCGCCGTGCCTGGCGCGTTCACCCCGACCTGCTCGGCCAAGCATCTGCCCGGCTACGTGGAACACCTGGAGGCTTTCAAGGCCCGCGGTGTCGACGTGGCCTGCGTGGCGGTCAATGACGCCTTCGTGATGGAGGCCTGGGCCAAGCACCAGGGCGTTCCGGAAGGCCTGCAGATGCTCGCCGACGGCAACGGCAACCTGACCAAGGCGCTCGGCCTCGAACTCGATGCGACGGCTTTCGGCATGGGCTTGCGCAGCAAGCGCTTCGCCCTGTACGCCGAGGATGGCGTGGTGAAGCAGCTGCACGTCGAGGCGCCGGGGGAGTTCAAGGTCTCGGCCGCCGAATACGTCCTCGAACACCTTCCGAAGTAATCGAGGCCGGGCACCGCGTCCAGCGCGGGTGCCCGGCCGCTCACTCCGCCGCGTCGTCGAGGCGCACCGCGGGAAGCGCCGAGGCAAGGCGCGTGGCCGCCGCCACGCGACGGGCGGGCAGCATGTGCATCACCATGTCGGCCATGTCGAGTCCGAGCCCCCGCCCCTGGGAGCGGCTCATCGCCGCGAGATCGAGGTCGACGTAGCCCATGGGGCGGCCGTCCGCATCGAACGCCAGACCCGGCATGCCGTCCACGAGCAGCGAACGGCGCGGCACGCGGGTTTCTCCGAGGATCATCCCCGGGCGCACCAAGGGCACCGCGCCCCACTCGTCGGAGGTGCGCAGCAGGGTGTAGAACACGCGCCCGGGCTCGGGCTGCGACAGCCGCTCGAAGTCCACGTATGGCTGGCCCCGGGCGTCACGCACGCGGAGCCAGGCGAGCCCGAGTTCGGTGTCGCGGGTGACGAGGTCGGCCGGGCGCCATTCGTCCGATCCGGGCAGGCGCACCCGGAAATCGCTGGAGTTCGCGACCATCGCAGCCGCGGCCGTCGGCGTCTGCCGGTTGAGGCTCGCCAGGTCGAAACTGACCGCTCGGGCCGACACGAGCACCAAGCCATCGGCCGCGACCAGGACGCCCTGGGTCCGGTCCTCGTTCCGCTGTTCCTGGCCACCGGCGGCAACGGTGATGACGTACTTGACCGGCACGACGCTCGGCGAGCGCTGTTCGACGAGTCGGCGATAGGCGTCGGTGTAGTCCTCGTCGGCGGACAGGGCCGGCATCGGCAGCGCAAGCACGAAAGCGAACAGCAGCAGCCCGGTCCGCGACAGGACGCTCGGCAGGAGACGCAAGGGCATCAGGGGTTCTCCGGAATCCAACGACGTTCGACATGCACGATACGCGCCTCGCCCTGCCTGAGGATGTCGACGGTGAAACGCTCCTCGGCACCGGAGAGCGCGGTGCGCAGCGCCGGTCGGAGGTCGTCCAATCCGTCGATGGCGTGTTCACCGAGCCGGACCAGCACGTCGCCGGGCTTCAGGTGGGCGAGGCCCGCGGCACCGCCGCCTTCGACCACCTGCAGGATGACGCCCTGCTGGTCGAGGGGCAGGCCACGCTCGACCCGATCATGGAACCCGAGTTCCCGGAACTGCGCCCGCAGCATCGACACTTCCATCGTCCGCAGCCCCGACACCGGCACGGGCGAGGCCACGAGGGTCGTCGACCAACGCCTCCTTTCCGCCCCACGCAGGCCCTCGAAGACGACGCGATCGCCGATCTCGAACTCGCGGACGCGTTGCGCGAACAGCTCGGCGCGTGAGTCGTTGACGGCTTCGAGGGGGACGCCCTCGAGCGTGGTCACGAGGTCGCCCAGCTCGGCACCGGCCGCGGCGAGGGGGCTGCCCGGGTAGATCCGGGTGATGCGGAAGCCCGCTGCGGGCAGGCCAAGGGCCTGCGCCAGCGAGGTGGGGATCGGCTGAACCTCGACGCCGGCCCAAGCCTTGGGGAGCTCCGGCAAGGGTTGGCGCGAACGGTCGCCCCACTCGGGCGTGAGCGCCGACACGCGCCGCTGGCCGTCGGCGATGAATTCGACCACCACGGGCTTCGCGGGACGCCGCGCGGTCGCCCAGGGCGCCAGCTCGGCGACGGACGCCACCGGCTGGCCGTCGACCATCACCACCACTGCCCCGGCAGGCAGCGGCGGGCGTGCCGTCGCGGCCGGGCCGCCGGCACGGACGCTGGACACCAGCAGGCCCCGATCCACGTCGAGGCGACGACGCGTGCTCATCGCCGGGGTGAGCGCCTGGACGGCGATGCCGAAAGGTGCGAACGAGGCCGACTCGCCGCGCGCCTCCCCGGCGTCCTCCGGGACGAGGCGAATCGTACGCTCGCCCTCACCGCGGGCCACGCGCATGGAGACCGGCTCTCCGACGGGCAGCTCGGCAAGGCGGCGCTGGATGGCGGGGACGTCGACCGCCCGAGGCGCATCCAGTGGCACGTCCCCGAGCGACAGCAGCCGATCGCCGGGCTGCAATCCGGCCTTCGCCCCCGCGCCGCCGCGTTCAACCGCCGTCACCATCACGCCAGTCGTCTCGCCACTTCCACGCAGCGAGCGCAGGCGCACGCCAAGGCTGCTGCGCTGCACCCGTCCCGTCGCGATCAGCTCGGCGACGACCGACTGGACGTCCTCGGCCGGGATGGCGAACGCAAGGTCGCCGCCGAACAGCATCCCACGGGTGTTCACGCCGACGATCCGGCCTTGAAGGTCGACCAGCGGGCCGCCGGAATTGCCCGGCGCGATCGACGCGTCATGCTGGATCCATGCGTAGTAGCGACCCGTCGGCGCATCGGCATCCAGGCTGTCCTCGTAGTCGGCTTCGTCCTCGAACAGCGACACCAGGAGGCGGCGCGGATTGTTGACGACCCCGGCACTCAGCGAATTCGAAAGGCCCCAGGGAGCGCCCATCGCCAGCACCGTTTCGCCAGGCCGCAGGCCGCCGCTGTCGGCGAACCGCGCGAAGGGCATCGGCGTCGCGATGCCCTGCACCTTCAACACGGCGAGATCGGCGGCGGTGTCCTGCCCGACCAGGGTCGCTTCGCGCTCGCGGCCATCGCCGAAGACCACGCGGAAGCTGCGCCCCTTGTCGGTGACGTGGGCGTTGGTCGCGACATGGCCCTCGGCACTGATCACCGTGCCACTGCCACTGCCGACGCTGAGCTTGGGTTCGCCGGCCTCGAAATCCTCGCGGACCACGAGGATGCTGACCACGTGCGGCATGACCGCTTCGCGCGCCCGGGCCAGGGCTTCGACCGACGGCGCCGAGGCGAACGCCGCCGGGGACGGCGCGAGGGCGGTACCCGCCGCGACGATGGCGGCGAGCAGGAGGCTGCGGAGAGGGTTCGGCATCGGGACTTCCTGTTCGACGCCTTGGGCGTCAGTGGGGTGCGCTGGGGGCGGGCGACTCGTCGACGGCCTCGGGAAAGGCCTCGTCGCTGCCCGTCTCGCCCTCGACGACCTCGATGGCCTCCAAGGCGATCAGCCGTTCGCCGGCAGCGACCTTCATCAGGGTCACGCCCTGCGTATTGCGGCCCACCTGGGCGATCTCGGCGGCGCGCGTGCGCACCATCGTGCCCTGGTCGGAGATCAGCATCAGGTCGTGGTGCTCGGAAAGCTGCAGCGCACCGACCAGCGCGCCGTTGCGCTCGCTGGTCTGCAAGGCGATGACGCCCATGGTGCCTCGGCCCTTGCGCGGGTACTGATCGACGCCGGTGCGCTTCCCGAAGCCGTTCGCCGATGCCGTGAGGATGTCCCCATCGCCGTCGACGACGACGAGGCTGACCACGTGCTCGCCGTCGGCCAGCTTCATGCCGCGCACGCCCGTGGCGGTGCGGCCCATGGCGCGCACCTCGTCCTCTGCGAAGCGCACGGCCTTGCCGCCGCTGGCGAACATCATCACGTCGCGGGCGCCGTCGGTGATCTGCACGTCAACCAGCGCATCGCCTTCGTCCAGGTTGATGGCGATCTTGCCGCGCGCGAGGCGGAACGCGAACTCGGAGAGCGGCGTCTTCTTGACCGTGCCCTGGCGCGTGGCGAAGAAGGCGAAGCGGTCCTCGCTGTACTCGTGCACCGGCAGCACCGCCTGCACCTTCTCGCCCTCTTCCAGCGCGATCCAGTTGATGATCGGGCGGCCGCGGGCGTTCGGCCCCGCTTCCGGCAGCTGGTAGACGGAGAGCCAGAACACGCGGCCGGCGCTGGTGAAGGTCAGCAGGGTGTCGTGCGTGTTGACGACCCACAGGCGTTCGATGAAATCCTCGTCCTTCACCGCCGTGGCCGAGCGGCCCTTGCCGCCGCGCTTCTGGGCGCGGTACGCCGAGACCGGCTGGCGCTTGATGTAACCGGTGTGCGACAGCGTGACCACCACGTCTTCCGGCGTGATCAGGTCGAGGACGTCGAGGTCCTCCTCGCTGGCGCGGATCTCGGTGCGGCGCGCGTCGTTGAATTCGTCCTTCACCGCGAGCAGTTCGTCGCGGATGACCTGCAGCAGCACTTCCGGGTTCTCGAGGATCTCGATCAGGCCGCGGATCGTGTCGAGCAGCGCCTTGTACTCGTCGGTGAGCTTCTCGTGCTCGAGGCCGGTGAGCTTCGAGAGGCGCATCTCGAGGATTTCCTTGGCCTGCGCTTCCGACAGGCGGTAGCCGCCGTCGACCAGGCCATAGCCCGGCAGCAGGTCCTCGGGGCGCGACGCGTCGGCACCCGCCGCGGACAGCAACGCGCTGACGAGGCCCGGCTGCCAGGTGCGGCCGAGCATGCGCTCCTTCGCGACCGCCGGGCTTTCCGAGGTCTTGATGAGCTCGATCATCTCGTCGATGTTGGCGAGCGCGACCGTCAAGCCTTCGAGGATGTGCGCGCGGTCGCGCGCCTTGCGCAGTTCGAAGATCGTCCGACGCGTCACCACTTCGCGGCGGTGGCGGACGAAGGCTTCGAGGAACTGCTTCAGGTTCAGGATCTGCGGACGGCCGTCGACCAGCGCCACCATGTTGATGCCGAACACCGTCTCCATCTGCGTCTGCGCGTAGAGGTTGTTCAGCACGACCTCGGCGGACTCGCCGCGCTTGACCTCGATGTAGATGCGCATGCCGTCCTTGTCGGACTCGTCGCGCAGCTCGGAGATGCCCTCGAGCTTCTTCTCCTTCACCAGCTCGGCGATCTTCTCGATCAACCGCGCCTTGTTGACCTGGTACGGCAATTCGGAGACGACGATGGCCTCGCGGTCGTTCGCCGCCACTTCGATTTCGGCACGTGCACGGACGCGCGCCCGGCCGCGGCCGGTGTGGTAGGCCGCATGGATGCCCACCGCGCCGTTGATGATGCCGCCGGTGGGGAAATCGGGCCCCGGGATGTGCTGCATCAGGTCGCTGATGGTCGCTTCCGGATCGTTGATCAGGGCGATGGTCGCGTCGATCACTTCGCCGAGGTTGTGCGGCGGGATGTTGGTCGCCATGCCCACCGCGATGCCGGCCGAACCGTTGACCAGCAGGTTCGGGAAGCGCGTCGGCATCACCGTCGGCTCGAGTTCCTTCTCGTCGTAGTTGGGCTGGAAATCGACCGTGTCCTTGTCGATGTCGGCCATCATCTGGTGCGCGATGCGCGACATGCGCGCCTCGGTGTAGCGCATGGCGGCCGGGGCGTCACCGTCCACCGAACCGAAGTTGCCCTGGCCGTCGACCAGCATGTAGCGCAGCGAGAACGGCTGCGCCATGCGCACCAGCGTGTCGTACACCGCGGTATCGCCGTGCGGGTGGTACTTGCCGATGACGTCGCCGACGATGCGCGCCGACTTGTAGTAGGGCTTGTTGCTGTGCGCGCCGAGCTCGTCCATGGCGAAGAGCACGCGGCGATGGACCGGCTTGAGGCCGTCCCGGACGTCGGGGAGTGCGCGGCCCACGATCACGCTCATGGCGTAATCGAGGTAGCTCTTGCGCATCTCGTCTTCGAGGTTGACCGGGATGATTTCCTTGGCGAGATCGGACATCGGACTCAACAGCGATTCGGAAGCCCCGAGTGTACCAGAGCCACGCCGTTCTAGGCACCCGATCTTTTCGGAAAATCAACAACTTACGCGCGATTTCTAGGCGTTCTCCGGACGCGCCGGCCGCCGCCCGGAAACCCGGCTCAGTCGGCGCCGAACACCGACCGCATCCGGGCCTCGTCGGGGCGTTCGATCACCCCCTTCTCGGTCACGATCACATCGATCAGCGAACCCGGCGTCACGTCGAACACCGGGTTCCAGGCGGCCACGCCCTCGGCCACCACGCGCTGGCCAGCGGCGAACAGCAGTTCCCGCGCGTCACGAAGCTCGATCTCGATGTCGTCGCCGTGCTTTGTTGCCATGTCCACCGTCGACGAAGGCGCGACCACCATCACCTTGACACCATGGTGCTTTGCCGAAATCGCATGGGCATAGGTGCCGATCTTGTTGGCGGTGTCGCCATTGGCGCAGATGCGGTCGGCGCCGACGATGAGCCACTGCACGGCGCCGGTCTTCATCAGGTGCGCCGCGGCCGAGTCGGCGATCAGGGTCGGCGGAATGCCGTCCTGCTGCAGCTCCCACGCGGTCAGGCGGGCGCCCTGCCCCCATGGCCGCGTCTCGCCGGCATGGACCTTCGCGATGCGGCCCTCGGCCACGCCGGCGCGGATCACGCCCAGGGCCGTGCCGAAACCCGCCGTCGCCAGCGAGCCGGTATTGCAATGGGTCAGCACGCCGCTGCCGGGCGCGATGAGTGCCGCGCCGAGCCGGCCCATCAGGCGGTTCGCCGCGAGGTCCTCGCGGGCGATCGCCTCGGCCTCGGCGGTGATCACCGCCAGCCAGTCCCCGCCGGCGGCGCGGAGCGCCGTGCGCATGCGGCGGATGGCCCACATCAAATTCACGGCCGTGGGGCGCGAGGCATTGAGCGCATCGAGCTGCGAGGCCATCCGGCGCTCGGCCTCGACGCCATCGGCCGCCCGCGTGCCCTGCCCGGCCAGCACCACGCCCCAGGCGGCGGAAATGCCGATCGCCGGCGCACCGCGGACCGCAAGGTCGCGGATGGCGACGGCCACCTCGGCCGCGCTGTCGCAGCGGAGGTTCACCGTCTCGAATGGCAGTCGGCGCTGGTCAAGCAGCAAGAGATGGTCGCCCATCCACTGGATGGGGCGGATGCGGTCGTAGCGGTCGTAGTCGATGCTCATGCCGCTATGCTACCCGGCATGCCTACGAGCCCGAAGCGTCCGGCGAGCGTTGCCGGCACCGAAGCCCGCCTGCACGCCGCGTCGGTGCAGGCGGGTGCCGGTGCCGCCATCGACGTGGCGCTGCACACGCTGCCGCTGCTGCGGCCGTTCATCCCGAAGCGGATGCTCGACGCCGCGGAACGGCTGAAGCCCGCGACGGTACGACGCGAACTCGTCAAGACCATCTACTCACGCCACGGCCTCAAGCCGGCGCGCTGGGAGATCGAGAGCGTGCTCGCCGTGGCAGAGACCCAGGCCAAGCTGAGTCCGCTCACCCGCAAGCACGGCCTGCGTGATCTGCTCGGCGAGTGGCTGCCGGCGCCACTCATCCAACCCCTGCTGCGCTTCACGCCGGTCGAACCGCTGGTGGCGGAGACGACCCGTGCCGTGGCCACCACCTGGGCCGCCGGACGCTACGCCGATGCGGTGTGCCGGGTGCGCAAGGCCGGCATGGACTGGCTGCCGGCGCCGCTTGGCGAGGCGCTGGAGATCGCCCCCGCCAAGCTGCGTGATTTCAGCGCCGAGGCCCTGACGATGGCCCTGCCGCCGCTCAAGCTGGCAGCGGCGTGGGGTGGGCAGGTGCTGCGCGCCTCCGGGCGTATCGCCAAGGCCGCCGGTCGCGCCGCACGCGCGCCGTCACCCCAACCGGCGGGCCCCGCGCACGCCGCGCCGCGCGCGGCGAAAGCCACCGCGAAACGGGCGTCCAACCCGGTCACCAGATCGAGAATTCGCCGCGACAGCCCTGGGTGACCCAAAGACCGCGTCGGTCGACACCCCAGGTGTAGCCTTCCGTGCACTCGCCCCGCGACAGCTGGCGTTCCAATCGCACATCCCGCACCCGTCCGATGTCGCAGTACTGCGTTCGGCCGCCGTGCGACTCGCAGCGGATCGTGCTCCCAACGCCATGGCGGTATCCCGGCCCACCGCCCCAGTCGCCACCGCCCCAGTCGCCACCGCCCCAGTCGCCACCGCCCCAGTCGCCACCGCCCCAGTCACCGCCAGCGCTGGCGAATTCGCCTCGGCAGCCTTCGGTCACCCAGACGCCTCGACGGTCCCAGCCCCAGGTGCGGCCCTCGATGCAGGCCCCTCGCGACAGCTGGCGCACGAGGACGACGCCGCCACGCGTCTTCATGCCGCAAACGGTCTGCCGGCCACCGTGACTCTCGCAGCGGACCATGGAGGATCCACCGTGGCCACCACCCCAAGCACCGCCCCAGCCACCGCCCGGGGCCGCACCGTAGCGACCGCCGACCTCGAACTCGCCTCGACAGCCTTGGGCAACCCACACGCCGCGTCGATCCCAACCCCAGCTGCGGCCTTCGACGCAGGCACTGCGCGACAGTTGCTCGACCAGCACAACGCCGCCGCGCGTATCGACGCGACAATGGCCGGTCCGGCCGTCGATGCTCTCGCAGCGGAAGCGCTGTGGCGGCCCGTATCCGTACTGGGCTTCGGCCGGGATCGCGTGGAAGACGGCGCCGAGCGCGGCGCTGAAGACGAACAGGAAAGGACGGATGGACATGGGTGGCCTCGGCCTGGGACGCGAGAGCGAGAATCATCGGCGATCGATGAACGGCCGGGAAATCCAGCCGACCCGACGCACGCGGCATTCGTCGTCGATGTCTGCCGTTCAGGCGTTCGCGAAGTCGTAGGCGAGGACGTCGGCGATCCGCGACGTGCCCAGCAAGCCCATCAGCAGCCGATCCACGCCCAGCGCCACGCCCGCGCAAGCCGGCATCGATGGCAATGCCGCGATCAGCGCCTCGTCGATGGGCGGCGCGACGTCGCCACGCGAGGCGCGCACGGCATGGTCGCGCTCGAACCGGGACCGCTGCTCCGTGGCATCGGTCAGCTCGTGGTAGCCGTTGGCCACTTCGAGCGGGCCGAGGTAGAGCTCGAACCGCTCGGCCACCGCCGGCCTACCGTCGACACCGGGCCGGACGCGCGCCAAGGCCGCCTGCGTCGCCGGCCAATCGTGGACGACCGTGATCGCGTCATCGGCGAACGCGGGCTGCAGGCGATGCGTCATCAGCAGGTCGAGCCAGTCATCGCGACCGAGGCCCTCGGGATTGATCTGGACGTCGCCCAGCGCCGCCCTCAGCGCATCGATCGGGGCGGTGTGCGGGTCGAGCCCGAAGGCGTCGCGGTAGAGGGTGGCGAAATCCAACGAACGCACCTGCGTTGGCGCGCGCCCCACCAGGGCCATCGCCGCGGTGACGAGGTCTACGGTCTCGTCCGCGAGCCGGCGGTGGTCCCAGCCGACGCGGTACCACTCGAGCATGGTGAATTCGGGATTGTGTCGGCCACCCGCTTCACCGTCGCGGAAGACGCGGCCCAGTTCATAGCAATCACCGAAACCTTCAGCGAGCAACCGCTTCAATGGGAATTCGGGCGACGTGCGCAGCCAGCGCTGTCGGGGGCCGCCGCTCGAGGGGCCGGTGAAGTCGAGCGTGAAGCTGCGGATGTTTGGATCGGTGTTGCCCGCGCGACTGAGCACGGGCGTCTCGACTTCCACCACCCCGCGGGCCGCGAAGAACTCCCGGAACAGCGCGTTCGACCGGGCGCGGAGGTGCAGCGCGGCGTGGCGCCGGTTCACGCGATGCGGCCTTGCGCACGCAGGAAGTCGAGCAGGGCCGCCTCGTCCCAGACCTCGATGCCGAGCTCGCGTGCCTTGTCGAGCTTCGACCCCGCGGCTTCGCCAGCGACCACGAGCGAGGTCTTCTTCGACACACTGCCGGCGACCTTGGCGCCCAGGGCTTCGAGATGCGCCCCGGCTTCGTCGCGGCTGAAGGCGGCCAGGCCACCGGTGAGCACGACGGTCTTCCCGGCGAGCGGGCCTTCCGCCGTGCGCTGCGGCGGCCCTTCCGGCCATTGCACGCCGCGCTCGCGCAGCGCCGCGATCACCTCGCGATTGTGCGCCTCGGCGAAGAAGCCATGGATGCGCGCGGAGACCACGGGGCCGACGTCCGGCACGGCCAGCAGATCCTCGGTGCTGGCGGCCATCAGGGCGTCGAGGCCGCCGAACCAGCGGGCGAGCTGCTTGGCCGTCGCCTCACCGACGTCGCGGATGCCGAGCGCGAACAGCAGGCGCTCCAGCGCGGTCTGGCGGCTCTGGTCGATGCCGCCGAGCAGGTTCTCGGCCCAACGCGTGGCGATCTTGCCCTGCTTCACCGTCTCCGGCGTCACGCCATCCCGCGCGTCGGCACGACGCTTCATGGCCAGCAGGTCGTCGAGCGTCAGCCGGTAGAGGTCGGCCACCGTCTGCACGTAGCCGAAATCGACGAGGTCCTCGACGAAGCGCTCGCCGAGGCCCTCGATGTCCATCGCCCGCCGCGAGGCGAAGTGGATCAGCGCCTGCTTGCGCTGTGCGGGGCAGAACAGGCCGCCGGTGCAGCGCATCACCGCCTCGCCCTCCGCGCGCTCCACCGCCGAGCCGCACTCGGGGCAGGCCGTGGGCATCACGAAGGCCGGATGCCGCGGCGAACCGTCGGCGGCGAGCGGCCGACGCTCGGGCACGATGCGCGCCACCTCGGGGATCACGTCGCCGGCGCGGCGGACGACCACGGTGTCGCCGAGGCGGACGTCGAGCCGGACGATCTGGTCGGCGTTGTGCAGGGTCGCGTTGGTGACCACCACGCCGGCCACGCGCACCGGCTTCAGGCGCGCCACCGGGGTGATCGCCCCGGTGCGGCCCACCTGCACGTCGATGCCCTCCAGCACCGTCAGTTCTTCCTGCGCCGGGAACTTGTGGGCGATGGCCCAGCGCGGCGCGCGCGCCACGAACCCCAGGCGTTCCTGAAGGTCGCGGCGGTCGAGCTTGTAGACGACGCCGTCGATGTCGTACGGCAGACCATCGCGAGCCGCGCCGATGCGGCGGTAATAGGCCAGCACGCCGTCGAGGCCTTCGGCCACGTCGATCTCCGGCGCCAGCGGCAGCCCGAACTCACCGAGGCGCCGAAGCAGTACGGAGTGCGTTGCCGGCAATTCGAAGCCGTCGACCTCGCCGATGCCGTAGGCGAAGAACGCCAGCGGCCGCTTCGCGGTGATGCGCGGGTCGAGCTGGCGCAGCGAACCGGCCGCGCCGTTGCGCGGATTGGCCAGCGGCTTCTCGCCGTGGGCAAGAGCCTGCTCGTTGAAGCGCTCGAACGCGGCCTTCGGCATATAGACCTCGCCACGCACCTCCAGCAAGGCGGGCGCCGCCTGCCCCGATGGCAGGCGCAAAGACAGCGGGATCGCGCGGATCGTCCGCAGGTTGGCGATCACGTCCTCGCCGGTGGTGCCGTCGCCGCGCGTGGCGCCCTGCACCAGTACGCCTTGCTCGTAGCGCAGCGTGATCGCGAGGCCGTCGATCTTCGGTTCCACGGAGAACGCGGGCTCGATCTCACCCGTGGCTTCGACGATGCGCCGCACGAAATCGGCAACCTCTTCGTCGGCGAAGGCGTTGTTGAGGCTCAGCATCGGCACGGCATGCCGCACTTCGGCAAAAGCCGACGAGGGCCGACCGGCCACGCGCTGCGTCGGCGAATCGGCGGTGACGCGTTCCGGATGCTCGGCTTCGCGCTCGCGCAACTCGCGCATCCAGCGGTCGTACTCGGCGTCGGGGACGCTCGGCGCGTCGAGCTGGTAGTAGGCGTGGTCGGCGTCGGCGATCAGGCGCCGGAGTTCGTCGATGCGATCGGGAGCGCTCATGCAGGCCTCGCGTCGGTGTCGCGCCGCGGCCGGCGATCGACGCCGGCCGGAGGCCTCAGAAGCGCACGTTCTGCGCGTCGCGCTTGCGGTCGTAGGCGCGCATTTCCTCGCGCAGGTGCGCGATGCGCTGGCGGCCGAGCGCGTTGCGCTCCTCGTCGAGCAGCACCGCGTCGAGCAGCTCGGCCATGCGCTGGGCGGCGGGCAGCAGGGTTTCCCAGGCGTCGAGCGCGTTCAGCGGGCCCGGCAGGGTCATGAACAGGCTGACGCCCGGCGTGCGGATCTCGCCCAGCCGGGCCATGTCGAACGAGCCAGGCTTCACCAGGTTGGCGAGGCTGAAGATCGGGCCGCGCTCCGGGTGGTTGTCGTCGAGACGGTGGAAGATGCCCATGTGGCCGTAGGCCAGGCCGGCCTTCTCGCAGGCCACGACGATGTCGGGGCCGTGCAGCACCTCGCCGGCGCGGGCCGCGAGGTACAGGGTGACGATGCGGTCGAAGCTGGCATCCGGGCGGGCGCCGAGCTGCGACCGCGTGGGCGACACGGGCGCCGCGTCGTCGGCGGCGATGCCGCGCTCCGCCTCGAGCTCCGGGCCCTCGCCGTCGGCTTCGGCGACCGCATCGCCCAAGGTGGGTTCCCGTCGCACGCCGCTGCCGGCGCCCGGGAAGGCCGCCGCGAGACGGTCGGTATCGGCGCTGTCTCGACGCACGCCCTGTTCGGGCTTCTTCCGACCGGTCAGCCAGATCACCACCATCAGCACGAGCACCGCGGCGCCGATGGCGATTCGCAGGACGTTGGCTTCACTCAGGCCGGACAATTCCATCCAACGGGCTCCAGACGCGGTCTTGGCGTGGTTTCGACCGCGCGATTATGCCGCACCCGCGAGGCGCGTGGCCTCGGCGAGATCGACCGAAACGAGGCGCGACACGCCAGGCTCGCGCATGGTGACGCCCGCAAGCTGCTTGGCCGCCTCCATCGTCGCCTTGTTGTGGCTGACGAAGAGGAACTGCACCTTCTCGCTCATCTCGCTGACCATGGTGCAGAAGCGGCCGACGTTGGCCTCGTCGAGCGGCGCGTCCACCTCGTCGAGCAGGCAGAACGGCGCCGGGTTCAGGCGGAAGATCGCGAACACCAGCGACACGGCGGTCAGCGCCTTCTCGCCACCCGACAGCAGCGTGATGTTGGAGACCCGCTTGCCGGGCGGGCGGGCCATGATGGCCACGCCGGTGTCGAGCAGGTCCTCGCCGGTCAGTTCAAGGTAGGCGTGGCCGCCGCCGAACAGCCGCGGGAACAGCTCCTGCACGCCCGCATTGACGCGGTCGAACGTCTCCTTGAACCGGCCGCGGGTCTCGCGGTCGATCTTGCGGATGGCGTCCTCGAGCTGCTCCAACGCGGCGACGAGGTCGGCGTTCTGCGTGTCGAGGTAGGCCTTGCGCTCACTCTGCTCGGCGTATTCCTGGATGGCCGCGAGGTTGACCGGCTCGAGGCGGCGCATCTTGCCTTCCAGCTCGCCGATGCTCCGCGCCCAGGTCGCGGCATCGGCCTGCTCCGGCAGGCCGGCCACGACGGCGTCGAGTTCCAGCCCGGCGGTGGCGATCGCCTCGACCTGCTGCTGCGCCTTGATCTCCAGCGCCTGCGCTTCCATCCGACGCTGGGCGATGCGCTCGCGCTGGGCGAGGGCCGCCTGGTCGCGCTGCTGGCGCTTGTGCTCGTAGCCGCGCAGCTCCTGCTCGATGCCGTCGAGGTTGGCGCGGGCGGTGGCCAGGTCCTTCTCGGCGATCACGCGCTGTTCGAGCAGCAGCTGGCGTTCGCCATCCAGCGTGTGGATCGGGCTGTCGCCGTCCTGCAGCTGGGCGGCGAGCTCATCGCGGCGGCTGGCCAGCTGCGCCTGCTGGCCGCGCAGTCGCGAAAGCGATTGGTTGAGGGCATTGACGCGGGTGCGCTGGGCTTCGAGCGCCAGTGCGAGCTGGTGCGCCGATTCACGGGCCTCGCGGGCCGACATGCGGGCCGTCTCGCGCTGCTCGGTGAAGATGCGCCGCTCGTTCTCCAGCGTCATGCGCTGGGCTTCGAGGTCGCCCATGCGCTCGGTGGCGATTTCCAACCGGCCCCGCGCCTCGCGCACTTCCACCTGCGCCGACTCCATCGACGCGGCCAGCTGGGCGAGTTCGCGGTCCAGCGTGGCCATGCGGGCCTGCGCGGTTTCCAACCGGCCCTTCTGGCTCTGCAGCTGGCCGCCCATCTCGGAGACGCTGCGGTGCGCGAGGTACAGCGTGCGCTGCGCGTCTTCGCGGGCCTGCTCGGCCACCAGCAGCGCATCGCGGTGGGCGTGCTGGCCGTCGAGCAGGGCCTGCTCGCGGGCCGCCAGCGTCGCGATCTGCTGCTTGAGTTCATTGATCTCGCGCTCGCGGGCCAGCGCGCCCTGCTGGGCCTCCCCGCTCTTGTTGAAACGCAGCCAGCCCGGGCCTTCCCAAACGCCGGTGCGATCGATCAGGGCTTCGCCGGTGCGCAGGCCGGCGCGAATCGCCCCGGCCTCGGCGGAGGCCAGCGCGTCGACGGCGTGGATGGGGGCGAGCAAGGCGCGGATCGCGCGCGGCCCCTCGATCTTGGCCGCGAGGCTGCCGGCGGGCGCGTCGATACCACCGGTGGCGCCGTCGACGAGGGCCACACGACCCTGCGCCAGCTGCGCAACGGCCGCACGGACGCTGCCGGCATCGTCGTGAACGACCGCTTCCAGCAGGTGCCCGAGGACCGTCTCGACCGCCGTTTCCCAGCCCGGTTCGACCGTCAGCACTTCGCCGAGTCGCGGCAGGTCGGCGAGGCCCTGGGCCTTGAGCCAGTCGAGGGCGCCGCTCTTCTCCTGGCCGAGCGCAGCGTGCTGCAAAGCCTCCAGCGAGGCCATGCGGCCCTTGGCGGCCTGCGTGGCCTTGCGGGTTTCGGCGAGTTCCGTCTGCTGCTGGCGCTGCTGCTCCTGGATCTCGAGAAGCGCGGCCTTCTTGGCATCGAGGATCTCGGCCAGCGCATCGAGGCCGGCGCGCTTCGTCTCGTGCTCCAGCGCCAGCGTCTCCATCGCCTCGCTGAGCGTGGTGAGGTCGAGGCCCGCGCGTTCGGTGGCCAGCGTCTCGCGGCGGCGGTTCGCCTCCATCGACTGCCGTTCGAGGAATTCGATCTTGGTGCGTTCGACTTCCGCGGCACGGGAGGACTCGGCGTAGGACCGGGCGTACTCGTCCCAGCGGCGCTGCCAGTCGGCCAGCTTGGTCTCGGCCTCGCGCAGGGCGTCCTGGCGGTCCTCGTCGCCGCCGCGCAGGGTCTCGAGGCGCGGCTCGGCCTCCGCCACCTGCTCTTCCAGCTGCATCAGCTGGGCGGCGTCGGCCTCGATGTGGTGCATCACCTCGGCCAACGCTTCGTCGGCTTCGGCACGGGCCGTCTCGATGCGCCGCTTCAGTTCACGCTGGTGCTGGATCTGCTGCTCGATGCGGGCGATCTCGCCGCCGATGCGGTAGCTCTCGGCCTGGGCGCGGCCGAGGTGCTGGCTGGCCTCGGCGTGCTGGTCGCGCGTCAGCTCACCCTGCTCTTCGGCGGCGCGCTGCTCGGCGAGCAGTTCCTGCAGCCTGGTCTCGTCCTCGAGCAGCGCGGCGTTCAGCGCTTCGGACTGCGCCTGCAGGCGGCGGTACTCGAGCGCCTTCAGCTGCGCGTCCTTCTCGCGGTGCTCGGCCTGCAAGGCCTGGTACTGCTCTGCGGCGCGGGCCTGGCGCTTCAGGTGCTCGAGCTGCTTGTCGATCTCCTCGCGCAGGTCGTTCAAGCGGTCGAGGTTGTCGCGCGTGCCCTTGATGCGGCTCTCGGTCTCCTTGCGGCGCTCCTTGTACTTGGAGATGCCGGCCGCCTCCTCGAGGAACAGGCGCAGTTCCTCGGGCTTGGCCTCGATCACCTGCGAGATCATGCCCTGCTCGATGATCGAGTAGCTGCGCGGGCCGAGGCCGGTGCCGAGGAACAGGTCGGTGATGTCGCGGCGGCGGCAGCGCGCGCCGTTGAGGAAGTAGCTGCTCTGGCCGTCGCGCGAGACGAGGCGCTTCACCGAGATCTCGTTGTACTTCGCGAACTCGCCGCCGATGGCCTGGTCGCTGTTGTCGAAGACCAGCTCGACGGTGGCCTGCGAGACCGGCTTGCGCGAGCTGGAGCCGGAGAAGATCACGTCGGTGAAGGAATCACCGCGCAGTCGGCTTGCCGAGCTCTCGCCCATCACCCAGCGCACCGCGTCGATGATGTTCGATTTGCCGCAACCGTTCGGACCGACGACGCCGGTCATGTTGGTGGGCAGGTGCAGGGTGGTCGGGTCGACGAAGCTCTTGAAGCCGGCGAGCTTGATGGTGGACAGACGCATGCGCGGGGCGATCCGGTGGCTCGGGGCGGCCGGAGGAGACCAGCCCCGGAAGCGTTGAATTCAGGGATCCCGGCGATGCAAGCCCTTGATTCTCCGGAGAGTGCGCGCCGAGCGGCCGATCAGTGTAGCCGCTACGGGCCGGCCTCGCCCGGGGCCCGGGCCTCGATCGCCAAGGCGTGGATATCGGTCGCCATCAGCGATCCGAGGGCCTCGTACACGAGCCGATGGCGGGCGATCGGGCGCAGGCCGGCGAAAGCGTCGGCCACGATGCGGACCGAAAAGTGGCTGCGGCCATCCGCGGCCCCCGCATGGCCGCGATGCTTGTGGCTGTCGTCGATCACCTCCAGGGACTGCGGCTGGAGGGCCGTCCTCAGGCGAGCCTCGATCTCGGCGCCACGGGCCTCCCGGGGGAGGCCACCCTCAATCACGGGGGCGCTCACGGCAGCACCGGTAGGAACGGCTGCACGTCGACGTGCGCATAGACCCGAGCGGCCACGTAAGGATCGTCGGCCGCCCACGCCTGCGCGGCGGCGAGGTCGTCGAACGCCGCGACGATCAGGCTTCCCGACACCCCGCCTTCCGCGGGCGGTACGCCGTCTTTTCGGGGCAGCGGGCCGGCCACCTTCAACCGACCAGCCTCGGCCAGCGCCTGGAGCCTCGCGAGGTGGGCGGGGCGAGCCATCGCGCGCGCCGGGCCGGCGCCCTCGGCGTCCCGGCCAAGGATGAGGTACCAACGTTGGGAAAGGTTCGAATCGGGCATGGCCGAAGTGTAGCGCTCCGGGCCTTGGGCTAGACTTGCTCCCGCCACGGCTCCGGCTCGGTCGGACGTGATGGACCCCCCGATTCGCTTCCAAGGAGTAGCCATGCTGTCGTTGCGCACCCTCGCCGCCGCCCTTCTCGTTGCCGCCGCAGGAACCCTCCCGGCCGCCGCCGAGCCGCTCGCCTATTCCGTGGCCGAAGGTGGGGAGATCGCGCTCCCGCAGAACCTCACGCCGGTGAACACGCTGCGCCTCGTGCAGGTGCGCTGGTCGCCGTACGCTGGACGCAAGGCCCGCGTGGCGGTCAGCAAGATCGACAACACGTCGAGCGTCTCCAGTTACACCGCGAACGACCAGTACGGCACCAGCAACATCGAGTGGGCGTTCCAGACCGTTCCGGTGAACGGCATCGAGGCGATGATCACCGATGCCTTGAACCAGAGCGGCCGTTTCCGCCTCGTCGAACGCCAGGCGATCGGCAACGTGATGCAGGAGCAGGATTTCGGCGCCAGCGGCCGAGTCGCGTCGCCGTCGGCGGCGGGCATGGGCCAGATCCTCGGCGCGGAATACCTCGTCGAAGCGGTCATCACGTCATACGACCCGGGCACCAATGCCAAGTCGACGAACGTGGGGGGGATCGCGAATGCGCTCGGCGGCAGCCGCCTCGGTGGCCTTGGCGCCCTTGCCGGAGGCCTCAGCGTGAACTCCTCGTCCTCGTCGCTCGGCATGAACATCCGCCTGATCGACGCGACCACCAGCGAAGTCGTGTTCACCAAGCAGATCGAACGCGAGATCAAGGAGTCGGGCATCGGATTCGGCGGCGCCGCATTCGGCGGCAGTGGAGCAATGGGCGGCTTCGTCGGCGCGTATTCCCGCACGCCGATTGGCCAGGCCGTGATCGCGTCCATCAACGAGGCGGTCTTCGAACTCGCGAAGCAGGTCGGCGCCCAGCCGGCGACGGGCTCCGTCATCAAGGTCGAGGGTTCGCAGGCCTACATCAACCTGGGCGCCGGCTCGGTGACTGCCGGCGAACGCCTGTCCGTCGTGCGTCCCGGCGAGGCGCTGATCGACCCCGAGACCGGCATTTCGCTCGGCTCGACCGAGACCCCGATCGGCGAGGTGCAGGTCGCGAGCGTGCAGGAGCGCTTCAGCATCGCGACGGTCCAGGGTGGCGCCCGTCTGGAGGCACGGGACCGCGTGAAGTCGCTCGCACCGCCGCAGCCCATCGAGTTCGGGCCGATGGTGGACGAACTCGCGACGAAGCCGAGGGCGGCGCGGCGCTGAGGCGCCAGGCCGGCCCATCGCGACACGCCGCGTGACGCGCGCCATGGCGGGGGCCACGCCTTGACCCCGGGCGACGCCCTGCGCTTGGACGTCCATCCGACCCATCCGCAGGCCCGACTGGTCGAACGAGCAGCTCAACGGATCCAGCGCGATGGCCTGGCCCTCTGCCCCACGGACGCGGGTTACGCCCTGGTCTGGAGCCTGAACGGAACCGGCGCCGAAGAGCGGGTGAGGCGCCTGCGCCAGCTGGACAGCGGGCACCCCTTCACCCTATTCTGCCGATCGATCAGCGACGCCAGCCGCTTTGCCCGGCTCGATGACCCGGCTTTCCGCCTGTTGCGTCGCCTGAGCCCCGGACCCGTCACGTTCATCCTGCCGGCCTCCGGGCAGCTCCCGAACCGTTTGAAGCAGGGCGCCCGAAGCAAGCGGCGCGATATCGGCATTCGTATCCCCGAGCACCCGGTGGCGCAAGCGCTGCTGGTCGCCTGTGGCGACGTGCTGCTGTCGACCACGCTGCGGTCGCCCGACATGGACGCCGACGAGGCGCCCTTCCTCGGCCACGAGGCCGACGAGGTGGCCGACCTCTGGCTGCACGCGGTCGACGTGATGCTGGATGCAGGCCATTGCGCTCCCGGCCCCACGAGCATCATCGACTGCACCCTGCCCGCTCCCGACGTGGTGCGCCAGGGCTTCCAACCGGTGGACCTGGCCTGAGGCCACGTCGCACCGGATGCCGTTCCCGCACCCCGGAGACTCCGTGGTCCACACCGCAGGACATACCCCGTGACCGGCACGCCGGCACCGGGCCACAGCGCAGACCTGCTGGCCGACGCGACGACCGTCGCAGCCGGCGCGTTCCCGCCGCCGCCGCAGCAGCAGGAGATGCCGCTGGCGCTCGTCCACGGCCAGCCGATCCTGCAGATGCCGCAGGACCTCTACATCCCGCCGGATGCCCTCGAGGTCATCCTCGAGGCGTTCGAAGGGCCGCTCGACCTGCTGCTCTACCTGATCCGCCGGCAGAACCTCGACATCCTCGACATCCCGGTCGCCGAGATCACCCGCCAGTACATCGGCTACATCGACGTGATGCAGGAGCTGCGCTTCGAGCTCGCCGCCGAGTATCTGGTGATGGCCGCGATCCTGGCCGAGATCAAGTCGCGGATGCTGCTGCCCCGCCCGCCCAGCGAAGAGGGGGTCGAAGCCGACCCGCGCGCCGAGCTGGTCCGCCGCCTTCAGGAGTACGAGCGCTTCAAGAAGGCCGCCGAGGACATCGACACGCTGCCCCGCCTCGAGCGCGACACCGTCGTGGTGCACGCCGACCCCGGCGAGAAGCAGACCCGCGTCGAGCCGCCGGCCGTCGACCTCCGCGAGATGCTGCTCGCCCTGCGCGACGTCATGAAGCGCGCCGAGCTCTTCAGCCACCACGCCATCAAGCGCGAGGCGCTCAGCGTCCGCCAGCGGATGGGCGAGGTGCTGGGCCGGCTTTCGGCCACCACGTTCACGGAGTTCAGCACCCTGTTCGTCGCCGCGGAAGGCCGGTTGGGCGTGGTGGTGAACTTCCTCGCCATCCTCGAACTGGCCAAGGAGCGCCTGATCGAGATCGTGCAGGAAAGCCCGCTCGCCCCGATCTACGTGCGCGCCCTGTCCGAGCGCCTGGACAAGGACGGCGGCCCGGCCAACGGCGACGACAGCCGCCCGGACGACAACGACCCCCGCGGTGACGCGGGCGCGGAAGCGCCCTCCGCGCTGCCCACCGACGGCGACAGCGGCCTCGAGCCGGCCTGATCCCTCCCTTTTGCCGAACCCGATGAGCACCGAAGACACCCCGGTCGAATTCGAACTGCAGTCGCCGCCCAAGGAGGCGCCACTGTCGGACAACCGCCTCGTCGAGCGCATCGTCGAGGCCGCCGTGCTGGCCTCGACGCACCCGATGACGGTCGCCCAGCTCTACGCGCTGTTCCCCGAAGACCAGCCGGCGCCGCGCGGCAGCATCGAGCAGGCCATCGAGGCCCTGCAGGCCGCCTGCGCGTCCCGCGGCGTGATGCTGGTCGAGGTGGCCTCGGGCTTCCGCTTCCAGGTGCAGCGCGACGTGCAGCCCTGGGTGGCGCGGATGTTCGCCGAGCGGCCGCAGCGCTACACGCGCGCGACGCTGGAAACCCTCGCCCTGATCGCCTACCGGCAACCGATCACCCGCGGTGAAATCGAAGCGATCCGCGGCGTGGCGGTGAACGCCAACATCATCAAGATGCTCGAGGAACGCGAGTGGATCCGCGTCGTCGGGCACCGCGACGTGCCGGGCCGGCCCGCCCTGTTCGGCACGACCAAGCTGTTCCTCGACTACTTCAACCTGAAGTCGCTGGATGAACTGCCGCCGCTGTCGGAGATCCGCGACCTCGGCGAACTCGAACCGCAGCTGCCCCTCGAGGAACCCCTGCCCGTGCAGGCCCTCGCGGCCGCCGCATCCGAAGCCACGGTGGCCACCGACGCCGCCGCGGCCGATGACTCCGCCCCCGTCGCCGATGACGCGGGCGCCACTGATGACGTCGTGACGACGTCCGACCCCACCCCTGACGAGAGCGACGACGCGGCTTCCGACCGCACGCCTTGAGCCCGATGAGCAAAGACACCCAACGCAAGACCCTCTCGCTGAAGCGCGAGTCCACCGCGGCCGCTGCCGCCCCCGCCATCGAAGAACGCCTGCACAAGGTGCTCGCCCAGGCCGGTCTCGGCTCGCGCCGCTCGCTCGAAGAGCGCATTTCCCGCGGCGAAGTCCGCGTCAACGGCGAAGTCGCCGAGCTCGGCCGCATCGTCAAGGGCGGCGACCGCATCGAACTCGACGGCAAGACCTTCATGGCCACCGCGCTCACCGAGCCTGCGGCGGTGCTGCTCTACAACAAGCCCGAAGGCCAGGTCACGACGCGCGAAGACCCCGAGGGTCGCCCGACGATCTTCGAAGCGCTGCCGCGCCTGAAGGGCGCGCGCTGGATCGCCGTCGGCCGCCTCGACATCAACACCACCGGCCTGCTGCTGCTCACCACCGACGGGGAGCTGGCCAATGCGTTGATGCACCCGTCGAGCGAGGTCGAGCGCGAATACGTCTGCCGCATCCACGGCGAAGTGCCGGAAGCGGTCGTCGAGCGCCTGAAGCGCGGCGTGCAGCTGGACGACGGCCCGGCGAAATTCGACGAGATCGAAGCCATCGGCAGCAGCGATTCGCACGCCTGGTTCCGCGTCGTCATCAAGGAAGGGCGCAACCGCGAGGTACGCCGCCTCTGGGACAGCCAGGGCTTCCAGGTGTCCCGCCTGAAGCGCGTGCGCTACGGCAACGTCGTCCTGCCGCGCGAGCTGCTGCGCGGGCAGAGCGTCGAGATGCCGGCCGATCAGGTCGAAGCGCTGCGTCGCGAGTTCAAGCTCGCCGACCAGGCGCCGGTGCTGACGCTGCAGCCGGTGATCGGCCAGCGCCGCGCCAGCAAGCAGGCCATCGAAGTCCGTCGCGACCAGCGTGGCCCGTCGTACGTCAACGGTGCGCTGGACCAGGAAGAACGCGAGCTGCGCCGCTTCGACCACATCCGCGAGGAGCGCCCGGCACGCGGCCGCGGCAAGCCCGGCGGCAAGGTCTACGGCAAGAGGGGCGCCAAGGCCTTCGTCGGCCCGATGGGCAGCGACGCGCCGGCCGAGAGCCGCGGCCCGCGCGGTGCCGGCAAGCCCTTCGGCAAGAAGCCGTTCGGCAAGAAGCCTGACGGCGCTCCGGGCGCCAAGCCCTTCGGCGAACGCGCCGCCGGCGCCGGCAAGCCCTGGGGCGACCGCCCGGCCAAGCCGAGCCAGAGCAAGCCCTACGCCGGCAAGCCGCGCGGCCCGAAAGCCGTGGCGGGCGGCGTGGACAGCGCCTCGGGCGCGTTCCGCAGCTGGTACGTGCCGGAAGGCGTGGAAACCGGGTCGAAGGTGGCGCCGCCGCGCAAGCCTCGCGGTGATCGCCCGTTCGGCAAGCCCGCCGGCGATGGCGGCTTCGCCCGCGGCCCCCGTCCGGAAGGCGGCGCCCCCGGCCGCGGCCCGCGTGGCGAGGGCGGTCCCGGCCGAGGCCCGCGCGGCCCCGGTGGCGGCGGACAGGGCGCCCGCGGTCCGGGCGGCGGTGGCCCGCGGGGTCCCGGCGGTCCGGGTGGCGGTGCACCGCGCGGCGGCCAGCGCAAGCCCGGCCGTGGCGGCCACGGCCCGCGGATTCCCGAAGGCGCTCCCGACATCGATTGATCCATGACGACGGCCCCCGACCCCCGCGGCCTCGAGGCCGACGTCCTCGCGCGTGACTGGTTCTACCGCTTCACCCTGCCCTCCGGCGCGGTGACGGGGAGCGCCCACGCGCCCGACATCCTCGCCATCCACGACACGCGCTGGTCGATGGCGGAGGAAGCCCTGCGGACCACTTTCCCCGAGGGCGCCTCGCGGGCCAGTGCGATCGACCTCGCCTGCCACCAGGGCTGGTTCTCGCTGAAGCTCCGCGAGTTCGGCTTCGGCAGCGTGCACGGCATCGACGCGCGGCAGCAGCACGTCGAAGACGCGCGCTTGATCGCCTCGGCCACCGGCACCGAACACGTCGCGTTCTCGCGCGGCGACGTCCACGGGCTCTCCGCGGCGATCGTCGGCACGCACGACCTCGTGCTCTGCTTCGGCCTGCTCTACCACCTCGAAAATCCGGTCGGCGCCCTGCGCGTGGCCCGGGCGCTTTGCAAGCGTCTGTGCCTGATCGAGACGCAGGTGGCCCCCGGCCAGACCGGTGTCGTCGACTACGGCAGCTACCGCTTCGTGAAGCCGATCGAAGGCAGCTTCGTTATCGTCGACGAGACCGACGAAACGCACGGCCCGGAAGCGTCGACCCTGGGCATCAGCCTGATCCCCAGCCTCGAGGCGCTGCACTTCATCCTGCGCAAGGTGGGCTTTTCGAAGGTCGAACTGCTGCCCGTGCCGGAGAACGGCTACGAGCAGCTGAAGTACGGCAAGCGGGTGGTGTTGGCGGCGTGGGTGTAGCGCGGCGCAACGCGCGCCGGGTTAGCGTCACTCCAGGCGGACGAGGCTCGCCCGCACCAGCCGCCCAGCGACGGTCGCCGACAGTTCCATCGTGTCGCGGGCCGTGAATTCGAGCCGCAAAGTGCCGATCGTGGCATCACGCTGCTCCTCCGGCACGAATTGCGGCGTGCCCCACGCGCCCGGGTTCGTCCGGCGCCAGACGGCGCCTTGCAGCACGTCCGGGGACGACCAACGCTCCTGCAGGAAGAACCAGGTCGGCTGCCCGTCCACGAAGATGAAGCCGAGCACCAGCACCTGCCCCCCGTAGGATTGGATGGCCAACCCCCAGCCGCTGTTCGCTGGCACGTACCAGTTGCCGCTGTAGTCGTGGCTGGCGAACCCTTGGGGATCGAGCGACTGGAAGGCGTCCCGGTAGTAAGCCCAGAAGCGATCGCCCAGCGCCTCCATCAAGCCTGGCACCACATGCCCGACCCCGGGCACTTCGATGTACTCGTGGGCGATATCGAGCTGGGTGAGGCGCGCGTGGAAGTCCCGGTTGCCCTGCAGCGTGAAATCCTGGGTCCCGATCACTTGCCGGATGCGTGGTGGATGCCGCTCCAGTGACGCCACGCTGGCCGCGGCGAGCGTAGACGGGCTCTGCGCCTCGAAGTACGCGGGATCGCCGCCATACACCTCTTCGAGGATGCGCCGGCGCAGTTCGATCGGTTGCAAGCCGGGCCGGTCCTCGAGCAGATCGCGCTGGAGCGGCCCCGCACCCAGCATCGAGAAGCCGGCGAAAACGCCTTGAAAGCGGAGACCCAAGCGAGCGGCGCCGTAACCGCCCATGCTGAAACCGTCGAGCAGGCGCCCACGACGCTCGGGAAGCGTCCGGAAGGTGCCGTCCACCACGGGAACCAGCTCGTGGACCAGCGCCGATTCCACGGGTTGGAGCCCACTCCGCGCGTCGCACCACATCCCGTAGGGCAAGCCGTTCGGAAACACCACGATGAGGGGGGGAATCCGTCCCCCGGCGATGGCCTCGTGGAAACGCGACGCCACGGTGGCGATGCCCTCCGTCGGCGTCCCGCTCCCATGCAGCCAGTACACCACCGGGAAACGGCGCCACGGTTGCGCCGCGTACGCCGCGGGTAAGTAGACGTGGTAGCTGATCGGACCGCTGGCCACGGCGCTGTCGAATTGCCGGTACTCCACCAGGGGCGAGGCGACCGGCGGCGTCACCCAAGCCGGGCGGACTTGGGCCCGACCGGACTCGGGAAGGAGAAGCCCAGCGGTCAGGGCGAACATCACCACGATCGCAAGGAAGGGTCGCATCACAGGGCTCCGGAAAGCGATGGCAATCCAAGAGAAACGCGCCGGGGCAAATGGCGTTGACATGCCGCTACGGCAAGGGCCGTCCTATGGCCCCAGGTCGAAGGCATCCGCATCCAGCTGCGCCGGGAATCGCTCGCGATGCCCGCGGAGCTGCTCGGCGCTGAAGGTCGCTTCCAGCACGCGGACTTCGGCATCGCCCTCGACGAGCGGCTGGCCCAGCGGATCCAGCGCCGCGGAATCGCCGCTGTAGGCGATGCCGTTGCCGTCCGTCCCGACGCGATTCACGCCGATCACGCAGGCGAGGTTCTCGATGGCACGGGCGCGGAGCAGCGTCTTCCACGGGTAGGCGCGGGCCGCTGGCCAGTTGGCGACGAACAGCGCAAGGTCGTAGTCGAAGGCGCCGGGACGCGTCACGTCGAAGCGGTTGCGGATGTACACCGGGAAGCGCAGGTCGTAGCAGACCTGCAGGAAGATCCGCCAGCCGCGCCACTCGACGAACACGCGCTGGCCGCCCGCGGCATAGCGCTCGTGCTCCTTGGCCATGCGGAACAGATGGCGCTTGTCGTAGTGCACCAGCGCACCGTCCGGCGTGGCGAACAGCAGGCGGTTGTAGACGCCCGGCGCGATGCCTTCCGATTCGGCCTGCGCGCCGTCGACGCGCAGCTGCACGCTGCCACACACGGCGGCGTCGAGCGCCTTCGCCTGCTCGACGATCCAGGCGACCGTGGGGCCGTGCATGTCCTCGGCGCTGGCGAGCGCTTCGTTGCTGAAGCCGGAGGTGAAGGTCTCCGGCAGCACGACGATGTCGGTGCGGCCGGCCAGCGGGGCGATCAGCCCGCCGTAGTAGGCGCGGTTGCCCGCCGGGTCATGCCAGCGGGTGTCGCCCTGCACGAGGGCGACGCGGAGGTCGCGGTCGGGGCCGTTCGAGGACGCGGCATCGCTCATCGATGCGGCCTCAGAGCTTGGCCAGCCGCTCGATGGCGGCATCCAGCGTGGCCTCGTTCTTGGCGAAGCACAGGCGGGCGAGGCGTTGACCCTTCGGCGGCGTTTCGTAGAACGGCGAGAGCGGGATCGCGGTCACGCCCTTCTCGATGGTGAGCCAGCGGCAGAAGGCGAGGTCGTCGAGATCGCTCACCGCCGAGTAATCCACCAGCTGGAAGTAGCCGCCCGGCACGGGCAGGGCCTTCAGCTTCGTGCCGGCCAGCTGCGCCGCGAAGCGGTCGCGCTTGGCCTGGTAGAAGGCGCCGAGTTCCTCGTAGTGCTCGGGGTGCGCCTCGATCATCTCGGCGAACGCCCACTGCGCCGGGGCGAAGGTGCAGAAGGTGTTGTACTGGTGCACCTTGCGGAACTCGGCGGTCAACGCCGCCGGCGCCACGCAGTAGCCGACCTTCCAGCCGGTGCAGTGGTAGGTCTTGCCGAAGCTGCTGATCACGAACGCGCGGGCCGCGAGCTCCGGGTAGCGCAGCACGCTCTCGTGGATGCGGCCGTCGAACACGATGTGCTCGTAGACCTCGTCCGACAGCAGCAGCACGTGCGGGAAATCGGCGACGAAGCGCTTCAGCTCGGCGATCTCGTTGGCGTCGAACATCGCGCCCGACGGGTTGTGCGGCGTGTTGAACATGAACAGCCGCGTCTTCGGCGTCACGGCAGCGCGAACGGCGGCCCAGTCGACCGCGAATGTGGCGGGATCCAACGGCACGTGCACGGCGCGACCGCCGGCGAGGTCGATGGCCGGCTCGTAGCAGTCGTAGCAGGGGTCGAGCACGATCACCTCCTCGCCCGGCCGGACCACCGCGGCGATGGCATCGAAGATCGCCTCGCTGGCGCCCGAGGTCACCGTGATCTCCGTCTCCGGGTCCGGGCGATGGCCGTAGCAGCGCAGCGTCTTGTCGGCGATGGCCTTCCGCAGGGGCGGCACACCGGCCATGTGGGCGTACTGGTTCTTGCCGTCGGCCATCGCGCGGGCCAGCGCATCGCGCAGCGGCACCGGCACCTCGAAATCGGGGAAGCCCTGCCCGAGGTTGACCGCCCCGTGCTCGGCGGCGAGCACGCTCATGACGGTGAAGATGGTGGTGCCGACCTTCGGCAGCTTGGTGTCGATGGGCATCGCGAGACTCGGGAAAAAGAAAAGGCCGGCGCAATGCCGGCCCCGGATGATAAACGCCGGGCGGGCGCTCAGTTCGTGATCGCTTGGCTGAGCTCCACCCAGCTCGGGGGGGTCGGCCACACCGACTCCTGGTGGCCACCGAGCACGCGCTGCAGGTCATGGCGGTCGAGCTGTGGCGCGACGTGGCGGAACAGGTCGAACGCATAACGGCGCAGCACCCGCTCCTTCGGCACGACGGCCCAGGCAGTGCACTCCGGCAACACCTCGGGCGCGTCCAGCACCGCGAGGTCGCTGTCGAACACCGAACTCACGGCCATCTCCGCAAGGATGCCGACGCCCAGCCCGGCCCGCACGTAGGTCTTGATCAGGTCGGCGTCGTGCGCGGTCATCGCCACCGTCGGGCTCAGGCCGACATCGCTGAAGGCACGGCGCAGCGAGCTCTCGGGCTGGCTGGTGCTGTGGTAGCTCACGAGCGGATGCGCGGCGAGGTCCTCCAGCGTCGGCGCACGGCCGAGTTGCGCCAGCGCATGCCCCTTCGGCACCACGACGATGCGACGCCAGCGGTACAGCGGAATCGCATGGCCACCGGCGGGCACGCTGCCGACGCTGCTGACGATGGCGATGTCGGCGTTGCCTTTGGCGAGATGCGGCAACACGTCGTTGTCCGCCAGGGACTGCAGCTGCACGCCGACCTGCGGGTACTCCCGGTTCAGCGCGCCGATGGCGGCGGGCAATACGAAGCGCGCCTGCGTGTGCGTGGTGGCGATGTGCAGCGTGCCGACCGCCTCGCCGCGCTGGTTCGCGGCAAAAGCGCGGATGTTCGCGGCCTCCGCGACGGCGCGGCGGGCATGCGCGAGGACCACCTGCCCGGCCTCGGTGATCGATTCGAGGCTGCGGCCCTTGCGCTGGAACAACAGGAACCCGAGCTCGTCCTCCAGCTGCTTGAGCTGCTTGGAGATGCCGGGCTGGGTGGCGTGGACCTTGTCGGCGGCCGTGGTGATGTTCAGGCCGGCGTCGACGATGGCAATGAGGTAGCGAAGCTGGGTCAGGGTCATGGGGCAAAAAAACGGGGTCCGGGGCCGGCGACGTCGTCGCGCCGGAAGTCCATCCGTTCATCGCGATGAAACGATAAATTATTCGAGCCGTCCAGCGAATCCTGATAACCGCACGTTATATGAACCGGTCCGCTCGGCATTTCCCGCCACCCCGGAGCCCGCCCTAGCGTGGCTCGTCCGGACTTCCCCTGCCTGCACGCTCATGCCTGCCCCGCTGTTTCCCGCCTTTCTCGACCTTGCCGGCCGCCACGTGCTGCTGGTTGGCGGGGGCGTGGTGGCACGGCGGAAGGCCGAGGCCCTGCTGGAGGCCGGCGCCGATGTGGTGGTCGGCGCCCCCGCCTTGCTGCCGGATTTGGCCCGCGCGGTGGCCGAGGGACGCCTCGCCCATCGCGAGGGTCTGTTCCACCCCGAATGGCTCGACGACGTCTGGCTGGTGATCGCCGCCACCGACGATGCGGACGTCAATGCCGCCGTCGCCCGCGAGGCCGAGGCGCGTCGACTGTGGGTCAACGTCGTTGATGACGCACCCCGTTGCAGCTTCCAAGTCCCCGCGCGCGTCGAACGCGGGCCGATCCAGATCGCCATCAGCAGCCGCGGCGAAGCCCCCATGCTCGCCCGCTGGCTCCGCGAAACACTGGAAGCGGAACTCGACCCCGCGCTGGGCCTTCTGGCGAACTGGCTTGGCGGCAAGCGCGACGCGCTGCGCCGGCGGTTTCCCGAGACGGCACGCCGCAGGCAGGTCATCGAATCGCTGATCCGCGGCCCGGCCGCCGACGCCCTGCGCCACGGCGACGCCGTTGCCGCCGAGCGCGCTTTCGAGGAGGCCTTGGCCGAGGACGCCACGCCGCGCGGCCGCGTGATCCTCGTCGGCGCTGGCCCCGGCGACCCCGGGCTGCTGACCCTCCGCGGGCTGCGGGCTCTGAACCAGGCCGACGTGGTGCTCCACGACCGTCTGGTCAGTGCCGAGGTGCTGGCGCTGTCGCGCCGTGACGCCGAACGCATCGAGGTGGCCAAGGAGGCTGGCACCCATCACACCACGCAGGAACGGATCCACGAACTCCTGATCGAGCACGCCAAAGCCGGGCGAACGGTCGTGCGCCTGAAGGGAGGCGATCCCTTCGTGTTCGGGCGCGGCGGCGAGGAGCTGGAAGCCTTGCGCGCCGCACGCATCCCCTTCGAGGTCGTGCCCGGCATCACCGCGGCCGTCGCCTGTGGCGCCTATGCGGGCATTCCCCTCACGCATCGCGACCACGCGCAGTCGGTGCGGCTGGTCACCGCACACTGCCGGAACTCGATCGACACGCTCGATTGGGCCGCCCTCGCGCAGGAGCGGCAGACGCTGGCCGTCTACATGGGCGTGCACGGCCTCGACACCATCCGCGACCGCCTGATCGCCCATGGACGCGCACCGACGACCCCGTTCGCCTTGATCGAGAACGGCAGCCGCGCGAACCAGCGTGTCGTGCTCGGCAGGCTCGCCGATCTGCCGGAACGCGCCGCCGACCAACGCGTTCGCTCGCCCGCGCTGCTGATCCTCGGCGAAGTCGCCGCCCTTGCCCGCTCGCTGCACTGGTTCGGCCCCGCGCCGGCCGACATCCCCGCGGCCGATGACGTTCCGAAGGACTTGCCGCCGCCCTTCGCCTTTCCCGACACCGCGCCGATCACCCGCGCGGCCTAGCCCCTACGGAGACCGCCATGGCCCTCTACGACTCGATCCTCGACACCATCGGGCGCACGCCCATCGTCCGCCTGCCGCGCATCGCACCGAAACACGTCGAGCTGTACGTGAAGGTGGAAGCGTTCAACCCCGGCGGTTCGGTCAAGGACCGCCTTGCCCTTGCCATCGTCCTCGACGCGGAGAAGAAGGGCCTGCTCAAGCCGGGGGACACCATCGTGGAAGCCACCTCGGGCAACACCGGCGTCGCGCTGGCGATGGTGGCCGCCGCACGCGGCTACAAGTTCGTCGCCGTCATGACGGAAACCTTCTCGGTCGAGCGTCGCAAGCTGATGCGCGCCTACGGCGCGAAGGTGATCCTGACCCCCGCCGCCGAACGCGGCAGCGGCATGGTGCGCAAGGCAAAGGAACTCGCGGAGAAGCACGGCTGGTTCCTCGCCCGCCAGTTCGAGAACGAGGCGAATCCCGCGTGGCACCGCAACACCACGGGCCCGGAAATCCTTCAGGACTTCGTCGGCAAGCGGCTCGACTACTTCGTGAGCGGCTGGGGCACGGGCGGCACGCTGACCGGCGTCGGCCAGACGCTCAAGCTGGCGCGTCCGGACGTCAAGATCGTCAGCACCGAGCCCGCGGGCGCGCAGCTGCTGGGGGGCAAGGAATGGCAGCCGCACAAGATCCAGGGCTGGACGCCGGACTTCGTGCCGGCCGTGCTCGACCGCAGCGTGGTCGACGACATCAAGCCGATCGAGGACCTCGTGGCCCGCGATACCGCGCGCCGCCTCGCGGCCGAGGAAGGCGTCTTCGTCGGCTTGTCCGCCGGTGCCACGCTCGCCGCGGCCCTGCAGGTCGCCAACGAGGCGCCGGCCGGCTCGGTCATCCTCGCCATGCTGCCGGACACCGGCGAGCGCTACCTCAGCACGATCCTCTTCGAAGGCGTCAACGACGGTTCCGACGACGAGTGGTTGGCGTCGCTGGATGCGGCCTCGCCGACCGTGCCTTCCGGCAAGGCCGCCTGAGCACTGGCCCCGTTATCCGGCGTGATGCCGAAAATTCATATCTCTTCATCGCGATAAAGGGATGACAACTCCAGCAAGCCGGTCCAAGATGGCGACACACACCATCCAGACCGGCTGAGGGACAGGCCCGACGACGCCGGGGCAAGCACCGACCGCATCCCGCGGCGGCGCGCTGCCAACGCCTGCGGCGAGGCCTTTGGGCCAATGCCGGTCGATGGGTCGTCAGGGAGCCTGCAGGCAGGCACTCCCGATGGCCGTCGCCGGCCGCCGCGGGGGGATGGGCACCGGAGCCCGCCATGTCCGCCATCACCCTTGCCGAAGCCGCCCACGACGAACCGGTCTGTCGCGCGGCCACTCCCTCCGCCACCGACGGCGTCCTCGCCAGCGCCCTGTCGCTGCGCCACGCCGGGCTGCAGCGCGTGAACCTGCGCTGGCGCCTCGTCGGTGCCGAAGGCACGCCGGTGCATGCCGTGCTCGGCGGCATCTCGGCCACGCGCCACGTCGCCGCAGTGCGCCAGGACGAACCTGAAGGCTGGTGGCAGGTGCAGGTGGGCTCCGGCCGCCCCTTCGACCTGGCCCGATGCCGGGTGCTGAGCTTTGACTGGGTGGGCCGCGACGGCACGCTCGACGCCCCCATCAGCAGCGCCGACCAGGCCGATGCGCTGGCGGTGCTGCTCGACCACCTCGGCATCGCCCGCCTCGCATCGATCGTCGGCAGCAGCTACGGCGCCATGGTCGGCCTCGCCTTCGCCGAGCGCTACCCGGGCCTCGTCGAGCGCCTCGTGATCATCAGCGGCGCCGACCGCGCCGACCCGTATGCGGCGGCCTGGCGCGCCCTGCAGCGTCGCGTGCTGGAGCTCGGCCGCGACGGGCCGGAGGCCGTCGCCCTCGCCCGCCAGTTCGCGATGCTCAGCTACCGCACACCGGAGGAATTCGCGGCGCGCTTCGACGCCGAGCCGACCTGGGAGGGCGACCGCCTGCGCTGCGCCGCGCAGGACTACCTCGACGCCGCCGGCTCCCGCTTCGCCGCGGTGTTCAGCCCGATTGCCTTCCGACGCCTGTCCGAGTCGATCGACCAGCACCGCGTGGACCCGTCGCGCATCACCACGGCGACCACCGTGATCGCCGTCGAGCAGGACCGTCTCGTCCCGCTCGACGACCTGCGGCGCCTGTCGTGCCAGCTCGCCGGCCCGGCGCGTCTCGACGTGATCCGCTCGATCTACGGCCACGACGCCTTCCTCAAGGAGCCCGAGCAGATCGGCCGCCTGCTGGCGCTCGCGCTCGTTTCGCCGAGCCCGCCGGTTTCGTCGGAACGCGTTCCTCCTTCTTCGTCCCTCTTTTCCTCGCCGCAGGCCCACGCATGAACCCCTTCGAATCCGCCACCCGCGCCGTCCGCGCCGGCATCGACCGCGACACCGCCTACGGCGCGGTGGTCCCGCCGATCGTGCTGTCGTCGAACTTCAGCTTCGAAGGCTTCGGCAAGAAGCGTCGCTACGACTACACGCGCAGCGGCAACCCGACGCGCGATCTGCTCGGCGACGCGCTGGCCGAACTGGAAGGGGGCGCCGGCGGCGTGGTCACCGCCACCGGCATGGCCGCGATCACCCTGGTGCTGAGCCTCCTGGAACCCGGCCAGCGCCTCGTCGTCCCGCACGACGCCTACGGCGGCAGCTGGCGCCTGTTCAACGCGCTGGCGAAGAAGGGCGCCTTCGAACTCGTCACCATCGACTTCACGTGTCCGCGCGCCCTCGCCGCCGCCCTCGACCCGGCACCGGCCATCGTCTGGATCGAAACGCCGTCGAACCCGCTGCTGCGCATCACCGACCTGCGCTTCGTCGCCGAGGCGGCGAAGCGCGTCGGTGCGCTCGTCGTGGTCGACAACACCTTCCTCTCCCCGGCCCTGCAGACGCCCATCGACTTCGGCGCCGACCTCGTCGTGCACTCCACGACGAAGTACATCAACGGCCACAGCGACGTGGTGGGCGGCGCCGTGGTGGCGAAGACGCCGGAGCTGCACGAGCGCCTCACGTGGTGGGCGAACGCGCTGGGCCTCACCGGCTCGCCCTTCGACGCCTTCCTGACCCTGCGCGGCTTGCGCACGCTGGATGCCCGACTGCGCGTGCATGAAGAGAACGCCCATGCGCTTCTGGATCTGATGGTGGGCCACGAGGCCGTCGCGGTGGTGCACTACCCGGGGCTGGCGTCGCACACGGGCCACGCGCTGGCCGCGCGCCAGCAGAAGGGCTTCGGCGCGATGCTGAGCTTCGAACTCCGCGGCGGCGAAGCGGCCGCTCGCGCCTTCTGCGACGGCCTCGGCTGCTTCACCCTCGCCGAATCGCTCGGCGGCGTGGAAAGCCTTGTGGCCCACCCGCCGACCATGACCCATGCCGCGATGAGCGCCGAGGCCCGCGCCGCCGCCGGCATCCGCGACGGCCTGCTGCGGCTCTCGGTCGGCATCGAGCACGTGCGCGACTTGCGCGCGGATGTCGCGGACGGTCTGGAGCGTGCGGCGCGCGTGGCCGCTTCCACGTACGTCCGTGAGGCGGTGATCGCCTGACGCCGCCGCGACGGCAGGGCGGCCGTCTCTGCCGGCCCCCCGGCCCGGAATGCTAGGCTTGGCGCCCTTTTTCGACCTTTTGGCCGGCCCGAAACGCCGGTCGCGCGCCGCATGGACAAGAGCTTCGAGCCGAGCACCTTCGAATCCCGCTGGTACGCCCACTGGGAGGGCACCGGCCTGTTCAAGCCCTCGGGCGATGCGTCCAAGCCGGCCTACAGCATCCTGCTGCCGCCGCCGAATGTCACCGGCACCCTGCACATGGGCCACGCGTTCCAGCACACGCTGATGGACACGCTGGTGCGCTACCACCGCATGCGCGGCTTCGACACGCTCTGGCAGCTCGGCACCGACCACGCCGGCATCGCCACCGAGATGGTGGTGTCGCGCAACCTGCACCTGGCCGGGAAAGGCGAAACCCGCGACGGCCTCGGCCGCGAGGCTTTCGTCGGCAAGGTCTGGGAGTGGAAGAAGGAGTCCGGCGACACCATCGAGCGGCAGATGCGCCGCATGGGCAGCTCGGGCGACTGGTCGCGCAGCGTGTTCACCATGGACCCGATGCCGAGCACGGCCGTCGTCGAGACCTTCGTCAAGCTGCACGAGCAAGGGCTCATCTACCGTGGCCAGAAGCTGGTCAACTGGGACCCGGTGCTGAAAACCGCGATCTCCGACCTCGAGGTGGTCAGCGAGGAGGAGAACGGCCACCTGTGGTCGATCCGCTACCCGCTCGTCGACGCGACCTACGAACACGTGGAAACCGATGCCGACGGCGTCGAGACGCTGCGCGAGACGCGCGACTACCTCGTGGTCGCCACCACCCGCCCCGAGACCCTGCTCGGCGACGTCGCCGTGATGGTGCACCCGGAGGACGCGCGCTACGCCCACCTCGTCGGCAAGCAGGTGCGCCTGCCGCTTTGCGACCGGACGATCCCGGTGATCGCCGACGACTACGTCGACCGCGCCTTCGGCACCGGCGTGGTGAAGGTCACGCCGGCGCACGACTTCAACGACTACGCGGTCGGCCAGCGCCACGGCCTGCCGATGATCAACCTGTTCACCGACACGGCGCACCTGAACGATGCCGCGCCCGAACGCTTCCGCGGCCTCGACCGTTTCGAGGCGCGCAAGCAGGTGCTGGCGGAGCTCGACGGTCTCGGCCTGCTGGTCGAAGCCAAGCCGCACAAGCTGATGGTGCCGCGCGGCGACCGCACCGGGCAGGTGATCGAGCCCTACCTCACGGACCAGTGGTTCGTGAAGATGGACGAGTTCGCGCGCAAGGGCCTCGATGCCGTCGAAAGCGGCCGCGTGCGCTTCGTGCCGGAGAACTGGATCAACACCTACCGGCACTGGCTGGAGAACATCCAGGACTGGTGCATCAGCCGCCAACTCTGGTGGGGCCACCGCATCCCGGCGTGGTACGACGAGGCCGGCAAGCTCTACGTGGGCCGCGACGAGGCGGAAGTGCGCGCCACGCACGGCCTCGGGGCCGACGTCGCCCTGCGCCAGGACAGCGACGTGCTGGAGACCTGGTTCAGCTCGGCGATCTGGCCGCATTCGACGATGGGCTGGCCCAATGCCGAGGCCATGGCCGAGCGCGGCTTCGACCGCTACCTGCCGTCGTCGGTGCTGGTCACCGGCTTCGACATCATCTTCTTCTGGGTCGCCCGGATGATCATGATGACCGAGCACTTCACCGGCGAGGTGCCGTTCAAGGACGTCTACATCACCGGCCTCGTCCGCGACAAAGACGGCCAGAAGATGTCGAAGTCGAAGGGCAACGTGCTCGACCCCATCGATCTCATCGATGGCATCAGCATCGAGGCGCTGGTCGCCAAGCGCACCAGCGGCCTGATGAAGCCGACCGACGCGCCGAAGATCGAGAAGGCCACGCGCAAGGAATTCCCGGAAGGCATCCCGGCCTTCGGCGCCGACGCCCTCCGCTTCACCTTCGCCTCGCTGGCCACCCACGGCCGCGACATCAAGTTCGACCTCGCCCGCTGCGAGGGCTACAAGAACTTCTGCAACAAGCTCTGGAACGCGGCGCGTTTCGTGCTGATGAACACGGAAGGGTTCAGCGCCTCGGGCGTACCCACGCCGACGACCGACGCCGAGCGCTGGATCCTCGACCGCCTGCAGCAGTTGCTGAAGGACGTCGAAGCGCAGTTCGCGGCCTACCGCTTCGACCTCGCCTCGCAGGCGATGTACGAGTTCGTCTGGAACGAGGTCTGCGACTGGTTCCTCGAGCTGTCCAAGCCGGCCCTGCAGGGCGGCGACGCGGCCGCCATCGCCTCGACCCGCCACACGCTGCTGTACGTGATCGAGCAGAGCCTGCGCGTGCTGCACCCGCTGATCCCCTTCGTCACCGAGGAGATCTGGTCGCACGTCGCGCCGAAGCTAGGGCTGGCCGGCGGCTCGATCAGCGTGCAGGCCTACCCCGCTTTCGATGTCGCACTCACCGACGCCCGCGCCGCCGCCGACATCGAGTGGCTCAAGGCCGCCATCACCGCCCTGCGTTCGGTGCGCAGCCAGCTCGGCGTGCCGCCGGGCAAGGCCGTGCCCCTGCTGCTCGCGGGCAAGGGTGATGCGGCACAAATCGAACGCCATGCCGGCGGCCTGACGTTCCTCGCCAAGCTGGAGTCGATCGACTGGGTGCAGGGCGAACCGCCGGCCGCCGCGGCCGCGGTGCTCGGCGAACTCACTCTGCTGGTGCCGCTGGCCGGCCTCGTGGATCTGGACGCCGAGCGCGTGCGCCTCGACAAGGAGATCAAGCGCGTCGAAGGCGAGATCGCGAAGTGCCACGGCAAGCTGGGTTCGGAAACCTTCGTCGCCAACGCCCCGGCCGCCGTCGTCGAGCAGGAGCGCAAGCGCCTCGCCGAGTGGTCGACGATGCTGGACGGCCTGAAGGCCAACCGCGGGCGGCTGTGAAGACCGGCGGGCACCGGCCTGAACGCCGGCGCCTGCGGATTTCGAGTCGCACTGGCAGGCTCCATCCGTTTCAGGCAGGGTGCCGCGCATGACCGACCTCAGCCTCCACGGCCTGGCCCACGCCCTGCGCGACGAGCGCTGGAGCGCGATCACGCACGGCGCCGGCGCGGTGCTGGGTGCCATCGGCAGCGCCGTGCTCATCACCCTTGCCGCGCTCTGGGGCGACGGCTGGCAACTTGCCAGCGCCATCGTCTTCAGCGTCACGCTCGTGCTGCTGTACACCGCCTCCGCCGTTTACCACGCGGCCCCCTTCAAGACGGCGCTGAAAGCGCGCCTGAAGGTGCTCGACCACTGTGCGATCTACCTGCTGATCGCCGGCACCTACACCCCGATTTCCCTCGTCGGGCTTCGCGAGCATGGCGGCTGGTGGCTGTTCGGTGCCATCTGGACGCTGGCGGTCGGCGGCGTGGTGTTCAAGCTCCTCACCCGTGGCCGCTTCAAGCTGCTCTCGACGCTGATCTACGTGGCCATGGGTTGGTTGGCGGTCGTGGCGATCAAGCCGATGACCGAACAGCTCAGCACGTGGGCGCTGCTCTGGATCTTTTCCGGCGGCGTGGCCTACACCCTGGGGACGCTGTTCTATATGAGCCGGCGCATCCGCTACACGCACACGATCTGGCACGGCTTCGTGCTCGCGGGCAGCGCGCTCCACTTCGCCGCGGTCGCCACCCAGGTCTGGGCCTGATTCAGGCTGGCGGTGCCGAACCCGGGGCCACCAGTTCGAGGGCCATGACGATGGCATCCTCGCGCCCGTCCTTCGCCGGGTAGTAGCGCGGCCGCTGGCCGATCCGCAGGAACCCCTCGCTGGCATAGAGCGCGATGGCGTTCGGGTTGGAAGGCCTGACTTCGAGGAACACCCGGTCGGCCATATGCCAGCGCGCCAGATCGACCATGCGCTTGAGCAGGCGTCGACCGAGGCCATTGCCTTGCCACGCGGGATCGACGCAAAGATTCAGAAGATGCGCCTCGTCGGCACCGACGCTGAGCACGCCGTAGCCCATCAGGCCCTCCGCCGACTCGGCGACCCAGCAGGCGTAGCCGGCCCCTAGGCAATCGCGGAAGATGCCTGGCGTCCAAGGGAAGGCGTAAGCACGCTGCTCCATCGCCGCGACCGCGGGAACGTCGGCCTGCCGCATCGGCCGGAACTGGACCGCCTGCGCCAGCTGCGCCGCCACGCCTCAGCCTCCGCGCCGCCAATCGCGCACGCGACGCCACAGGGCCCGTTTGAAGGCGGCGTCCGCCGGGCGCCCCGCTGGCGCCGGCCACTCACCCCACAGCGCGCCGACCCAGCGTTCCAGCCCACCACGCAGTTTCGGCGGCAAGACGAGGCCGGCCAGCGGCGTAGCCATCCCGGGCACCGGCACCGTCCTCCGCTGGACCGGCGCGTGGCCCAGTGCCTCCAGGGCGCGGCGCTGCAGCGGCGACCAGTTCACGTCGACGCCGTTCCCGGGCGGCGGCGCTGCAGCAGCCAGCCGATCGGGCCGCTCAGGAGGTAGACGAGGGCGACGGCGAAGATGACCTTCGGCGCGTCGATGAGGAGGGCCACCAGAACCGCGACCACCAGCACCATGAACCAGAACGGCACGCGATCGCCCGGCCAGCCCTTGAAGCTGAAGAAGCGGATCCGGCTGACCATCAGGAGGGCGCAAATGGTGGTGACGGCCAGGGCCACCCAACGCATGGCGTCGCCCGTCCAGCCGAGTTCGGTGAAGCACCAGACGACGCTGATCATCGCCCCCGCCGAGGCCGGGCTGGCGAGGCCGATGAACCACCGCTTGTCAGCACTGCCGGCCGACACGTTGAAGCGGGCGAGGCGCAGTGCCGCGCACGCAACATAGAGGAAGGCCGCAGCCCAACCGACCTTGCCCCAGGCGTCCCCATCAAGGGCGAGCTGGGCCAGCGCCCAGTGGTACATCACCAGCGCGGGCGCCATGCCAAAACTCAGCAAGTCGGACAGCGAGTCGTACTGGACGCCGAACTCGCTGGTGGTGCCGGTCATGCGGGCCACGCGACCGTCCAGCCCGTCGAACACGCCGGCGACGATGACGGCGAAGCATGCGGCCTCGAACCTCCCGTTCGCGGCGGCCAGGATCGCGTAGAAGCCGGCGAACATGTTCGCCGTCGTCAGCAGGTTGGGCAACAGGTAGATGTGGCGGCTGCGGGGTCGCGTCGCGGCGGTTTGCGGCAGGTCGTCGGGGATGGGATCCATGGGCGGAGTGTAGCCGCAGGACCGTCTGCCCTGCCCGCTGGGCCCGGATGGCGCTACCATGCAGCGAGTCCCGTTGGAGCGGTCCCCATGCGTTTGCTTGCCGGCCTGATCACTGTCGCCCTGTTCGCCGCCACCCCCGCCCTGCACGCGCAGGATCCGGTCTACACGTGGGTCGATGCCAACGGTGTCCGGCACTACGCCCAGACGCCGCCCGAGGGCGTGAAGTACGAAACCCGAGGCATCCGCGACCAGGCCGTCGGCAGCGAGGCGACGAAGGCGCCGGAGCCGGCCGCCCCGCAGCGTCCCGACGACCGCGTGGCCTGCGAGCGCGCGCGTCTTGCGCTCGACCAGTTGAACTCCGACGTCCCGCTCGAGATGGACCGCGATGGCGATGGAACCCCGGAGCCGGTGGATGCGGCCCAGCGCGCCGAGCAGAAGCGCCTCGCCGAACAGGCTGTGCGCGCGTACTGCGCCAACGGGGGCTGACCGCACCAACGCGTGGGCGCGGGAAGCGCGCGGGCCTTGGCGGCCCGCTAGAATGCCGGCTTTGCGTCTTCCGACCGAACCCGCATGCGCCTTTCGCAGTTCCACCTCAGCACCACCAAGGAAACCCCCGCCGACGCCGAAGTCATCAGCCACCAGCTGATGCTGCGGGCCGGGATGATCAAGAAGCTCGGCGCCGGCCTCTACACTTGGACCCCGCTCGGCCTCCGCGCCCTGCGCAAGGTCGAGGCCGTCGTGCGCGAGGAAATGGAGCGCGCCGGCGCCATCGAAGTGCTGATGCCGGCCGTGCAGCCGAAGGAGCTGTGGGAGGAAACCGGCCGCTGGGCGAAGTTCGGCGGCCAGCTGCTGAAGATCACCGACCGCAAGCAGCAGGAGTACTGCTTCGGCCCGACGCACGAGGAAGTCATCACCGACTTCGCGCGCCAGGAGCTGGCCAGCTACAAGCAGCTGCCGAAGAACTTCTTCCAGATCCAGACCAAGTTCCGCGACGAGATCCGCCCACGCTTCGGCGTGATGCGCGCCCGCGAGTTCCTGATGAAGGACGCGTACTCGTTCCATGTCACCCCCGAGTGCATGGCCCGCGAGTACCAGACCATGTACGACGCCTACACGCGTATCTTCACGCGCCTGGGGCTGAAGTTCCGCGCGGTGAACGCCGACACCGGCGCCATCGGCGGCTCGGCGTCGCACGAGTTCCACGTGCTCGCCGAATCGGGCGAAGACGCGATCGCCTTCTCCGACACCTCGCCCTACGCCGCCAACGTCGAGCTGGCTGAAGCCCTCGCCCCGGCCGCGCCGCGCCCTGCCGCGACGGCCGCGATGCGCAAGGTCGCGACGCCGACGCAGAAGACCTGCGAGGCCGTGGCCGAACTGCTGGGCCTGCCGCTGACCCGCACCGTGAAGTCGGTGGCCGTGGTCGGCGACGCCAAGGTGCTGGGTGGTACCGGCTTCGTGCTGGCCCTCGTGCGCGGTGACCATGCCGTCAACGAGATCAAGCTCTCGAAGATCGCCGGCCTCGCCGACTACCGCCTGGCCACCGAAGACGAGATCCGCGCCCATCTCGGGGCCTCGCCGGGCTTCCTGGGCCCGGTCGCGCCGAAGCAGCCGATCACCGTCGTCGCCGACCGCACGGTCGCGGCGATGGCGGACTTCGTCGTCGGCGCCAACGAGGACGGCTTCCACCTCGCCGACGTCAACTTCGGCCGCGACCTGCCGGAGCCGACGCTCGTCGCCGACCTCCGCAACGTGGTCGAGGGCGACCCGTCGCCGGACGGCCACGGCACGATCAAGCTGGCCCGCGGCATCGAGGTCGGCCATGTGTTCCAGCTCGGCCAGAAGTATGCCGAGGCCATGAAGGCCACCGTGCTCAACGCCGAAGGCAAGGCCCAGGTCATGTACATGGGCTGCTACGGCATCGGCGTGTCGCGCATCGTCGCCGCCGGGATCGAGCAGAACTTCGACGCCAACGGCATCCGCTGGCCGGAAGCAATGGCGCCGTGGCGCGTCGCGGTCTGCATGATCAACCCGAAGGGCGATGCGACGGTCACCGCCGCCGCGGAGGCGCTGTACAACGACCTCGCCGCCCGCGGCGTCGAGGTGGTGCTCGACGACCGCGGCCTGCGCCCGGGCCAGATGTTCGCGGACATCGAACTGATCGGCCTGCCGCACCGCGTGGTGGTGTCCGAGCGCGGCCTCGCCGCCGGCACCTTCGAGTACCGGGCCCGCGCGGCGGCGGAATCGGAAAACCTCAGCCGCGAGCAGGTGTTCGAGCGGCTCGGGCTCTGAGGCCCGAGGCATGCCTCGGCGAGCCCGCGCACGAGTCACTCGTGCGCGGGCGCGGCTTCAGCGGCAGGTCGGTGCGGTGAACGTGGCCAACGGCGCGTAGTTGTTGGCATTCATGCCGAAATAGCCCGGCGTGCTCGCGTTCACCCAGGCGGGCTTGCGCATGACGATGCGCTGGCCGGTAACGGTGGCCTGGAACACGCCCGGATCAAGCCTGACCTGGCCGAGGTCGAGCGAGGTGCCGGTGAAATCCAGCGTCACCTCGGCGTTGGCGGTCGCAAGGTCGAAACCGGCCCAGTACGGGCCACGTCCGGGACGCACGGTGACCGAACACTGGCCCGGGGGCGGCACCGGCGCACTCACCACTTCAACGAAGGCGCTGACGAGCCCGGAATCGCCGAGGGCGTAGACGCGGTTGCTCGTCGCGTCCTGCACGGGCGTCACCTCGCCGTTGCGAAGCACGCCCACGCGGAGGTCACTCGAAGCGGCGTTGACCGCCTGCGCCAGCGTTGCCGGCCAAATCGATCCGGCCGCCGTGCCGGCGTTCAGCGTGATCGGGGTGCGCGGAAGATGGAGATCGGCGCCGGCGCGATTCACGACGCGGAGCCGCACCGCATCGCCTGCCGCCAACTCGCGGGGCGTGGCGGCCAAAGCCCCGATGTCCTGCCACACGACGCCGGCGACCGGGACGTGCGTGAAGGTCGCCGTAGTGGCGTCCGTCCCCGCCGCGCCGGTCACCGCCAGGCCGATGGTGACCGTCGTCGCGGCCGACGGTGCGCCGAGGCGCAGGGTCGCCCGCGGGCTGGTCGGATTCTCGAGGGTATAGAGCGCGTTGCTCGGCGAGACCGTCCAGCGGTAGCTGAGATTCGTGCCGCTCGAGGCCCCGGCGTCAAGGGCGAGCGTGGCGCTGCCGCGCACCTCCGCGGAATCCGGCGTGCGCCCGATCCGCGCCACCGGGGCGACCGGCACGCTGCCACCGCCGCTGAACACGGCATCGATGCAGCCGTGGAATCGCTCGAAGGTGTACTGGTTGCGGCCCCACTCGCCGTAGATCACGTGGCGCCCCTGGCGCGCGGGCACGGTGCAATACGTGTCGAATCGCTGCTCCGCCTTTCGGGCCACGACGTCAGGCGACGCGCTGGGATTGTTGTCGCGGTACTGCAGGCTGCAGAAGGGCGCAGCTTCGAAATCGCTCCAGCTCAGCGGGGTTCCAACCCGGAAGACGAAATCCGGCTTGGTGATCCAGTAGCGGAACTCCTCGGTGTCATCGAAATGCGGCCCCCAGGAAATGTTCCAGGTGATCTTGTTGCGGCCGCTCTGCATGGCATTGGTCGGCCAATCGATGGGCTGGTCCCACGGGGTGGCGCCGCCTTGCCACGTCTCGCTGCCGAAGCCGCAAACGTGCCGCGGCAGGGGGTTCACGACCGCGCGGCCACGGGCGTGGGTCAACACGCTCATGAACGAGTAGCCGCCATTGGGGTCGGACGCGAACGCGCCGCGGCAGACCGGATAGGCGGCGGTGCCATTGGCCACCTGGTCGGGCTTGGTGACGGCGCCACAGAACCAGTTTCGCGATGCTGGCTCCTCCATCAGCCCATGGGCGCCCGCTTCGGAGGGCACAAGCAGCGGAACGAGCACAAGAAGGCTCGCAAGTGGACGGACGTCGAATACCTCGGTACGCATGGGGCGTGGTGCTCCTGATCGATGCTCACTGCGGGGGGAATCCGTCACGGCGAGGAGGCCGCGTCGGGGGACCATGAGTCGATGCATCGACCGGATCCACCGGAAGGGGGGACGCCGATCGATGCAAAGGCTGGATCACGTTCGTGTCGGGGGCCGTGTCCCCGGGACCGGGGGGACGGGACGCGGGCGCCGCACGATGGGCGCGACTATGGCGGATGATAACGCTGTCATTCGTGACGCTCCGCACAGTATCGACGTCCGCCGCGCCGTCCTTGCCCGGCCGCTCGCCGCCTTGGACCCGGCAGGTCGCGACGTTCCCATTTGCGTCGGGGGTGACTAGTATCCCGAGGCGCCGCTGATTTCCGGCCCGCCCAATCCGTTTAACCGCGAGGACACCGAATGGCCGTCGACCTGCAAGGGCTGTCGCCGAAAGAACTGGACGCACTGATCACCCGGGCGAAGCAGCGAAAGCAGACCCTGGCGAAGCGCTCGCCCATCGCCGAGGTCCGCAAGGCACTCGCCGCGGTCGCGAAGAAGCACGGCTGGACCCTCGATGAAGTGCTGGCGGGAGCGGGAGCGGTCAAGGCCACCCGGGCCGTGCGCCCGGCGAAGGCGCGCAAGTCGACCACCAAGGGAACGAAGGTGGCTCCGAAGTACCGGCATCCGGAAACGGGTCAGACCTGGTCGGGCCGCGGCATCCTGCCGAAGTGGATGAGCGAGGAGATCGCCAAGGGCCGCACGCGCGAGGATTTCGCGATCTAGGCGCGGCGTCTCCCGCGCCGTCCCCGCGACGCCGGCCCGAGGCCGGCGTCGTCGTTCTCAGAGGTAGCGGCGCGGCGGCACCAGCAGGTTGCCGAAGAGCAGGCCGGCGACGATGGCGATGAGGGCGCTCAACACGGCCACGGCGGTGTCGAGGCCGAGCACGACATCGCGCTCGAGCACGAAGCTCAGGCTGCGGAACCCGACGCTGCCGGGCACGAGCAGGATGATGCCGGACACCCGCAGGAGCGCCCCGGGGCGTCGGAAGATGCGACCGAACGCATTCGACACCACGGCCACGCCGAGGCCGGCAAGGAACACGCCGCCGGCGAACGCCTCCGAGGAAAGGCCCGGGATCTGTCCGGCGAGCCGCGTCAGCCCATAGCCGATCCACGCACCGGACATCACGATGAGGAAGTCGCGACGTGCCGCGCCGAACAGCACGGCGAACGCCGCGGAGCCGACCAGCAAACCCGCCCACTCGGCCCAGGCCGGGAGCTGCGGCGCACTGATCAACTGCGGCTGCCAGCCCAGAGCGTGTGCCGCTTGGGTGGCGACGACGGTGCCGAACGTGAGCTTGAGCAGCGCCACCGTCGCCCCGGCGAAGCGCGCGGTGCCGGAAGCCCAGTTCTGGCTGCTGAGTTCGGCCACCGCGGTCGTGAGCATCAGGCCCGGCATCAGGACGATCAGGGAAGCGATGACGACGGTCTGCAGCGACAGCGGCGTCATGAAGGCGGCGATGGCCGAAGCCGTCAGGGTGGCCAGCAGCGCGGCGATGGCATCGGAGGCCTCGTGCAGGCGCGGCCGGCTCGCCGAGGCCACGCTGAGCAGCCCGATCATCAGGCCGATCAGGGCCGACGCCACCACGTCCACCCAACTCGTGCGGAGCAGCGCCGCCACCGACCCCGACGCCAGCCCGAAAGCCAGCACGGTGATCGCCAGCTTCTCGCGCGCGATGGGCCGGTCGAGGGCGGTGAGGGCCTCGAGCCCTGCGTCGACTTCCATCCGCCCGTCGGTGACGCGCTCGGCGACGTCATCGACCATGGCCAACGCCTTGAGGTTGATGTCGCCCGGCGCGAGGCGCAACACGCGGGTGATCTCGGCGCCATCGCTTTTCTGCGGGCTCGAGAACGAGAGGATGATGCCGGTGGGGTTGCACCAGATCTCGGTGCGCACGCCGAGGCGCCGCGACACCGTCAGCACCGCGCCCTCGAGGCGATCGGTCGACATCCCGCAGGCATGCAGGCGTCGCGCGAAGTCGATGATGAAATTGCAACGCTGGCGGAACGGGGTGGTGGCGGCACTCATGGCGCGCAAGCATGGCAGAAAGCCACGCCCATCAACGACAATGCGCGCATGGGCCTCGGTGAACTGTTCTCGTTGTTGTCCGCGGCCGTCTGGGCCGTGGGCGTGATCCTGTACCGCCAACTGGGGGCGACCCTGCCGCCGCTGCAGCTGAACCTGCTGAAGAACAGCCTGGTGTTCGGCATGGTCCTCGCCAGCCTCCCGCTGCTCCACGGCCTCGCTGTTCCAAGCTTCAGCGCCTCGCAGATCGGCCTCGCGCTGCTCAGTGGCTTCATCGGCATCGCCGTCGCCGACACCCTCTACTTCCGGGCGCTCAACCAGCTCGGCGCCGGGCGCATGGGCGTGCTGGGCAACTTCTACAGCCCCGCGGTGATCCTGCTCAGCGTGGTCTTCCTGGACGAGCGCCTCAGCCTCGTACAGATGATCGGCTTCGGCCTCGTGAGCCTGGGTGTCTATCTTGTCGCCGAGCGCCGCCCGGACGACGCCGGGGGCGGCCGCGCGCTGTTGACGGGGCTGGCGATCGGCTTCTGCGCCATCCTCCTGATGGCCGTCGCCATCGTCATCGTGAAGCGCACGCTCGAAGCCCAGCCGCTGATGTGGGTGACGGCGGTGCGCATGACCGGCGCCGTGCTCGGCCTGTGGCTGCTGGCCCTCGTGTTCCGCCGAAGGCTTGGCCCGGCCCTCCCGCCGCTGGCCGGCGTGCCTTGGAAGAAGCTGCTGGTCGCGGCCTTCGTCGGGCAGTTCCTGTCGATGGTGTTCTGGCTCGGCGGCTACAAGTTCACCTCGGCCTCGGTGGCCGCTATCCTCAATGAAAGCGCGTCGGTCTTCATCCTGCTCTTGGCCTGGATCTGGCTGAAGGAGCCCTTGAGCCGTCGCGCCCTTGCCGGCGTGGCGCTCACGGTCGCCGGCGTGAGCTGCATGCTGCTGCCCGCCTGAAGGAGCCGAATGGCCGAGACGCCGCACCTGCGCCCCGATCCCGAGCAGCCCGGCTGCTGGCGGGCCGGTGGCGATTGGACGCTGGCCCACGCGGCGCGCCTCGAGGGAATCCCCGGCCTGCGCGACGTCGGAAGCGGCACCGTGATCGATGCCCGCGACATCGGCCAGATGGACGCCAGCGGCGCCATGCTGCTGTGGCGGATCGTCCGCGACGCTGGCCTCGATCAGGGCGGAGGGCTTCGACTAAGGGACGAGCATGCGCCCCTCTTCGCTGCCGTGGAGGGCATTTGCCTCAACCCGCCGCGCGCCGTCGTCAAGGATTACGGCGTCCGCGCCCTTCTGTCGCGCATTGGATGGACGGTGGAAGACTATGCGCGGGAGGTCATCGCCCTGGTCGCCTTCAGCGGCGAGGCGCTGCTGACAGCCCTGCGCATCGGCTGGAACCCCCGGCGCTGGCGGATCACCTCGACGATCGCCCACATGGAATCGGTCGGCCTCGACGCCGTCCCACTCGTCCTGCTGCTGAGCTTCATGGTCGGCGCCGTCGTGGCTTTCCTCGGCGCCGAGGTGCTCGCCGAGTTTGGTGCCGAGATCTACGTCGTCGAACTGATCGGCATCAGCTTCCTGCGCGAGTTCGGCGTCCTGCTCACCGCGGTGCTTCTGGCTGGCCGCACCGCCAGCGCCTTCACCGCCCAGATCGGCGCCATGCAGTCCGGCGAGGAGATCGACGCCATCCGCACGCTCGGGCTCGACCCGATGGAATTGCTGGTGCTGCCCCGGCTCGCGGCGCTGTTGATCATGCTGCCCCTGCTCACCTTCCTCGCGATGATGGCCGGCATCGCCGGCGGCATCACCATCGGCGCGACGATGCTCGGCATTTCGCCGGAGATGTTCATCGCCCGCCTCCACGAGACCATGGAGGTCCGGCATTTCCTCACCGGCATGGCCAAGGCTCCGGTGTTCGCGCTGGTGATCGGCCTGATCGGCTGCCTCGAGGGCATGCAGGGGCAAGGCACCGCGCAATCGGTCGGCGAGCGCACCACGTCCAGCGTCGTTCAGACGATCTCGCTGGTGATCATCATCGACGCCTTCGCGGCGCTGTGGTTCATGGAGATGGGTTGGTGAGCGCCGCGAAAGTCCCGGTGAAGCCCCGCCCCTGCGACTTCTCGACGCCGGCGATCGAGGTGCGCGGGCTGGTCAATGCCTTCGGCAGCCAGGTGGTCCACGACGGCGTCGACCTCACGGTGAACCGCGGCGAGATCGTCGGCGTGGTGGGCGGCTCGGGCTCGGGCAAGTCCGTGCTGATGCGCGCCATCCTCGGCTTGCGCCGCCCGCAGGCGGGCAGCGTGCGGGTGTTCGGCATCGACGCGCTGGCCGACGACGAAGCCAGCCGCCTCGCCATCGAGACCCAAACCGGCGTGCTGTTCCAAGGCGGCGCCCTGTTCTCCTCGCTCAGCGTGCTCGAGAACATCATGGTGCCGCTGAAAGAGCACCACGCGCTCTCGGACGACCTGATGCACGCGCTGTGCTGGATGAAGATGCGCCTGGCCGGCCTGCCGTCGACGGCGGCCGAAAAGCTGCCCGCGCAGCTTTCCGGCGGCATGAAGAAGCGTGCCGGACTCGCGCGCGCCTTGGCCCTGGACCCGCCGCTGCTCTTCCTCGACGAGCCCACGGCGGGCCTCGACCCCATCGGCGCCGCCGCCTTCGACGATCTCATCCTCAACCTCAAGCGCTCGCTGGGCTTGACGGTGTTCCTCATCACCCACGATCTCGACACGCTCTACGCCATCTGCGACCGCGTGGCGGTGCTTGCCGACCGCAAGGTCGTCGCCTGCGCCCCGATCGCCGAGATCGAACGCTTCGAGCACCCCTGGGTGCAGGAGTACTTCCACGGACCGCGCGGCCGCGCCGCGCGACGCGAGGCCTGAACCATGGAAACGAAAGCCCACCACGTGCTGGTCGGCGCCTTCACCCTCGCGGTGGCGGTGCTGGCGATGCTGTTCGCCCTCTGGGCCGCCAAGACCGTCTCCGACCGCCAATGGGACGAGTACGAGGTCGTCTTCACCGAGGCCGTCACGGGCCTGACCCGCGGCGGTGTCGTGCAGTACAACGGCATCGCCGTCGGCGACGTCACCGAGCTCAGGCTCGACGCCACCGACCCGAGCAAGGTGGTCGCCCGCATCCGCGTCGGCGCTGGCACCCCGGTGAAGACCGACACCACGGCGAAGCTGGCCTTCGTCGGCCTGACCGGCCTGGTGCAGATCCAGCTCAGCGGCGGCAGCCCGCAGAGCCCGATGCTGAAGGAGGCCACCGGGGGGGAAGGCCTGCCGCGGATCAGCGCGCAGGAATCCGCGTTCGCCAAGCTTCTGAGTTCCTCCGAGGACATCACCACCACGGCCAGCGACGTGCTCATCCGCATCAACCGGATGTTGAACGACGAAACCGTGGAGAACGTCTCGAAGACGATGGCGAACCTCGAGCAGGTCACCGGCACGCTGGCCGCGGAGCGTGGCGAGATCGCCCAGCTGCTGCGAGATGCGCGCTCATCGGCGGAACGGCTCGACCGCGTGCTCGCCACGGCGGAGTCCACGATGGGCGGGCTCGACCGCAGCGTGGCCGCGCTGGACAAGGACCTGCCTCGGATCCTCGCCACGCTCGATCGGACGCTGGGCGAGGTCGAAGCGCTGTCGGGCAACGCGAATGCCCTGATCGCCGAAAACCGCGGTGCCGTGCAGCAGTTCAGCCGCGACGGCCTCACCCAGATCGGCCCGACGCTCGCTGAACTGCGCAGCGTCCTCCGCCAGCTGAACCGCGCCGCCGCCAAGATCGAAGAACGCCCGTCCAGCCTCGTGCTGGGCAGCGCCACACCCGAGGAGTTCACGCCGTGAGCCTGCGCCGAACCGCCCTGCCCCTCGTCCTCGCCGTCTTCCTCGCGGGCTGCCTCTCTCTCGGCGACAGGGCCGAGCTCGTCGTCTACGCCCCCCGGGTGTCGGTGAACGCGCACGACGCCTGGCCGACGCTCGATCGCACGCTCGCCATCGGCAAACCGGAAGCGAGCGCCCTGCTCGACAGCGACCGCATCGCGGTGCGGCCCGGGCCGGCGACGTTGCAGGTCTACAGCGGCGCGATCTGGGCCGACAGCGCGCCGGACCTGGTGCAGTCGGCGCTGGTGGGGTCTTTCGCCGACCAGAGCCGCCTCCGCGCCGTCGTGCGGCCGACCGACGGCCTCGGCGCCGACCTGCTGCTTCGCCTCGACCTGCGGCACTTCGAAGCCGTCTATGTCGACGACGCAAAGACACCCACCGTCGTGGTCGAACTGCAAGCCACCCTCGTGGACCAGCGCGCGCACCGCGTCATCGACAGCCGTCGCTTCCGCGCCGAACGGACCACGGAACGCGAGAAACTGCCGTCGGTCGTCGTCGCTTTCGAAGCGGCGCTGGGCGAGGTCGCCACGGCGATGCTGCCGTGGGTGCTCGAGGCCGCGAAGGACGACTGAACCGGCGTTTCGCGAGCGGGCCTTCGTCGTCAGTTCGCCGCGCACCCCTGCCGCTCGCCGAGGGCGACCACCGTGTCGTTCGCCGTCCACGTCCCCGGCACGCCCCCGGCATAGCGGGCGTCGATCGTGAAGCCGCTCAGGGCCCCGTTGACGTAGCGCCGCTCGAGCGTTCCCACGCGGGTGCGTACGGGGGGGGCGGAACGCGCGCACAGCGGGCAGAAGCCGGCATTCTGCTCAAGCGGAAGCGTGTCGCTGTTCGGGCCGATGCCGCCGCGCTCGGCGACGAGGTAGCGCGGCACGCCGCGTGCGTCGTAGCCGAACACGGCGTAGAACTCGTAGTCGGGGAACAGCTGCACGCTGTACCCGGTGCCGGCCCTGGCCGGATCGAACCAATGCGCGCTGGCGTCGACCTGCAGTCCGCCAAGGGTCGGGCAACCGCGTCCGAAGCTGACGAAGGGCTCGGAGCCGGTCTGACCATCGAGGGTCCAGGTCCAGGTGAAGGCATCGGCGCCGGTCGGCGTGGCCGACGCCTCGCCGACCGGCGTGAGGGTGTTGCTGCGCCCGTTCCAGGCACTCCGGAACATCGTGGCGCGCCACACGCCGCTCGCGCCCGGGCGCGGCCCCTGGAGGTAGTACCAGGTGCTGCTCCCGTCGTCGAGATAGGTGTACCAGAGCGCCGCCCAGTCGGCTCCTGCCGGATACACGAAGACACCGTGGCCGGACCGTTCCGGGTTGAAGTACCCCCCGGGGCGGACGATCGGCGCCACGCCGTCCACGACGGCCGTGACGATGGCCAGCGCGGGTGACGCCGACGCGTTCAATGGCGTGACATACCAGCGGCCCGCGGCCGGCGCCGTCACCGTCACCGACTCGTTGCCGTTCGCGCCGAGGCCCACGTGCGAGGCCTCCGCGCGGGCGGGTGCCGGCGGGATCGCGGGTACGCCCGGGCCGCCATGGCCCGGGCGCCGCGCGAGATAGATGTCGACGTTGGCATCGCTGGCCGTCGTGACCACGAGCCGGCTGGCCCCGGCGGGGACGTCGATGAACATCACCTCGTGCGCTTCGCCGGCCGCGAGACCGAGCGTCTCCGCCCGTCCCGACGCCAGCGCCACCGGCGCGCGCGGACCGGCGACCCGCGTCAGCGCGTAGGGTATCGCGCCCATCGGTTGCTGGCCGGGCGCCGCGTAAACGAGCACCGCCCCGCGACGCACCTCGCCCACCGCCCACGTCGGGTCGCTCCATGCGACGCGCACGATCGACCCCTGTCCGGCCGCGGCATTGCCCGGACCAGTCGCGGTCAGTCGCGCAACCTCGCCGGATGCGGCCGGTACCAGCGGCAGGACGCTGTGGCGCACCGTGAAATCTCCGCTCCCCGACCGGTTCCACACCATCGCCCAATAGACCTGGGGTGCCGGATCGCCGCTGTGCTCGATGTCCAGCACGCAGCGGTTCGCCGATTCGCAGATCTGGTTGCGCGCCCCCGGGAAACCGCCGTTGCCGACGATCAGCGCGGCCTGGGTCCCCCCGGGTGCCTGGAGTTCGACCTCGATGCGATGGCGGGCCGGCCTGCCGTCGGCGGGCGCCGGAACGCTGATCGCGTGCCAGCCAACGCCCGTGGCGAGGTTGTCATACCGGTTGGCGGGCGTCGGGTCGGCACCGAGCGTGTATCGGGTGGTCGTCAATCCGACCAGGCGCGTTCCCGCGAAGCGCGCGTCCGGCGACGCCAGACCGAGGCCGGGCAGCGAGAGCTCGAAGACCCCCCGGTCACTGTCGACACTGCGCACCTGCGCGCCGGGCAAACCCGGGACGGGCGCCCGGAGGGCGACCGGCCAGGTCAATGCCTCGTCCGCGCCGGCGCCCTCGCGGAGCAGCCGGAGGCTGCCGTACAACCAGCGGCCGTAGAGACCGGGGTCGTCGACGCGCGCATTGAACTGCAGCGCCTTGCTGGCGCCGGCACCGATGGAAAAGGTCGTCTCCGACGGTGTCAGCGTGACGCCCTCGAGGCCGGAGACGCTGACCGCGTAGCGACCACCGCCGACGAGGTCGGTGACCGTCCGCGTCAGGGAGGGGCAAGCCGGGGCGCAGCCGTCGAACACCAGGGATGGCAGGTTGAGGCTCGACGGTGAAGCACTGGCGGCCGCGAACTGCCCCGGGGGCACCACAAGCCCCAGCGGTGCGCGGCTCGCACGCGCCACGTCGATGCGCCCCGCGCCTTGCTCGTGGCCGCTCACCGGCTCGCCACCGGCGCGGCGCGTCACCGTCGTGCGCGCCGTGCCCATCAGCGCGGAGATGATCTGGTCGGCGCGCCATGCCGGCTTCGCGCCGCGGAGCAGCGCCGCGGCGCCAGCCACATGCGGCGATGCCATGGAGGTGCCGGACAGGACGGCATCGCCGCTGCCCTCGTGCGAGGCCGAGAGGATGCTGCTCCCCGGCGCCGCGAGGTCCGGCTTGATGACCCCGGGCAGGACGATGGACGGCCCCCGTGCGCTGCTGGCGCTGAGGATGTCGGCATTCGCAGGCTCCGTCTCCACCGCGATGCCCTCGATCCGCGCGGTGTGGCCACTGCCGGTGCCGAGCCACCGGAGCAAGGCCTGCGCATCGGCCCAACCGAGGTGGGTGGTCGGCAAGCTGTGCTCGTCGCCCACCGTGGATTCGCCCTCGGCCGCCCTGTTCAGGAGGACGGTGCCGGCGCCTCCAGCCAGTCGCACGTTGTTGCTCTTCGCCACACGCGCCTGCACGCCGCGGTCGCACACCACCACCTGGCCGCTCCAGCGCCCTGCGGGCCAAGGATTGCTCGCCCCGGTGACCGGCAGCGAGACGTCGCCCGTGCCTTGGCTGCACAGCGGGTGCTGGGGATCGCGCACGAGCGGCGCCGGTCCGACGCCGCCGGTCAGGCCCTGCCCGACCATCACGCCGCCATTCGGAGCAGCCGTGCCGCCGCCGCTCAGGCGAAGGCGGTTGGCGTAGCGGCGACCGTGGGTCGTGTTCGCCACCGACAACACCCACGGCGCGTCGCTCGGACTGCGCACCGTGGCACCGTCGGGCCCGCTGTTTCCGGCAGACACGGCGACGACGATGCCCGCGTTGCGGGCGTCGAGCATGGCGAGCGAATCGCTGCGCGACCACGGGCTGGCGTTGCTGCCGCCGATCGAATAATTGATGACATCCACGCCGTCGATGACGGCCTGGTTCAATGCCGCGAGCGTCCACGAGCCGGGACAACCCACGTCCTCCCCCTCGCAGGCCTTGTAGCTGATGACGTTGGCGCGCGGCGCGACGCCGCGGATCGCGTAAGCCAGCTGGCCGCCGCCGGCAAGCGGGCGGACGACGTTGACGGGGTTGCCCACCGCGATACCGGCCACGTGCGTGCCGTGGCCATTGCGGTCCACGCCGTTGTTCGCCTCGCTGTCGCCGGATCCGGTGCTCATGTCCCAGACCCCGATCAGCTTCGCATTGCAGGTCGCCACGCCCGTGGCGCACAAGCCGAGGAAGCGGCCTTTCGGGTTGGTATGCACGTACCCATCCACGGGCGACACCGCGGCGAACGAGGGATGCGACGGGTTGATGCCGGAGTCGATGATGCCGACGACCACGCCCTCGCCGCGGGACGCCACGCCGGTGGCGCCCGACCACACGTCCGGTGCATTCACCAGCGCCGTCGAGACATCGTCCTGCAACCGGTCGATGCGCTCGCGCTCCACGCCGGCGACGCCGGGAACGGCCGCGACCACGGCGGCTTCGTCGGCGCTGAGCGACAGCGCGACGCCATTCAGCACCGCGTCGTAGACGAAAAGGGGTTCCAGCGGACGCCCCAATCGGGCCGATGCGACGTCGAGCCGGGCCTCGCGACGATCCGCCAAGGCTTGCCGGTAGGCCTGCACGGCGGGGGACGCCATGTCGAGACGCGAGGCACCGGTCGCGACCGGCGAGGTCGCCGCGAGGGACGCGTCACCCGGCGCGACCACCTCGCCGGTATACGACGCCAGGGCCGGCTCGGCGAAACGGACGATCCAGGTCGAGCGCCCTGCCGGGGCTTCACCTGCGGAAACCGTCTCAACGGCCCCGGCGGCGGAGGCGACCGCCAGTGCCAAGGAGAGCGCGAGCAGTGAACGGCGTGCGGGCATGCGGGAGCCTCCGTATCGACACCCGGATCCTACCGAAGCGCGGTTCGCGGCCCGTCAACGCGGCGCGGCGTGCCGGTCAGGGCGCGCAGCCCTGCAGGCTCCCGAGCGGGATCACGGACTCGTTCGCCGACCACGTGCCCTGGACCCCGTTGATGAACGTGCCGCTCAAGGTGATGTTCGAGAACGTGCCGCCGGCGAAGCTGCGCGAGAACGAACCGATCACCGCGCGGGTGGGCGCCGAGTTCCGGGGGCAGAGCGGGCAGAAGCCATTGTTCTGCTCCAGGTTCGCCGACGCCGTGGCGCCACCGAAGGCCGGGCGCTCGACGACGAGGTAGCGCGGGATGCCGAGGCCGTCGTAGACGAACAGGGTGTAGAACTCGTAGTTCGGGAACATCTGCACGCTCAGGCCGGTACCCGACGTGGCCGGGTTGAACCAGTGCGAGCTGACGTTCAGCCGGCTTCCGCCCAGCGTCGGGCAGCCACCACCGAAGTCGCGCATCGCTTCGGAGCCGGTCTCGCCGTCGAGGTTGTACGAGAACACGAACTCGTTGGTGGCCGTGGGGCTCACCGTGGCGGTCCCGACCTCGACGAGGACGTTGGCGCTGCCGTTCCACGCGCTGCGGAACAGCTGCCCCGTCCAGAAGCCATTCGCCCCGGGCGCCGCGCCCTGCAGGTAGTACCACGTCGGCGTGCCGTCGGCGAGGTAGGTGTACCAGAGACCGGCGAGTTCGCTGCCGGCGGGGTAAAGGAAGAGCCCGTGGCCGCTGCGCTCGGGATTGAAGTAGCCGCCCGGACGGACGCTGGGGGCGGTGCCGCTGATCGTGGCCCGGAGGGCGAGTGCCGCCGTCGCGCCGGAGGCGTTGACCGGGGTGAGGTACCAGCGACCCGCCGCGGGGTTCGCCACCGTGATCGTCTCGTTGCCGCTCGACGTCGTGGCGCGGGCGGTGGCGCTGCCACGCGCAGGGGCCGCGGCGATCGAGGGGATGGCGGCAGCCGGCGCCAGCGGCGCGACGTGCGCAAGGTAAAGGTCGACGTTGGCGCTGCTCACGGTCGTGACGACCAGCTGCGTTGCCCCGGCGGGCACATCGATGAAGGCGGTCTCGTGTGCCGCACCCGCCGGGAGCACGATGCTGCGGTCGACGCCCGCGGAAAGCGCGTAGGGCGACGCGACCGCGGAAGTCCGCGTCAGCTTGAACGGCAGGCGGAGCGCGTTGACACCGGGCCCGCGGTCCACGAGCAGTTGCCCGAATCGCGACTGCCCGTTCAAGAACGTCGGATCGTCGTAGACGACCCGCGCCGTGAACGCGGTGTTGGCGGGGACGCGGCCCGGACCGGTGGCCTTCTGGCGCGCCGACGGCCGGCTGTCGATCGCCACCATCTCGAGCAGGGCCGCATCGCGGGCGCCAGGAGCGCTGGCGGCCCAGTTCTGGACGAGGCCCCAGACCGTGATCGGGACGTTGTTGCCCGTGTGGGTGATCGTGAACGAACACGTTTCCGACGGGGCCGACGACCGCCCGGCACAGCGCTCTTCGCTGCTCTCGGGCTGGCCATCGCCGTCGCGGTCGACGCCGATGTACAGATCGAAATCCTGCGCGGCCGGCGACGACGCCGGCGCCAGCGATGCGTTCACCTGCACGGTACGGGTCTGGCCGTCGTTGAAATTGACCGGGAGCGTGGTGAAGAACACGCCGTCGGAAAGGTTGTCGTACGGGTCGGTGTTGGTACTGTCCTGCAACAGGCCCTGCTGCTGGGTCACGGGGGCCACGAGGTCCGTGACGCTGAAGCGCGCGTTGCCGAGGCTGACGAGGTCATCGAGGTTGAAGTCGACGAAGCCCCGATCGCCGCCGACGGTGCGGACCTGCAGGCTGGGCACCACGCCGGAGGACAGGTAGATCGCGACCGGCAGGGTGAGGTCGGGCGTGCCGCCACCGACGCGGCGCAAGGTGACCGCACCGTAGGCCCACGTGTTCAAGGCGCTCTGCGCGTTCGCACTGAAGCGGAAGGACAGCGCCTGCGATCCCCCGGCGGCCACCGTGAACGTACTGGGCGTGGCGGTCATCGACAGGCTGGCCGGCAGGCTCGCGATGACCTGGTACTGGCCGCCGGTGGCACCGGGCATCACCGAGACCGTGCGGGTCAAGGTGCAGCTCTCGACGCAGTTGGCGTCGGCGAGTGTCGGGAGGTTCAGCGCGGACGCGCTGGATTGGCTGGCATTGCGGAAGGCCCCGGCGGGCACCGTGAGGGCCAGCGAGGCGTTGGCGGCCAACGAAAGATCCACCGTGCCGGCGCCGCGGTCGTGGGGCGTGGTGGCGGCACCGCCGCCGCGCTCGACGATGCCCGAGGATCGTGCGGTGAGGGTCAGCGCCGAGATGATCTGGTCGGCATTCCAGCTGGGTCGGGCGGCGGCGAGGAGCGCCGCGGCGCCGGCCACGTGGGGCGAGGCCATGGACGTGCCGCTCAGCTCGATCAGGCTGTTGCCCGTGCGGCCGGCGGCACGGATCGCCACGCCCGGGGCCGCGACATCCGGCTTCAACACGCCGAGCGGCGTCACCGGCCCGCGGCTGCTGAACTCCGCGAGACGGTCGCCCGCGCCAGAGCGGTCATGGGTGACGGCGGCGACGGCGACCACCCACGGCGCGTTGGCAGGCGATTTGAGGCGCCCGGGGTCAGGACCGTCGTTTCCTGCCGACGCGGCGACGACGATGCCCGCCTCGCGGGCCGCGAGGAACGCTTCCTCGTCCGAGTTGACGGTCCCGCCGACGGTGGCCCACGGGTTCACCGCATCGCCTCCGATGGAGTAGTTGATGACGTCGACCTGGTCGGCGATCGCGCGATTGATGGCGGCAATCAGGGCGCTGCCGGAGTTCGTTCCGCAGGAGCGGCTCTCCGGGGTGGAACCGCAGGCGCGGTAGGCGATCAGGTTGGCGCGTGGGGCGACGCCGCTGAGCTCGACCACCGAGCCGTTGATCGTACTGGTGACGGGATTGCCCACCGCCGTGGCGGCGACATGCGAACCATGGCCGTCCGGGTCGGGCGTGAAGGCGGCCGTACCGCTCGACCCGCCGGCGAGGAAGTCGTAGACGCCGATCAGCTTGTTGTTGCAGGTGCCGGCGTTGGCCGGCGTGGCGCACCAGCCCAGCAGCGCACCCTTGGGATTGCTGTGGGTGAATCCTCCCGCCGTCGCCGCGAAGGACACGTGGCCGGGATTCACGCCCGAGTCGATGACGCCGACGACCACCCCCTCGCCGCGGCTCGCCACGCCAGCGCCCCCCGACCAGATCGAGGGCGCCTTGATCCACGTCGGGCCGCGATCGGTCATCGCGAAGCGCTCGAAGTCGGGCGTGACGGCGCGCACGCCCGGCATCGCCGCGAGCGCCTCGGCCTCGGCCGGCGTCAGGTCGATCGCCACGCCGTTGAGGGCGTGCTCGTAGACGAACTTCGGCACGAGCTCGCGACCAAGGGCGGCGGACGCCGCGTCGAGGCGCTGCTCGCGCAGCGATCCAAGGTAGGCGAGGTAGGCCTCCGCCTCCGGGCGATCGGGGTCGTATTGAACCTGTCCCGTGAGGGCGATGGCCACCGGCGCCAGCGGCGGGCGGCGCGCATCGGTCACGTCGAAGCCGCGGAAAAGCGGCGCCGCCGGCTCATCGAAACTGACGATATAGGACCCGCGGATCGTGGCGGCCGCGGTGGCTGGCGAGGCCGAGGGACGGTCGCCACGCGCGTCGACGGGCGTGGCGGCGGGCAGCGCCAGCGTGATCGCGGCGGCAAGGAGGAGCAATCGCATTGGGGGGTCCTGCGGAAGAGTGGAGGCTGAAGCCGCGCTGAGTGTATCGGCCCTTTGACAGGATTCCATGATTACCGGAGCGCCCGGTCGTGAACGCCGAGCCGATCACAGAGCGAAACGCGGCAGCGCGCGCGCGGATGACCGCCTTCGTGGACACCCGAGGGCGGCGGCCGCTAGCATCCGCGCCGATGGATTCCGCGCCCGCGGCCCTGCTCGTCGCACAGGGCCTCACCTACCACCGAAACCAGGACCCGATCTTCGGGCCGCTCGACCTCCACGTCGACGCAGGCGAAGCGGTGTTGCTGCGGGGCGGCAACGGCGCCGGGAAGACCACGCTCCTGAAAGTGCTGGCCGGCCTGCTGGAAGCGACGGGCGGCAGGGCCACCCTGCTGGGTGCCCCCGTCGACACCGACCATCTCGCCCGCCACTGCGCCTACCTCGGGCATCGCCTCGGCCACAAAGCGGACCTCGGCTGCCTCGACAACCTTCGCTATGCCGCCGCGCTGCAGGGCCGGCCGCAGCCGGACGACGCGCTCGAAGCGGCACTCGCCACCGTCGGCCTGGCCGGTTACGAAGACACCCCTGCGGGGCGGATGAGCGCCGGACAGAACAAACGGCTGGCGCTCGCACGTCTTTCGTTGCATCCGGGCAAGCTCTGGCTGATGGACGAGCCGTACGCGAACCTCGACCTCGACGGCATCGCCCTGGTCGACCGCATGGTCGGCGCCCATACGGCGATCGGCGGCGCGGCCTTCATTACCACCCACGGGGCCTATGCGGCCCCGCCGGGGCGGGTGCGGGTGGTCGAACTGCACGGCGGCCACGCGTGAACGTCGGCTCGCCCCCGGCATCTGGCGTGGGCTGGCGCGTCGCCCGTGCGCAGCTGCATCGCGATCTCGCCCTGGTCTGGGCCCGGCGCGGCGATGCGCTGCAACCGCTGTTGTTCGCCCTGATGACCGCCAGCCTGTTTCCGCTCGCTCTCGGCGCCGAGCCGGGCAAGCTCGCGCCGCTCGCCGCGGGCGTGCTCTGGGTCTGCGTGCTGCTGTCCGGGCTGCTGGGGCTTGACGCGCTGTTCCGCTCCGACACGGAGGATGGCGGCCTCGAGCAGATGCTGCTGTCGCCCGCCCCGCTCGCCCTGCTCATCGGCATGCGCGTCCTCGTGCACTGGCTGACAACCGCGCTGCCCCTGCTGGTGGTGGCCCCGCTGCTGGCCTCGATGCTGCAGCTGCCTCTGGGACTGCTGCCGACGCTCATGGTCTCGCTCGTGCTTGGCACCCCCCTCCTGAGCCTGATCGGCGCCGTGGTCGCGGCGCTCACGGTCGGGGTGAAGCGCTCTGGTATCCTGCTGCCCCTGCTCGCCCTGCCGCTGTATGTGCCGGTGCTCGTCTTCGGCGCAGGCAGCGTGGCGGCCGCGGCCGAGGGTTACGACGCCGCCGGGGCCCTGCTGCTGTTGGCCGGGGCGCTGGTGCTGGCACTCGTGCTCGCACCGCTCGCCGCGGCGGCGGCCCTTCGGATTGCGCACACATGAACGCCCTGCTCCTCTGGTTCCACCGCACCGGCTCGCCGCCCAACTTCGACCGTTTCTGCGCCCGCTGGACCCCGTGGTGTTTCGCCGCCGCGATCGTCCTGCTCGTGCCCGGCCTCTATGGCGCGCTGTTCTCGGTGCCCACCGACTACAAGCAGGGCGACAGCTTCCGCATCCTCTACATCCACGTCCCGGCGGCGTGGTCGGCCATGTTCATCTTCGTCGCGATGGCGATGCAGGCGTTCATCGCCCTGGTCTGGCGCATCAAGGCTTGCGAGACCCTCGCCGTGGCCGCGGCACCCGTCGGTGCGGCCTTCGCGGCGATCACCCTGATCACCGGCTCGATCTGGGGCCGCCCGACCTGGGGCACGTGGTGGGAATGGGACCCGCGCCTGACGTCGATGCTGGTGATGTTCTTCCTCTACATCGGCGTGATCGCCTTGCACAACGCCATCGAGGACCGCCGGGCCGCCGCGCGCGCCGCCTGTTTCCTCGCCCTCATCGGCGTGGTCAACGTCCCGATCGTCCACTTCTCGGTCGACTGGTGGAACAGCCTGCACCAGGGCGACACCATCAGCATCGTCCGCGGCGAATCGCAAATGCACGCTTCGATGCTCTGGCCGCTGATCCTCACCACGCTGGCCACGAAGTTCTGGTTCGCAGGCTCGCTGCTGCAGCGCGCCCGCGTGCTGAACCTCGAGAACGAGTCCGCCCAGCCTTGGGCCAAGGCCCTCGCCGCGGAGGCCCGCTGATGGAGCACCTGCACGGCTGGTTCGTCGCTGCGGCCTACGCGATCAGCCTCCTTCTCCTTCTCGCCGACGCGGTCTTGCCACGGATCAAGTTCCAATCGCTGTTGCGCGGGATCCTGCTGCGCGAACGCCGTGCCTCCGCATCGAAGACCGAATCGCCATGAACCCCACCCGCCAACGCCGCCTCTGGATGGCCCTGCTGGTCCTGATTGCCGCCGCCATTGGCGGTAGCCTGATCGTCTGGGCCCTGCAGCGCAACGTGACTTTCCTGCACTCCCCCACCGCCGTGCGCGAGGGCCAGGTGCCGGAAGACGCCCGCTTCCGACTCGGCGGCGTGCTGCTCGAGGGCAGCGTCAAGCGCGAGCCGGGCTCGCTGGTGGTGGCCTTCGAAGTGACCGACCGCTTCAACAATTTCCCGGTCGTCTACGACGGCATCCTCCCCGACATGTTCCGCGAGGGCACCAGCGTGATCGCCACGGGCCGCATCCGTGATGGCCGGCTGGTCGCGGACGAGGTGCTGGCCAAGCACGACGAGCAGTACATGCCGGCGGAGGTCGCCGATGCGATCGCCGCGGCGAAGGTGCAAGGGGAGGCGAAAGCCGCAGCGGCGGGATCCGCCCCGCCGCCCCAGCCCGCCAGCACGCCGGGCGGCGCGTACTGATGCTGCCTGAACTCGGAAACCTGGCGCTGCTGCTGGCGCTGCTGCTCGCCGTCGCCCTGGCCGTCCTGCCGCTGGCCGGCGCGCAGAAGGGAAATGCCGCCTGGATGCGCCTCGCGCGGCCGCTCGCCTATGGGCAGGTCGTGCTCATCGCCCTGTCCTATGCGGCCCTGACGTGGGCATTCATCGACCATGACCTGTCGGTGGCGTACGTCGCCAACAACTCGCACGTCAAGCTGCCGATGATGTACCAGGTCAGCGCCGTGTGGGGGGGGCACGAAGGCTCCCTGCTGCTCTGGGTGTTGATCCTCGCCCTGTGGATCGCCGCCGTCGCCCGCTTCTCGCGCTCCCTGCCGCTGCCGGTGGTCGCCCGCGTGCTCGCGGTGATGGGCCTGATCGCCGTGGGCTTCCTCAGCTTTACCGCCTTCACCTCGAACCCGTTCGACCGCCTGCTCCCGGCGGCCACCGAAGGGCGCGACCTGAATCCCCTGCTGCAAGATCCCGGCCTCATCTTCCATCCGCCCCTGCTCTACACCGGTTACGTGGGCTTCGCCGTGGCTTTCGCCTTCGCCGTCGCCGCCCTGCTCGACGGCCGCGTCGACGCCCAGTGGGTGCGCTGGTCGCGCCCGTGGACGAACGTGGCGTGGGCGTTCCTCACGCTCGGCATCGGCCTCGGCAGCTACTGGGCGTACTACGAGCTGGGCTGGGGCGGCTGGTGGTTCTGGGACCCGGTCGAGAACGCCAGCTTCATGCCCTGGCTGGTGGGCACGGCCCTGCTGCACTCGCAGGCCGTCTCGGAGAAGCGCGGCAGCTTCCAGGGCTGGACGTTGTTGCTCGCCATCGCCGCCTTCTCGCTGTCGCTGCTGGGCACCTTCCTCGTCCGTTCCGGCGTGCTGACCTCGGTGCACGCCTTCGCCAGCGACCCGCAGCGCGGCCTGTACATCCTCGGCTTCCTGCTGGTGGTCGTCGGCGGCTCCTTGGCGCTGTATGCGAAGCGAGCACCGAAGGCGGAATCGGCGCAGCCCTTCGCCGGCAGTTCGCGGGAAACCCTCCTCCTCGCCAACAACCTGCTTCTCACCGCCTCTGCGGCGATGGTGCTGCTCGGCACGCTGTTCCCCTTGCTGGTCGATGCGCTGCAGCTTGGCCAGATCTCGGTGGGCCCGCCCTACTTCGGCCTGCTGTTCACGCTGCTGATGGCCCCTGTCGTGCTGCTCGTACCCTTCGGCCCGGTCACGCGCTGGGGTCGCGAGGATGCCGGCGTGGTGGGCCGGATGATGGCGCCCTGGCTGGTGCTGGGGCTCGTGGCCCTGTTCCTCGTGTTCTTCACCTGGCCTGAAGGCACGTTCAAGACCGCGGCCGGCGTCGGCGGCGGCCTCTGGGTGATCGCCGGCACGGCGGTGTTCCTGTGGCGGCGCCTGAAGACACAGCGCCAGAAGCTGACCGCCGAGATGGCCGGCATGGTGCTCGCGCACGCCGGCATCGGCGTGTTCGTGATCGGCGTGCTGGTGCTGGAAAGCACGATGATCGAACGCGACGTCGCCGCCAAGCCGGGAATGAGCTTCGAGGTGCGGGGCTACACCTTCGTCTTCGATGGTGTCACGGCGCAGGAAGGCCCGAACTTCGAGGCCGACGTCGGCACCGTGCGACTGTTCCGGGACGGCGAGTTCGTCGCCACGCTGCATCCCGAGAAACGCTTCTACCCCGTGTCCGGCCAGATGATGACAGAGGCCTACTACGACGCCGGGCTGTTCCGCGACGTCTACGTCGCCCTCGGCGATCCGCTCGACGCGCAGAAGACCGAATGGGCGGTGCGGCTGTACGTCAAGCCCTACATCCGCTGGATCTGGTTCGGTGCGCTGATGATGGCGATCGGCGGCTTCGTGGTCGCCTTCGACCGCCGGTTCCGGAGGCCGGTGAACGCCGCCGCGCCATCGGCACCGGCCGAGGCGCTGTGATGGGTCGCTGGCTGCCGCTTGGCATCTTCCTCGCCCTCGCCGTCCTGCTTGGCGCGGGCGTCGTCATGAACGCCGGGAAGACGCAGACCGACATCGAGTCGCCGCTGATCGGCCAGCCCGCGCCCGAGTTCGCGCTGCCCGATTTCGCCGACCCGGCGACGACCGTCCGCAAGGCCGACCTCCTCGGCAAACCCTACCTCGTGAACATCTGGGCCAGCTGGTGCGCCAGCTGCCGCGTCGAGCACCCCGTCATCACCGAGATCGCCCGCGGCGGGCGGCTGCACGTCGTCGGCTACAACTACAAGGACGCACCCGAGGACGCCGAACGCTGGCTGCAGCAGTTCGGCAACCCGTTCCATCGCATCGTCGTCGACCGCGAGGGCGCCGCGGCCATCGACTGGGGCATCTACGGCGCGCCGGAGACCTTCCTCGTCGATGCCCGGGGCATCGTGCGCTGGAAGCACGTCGGCCCGGTGACGCGCGAGGTGGTCGAGGCCCAGCTCTGGCCGCTGCTGGACGCGCTGGAGTCCGAACGATGATCGCCTTGCGCCGCGCCTTGGTCGTCCTTGCGCTGCTGCTTGCCGGCGGCGCCCTCGCGCTTCACCCGAAGGACTTCCAGAGCCCCGAGGAAGAGGCACGTTACCGCTCGCTGGCCAAGGAGTTGCGCTGCGTGATGTGCCAGAACCAGTCGCTGGCCGATTCGCCCGCCGGCGTGGCCGACGACATGCGCCGCCAAGTCCTGGCCCTGATCCGCGAGGGCAGGAGCGATGCCGAGATCACCGCGTTCTTCAAGGCACGATACGGCGACTTCATCCTCTACCGCCCCGAAGTGACGCCGGTGACGTGGGCGCTGTGGTTCGGCCCGGCGCTGCTGCTGCTGGTCGGCGCCGGCGTGGTGGTGTCGATCGTCCGCCGCCAGAAGACCGATGCCCCGGCCGCACCGCCGGCCGAAGACCGCCAGGAATGGTGACCTGCTGATGCTCGCTTTCGTCCTGGGCGCCATCGCGCTCGTCGCCCTCGCCCTCGTCTTCGTGCTGCCGGCGCTCTGGAACGGCGCTCGTCGAACCGCCGTCGTCCTCCTGGTTTCCTTGCCGGTCTGCGCGGCGGCCCTGTATGCAGGCTTCGGCACGCCCGACGCCCTCGACCCTGCGAATCGCACCGTGCCGGCGTCGATCGAAGAAGCCGTGGCCCAGCTTGAACGACGCCTCGCGCGCGAGCCGGAAAGCCTCGAGGGCTGGGTGCTGCTCGGCCGCACGCGCAAGAACCAGGGCCACGAGGCGGCCTCCGAGGGCGACGCCGACGCCGCCCTCGCGCACTTCGCCCGTGCGGCGGAGGCCTTCCGCAAGGCGCGCGCGCTGGCGCCAGACGAGGCGGACCTGCTCGTCGAGACCGCCGAGGCGATCTCCCTGGCCGACGTCGGGCGCGCCTTTGGCCCTGAGGGCACGGCGCTGCTCGACGAGGTACTCGCGACCGCGCCGAACCACCAGCGCGCCCTCTGGTTCCGCGGCATCGCGGCACTGCAGGCGGGCGACGCGACGGGGGCGGTGGCCCGCTGGGAGGCTCTGCTGCCGATGGTCGATGCGGCGACGGCGCAAGCCCTCGTCGAGCAGATCCGGAGCGCGCGGGACGCGGCCGGCCTGCCGCCGATGGACCCCGCCCTCGCCGCGACGATCGCCCCGTCGTCCAACGCCCCACGGGGGGAAGCGCCCGTGCCCGGCACGGCCGGCACCCTCACCGTGACGATCAGCGCCGACGCCGATGCGCTGGCAGCGCTGCCGCCGGAAGCGGTGCTGTTCGTCTTCGCCCGTGACGCCGCTTCCGCCGGCCCGCCGGTGGCGGCCCGCCGCGTACCCGCCGCGCGACTTCCGCTCACCATCACGCTCAGCGACGCCGACCGCCTGATGCCCACCGCCACGCTTTCAGCCACGCCGCGCGTCGAAGTGTCGGCCCGGTTCGCCCGCTCCGGTTCGGTGCAACCCGAGGCCGGCGACCTTGTCGCCGCACCGGTCGTCGTCGAGCTTGCCGGGGCACCGCCGATCGCGCTGGCACTGACCACCGCCGGAGCGCCTGGCGACGCCGCGCCGGAACCCAATCCCGCGCGCTGAGCGAGGTGGCCGTCATCCATCCTCCGAATCGAATGACCGAATTCATTCCGCCCGGAACGCGCTTCATCGCGCTTCCGTCACCGTTTCCGATGAGGCGGGGCGGCGCGCTGGTCGGTGCCCGACTCGCATTCGAGACGTGGGGGACGCTCAGCGCCACGCGCGATAACGCCGTCCTGATCCTGCCTGGCCTTTCGCCGAACGCCCATGCCGCCAGCAGCGTCGACGACGCCACGGAAGGCTGGTGGGAGGGCATGCTGGGGCCCGGAAAGGCCATCGACACGAATCGCTGGTTCGTGATCTGCGTGAACCCCTTGGGCAGTTGCAAGGGCTCGACCGGTGCCGCGTCGCCGCACCCGGGCGATGGCGAGCCCTACCGGCTGCGCTTCCCGGACCTCAGCATCGAGGACGGCGCCGATGCCGCTGCGCACCTCGTGCGTGCCTTGGGCATCGATCGCCTGGACACCGTCATCGGCAACTCGATGGGTGGCATGAGCGCTCTCGCCTTGCTGCTGCGCCATCCCGGTATCGCCCGCCGCCACATCAACATCAGCGGCAGCGCGCGATCCCTGCCCTTCTCGATCGCGATCCGCTCGCTGCAGCGCGAGGCCATCCGCCTCGACCCGCGCTGGGCGGACGGCGGGTACTCCGAGACGAGCTACCCCGAAAGCGGCATGCGCATGGCGCGCAAGCTCGGCGTGGTCACCTACCGCTCTGCCATGGAATGGGACGGCCGGTTCGGCCGGGTGAAGTTCGACGCCGAGTGTCGCGAGGACGACCCGTTCGGGCCGGAATTCGAGGTGGAGCGCTACCTCGAAGGCCACGCGCGCCGCTTCGTGCGCCAGTTCGACCCGAACGCCTACCTCTACCTGTCGCGCTCGATGGACTGGTTCGACGCCGCCGATTACGCGCCGGGCGCCTCCCGCGGCGACGGCGTCGACGAGGACGCGAAGGTCTTGGCGGCGCTCGCCACCGTGTCCCTCGAGAAGGCGTTGGCCATCGGCGTGCATACGGACATCCTTTTCCCCCTGCAGCAGCAGGAGCAGATCGCCGAGGGCCTTCGGGCCGGTGGCGTCGACAGCCGCTTCCTTCCCCTGCCCTCGCCGCAGGGCCACGACGCCTTCCTCGTCGACATCGCTCGCTTCGGCCCCGCGGTGCGCGAGTTTCTCGAGGCCTGAGCCGCTATACTGGAGTGGCCCTGCCGGGCTGGCGGAATCGGTAGACGCAGCGGACTCAAAATCCGCCGCCCTCAAAAGCGTGTGGGTTCGAGTCCCACGCCCGGCACCAAGCCTCGTCCCGAACCCCGCCTCGTGCGGGGTTCGTCGTTTTCGCCGTCGGAAGCCGCTAGTCTTCCCGGCGTGCACAGGAACGCCGAATCCCCGCCCCTCGCCATCGCAGGAACCTTCGCTGACGCCGCGGCGCTGGCGCTGGGGTTGACCACCTCGACCGGCGTGATGATCGCGTTCTTCGACCGCATGCAGCGGATCGGATGGGTGAACGAACGCTTCGCGGAGTGGTTCGGCGTCGCACCCGGGGCATTGGTCGGCCGGACGCTGCACGATGTCTACGGCGCGCAGGCTTTTGCCGCGGCGAAGCCGCGCCTGCTGGCCGCACTCGGCGGGGAGCACATCCGCTACGAGCGCCTGCTGGAGAAGCCCGGCAGCACGCCGCGCTGGATCTCGATCTCGCTGCATCCCCACCGCGGCCCGGAGGGCGATGTCCTCGGCGTCTTCGCCTGTTCCATCGAGGTGGATGAACTGCGGCGAACGCGCGACGCACTCGACCTCTCCCTGCAGGAAACAGCGATCTACCTCGAGAACTCGCCGCTGGCCGTCATCGAATGGGACCGCGACGGACGCATCCGCCGCTGGGCCGGACAGGCCGAAAGGGTGTTCGGTCGTCGATCGACGGCGGTGATGGGCCGCACCGCCGCAGAGATCGGCCTCGACCACCTGGACTGGGCCGGCGCGATGACCGAGGCCCTCGACGCACTGCGCGAGGGCCGTTCGACACGCAACCAGGTGCGCTGCCGCAGCCTGCATGCGTCGGGCCAGGTGATCGACTGCGAGTGGTTCCACTCCGCCTTCGTCGACCGCCAAGGGATGACCCGCGGCATCCTCTCGCTGGTGGAGGACATCACGGCGCGCGCGGCGGCCGAAGCGCAGCTCCGCCACGCGGCCGTCCACGATGGGCTGACCGGATGCCACAACCGCCGGCATCTCGTGCACCGGATCGAACTCGCGATCGCCCAAGCGCAGCGGCAAGGCGGCACGGTGGCCCTGCTGTTCCTCGACCTCGACCGTTTCAAGCCGGTGAACGATCGCTATGGCCACGCCGTCGGCGACGCGTTGTTGAAGGCCGTGGCGGGCCGGCTGCGCAGCGGCGCCCGCGACGCGGACTGCATTGCGCGGATCGGCGGCGATGAGTTCGCCATCCTGCTGGCACCCTCGTCGGCGGCCGCGCTAGCGACGACCGTGGGTGATCGGGTCGCCCGGCACCTCGCGGAACCCTTCCACGTCCACGACCAGACCGTGTCGATCGGCGTCAGCGTCGGCATCGCGCGCTTCCCGGACGACGGCAGGACCGCGGACGAACTGCTCCGCCACGCCGACGAGCGCATGTACGACGGGAAACGGCGACGCTGAACCGCGCCTCAGCGCGGCTTGGCGGCCAGGCCGGCCAGGGCCGCCTCCAGGAGCGAAGGCGGGTCGAGGCGTGCGTCCAGACGAATCAGGCCGGCCTCGTCGTTCGGTGGCTCGAAACGCGCCGCCACGGCGTGGACCAGCGCGGGCTGGCGATCGGGTGGCGACTCGTGGCGATCGCCGGCAAGGCGACGCGCTGCCACCTCGGGCGGCAGGTCCAGCCACAGCACGATGAACGGTACCGCCATCGCCGCCGCCAATTCGCGGAGTTCGCCGCGCTCGGCGCGCGTCGCGAGCGTGGCCCCGTCGACGATCACGGTGGCGCCGGCGCGCAGCAGAAGGCCCACGTCGAGGCGGACGATTTCGAACGCCGCGCGTTTCGCGGCGCGATCGCCCCAATCGGGGAACTCGGCCATGCGAATCGTGTCGCGCGACACGATCTCGGCATGCAGGCGGGCCTGGAGGCGCTTCGCGAGCGTGGACTTTCCGGCACCGGGCAATCCGGCGAGCGCGATCAGCATGGCATGTCGATGGGGTCCATGGTCGGTCGAACCATAGCCTCTCGGCACGGGCGACGGTGAGGTCGCCCGAGGGTCTTGGCCACCCGAGCGTCGGGGGGCATCGCCTCAGTCCGCGGCGAGGAATCGACGCAGGCCGGCGTCGTACTCCGGGAACACCTGCACGTTGCTGTGCTGTGCCTGCTCGATGTGGAGCACTTCTGCCGGGCGTGGCATCGCCGCGGCGAGGGCCCGCGCATGAGCCGGTGGTGTGACGTCGTCCTGGCCCGCGATGACCACCAGGGTGGGCATCGACAGCGCGGGCGCACGGCGCCAGCTCTCGAAGGGGTCCTTGAGCATCCAGGCGAGCGGCAGCCATGGGTAGTGCGCCTGACCCACGCGCAACACACTGTCGAAGGGGGTCACCAGGGCGAGGCGACGCACGGGGCGTGCGGCGGCCACGTGCACGGCGACCCCCGTCCCCAGGCTGCGGCCGAAGACGTCGACGGTCGCGTGGGAGCGCGCCACGTGGTCGAACAACGCGATGCCGTCGGCGGCCAACGCGGCTTCGCTGGGCTCGCCGGTGCTGTGGCCGTACCCGCGATAGGAAACGAGATAGACCGTGTGGCCCGGCGCCCAGGTCGCAACATCGTCACGACTCAGCGAGATGTCCTCGCCATTGCCACCAAAATACAGCAGGGCCCGCGACTGGCCGGGGTTCACCACCCAGCCTCGCAGCGTCGCGCCGACGACCGCGAACTCGAATTCCGGCGCCAACGGCGGGTTGCGCGTCAGCTGGGGATAGAACAGCAGGCTGCGCTGCTTGCCGTACATCAGCGCCACCAAGGCCGCGTATAGGCCAGCCGCGACGCCGACGAAGAGGAGTAGCGTGCGCCACCCGCTCATGGACGCACCGATTCGACGGATTCCACGGAGCCTCCGCTGAGCAGCACGCGGGCGAGCAAGCGCGAATCGTCGCGCTCGAACCACCATTCCTCGCGCGGCCTCGGCTGCACGCGGGCTTGCCCGAGGCCATCGCGGAGAATCTGCCCGGCGAAGGTGCTGCGGCGGCGCAATGGCACACCACAGCGCAGTACGAGCTCGCCCTCGCTGAGGCCGCGTTGAAGTGCGCCGGCATTGCAGCGCCCCCCGATGCGCGACTGGCCGTAGCCCAGCGTCTCCTCGGCCTCCAGCATGCCATCGACGAACCGCAGCCGGACCACGAGCCGGCTGGGGCCGAAGTTGTAGTACCAGTCTTCGATGCGACGTTCGAGGCGCCGCTCGATCGGCCCGCCCTCGCCTTGGATGAGCCACTCACCCCGTGGCGCACGCCAATACGGCTCACCGCAGCGCGAGAGCACCTGCGCGTCGAGCATGCCGCGATCGACGAGCCGCGATCCGCAGCGCAGCGCGTTGGCCGGCGTCGCCGCCAAGAGTGCCGCGGCGCCGAGCAGCACGAGCAGCGGCACGCGGCGCGACGACATCAGCCGCGACAGCCGTTCAGGCTGAGGCGCTGCCCGGGACGCAGCGCGTAGGGTGAGCGCAGGCCATTCGCGCGGGCCACGGTCTGCGCGCTGCAGCCGTGCCGGCGCGCGATGCCGCTCAACGTGTCGCCGCGACGCACGGTGTAGCGCGAACCCGTGGCCGAAGCAGTCACGGACGAGCGCGGCGCCGGCCCGACCTCGGGCTTGCGCGCATTCACGAGGGCCAGCGCCTGTTCGGCCCGCGGGCCGCTCACGCAGCCGGCGTCGTAGAGCGTCATCACCGCCACGGGTACGCGCAGCTCGGTGCCGGCGGGCAGCACCGTTTCAGGCAACCAGCGCGGGTTGAGGTTGCGCAACGCACGGAAGTAGCCGTAGCGCGATTCGCCGTTGCCGATGCAGATCGTGAGCTGGTTGATCGACGCGGGCTGCTTCAGCGCGAGCACGGTCGCGGCGCCGTTCACCGACGGGAATTCGAGGCCGTACTCCTCGGGGTGCAGGAACAGCCAGGCGGCCGAAAGGATGTAGGGCACGTAGTCGCGGGTTTCCTTCGGCAGCGCGTTGTAGACCGCCGGGTCCCAGAAGGACTTGCCCGGGTTCTGCCGCGCCAGCCGGCCCACGCGGCCCTCGCCGCCGTTGTAGGCCGCCAGCGCGAGCTCGAGGTTGTGCCCGAGCTCGGCGAAGCGCTCGTTGAGGTACTGGGTGCTGGCGCGCGAAGCGAGTTGCGGCTCGAAGCGCGTGTCGTAGCCGTCCTGCCAACCGAGCCCGAAACGCCGCCCCGTCGCCGGCATGAACTGCATCAGCCCCGCCGCACCCGCGGGGGAAATCGCATGCACGCGGCCGCCGGACTCGCGGGCCATGATCGCGAACAGCAGCGCTTCCGGCAGGCCTGCGCGCTCGTACTCCGGCCACATCAGGAAGCGCAGGTACTGGTACTGCTCGTGGGCGTTGATGAGCTGCGGGCGCAGCGCGGTGAGCCATTCCGCCATCGCGGCGCGCACGGCTTCGTTCTGCACGATCAGCTCGCGCAGGTCGCGGCCGTTGAGCTGGTTCAGCGTGTCGGCGGCGTTCGGGAACGCCTCGATGACCGGCGAGCTCTCGGACGGATTCGCGGCCGTCGCGTCGGCCGGAGCCCGTTCGGCCTCGTCACCCCCCTCGCCCGCCACGCTCGTGCCGGCGCCGAGCAGGGCATCGAAGCGCGACACGAGTCGATCCGCCTCGCAGCCTTCGATGCGCCGGCAGCGCTCCAGCAGGTCGAACATGCGATCCATCGCGCGCTGCGCCGCGCGCTTGCCCGGGCGACGCTCGCCGCCCGCGGCCTGCGCCACGCCATCGCGATAGGCCTTCGCCGCCGACTCGAAATCCGCGTAAAGCGACTCCTGCTCCCCCTCCGTACCGGGATCCGCCGACGACGGCGCCGCCATCGCGGCGGGGCCACAGGCCAAGGCCACCACCGCCAACGCGGACGGAAGCCCCGGGAAACAACGCAGGAAACGACGCATGGACACTCGCTGGGACGCATGAAAACAAGGCCGCCAGCCTACCGGCGCCCCGTGCCCTGCTCAACCGGAATCCGATCGCGGAGCGACGCCGGCTACACTCGATCCGCCCCTCTGCGGAACGAACCCGTGACGACGCCAACCTCCGACGCGCTCCTGCTCGGCCATGCCGAAGACCGCCCCATCACCTTGCCGCTGAAGTTCGGCAATCGCCACGGCCTCATCGCTGGCGCGACGGGAACAGGCAAGACCGTCTCGGTGCTTCGCCTCGTCGAAGGCTTCAGCAAGGCCGGCGTGCCGGTGGTGATCGCGGACGTGAAGGGCGATGTCGCGGGGCTCGGCATGGCCGGCGCGATGAACCCGAAGCTGCAGGCCCGCCTGGACGCCATGAAGCTCGCGGATTTCAGCTTCGCGGCGCTGCCCGTCGCCTTCTGGGACGTGTTCGGCGTGAACGGCCACCCGCTGCGCACGACCGTGAGCGAGATCGGGCCCACCCTGCTCTCGAGGATCCTCCAGCTCTCCGATGCGCAGTCCGGCGTGCTCGACATCGCCTTCGCGCTCGCCGACGCCGAGGGCCTGCTGCTGCTCGACATGGACGACCTTCGCGCCCTGCTCGGTTTCATCGGTGGGAACCGCGAGGCCGTCTCGAAGACCTATGGCCTCGTCTCGTCGCAAAGCCTCGCCGCGCTGCAGCGTGCGCTGCTCAAGTTCGAGCAGGAAGGCGCGCGCAGCCTGCTCGGCGAGCCGGCCCTGCAGCTCGGCGACCTGATGCGCACGGCACCCGACGGCCGCGGCACCGTGAACGTGATCGCCGCCGAGACGCTCGTCTTGAAGCCGCGCCTGTACGCGAGCTTCCTGCTGTGGCTGCTGTCCGAGCTGTTCGAAACCCTCCCCGAGGTCGGCGACCTCGACAAGCCAAAACTCGTGTTCGTGTTCGACGAAGCCCACCTGCTGTTCGCCGACTGCCCGCCTTCGCTGCAGCAGCGCATCGAGCAAGTCGTGCGCCTGATCCGCTCGAAGGGCGTGGGCGTGTACTTCTGCACGCAGAGCCCGTCGGACATCCCGGACGTGGTGTTGGCCCAGCTGGGCCATCGCATCCAGCACGCGCTGCGCGCCTTCACCCCGCGCGACCAGAGAGCCGTGCGCGTCGCGGCCGAGACTTTCGTGCCCAATCCGGCCCTCGACACGGCCCGTGCGATCTCCGAGCTGGGCGTCGGCGAAGCGCTGGTCTCGACCCTGCAGGGTGGCGGCCGGCCCTCGATGGTCGAGCGCACCGTGATGGCGCCGCCCGGCTGCCGGCTCGGGGCGATCAGCGCGGAAGAACGCGCGGCGCTGCGGACGCAGAGTGGCCTCGCCGGCAAATACGACCTCCCGCTGGATCGCGATTCGGCGGCGGAAATGCTCGAACGGCGGGCCGCCCAGGCCGAGGCGCCCCGCGGGAGTCCGCCACCGGGCGCGTCGACGCCGCCCACGCGCGGCGAAGCGCCCGAAGCGAAGCCAACGAACCGTCTCAACGAGTTCCTTTGGGGCACCGGGCGACGCCAAGGCGCCGTCGAAACGATGGCCAAATCGGCGGCGCGCACGGTCGGCAGCCAGCTCGGGCGATCGCTGCTGCGTGGCGTGCTCGGGGGCTTCCTGGGCGGACGTCGATGAACCCCGACTGGCGCTCCCGCGGGCAGGTGCACGACCGCGGCATCGCCGACCAGCCGCCGTACTGGCGCGATGCCGTCCACGTCGCCCGCTACCCTTGGCTGGGCAGCAACGGCATGGTCATCGGCGTCCTGTCGATGATCGCCAGCGTGCAGATCGTGCCGGTGATCGGTGCGTTCGCGACGCTGTTCCTGCTCCTCGCGATTCCGAAACACGCGATGGAGGTGCTGCGGGAGTCCGCCCATGGCCATCGCGAACCGCCGCGGTTCGGCCTCGATGTCGGCGACCGCGCCGTGTTCGCCTTCCTTGCGCTCCTGCTGCTCTTCGCCGTGGTGCATCTCGCCCTGTCGATCTTCGCCCCCGGGGCTTGGCCGGCCGCGTGGCGGCTGCTGATGGCGACCGTGCTGCCCCTGATCGCGATGTCGCTCGCCATCGACGAGCACGTCGGCCGCGCCATCAACCCGCTCTTCTGGGGCGAAGTGCTGGCCCGCATCGGCCTGCCCTACCTCGGCGCCATCGCCCTGGTCTGGCTCGGGCTGGGCGTCGGCCTCCGCGGCGCCGGCTGGCTGGACCGCGTGCTGCCACCGTTCTTCGGTGCCATGGTCTCCACCGCCATCGCCCTGTGGGTGCTTTTCATGGCCGCACACGTGTGCGGGCGGCTGGTTTTCCAGTATCGCGACGCCTTGGGCTTCGCAGCCACCGGCCCCGAGGAGCCGCAGAAGCTCCGATTCAGCCGCGACCATCGCCTCGAGGATCGCGTCACCGCGTTCCTCGCCGCAGGCCAGGCCGCCGAAGCGCGGACGGCACTCGAAGAGGAACTCCGCGAGCGGGCGGTGTCGGCGCCGCTGCATCGCCAGTACCGGCAGCTGCTTCGCGACGCTCGCGACACGCCAATGCTCGTCCTGCATGGAAGGCAGTGGCTGCACCAGAAGGTCGTCGAAGGCGATGCCCGTGGCGCGCTCTCGCTCGTCCAGGAATGCCTGGACCTTGACCCCTCCTTCACGCCGCTCGACCCCGCCGACTGGCCCCCCGTCATCGACGCGGCCGAACGCGCCGGGCTCCAACGCCTCGCGGAAGCCGCCCGCAGCGCACAGTCGTCACGCCCTCCGGCACAATCGGGGCCTTCCTCCTGAAACCTTCCCCGATGTCCGCTTCCGACGCCCTTCCCGCCGCGGCGCCGCGCACCGCCGTCGACCGCTTCCTCGCCATCGTCGAGCGTGCCGGCAACCTGTTGCCGCATCCGGCCACGCTGTTCTTCCTGCTCACCGTCCTCGTGGTGATCGCCAGTGCGATCGCCGCGCAGTTCGACCTGAGCGTCGCGCATCCGAAGACCGGCGAGGCGGTGCTGCCCGTCAACCTCCTCAGCGTCGAGGGCCTGCAGCGGATCATGGGCGGCCTGGTCACCAATTTCACCGGCTTCGCCCCCTTGGGCACCGTACTGGTGGCCCTGATCGGCATCGGCGTGGCCGAGCACAGCGGCTTCATCGGCGCCTGCCTGCGCATCGTGGTGCTGAACGCCCCTCGTTTCCTTCTCACGCCCATCGTCGTGCTCGCGGGCGTGATGTCGAACATGGCCAGCGAGATCGGCTACGTGCTGCTGGTGCCGCTCGCCGGTCTCCTCTACATCGCCGCCGGCCGCCACCCGATCCTCGGCATCGCCGCGGCCTTCGCCGGTGTCTCCGGCGGGTACTCGGCGAACCTTCTTCCGGGCACCATCGACCCCCTGCTGTCCGGCCTCTCCACGGAAGCCGCGCGCATCGTCGACCCCGACTACAACGTGTCCGTGCTGGCGAACTGGTGGTTCATGGCCGTCTCCACGCCGATCATCACCCTGCTCGGCTGGTTCGTCACCGAGAAGATCGTGGCGCGGCGCTTCCCCGATGGGGCGTACGGCAAAGGCGACGAGACGATCGAGCCCTTGTCGGATGACGAGAAGCGCGGACTCGCCTATGCCGGCGTGGCCACCGTCGTTCTGGCCGGCCTCGTGGCGCTGGCCACCGTACCCGCCGACGGCGCGCTGCGCCTCGCCGGGGAGCCCGACCTGCTGAAGGCGCTCGCGCCCTTCCTCAACGGCATCGTCGCCCTGATCTTCGTGGCCGGCGCCCTCATCGGCATCGCCTACGGCGTCGGCGCCGGCACCATCAAGAGCGACGCCGACGTCATCAAGGGCATGTCGGCCTCGATGGGCACGCTGGCGAGCTACCTCGTGCTGGTGTTCTTCGCCGCCCAGTTCGTCGCCCTGTTCAATTGGACCCAGCTGGGCCTGATCTTCGCGGTCGAGGGCGCGGAGCTGCTCAAGGCACTGGGCTTGCCGAAGATCCCGCTGCTGATCGGCTTCATCCTGCTCACCGCCACGGTGAACCTCGCCATGGGCTCGGCCTCGGCGAAGTGGGCCCTGATGGCCCCGGTCTTCGTGCCGATGTTCATGCTGCTCGGCTACTCGCCCGAGGTGACGCAGACGGCCTACCGCGTGGGCGATTCGGTCACCAACATCATCTCGCCGATGATGAGCTACTTCGCGCTGATCATCGCCTTCCTGCAGCGCTACGAGCCCAAGGCCGGCATCGGCACCGTGGTCGCGACGATGATCCCCTACTCGATCACCTTCCTGATCGGCTGGTCGGCCCTGTTCGCGCTGTGGATCTTCATGGGCTGGCCGCTGGGCCCGGGCGCCGCGCTCACCTACACGCCGGCGGGCTGAGCCCCGCCCCACGCATCGACCGATGCCGCGCTGGCGCGCACCGCAGGGGCCCTCGACCGCGCTGATCACGCGCGAGGGTTTCGAACGACTGAAGGCCGAGCTCGACGAGCTGTGGCGGGTCCGGCGGCCGGAGGTGGTCAAGGCCCTCGCCGCCGCCGCCGCGGAGGGCGACCGCTCGGAGAACGCCGAGTACACCTACCGCAAGAAGCAGCTCGGCGAGATCGACCGCCGCGTGCGCTACCTGTCGAAGCGGATCGAAGTCCTGAAGGTCGTCGAAGGCCGCCCGGCCGATCCGCAGGCCGTGTTTTTCGGGGCCTGGCTCACCGTCGAGCGCGAGGACACGGGCGCGGAAAGCACCTATCGCATCGTCGGCCCGGACGAGATCGATGCAGCCAAGGGCTGGATCAGCATCGATTCCCCGCTGGCACGGGCCGCGCTCAAGAAGCGCATCGACGACGAGTTCGAGGCCGCGCTGCCAGCGGGCCCCGCACGCTTCATCGTCGTCGACGTGCGCTACGCGCCCTGATCAATACACCTCGCGCTCGTGGATGGCGCGGCGATCCCCTTGGAAGACGCCAAAGCCGATGCGCGCCGTGGGCGCGGTCTCGCCCGACCCGCGCCAGTTGAACTGCAGCCACGACGGCACCGTGGGCGTGAGGTCGAGGACGCCGACATTCCCCACCCCGGGCGCCCGCAGCCAAAGCCTGTAATCGCCAGCCACCGGCGTCACCGTGTAGCGGCGGTCGACCGGGCCCGCGACACTGCAGCCCTGGCCGCTGGCCCCGGGGCTGCCACTGTCATGGACGCAGGTTTCCGACGGGAGCAGGCTGTCGCCGCCGTTGGCATCCAGCAGGGGGTCGAGGCTCACGCCACTGCAGGCATCGGCGATGTTGGCGACGAATGTCGTGCCATTGAAGAACTCCGCGCGCATCGGCACCCGCAGGTCGATCACCTCCGGGCCGAACGCGTTGGTCACCGCGATGCGGCCCCAGCGCTGCTCGCTGCCGGTGATGCCATCCACCGTGAGCGGGTCGCAACCATCCAACGCCGCGGTATCGAAGCACACGCCGTCGCTGTCGGTCAGGTCGGCGGCACTGAAGGTCAAGGAGGCCCGGGCTTCGAAGGGGTCCTCCGGCACGGCCGGCTTGGCATAGGTGAGGCGATCGCCACTGACCGTGGCGGCGCCCTCGCCATCGAACTGCGCGAGGCTGGAGGCCGTCTGCCCGCTGACGATGGCATTGCCACCATCCGTCGTCCGCGACAGCGTCGCGAGAGTGGCGCCTGCGCCCACCGTGCTCGCATAGCTGCGATTGGCCAGCGCCCCGCCGAATCGCCAGAACGCATTGGCTGCACCGCCGGCGTCGACGTAGTTCCCGGTGACGTTGCCCAACGCGTTGAGCGCTCGAACGGTCAGCACCGGGTCGGTGCCGAAGCCAAAGGCCTGCCCCACGTAACCGAAGCTCCCCGCCGCGCAGGCGTTGGCGAAGGCCGGCACGTTCGACGTCACGCTCAGGCGCGCCGGCCGGAATCGCCCCACGCGTTCGACAGCCGTCCCCACCACGTTGGCCGCGCTGGCTGGCGAGAAATCGAGGTACGCCCCATCCCGGAGCTCCGGCGTCAGCGTGATCACGCCGACTTCGTCCCACCGCCATTGCCCGCTGGCCGACCCATTGCTGAAGTCACCGAAGCCCGTGCCCAGCGTGGACACGGGGCTCGGATTCCGGCCCCCCAGTGGCGCCTGTAGCGTCGACCGCAGCGTCAACCGCTCCGGCGAGGCCTCGCGACCGAAATTGGGGGTGGCCACGCCCGAGGCATTCAAGGCCTGCACGGAGACGTTGAACGGCACGCCGGCCACGCCGAAGACCCCGCGCGTGGCGTCGCCCGGGAGGGCCGGATTGGCATCGTGTCCAGCGATACTGAGCTGGAACCGCGCCGGCTTGGCGACGAAGCGGTCACTCCCCGTCACGACCAGGCCCGCATCGCCGGTGGCGGCGGCACCGGCGTAACGCGCGCTCAGTCGCACCGCGCCCGCGTCGGGGTAACGGAGCGTGGTCGTCGCCCGGCCATTGGCATCGAAGGCCAGGGTCACCGGGCTACCCGGCGAAGCACTGCCCAACGTCACCCCGGCGAGGGTCGTCGATCGCGTGCCGGTGGCCGGATCGTTGTAGTTGGCCCAGAAACCGACGTTGCGGGTCACGTTGGCGAACAGTGGCGTGCAGGCCGTGTCGCGGGGATTGGGAGGACCCGGCGTCGAGCGTCGAAGCGCCCGCACGCTGACGGCCTGCACGACGTCGGCGACATGGTCCGGGACATCGATGGCGAAACCGACGTCCGAGACCGCGGACTGGCAGGCCGTCGTGGTGTTGATCGTCCCCTGTCCGTTCCGGCAGCTGGTGACGAGTGCCGGCACCGGGGAAACGGCGCTGACCGCCAAGGCCACCGACTGCGGATCGCCCGCGTCCGTGGTGGTGGGCAGGAGCAGAGACACCGACGTGCTCGTCTGTCCCACCGGGATGCTGAAGCCGACGCTGTTGCCGCCCGCCGACAGCGTGCCGGTGGCGCCCGCATTCGATGGCGACGAGCAGTCCGCGTTGGCGCAGGCGCGGATGGTGATGGTTTCGGCCGCGCACGAGTGCGCCTCGCCGTCGTGCTCGATGCGATAGCGCGACACGGCGCTGGCGCAGTTGCGGCCGATCGTCCGGTCGTTGTTGACCTGCGTCGCGTTCAGCTCGTAGTTGTAGAGCTTCACTTCGTCGATGCGACCGCGGAACGCGCGCTCGCTGATCAGCGCGCAGGCGGCGCTGGTGCCGACGTCGCCCCCGATGTAGAAGTCGCAGCCATTGGCATCCAGCGTGCCCTCCCACGCGCGGGTCGCCGTATCCAGAACACCGTTGATGTAGATGCGCTGGCGCGCCGAACCCGCGACCGAGCGGAACGTGATCGCGACATGCGTCCACCGGTTCAGCGGGATCACCGCGTTCGACGTTAGCTCGCGCACCCCGCCGCCCCACCACCAGTTGAGCCGTCCGGCGGAGTTCAGGTGGAACTCGTAGTTCCTGTCGTTCGAGAGCACCGACATCAGTTGCCCGGCGGCGGGCAACGCGGTCGGATAGATCCAGGCCGATGCGGAGAACTCCTGCGTGTAGTCGAACTGCGCGCTGGCCGGCACCTGCAGCACCGCGCGCCCGTCGAACTGCGCCGCGTTGCAGAATTGGCCACTGACCGCAGGCTCCTGCCCGTGGATCGTGGGGTCCGGCAGCACGAAATTCGCCGTCGTCGTCGTACCGATCGTCCGCCGGAAGCCATGCAGGCCGGTGCCACCGCTGTCGAACACTTCGCCGGCCGTGCCATTCAGGGAGCCCGCCGCGCCATCGAGGCGGTAGTGGGTGTTCGCCGGCGCCAGTGCCGGGCGCAGCGCCAGTGCGACCGTGCGGCCGGCCGCCGCGACGATGCCCGTGTCGTCCGCGGTGGCCGTGCGCGTTCCCGTCGGGCCAGCGGCCCCACGCGGTTCCACCGTGAGGGTCAACGCGACGCCGGCGGACGCCGGACGAACCGACGTCGACGTGACGTCGATCGCCTCGATCATGCCGGCGGGCGGCTGCCAGTCGTCGGTCGCGCCCGGCATCGCGAAGGCGCCGACCAGCACGGTGCCGCGCACCGTCGTCGTGATCGACGGCGCCGCGTGGGCGAACGACGCCGGGGTCAGCGCGGCGTTGGAGCGGTCGACCGGCGTGGCGGTATCCACGCCGATGAAGGCGACGATGCCGCCCGCGGCACCGCTGTGCGCCCCGCCGCCGAACGTGAACGTGTAGTTGGTGACGGTGGCATCACCCGCGGGGACGACGCGCGTGAACACGGCGAGCCGGGCGTTGGAACCGGTGTTCTCGCTCGACACCAGCGTCCAGCCGGCCGGGGTGGCGATCGTGCGGGTTCCCGGAACCACCGTGATGCCGGCCACCAGCACGTCATTGGTGTTGGTGCCGGCGGGCTTCGGGATCACCAGGTTGCCCGAGGCCACCCCGGCTTGGGCGGTCGAACGGGTGGAGATCTGCGCAAGGCCCGGCAAGGCCAGCAGGGCGAGCAACAGGACGAGGAGACGAAGGCAAGCGTTCATTCGGCCACCGTGGCGCGCACGCGCCGGGAGATGAAGGTGTTCGACGCGAAACGGCCACGCTCCGCCACCGCGGTCAGCGTGTAGATGCGATACGTGTCCGGCGCCTCGTCGACGGTCTGGGGGCTGCAGGCGAGCGTCACGACAAAGCCTTCGAAATCGATGCTGGCCGGCACCGCGTCGCACCCCCCGGCCAAGGCGCGGGCAACCGCCACATCGACCCCGCTCTGGGCCGCGAACAACGCGCGGCTGGCGTCCAGGGCCTGCACGGTGCTTCGGTTGCGCGCGTTCAGCGTGAGCACCGCGGCGAGCAGCACCAGCAATGCGATGGCGATGACGAACACCGCGGCAACCAGGCTGAAGCCCTGCTGGTGCTTGGACGACATCATGGCAAGTTCGGAAGATGCACGGACTTGAGCAGGCTCACCGACTCGCCCTCGCGAGTGAGCGCCAGCGAGAGCGCGGCGAGCCCCTGGCGGCTGGCATTGCCGGCATCGAAGCGGAAGTTGCAAAAGCTGACGCCCTCCGCCAGCAGCGAGGAGGCGCCGGGCGGTGCGACGACCATGGCGGTCCCAGGCGCGAAACCGGCATGGCGGCGCAGCTCGCCGTCGTCCGTGCAGCGGTACTGCACGGCCTCGTCGACCAGGTAGACGCGCTGCGCTGGCGATGGGAAGGGGAACTGGAACGGCGCCGAGAGGACGATCCGGTCGGCGGTACTGCCGGCACCCAGCACGGCGCGGTTGTCGCCGGCCCAGGCGTTCGCCTGGGTTCCCTCGGCGGTGAGGTTGTAGACCACCACCGACTGCCCCGGCGTCGGCACGGCCGGCAGCGAGGCGAGCAGGTCGAAGGAGGCGTCGGCGGTCGTGAAATCAAGGACGTCGCCCGCCCCCTCGGACGTCGGGGTGGCCCGCGGCCGCGCGCGATACCGGCCCGCCATCGGGGCGATCAACATCTCGATGGCCCGGCCGTCCGCGCTGGTGCGGATGCTGTTCGGCAAGGCGAGGCGGAGGTCGCGGCTGATCCTCACCATCGCCTGGTCGGCGGCGTCGGCGAGGCGCGCACGCCGCTGCACGTCGGCACTGGCGTCGATGGGCTGGCGGATCAGGGCCACGGAAACCGTCGCGAGGATGGCGACCAACACGATCACGACGACCAGTTCGATCAGGCTGAACCCGGTGGCATGGCGCGATGGCATGTCAGTACTGCGCCTTCAGCGCCGCGAGGCGCACGTCGAAATCCCCGTCGAGATGGGTCACGCTGACCTCGACGCGCCGGGTCGTGGCGCCGCCGACGGTCGCCGCGTCGCCGATGGCCATGGTCACCCGGTAGCGCGACAGGCCGGCGATGGCGCCACCGGCGGAATCGGTGGGCGAGGCCGCCGTGTCGAGGCAGGCGTAGTCGCCGATGTCGTCCCAGAGGTCGCGGCTGGCCGCGCAATTCACCGGGTCGCCCTCGGGATCGGCATAGGCCTTGAGCATCGCTTCCTCGAGGTAGCCCTCCGCGATGTAGAGGGCCTGCGTTTGCAGGATCGGGGCGGCGCTGCCACCGCCCAGGGTCGCCACCAGGCGCGCGATCGCCGCGAACGCCACGCCGAGGATGACCAGCGTGACCACCAGTTCGAGCAGGGTGAACCCGCGTTCGCGCTCAGCGCACATGGCCGGTGTCCGCCTCGACGACGATGCTCCGGCCTCCGACGATGGCGGTGCCGCCGTTCGGGCTCGGGAGGCCCTGCGCGTCGAAGGTGATGACGAGCCCTTGGCTGACCGTGACGCCCGCGGTCGCCGTGCCGGCGAATGGGCCGCTGCCGCCGGGGCTCGCCACGTCGAGCGTGAATGCCCCGCTGCGGCCGCACCGGGTGTCGGTGCCGTCGGCGCGGCGCCGGACCGCGAAGCCCTGCGTGGCGCTGCTCACCTCGACCTGGATCTCGCACCCGCTCGCCACCGCAAGGCGCTGCGCGTAGCGCAGCGCCGTGGCGACCTGTTCGGCGAAAGCCACGCTGCGGAAGCTGCCCTCACTGATGCGCGGAAGCACCACCACGGCCAGGACGCCGAGGATCACGACGACGATGACCAGTTCGAGCAGGGTGAACCCACGATGGCGGCGGAGGTGGGGCACGTGGCGAGGCATTCCTTCAATGACCCCGGAACGACAGGGGGCGGCAGGTCACCCTGCCGCCCCCGTGCACGGACGCGATCAGCCGGGGGCGCAGCGCAGTCAGGTGCCCGCGCGGACGGCGGTGAAGTTGACCGTCTCGTTGGTCGCCCGCTGGGTGAGCGTGCAGGTCGCGGTATCGCCATTGTTGGCACCCACCGCGGCCGCGGTCACCGAGTAGGGCCTCGGCGCGGCGCCGATGGTCGCATCGCCGTTCGACAGCACCGAGGCGGCGTCGTCGCAATCGTCCACCCGGCGGCACTGCGAGCCGGCCGCGGTCGTCGAATGGTTGTTGACCGCGCACTCGGCGTAGTTGATGTTCATCGCCGACGTGATCGCCGAGGCCGTCGCCGTGCGCGCCGAGCGCTGCGCGTCGTCCTCGAGGTTGACGAAGCGCGGCACCGCGATGGCGGCCAGCACGCCGAGCAGCACGATGACGATGACGAGTTCGATCAGGGTGAAGCCGCTCTGGTTCTTCATGTCTTGACTCCGATCCTCAGCAGCCGGTGATGTTGCGGGCGATCGTCGGTGCCGTGCCCGCGGCGTTGGCCGAAGCATACGTCACGGCGCAGGTCGGGATACCGTCCAAGGTGATGGTCAGCGTCGAGGTCCCCGTGGCGCCGGTCTGGACACCGCCGCCCGTGAAGTTGTAGCGCGCCGAGAGGTTGTCGAACAGCAGGGTGATGTCACCGCTCGTCGCCTGCGGGTAGCCGAAACGCGTCTGGACCAGACCACCCGGGCCCGGACCATCGACATCGACCGAGTCGGCCGGCAGGTCCGACTCGCCGATCGCCGCCGACTTGGCGTAGATCACGTTGCTGCCGGAGCGGACCGAGTTGAACAGGGAGTCGACCACGGCGATGCGGGCCTCGCGCTGCAGCGAAATGAAGCGCGGGATCGCCAGCGCGGCGAGGATGCCGAGGACGACGATGACGATGACGAGCTCGAGGAGGGTGAAACCGGACTGACGGCGCATGGACGGAAACCTGTCGTGGTGGAGGGGGAGGACTCGGCTTAGGCGCTTCGTCACAAATTCAGTATACGCCCTTGATTTGCATGGAAGAATCGCGCGCGCCGTGAATTGCTGTAAATGGCCGATCGCGTTGCCAAGGGCTCAGGAGCGCGGTGCTGGGCCCGGCACGGGGACCAGAAGCAAATCCCGGGCCAAGCCTGGCGTCGAACTATCGACGCCATCCCGAAGCAGTTCGACGCGCCACCGCCGGTCGCCCCCCTCCAGCCACGTCACCCGATACACCAGCTCGCCGCGCGCGGCATCGAACGTCCAGCGCTCTTCCGCCCAGGACGGCAAGGCCCCCCCGGGAACCGCCTCCGCGGGCAGGGCGGACAGCCGGTCCTGCGCCCAGCGGCGCGGGTCGCTCCCGGCGCGACGCTCGAGGCCCGCGACCCCCTCCTCCACCACCACCCGCTTCCCCTCCAGCCAGACGAGGTTCTCGAGGTTCTGCTCCGCGAGACCCAAGGCCATGCGCTCGCCCTCCGCGAGGACGTCGCGCCCGGCGCGAAACAGCAGGGTCGAGAGCACCACCACGATCAGCAGGGTCACGGCGCGGTTCACCTGCCGCAGCCAGCCCGCGTTGGTGGTGGCGAGGGCGGGCTGTCGGGAGGGCGTCACGACCCCCCCCTCACTGGCGCGCCAGCTTCACGAGGTCCCACATCGGCAGCAGCACGCCCAGGGCGAGGATGAAGACGATGCCGGCCACGATCACGGTGAGGATCGGCTGGAGCAGGTCGTTGAGGTTGCGCACGTCGTAGTCGACCTCGCGCTCGTAGAAATCCGCCACTTCGACCAGCATCTCGTCGATCTGTCCGGTCTCCTCGCCCACGGTGAGCATCTGCAGGACGAGGGGCGTGAAGCACTGTTGCGTCGAGGCCGCGCGGGTCAGGCCCTCGCCGCGCTCGATGGCCCCGCGCATGCCCAGCAGTTGCCGGCCGATGACATCGTTCTCCACGGCCAGCGACACGACAGTTAGCGCTTGCAGCACCGGCACGCCGGAGCGCGTCGCCATCGCGAAGGCGCGCGCGAAGCGGGCCAACGTGGCGCGCTGGACGATGGTGCCGATGATCGGCATCTTCAGGAGCAACGCATGCCAGCGGTACCGGCCCTGCTCGGTCTGGACGTAATGGCGGAGCCACCAGGCGCTCCCGAGCATGCCGCCGAGCACCAGCCACCACCAGGCGGCGAAGAAATTCGACGTGCCGATGATGATCCGGGTGGGCAGCGGCAACTCGACGTTGAAGGCGCCATAGAGTTTCGCGAACTCCGGGATCACGAAGCTCATGATCACGAACACCGCGAGCGCCACGAACACCAGCACGATCACCGGGTAGCGGACGGCGGTCTTCACCTGCTCCACCACCTTCTGCTCGCGTTCGAGGTGCTGGTTGAGCCTGAGGAAGGCCTCGTCGATGCGGCCGCTTTCCTCGCCGACCCGCACGATCGCCGTGAGCAGCGGGCCGAACACCTTCGGATGGCGCGACATGGCGGTCGCCATGTCACGGCCGGCCTCGAGTTCCTCCACCATCGCCAGCAGCGTCTTTCCCAGCATCGCGTTTCGCGACGTCGTCGACAGGCGACGGAGGGCCTGGGTGATGGGCACGCCCGCGCGCGACAGCGCGTACATCTGCCGCGTGAACAGGATCAGGTCGACGCGACCCGGCGCGTTGAATCCGAGCGACGCCATGAACTGCTCGCCGATCGCCGCCTGCTGGGTGGCCTCGACGATCTCCAGCGGCACGAGGCCGGCGCTGCCGAGTTGGCGGGCCACGGCCTCGCTCGAAAGCCCCTCGACCGAGCCGCTGACGGCCCGGCCCTGGGCGTCGCGTGCCTTGTACTGGAAGCTGGGCATGCGTCAGTGCGCTCCGTCGGGCGCGATCTCGCCGCCGACGCGTTTGGCTTCCTCGAGCGTGGATACGCCGTCGAGCGCATAGTCCAACGCGGCATCGGCGAGCGGGCGGTACAGCGGCGCCTTCGTCGCGGCTTCGACGAAATCATGCTGGCGCCCGAGCCGCAGGGCGTTGAGCATTTCGAGCGTCGGCTCGAGGTACTCGTACACGCCGACACGCCCCCGGTAGCCCGAGCCATTGCAATGCTGGCAGCCACGCCCACGGCGCAAGCCTTGGGTCGAGGCGCCCGGGCGGATGGCCGCGAGCCATGCCAGGTCGTTGGCATCCGGCAGGTGGCGTTCGCCGCAGCTGTCGCAGACGCGGCGGACGAGGCGCTGCGCGATGATCACCCGCAGCGAGGCGGCGAGCAGGTAGCCCGGAGCCCCCATGTCGAGCAGGCGGTCGGCGGTGCCGACGGCGTCGTTGGTGTGCAGGGTCGACAGGACGAGGTGGCCGGTCATCGCGGCGCGCAGGCCGATTTCGGCGGTTTCCTGGTCGCGCATCTCGCCGACCAGGATGATGTCCGGGTCCTGGCGCAGCGCGGAACGCAGCACAGCGGCGAAATCGAGGCCGATCTTGGCGTTCACCTGCACCTGGCTGATGCGCGGCAGCCGGTACTCCACCGGATCTTCGACGGTGATGATTTTCTTCTCGGGCCGGTTGAGGGTGTTCAAGGCCGCGTACAGCGAAGTCGTCTTGCCCGAGCCGGTGGGGCCGGTGACGAGGATGATGCCGCTCGGCGAATGCAGGACGTTGCGGAAGCGCGCCAGCATCGGCGCCGGCATGCCGAGGTGGTCGAGGTCGAGCATCGCGCCGCTCTGGTCGAGCAGTCGCATCACCACCGACTCGCCATGCTGGACCGGCATCGTCGAAACGCGGACATCGATGGCCTTGCCGCGGACGCTGATCTGGAAGCGCCCGTCCTGGGGCAGGCGCTTCTCGGAAATATTCAAACCGGCCATCAGTTTCAGGCGCAGCACCAGGGCCGAGGCGATCTGCCGCTCGCGGATGATCTGCTCGTTGAGCACACCGTCGACGCGCTGGCGCAAGCGCAGGCAGTCGGTGTCCGGCTCGATGTGGATGTCGGAAGCGCCGGCCTGCACCGCATCGACGAACAGCGACTGCAGCAGCTTGACCACCGGCGCGTCGGCCGTGTCCTCGCCGAGGCCGAGCTGGGACACGTCGAGCGCCGCGTCGTTGCTCACCTCCTCGGAGAGCTCCTGCGCGAGCGAGCTGATTTCCTCGGTGCGACGGTAAACGGTGTCGAAGGTCCGCAGCACCTCGTCTTCGCGCACCAGCGCGAGGCGGATCTCCTTGCCTCCCAGCACCCGTGCCAGCTCGTCGTAGGCGAACAGGTCGGTGGGATCGGCCATGCCAACCACGTACCCGCCCGGCTCCTCCTTCAGGACGATGCTGCGGAAGCGCCGGGCCAGGGTCTCGGGGAGCCGGCGCACCAGCGCGGGGTCGAAGCGGTAGCTGCGCAGGTCGACCAATGGGATGGCCAACTGCCTCGACAGCAGTTGCAGCATGTCGTTCTCGCTGACCATGCCGAGGTCGATCAGCGTGCGGCCGAGCTTGGAACCGAGTTTGCGCTGCTCGGACAGCGCATGCTGAAGCTGTTCCGCGGTGATGAGGCCGTTCTCGACCAGCAGGTCGCCGATGCGGATTTTCTTCACGGCGGCACTGGGTAGCGTGGACATGGTCACCTCGATGGTTCGCCGGCGGAGAGGGCCTCGACCCGCTCGCCAAGATAGTCTGTCAAAGCCGGGTCGAGCGGACCGCGGCGCTGCGCTTCGCGGAAGGCCTCGAGCGCCTCGGGGCCGCGACCGGCAGCGTCGAGCGAAATACCGAGGCCAGCCCACCATGCCGCGACGTCCGGCTCCTGCCGCAGGGCCCGCCGGTACAAGGGCTCGGCGTCGGCATGGCGGCCAAGGGCCTGCAATGCGGCCGCCTCCAGCGCGTCCCGCGCCGCGCCGTGCCCGGGCAGGGTCGCCAGGGCCGCCAGCGCTTCATCGGCGCGCCCCTCCGCCAACGCGTCGCGGACCACGTCGAGCGGATCGCCCTCGGGGGCGAGACGCTCGATGCTCGCCCTCGCGGGCGGGACCGGATCAGGAGCGGACGGCGCAGCCTCCGCGGCGCGCTGCATCGATGACGCCGAGTCCGCCATCGGTGACGAAGGGTTCGGGGGGGCCGCAGGAATGGGGCGCGTTGGCGGGGGCGTCGGGGTGGACGTGGGCGATGCCGGCGGCTCCGCAACCGCAGGCGTTGGCAGCGCGGGCGGCGGAGTGACGGGGCCTGGGACCGCCGGCCTCGGCACCAGCGCCGCGTCCGGCATCAGCGCGTCGACGGACGCCTCGGCCCGCCATCGGTCGGCCGCCACGAGCAGCGCTGCGGACGCCAGCGCCAAGCACAACCCCACGCCCCACCACCGCAGCAGAAGCCCTCGGCGCCCGTCACGACGCGTCGCAGGCGACCGTCCCACGGAGGCCATCGCCGCGCGGCGCGCGGCGCCGTCCCGCTGGCCTCGGGCATCGAGGTCGCGAAGCATCTGGTTGATGACGCTCATGGCACCCCCGCGACGGCGCGCCACGCCAAGGCCGCACCGACGAGTGCCAGACCGGAGGCGGCGATCCACGCGGCACCGCGCCGACGGGACGTGGGACGCACCTCGGCGCCGTCGGTGTCACGCACGGCGAGTGCCACCTCGGCCTCCGACACCTCCCGCAGGCCGCGACCGTAGGCGAGCAGCAAAGCCTTGTGCGCGAGGACGTTGACGAGGCGCGGCACGCCGCCGCTGGCACGATGGAGGCGACGCAGGGCGCGCGGTGCGAACAGCGGCCGGCCGTTGTAGCCCGCCACCGCCAATCGATGGTTCAGGTAGAGCGAGACGCCCTCGGCATCCAAGGGCTGGAGGCGGTAGCCGAAGCCGATGCGCTGCCGAAGCTGCCGGAGTTGCGGCCGCGCCAGCCGCTCGTCGAGTTCGGGTTGGCCGAACAGGACCACGTGGAGCAGTTTTCGGGTCTCGGTTTCGAGGTTGGACAGGAGCCGCAGAGCCTCGAGGCTTTCGTCCGAAAGCGCCTGCGCCTCGTCGATCACGACGGCCACTCGCTTGCCGCTCGAGGCCAGCTCGATCAGGCGCTCCTGCAGCTTCTTGACGAGGGTGTGCTGGCGTGGCGTCGGGCCGAGCGCCACGCGCAGCTCGTCGGCGATCGCCCGCCGCAGCGCATCCGGGTCGAGGTAGGGGTTCGGCACCCACGCGGTCACCCATTGCTCGTCGAGGCCATTGAGCAGCAGCCGGCACAAGAGCGTCTTGCCGGTGCCCACCTCGCCGGTGACCTTGATGAACCCTTCGCCGGCATCGAGCGCGATGCGCAGGACCTGCAGGGCTTCGACGTGCGCGTCGTTGCGGAAGAAGAAGCCGGTATCCGGCGTCAGCGAGAACGGCGCCTGGCGGAGGCCGAAGTGGTCTTCGTACATCGCCGCGGCCAGGCCACCGGTCAAGGGGTTTCCGACTGCAGTGCACGCGTCTCGTCGAGGCGCGGCTGCGCGGCCTGGTTCCAGGTCCCGGCGCCTTCGACCACGGTCGGACGGAGCAGGATCACGAGCTCGGTCTTCCGGCCGGAATTTCGCGTCTGGCGGAACAGGTTCCCCACCACGGGGATCGCCCCGAGGAAGGGCGTTCGCGCGTTCTGCTTCGTGGCGCTGTCCTGCATCAGGCCGCCGATCACGATCAGCTGGCCGTTGCTGGCCCGGACGATGGAATCACTTTGGCGCACCGCGCTGACGGCGAGCGGCAAGCGGTAGTCGCGATCGCCGACGACGATGAGCTTGGTCTGGTCCTGCACCTCCGAGATCGTGGGCTGCACGTGCAGGAGCACCTCGCCGTCCTCGGAGATCTGCGGCGTGACGTCGAGCGAGATGCCGGAGAAGAACGGCGTCAGCTCCAGGGACGGATCGGTCTGCTGGGTCTGGTTGCCGACGCTCTGGTTCTGCGCCCCGGTAACGCCCGTCACGAAGAACTCGTCGCTGCCGACCTTGATGACGGCCTTCTGGTTGTTGGTGGCCGAAACCCGGGGGCTGGACATCACGCGCACGTCGCCCTGCTGCTTCAACAGCTCGACGAAGGCACTGAAGTCGCCGCGCTGCCAGCCGATGCTGAAGACCCCGCCGAAGGCGGACGTGGCCGTGCCGTCCGGCAGCGAGGGATTGTTGGGATTGAGGCTGCCGGTGTTGCCGCCGATCTCGGAACGACCGTCGGGGCCGAAGACGGCGCCGCCACCGGTCTGGCCGATGAGGCCCGCCCCACTATCGACGACCTGCGCCCAATTGATGCCGGCCTGGAACTGGTCGTTGAGCGTCACCTCGATGATGCGCGCCTCGAGGATGACCTGGCGCGTCACCGCGCCCTGCACCGCATCGAGGTAGCGCTGCACGTCACGCATTTCCGAGGGCAGCGCGCGCACGACGACGGTGCTCGACTGTGGGCTGACGATGACCGAACGGCCTGGGCCGTCGCCGACGATGGCGAGCAGGGCGCGATCCAGCTCCGCCCAGTAGTCGGATTCGCTGCGCGTGCGGACACGGCTGGTGAAGGCCTCGCTGCGGCTGTTGCCGCCCCCGGAGGCACCGGACTCGCCATCATCGCCACCGCTGGAAGCGGCGTTGCCCTGCCCCGTCCCGCCACCGTTGCCGCTGCTGGTCAGGTCCCCGGCGTTCACCCGCGTGCGCGACTCGCCAATGCGCTGCAGATGCAGATAGTCGACCTCGAACACACGCGACTGCAGTCGGGCGGGCAGAACGATGTAGCCGTTGCCGCGGGCCTCGTACTCGTAGCCGTACACCTCGCGGACCACCTCGAGCACCTCCGGCACCGTGACGCTCTTCAGGCTGAGGCTGATGTTCCCGGCCACGTCGGGGTGCACGACCATGTTGATGGCGGTGTCCTGCACGAGGCTCATGAAGAAGGCGCGCGCCGGGACTTCGTCGACATCGACGTTGAAGCGCGGCGCAGCGGCCGGCCTCGGTGGCGGTGCGACCAGCGCGCGGGTCACGGCAGGAGGCGGCATCGCGGCCTGCCCGGGCGTGGCGGGCGGCGGCGTCTGGGCGGCCAGCGGCGCGACCAGGAGCAGGGCCAGCGGGATCGGCAGGATTCGGAGCATCAGCGGTTCACCGGTCGGGTGGATTTCGGGAAGGAGAGGCGCAGTTCGGTGCTGCCCGTCGGACCGCGCAGCCGCGCCCAGCCGGGCCCGACGGCCTCCAGGCGGGCGTCACCCACCGGATCGCCGACGCGGTAGCGCTGCCCATTGATGATGGCGCTGCGCTGGCTTGGGGAGACCAGTGTGGACTGCAGGACGAGCGCCGCCGCGGGCGTGGCCTCGCCGGCGGCCGCGAGGGGCGCGATGGCCGGCCGGGTCGGGTCGGGCACCGGCGCCGCGGCGCCGAGCAGTCCGCCAAGGGCGGCGAGCAGCAGCAGGGAACGACGTGGCTCAGACACCGATCCAACCCTCCTCGAGGCCCATGGTTTCGACGGTCAAGGCGATCGTGAGGGTGGGCCAATGCTCGGCATTGATCTCGATCTCCTGCAGGCGCACGCGGAAGGGCAAGGCTTCGACCGACCGCACGTACGCGAGGGCCGACGCGAAATCGCCGTCGAAGCGCAGCACGACGCGGTGCCGGTAAAGCGCCGGGAGGCCCTCGACGGAGGGCGCCGGTCCCGCGTCCGCCGCCACCTCGGCCGGCGTCGGCGCCGGCGACGCCGCCGGTGCAGGCGCGGGCGACCAGCGCAGGACCTCGGGGGGCAGCGCGCGGACGCCGAGCACCTTCAGGCCGGCATGGCGGCCAAGGAGTTCACGCAATACCCCGGGCATCCGCCCGGGCGGAATCACCGCAGCCTCGTTGGCGCGGAGCCGGGCATCGAGCTCGCCGGTTTCCTGCCGCAACTGCTCCAGGGCCAGCCGCCGCGCCGCTTCCGGATCGCGTGCGAGCTCCTCCTTGACGCGAGCGAGGGCGGTACGGGCGCCGTCGACCTGCGGTGCCAGCGCCTCGATCTGTGCCGTGTTCGACGCCGCCGCCTTGCTGGCCGGCTCGATCCACAAGACATAGATGCCGAGGACGAGAAGCACGCCGGCCGTGACGCTAAGAAGCGTCCGCTCGCGGGGCTGCATCGCGTCGAAACGCGCCTCGAGGGCGGCATAGCGGCTCATGGCAGCCTCTCCGCGTTCCGCTCCGCCTCGCAGCCGGCGGCCAGCGCCACGCAGTGGGTGGCCATCTCGAACCGCAGCGGCTCCCCGGGCGTCTCCGGCCGCTCGATGGCGAAATGCCTGAACTCGCGATCCCGGAGGCCTTCTTCGGACGACAGCGCCTGCAGGAACGCCGGCACCGCGTCGGGGTCGAGCGTGCGACCGCCGAGGCCGATCTCGCCCCCCGCCTCGGCCACGTCGATACGCGTCAACCACAGCGGCGCCGGGCGCTGGCGGCCGAGACCCTCGAGCACGGCGCTGAACGGCACGACCTCGTCGCCCGCCCCGGCCAATTGTTCCATCAACCAGCGGCGCCCCTCGACGCCGAACTGGGCCTCGACGAGGGCCACGGTCAACGCCGGGTCAGGCCGGCGCGCGGCGAGCTGTTCCGAAGCGACGGCCATCTCCGCCTGCAGCGCCGCCTGCTCGGTCGTGAGCGCGGCAAGGCGTCCGGCCGACCCGGACGCTTCCCACTGCGCGAACGCGCCCCAGCCGAGCATCGCGAGCACCGCGATGCCGACGAGGGCCAGGTTCCGCGGCAGCTCGTGGCTGGACTCGCGAGGACGCAGATCGTCGCGATAGAGATCGATGCGCTGGAGGCTCATTCGCGACCTGCCCCCGCCACGCAGGCGGCCAAGGCCGCGACGCGAACGCGCGACGATTCCGGAAGGTCCATCAGCTCCGGCCACGCCGACTCGGGCGCGACCTCCTGGACCTCGAGTCCGAGATTGCTGCGGATCGACGCCGCGAGGCCGTCCATTCCATCGAGGCCGGCCAGGAGCAGCAGGCGGCGAGGCGGCGGACGCTGGTGGGTCCGATCGAAATAATCGAGGGTGCGCTGCAGCTCGAGCGCGATGCGCTCGAACAGGCGTTCGATGCGCCCTGGCTCCGGCTCGCGCAGCACGCGCTGGTCGTCGCCGTCGAACTCGAAGCGGCGGGCGACGAACAGCGTGCTCTCGCGCATGGCGAGCATCGTGCCGCCGCGTGCATCGATGACCAGGGCGGCCTGGCTGTCCTCGCCCGGGGACAGCGTCCGCACGGCGTCGGCCCAAGCCAGGTCGCTGATGCCGATCTTCGAGAGCTGCAGGCCCGAGGCCTCGATCTGGGCGATGCGCGGCCGCAGCTCATCCTTCCTCGCGACGGCGAGGTACAGCGTGGGCGGCCGGCCACGGCTGTCGAGGCCGGGCACCTCGAACGCGTCCATCACCGCCTCGTCGATCGGGAAGCCGATCAGGTCGCGGACCTTCCAGCGCAGTGCCTGCACCCACTCCGATGGCGGCACGGACGGCTTGTCGACCTGTTGCAAGCTGTAGGCCCCGGGCTCGAGCACCCACTCGCAGGCCATGCCGGCGGCACCGGCTTCACGCACGAGGGATTGCAGGGTGGCGCCCGCGTCGGCACCGGCCGCACGCTCGTAGGCGCGCACTGGACCGTCCGACGGGCGGACGACGAGCGCGAGGCGATCCATCGACAGGGACAGGGCCACGTGCCCCGAGGGGCGACGACGCTTTGAAAGTAGACCCCATCCGATCCTTGCCATGGATGACCGCGCTGCCCCTGCGCGCAACGCGCGCACCGCCTAACGAATTGCGCGCAGCCTTTCATAGAGGGCCCAAACGGTCAATGGAACCGTGCACCGCGTCACTGCTTTTCACCTCGATCTCAGGTGAAAAGCGCCCACGCCGCCGCAAGCAGGGCGAACAGCCCGACCGCTGCCGTCAGCGGTATCGATGCCAGTGACGCCATCGAGGCATACCGCGCCATGCGCCGCTGGCGCGGCGTCAGCACGCCGTGGTTCGCACCGGCAGCCGAGATCACCGCCAACGCCGACGCCCACGACAGGGCGAAGCCGACCAGCGCCGCGCCGCTCACGAGCAACCAGGCCCACCAGGGCACCACGCCGGACACCTGCGTCCACCACTCGGCCATCGGCTCAACGCTCGGGAAGCGGGATGACATCGGCCTCACCGGCCACGTGGCCGAACCGCTGGCCGGCCCAATCCGCCTTCGCGCGCTCGATGCGCTCCCGCGTGATGGCGACGAAGTTCCACCACAGGAACCGTGGCCCGACCGACGTGCCCCCCAGCAGCATGGCCCTCACCGGAGTCGTGGCGGACAGCGTGAACGGCTCCCGGTCCTGCAGCACGTGGAGCTGGCGGGCGACCAGGGTCTCGTCGCCGATCCGCAAGCCGGCGTCGAGGGGATAGACCGCCCGCTCCTCATGGGCGGCGTCGACAGCGAGTTTCGCCCCGGCCTCGAACCGCAGGCTGGCGTAGAGGGTCTCGACGGCGGTGCGCACCGGCGAACGCTCGCCGAAGGCCTGGCCGGCGACGATCGCGACATCGACCCCGCCCCGATGGAAGCTGGGGACATCCGCGGCGGGCACGTGCTGGAAGGACGGTGGCGACTCGGCGTCGACCTCCGGCATCGCGAGCCACGTCTGCAGGCCTTCGATCCGATGTCCCGAGGCGCGCTCCTCCTCGGGGGTGCGCTCCGAATGCACGATGCCGCGACCGGCGGTCATCCAGTTGACGTCGCCCGGGCGGATCACCTGCGCCGAGCCCACGCTGTCCCGATGCATCAGCGCGCCCTCCCACAGCCATGTCAGCGTGCACAGGCCGATGTGGGGGTGCGGCCGGACATCGATGCCCGACCCCGCCGGGAATACGTGCGGACCCATGTGGTCGAGGAAAACGAAGGGCCCGACGGCCCGCTGCTTCGCGTCGGGCAGGAGACGACGGACGACGAAACCGCCGCCGAGGTCATGCTCGCGCCCGGCGATGGCGAGGACGCGCGACATCGATCAGGGCGTGGCCGTGACGGCGGCGGCCTGCGCTTCGATGCGGGCCGCCAGTTCGAGGAGCTGCAGGCGCTGCTGCGCGAAATCGGCGGCGACCAGGACCTGCGTCTCGGCGATCTCCGCCTTGAGTGTCGAGAGCAGGGCGGGGTCCAAGCCGAGGCTGGCGGCATCGACGGCATCGAACTGCATCGCGGCCTCGCGCAGGCGGTCGCCGGCCACGCCGAAGTTGCGCTGGTCGAGATCGTTCAGCGCTTGGTAGATGGCCAGACGGGCCTTGCTCATCGCATGGCGGCTCTCGGCGGCGATGGTGGCCTGCTGGGCGTCGACGAGGCGCGCCGCGTTCGCGGCCATCTCGGCATCCTTGGCGGCGACAACGGCGGCGTTCGCCTCGGCCTGCGCCGACAGCGCGCTGCTGCGCTGCCAAAGGCCGATGCCATACGCGATGACGAGGCCGGCGCAGAAACCGACGATGCCGGTGACGACGGGTTGGCGGAACAGCGGCGCGGCGCTCGTGGACTCGGTCATGACGGCGGCTCCTGGGCGGGATGCCGAGGATACCGCAGCGTCGTTCGCCGCCACGCACACCCGCCGGCGATCAGTCCTTGCCGGCCACGAGGCCGAACAGGTCATGCTCGTCTGCGCCCATGATGCGGACGTCGACGAACTGGCCCGGCTTCAGCCGATGGGCGGCGCCGTCCTGGATCTGCACCGTGCCGTCGATTTCGGGCGCATCGCCTTTCGAGCGCCCAATCGCGAGATCGCCGTCGATGGCGTCGATGAGCACCTGCTGCACCGTGCCGACCTTGCGCTCCAGCTTCTCGGCGCTGATCTGCGCCTGCAGCTCCATGAAGCGCGCGAGGCGCTCCTGCTTGACCTCCTCCGGCACGGCATCCGGCAGCTCATTGGCCTTGGCGCCGGTCACCGGCGAGTACGGGAAGGCGCCGACGCGGTCGAGTTCCGCGGCGTCGATGAAATCCAGCAGCTGTTCGAAGTCGTCGTCCGTTTCGCCCGGGAAGCCGACGATGAACGTGCTGCGGATCGTCAGCTCCGGGCAGATCTCGCGCCAGCGCAGGATGCGCTCGAGCTGCTTCTCGGCCGCGGCCGGACGCTTCATCAGCTTGAGGATGCGTGGGCTGGCGTGCTGCAGCGGCACGTCGAGGTAGGGAAGGATCTTGCCTTCGGCCATCAGCGGGATCACGTCATCGACGTGCGGGTAAGGGTAGACGTAATGCAGGCGCGTCCACAGCCCGAGCTCGCCCAGGCCCCGGGCGAGGTCGGTCATGCGCGTCTGGTACTCGCGGTCACGCCAGGTCTTCGCGGCGTACTTCACATCGACGCCGTAGGCACTGGTGTCCTGCGAGATCACCAGCAGCTCCCTGACGCCCCCCATCGCGAGCTTCTCGGCCTCGCGCAGCACCTCGTCCACCGGCCGCGACACGAGGTCGCCGCGCATCGAGGGGATGATGCAGAAGCTGCAGCGGTGGTTGCAGCCTTCGGAAATCTTCAGGTACGCGTAGTGCTTGGGCGTGAGCTTCAGGCCGACGCCCTCGATCAACCCGTCGTCCTTCTTGCGCTTGCGCGGCGCCGGCAGCAGATCGGTGAACGGGTCGTGCTTCGGCGGCAGCGCGGCGTGCACCGCGCTCATCACGCTGGTGTAGTCCTGCGGGCCGCTGATCGACAGCACGCCGGGGTGTGCGGCGCGGATCTCCTCCGGGCGCTTGCCGAGGCAGCCGGTGACGATGACCTTGCCGTTCTCGGCGATGGCCTCGCCGATGGCGTCCAGCGACTCGTTGACCGCCGACTCGATGAAGCCGCAGGTATTGACCACGACGACGTCGGCCTTGTCGTAGCTGCCGACGATGTCGTAGCCCTCGACCTTCAACTGCGTGAGGATGCGTTCGGAGTCGACGAGGGCCTTCGGGCAGCCGAGGCTGACGAAACCGACCTTGGGGTTCTTGGCGGACATGGCGGGGCGCCGGCGTGGTGGCCGGTTGCGCGGGCTGGGAACGGGCGCCGAGTATACCGGCCACCCTGCTCCGACCCTGAGGACGCGTTCAGATGGGCCATCCGGTTTCCCTTTTGACCCCTTCCGGACGCATCGGCGCCTGGCGCGCCGATCCACCGATCCCGCCCCACGGCGCCCTCGTGGTGGTGCAGGAGATCTTCGGGGTCAACGCGCACATCCGTGCGGTGGTCGAGCGCTTTGCGGCGCATGGCTGGGTGGCCATCGCGCCGGCCCTGTTCGACCTGGTCGAGCCACACGTCGAACTCGCCTACGACGAGGCGGGGGTGGCGCGGGGCCGCGAACTGGCCGCGCTGGTCGGCTTCGACCGCGCGGTGGCGTGCATCGGGGCGGCGGCCCGCGAGGTTGAAAGTGCGTCCGAGAGCGGCAAGGTCGGCGTGGTGGGCTTCTGTTGGGGCGGAACGGCGGCCTTCCTCGCCAATTGCCGACTGGGCCTCCCCGCCGTCGACTACTACGGCGGCCGCAGCGTGCCCTACCTCGGGCTGGAACACCCGCAGGCGCCGCTGCTCTGCCATTTCGGCGAGCGCGACCCGCTGATCCCGCCGGAGCACGTGGCCCTGCACCGTGAGCACCTGCCCCACGCCCACATCGAGGTCTGGCCGGCCGGCCACGGCTTCAACTGCGAGCAGCGGGCCGACTACCATGAGCCGTCGGCCCAGGCCGCCCTGCAGCGAACCCTCGCCTTCTTCACCCGCACGCTGCGATGAGCTTCGTCCTCGATCCCCGCCTCGAATCCGATTCGGTGTTCATCGCCGACGGCCCCCTGTCGCAGCTCCGGCTGATGGACGACGCCCGCTTCCCGTGGCTGGTGCTGGTGCCGCGCATGCCCGGCGCGACGGAGTGGATCGACCTCGACGGCGCCTCGCAACGCCTGCTGCTGGCCGAGATCAACCAGGCCGGCACGCTGCTCCGCCAGCACTTCGCGCCGATCGACAAGCTCAACATCGGCGCGCTCGGCAACATCGTGCGCCAGCTGCACGTGCACGTCGTCGGTCGTCGCGAAGGCGATGCCGCGTGGCCCGGCCCGGTGTGGGGCGCCGGAACGCGGCGATCCTACGGTGGCGATGCGCCCGATCTGGCCTCGCGGCTCGCGGCGGGACTGGCCGATTTGCCGGGCAGCGGGCTGCCCCACCCCACCTGAACGTGCGGCCGAGGACGTCCGATCAGGTCTTCGGCAGCGTCACGCCGGTCTGGCCCTGGTACTTGCCCCCCCGATCGCGGTAGCTCGTGGCACAGACTTCGTCCGACTGGAAGAACAGCATCTGCGCCACGCCCTCGCCGGCGTAGATCTTGGCCGGCAGCGGCGTCGTGTTGCTGAACTCGAGGGTCACGTGGCCCTCCCACTCCGGCTCCAGCGGCGTGACGTTCACGATGATGCCGCAGCGCGCGTAGGTGCTCTTGCCGAGACAGACCACCAGGACGTCACGCGGAATGCGGAAGTACTCGACCGTGCGGGCGAGCGCGAAGCTGTTCGGCGGAATGATGCAGACGTCCGACTCGACATCGACGAAGCTCGACGGGTCGAAGGCCTTCGGATCGACGATCGTCGAATTGATGTTGGTGAAGATCTTGAACTCGCGGGCGCAGCGCACGTCGTAGCCGTAGCTCGATGTGCCGTAGCTGACGATGCGGTGGCCGTCGGCGCCGTGCTTGACCTGCCCGGGCTCGAAGGGCTCGATCATGCCCTGCGGCTTCTCGGACATCCGGCGGATCCACTTGTCGCTCTTGATGCTCATGCGCGGCCTGAAGGTTCTCAAAGACGGAAAGTCTAGCGTGAAGCCCCGGGCGCGACGCCCTCTCCTGAGGCTTCCCGCGGCTTGCGGAAGTGCCCCGTCTGCCACCACAGGCCGGCGACATCCTCCTCGCGGGCGCCGCGCCCGATATTGTGGATGACCGTCCACGCCCCGCTCGCCCCGCGCCGGTCGGACACGACGCCGATATGCGGCCGACCATCGGGCAAGCGCCAGCTCAGCACGTCGCCCGGCCGCACGGGCTCGCCGGCCGCAACAACCCAACGGTGTCGACGGAAATAGGTCTCGAGGTTCGGCACGCGGCGGTGGTCGATGTTTCGGTCCGGCGCTGCAAGGCCCCAGCCCTGTGGATAGCGCGCGAAGTTCGCACGCATGTCCTCGTGCACCGCACGCTGGAGGTCGACGCCCACGGAACGCAGCGCGCGGATCACCACGTCGGTGCAGACACCGCGCTCGACGGGCACATCCCCGCCGGGATACGCAAGGCGCGCGTATGACGCGTCGTAAGCCACGGTCACCCCGATCTGGCTTCTCGCCGCGTCCACCAGCGCCGAGGCCTGCGCCCAACCCGGAACGATCGTCAGCCACCCGCCGAGGAGTAGGGTGCCGAGCAGCCCTTTCGCCACCATATCAAGTGTCCTGAATGACGATGCTGGGGAACCCGATCTGCTTGTTCTTCGCCTGCAAGGACAGCCGCGCCGCCGCCTGCCGGGCGATCAGGCGGTAGGCCGCGGCGATGGCTCCCGCCGGTTCGGCCACCACGGTCGGCGCGCCGCCGTCGGCCTGCTCGCGGATGCGGATGTCGAGCGGCAGCGACCCGAGCAGCGGCACGCCGTAGCGATCGGCCATCGCCCGGCCGCCACCGGACCCGAAGATGGGCTCGACATGGCCGCACTTCGAACAGCAGTGCATGGCCATGTTCTCGACGATGCCGAGCACCGGCACTTCGACCTTCTCGAACATCCTGAGGGCCTTCTTCGCATCGAGGAGGGCGATGTCCTGCGGCGTGGTGACGATGATCGCACCCGACACGGGGATGCGCTGCGAGAGCGTCAGCTGGATGTCCCCCGTGCCGGGTGGCAGGTCGATGACGAGGTAGTCGAGGTCCTCCCACGCCGTCCCGGTCAACAGCTGCTGGAGATACTGCGTGGTCATCGGACCACGCCAGATCGCCGGCTGGTCCTCGTCGAGGAAGAAGCCGATCGACATCGCCTGGAGGCCATGCGCCCGCTTGGGCAGGATCCGCTGGCCATCCGGACTTTCCGGCTTGCCCGACAGGCCGAGCATCATCGGGATGGAGGGTCCGTGGATGTCGGCGTCGAGCACACCAACCCGTGCCCCTTCGGCCGCCAGGCCGAGCGCCAGGTTCACCGCCGTCGTCGACTTGCCCACGCCTCCCTTTCCCGAGGCCACGGCGAGGATGTTCTTCACGCCGGGCAGCGGGGTGAGGTCCTTCTGGACCTTGTGGGCCAGCACGCGGCTGCCCACTTCCACCTGGGCCGAAACCACCCCGGGGACCGCCCGCAGCGCGGCCTCCGCGCGGGCCGCCAGCTCGTCGTGCCAAGACGCGGCGGCATACGGCAACTGCAGGACCGCCATCACGCGGCCGGCATCCTCACCGATCGAGCGGATCACCGAGGGCGGAAGGGGTTGCCCGGTATGCGGATCGGCGATGGCGGCCAAGGCCGCGGCAAGGAGATCGTTGGGAATCACAGAATGCCGCCTCGATGGAATCGGCCGGCATCTTGCCATCCGTCGTCGCGGGTGAATGAAGGATTTGCGTACGCAGCCGTTTGTTTCATTTGCATTAATCGCGAGCCGGTGTTAATAAATCGCTCAGGCATCTGAACAGATGCCGAATTCCCAATCGGAGACTCCTCGAATGACCACGACGCGTCACAAGAGCCTCGCGCGACTCCCGCTCGCGCTGGCTGTCATGACCAGCCTGTACGGCCCGTACCTGCTCGCCCAGCAGCAGCAACAGTCCGAAGACACCAACGAAGAAGCGACGCAGGACGGCGAGCAGCCCCGTCAGCTCGAGAAAGTCACCGTCACCGGCTCGCTGATCAGCCGCCTCGGTTTCGACAGCGTGTCGCCGGTCCAGATCATCACCGCGGACACCAGCGCCAACCTCGGCCAGCTCGACACCGCGTCGATCCTGCAGACGACCAACGTCGCCTCCGGCTCGACCCAGATCAACAACCAGTTCAATGGCTTCGTCATCGAAGGCGGCAACGGCGTCTCCACGCTGTCGCTCCGCGGCCTCGGCGCCAACCGCACGCTCGTCCTCCTTGACGGCCGTCGTCCGGGCCCCGCCGGCACCCGCGGCCAGGTCGGCGCGTTCGACCTGAACGTCATTCCGTCGGCGATCCTCCAGCGCGTCGAGCTGCTGAAGGACGGCGGCGGCTCGGTCTACGGCTCCGACGCCGTCGCCGGCGTGGCCAACCTGATCACCCGCAAGACGGTGGATCGCCCGACCCTGACGGTCGACACCAACCTGCCGATGGAAGACGGCGGCTCGCGCTTCAACATCAGCGGCGCGACCGGCTGGAACTTCGACAACGGCAGCGTCGTCGCCGCCTTCCAGTACTCGGAACAGCAGCCGCTGCAGCTCGGCGACCGCGACTTCTTCCGCTGCACCAACGACCTCGTGCGCGATGCCAGCGGCAACATCATTCCGTACGAGGACCGCTCGATCACCCGCGGCACGGCGCTCGAGGGCTGCCTCAACTTCGGCATCTTCAACGCCGTCGACGACCTGAGCCTCCCGGCCACGAACCGCCGCTACGTGCAGTCGCCGACCGGCGCCACCGGCGGCCCGATCCCGGGCTACGTGCTGGGCCGCGTCGTTCCCGCCAACCCGGCGGCCGGCACCCCGGCGTTCCGCGAACAGCAGTTCGCCGCGCCGTTCCTGCTGGAAGGCCACATCGTCGGCGCGTCCAACCGCACCAGCCTGTTCTCGTCGGCCGACTTCACCTTCGGCGACATCAACTGGACCGGCCAGCTGCTGTACACCGGCCGCGAGTCGTCCTCGCGCGGCTTCCGCCAGTTCTTCCCGATCATCGACGGCCGCGCCGCCGGCTTCCGCGGCAACGTGCGTCCGCTCATCCCGTACCGCCTGGATTCGGACGTCGACGTCGACTACTGGTACCTCGCCTCGGGCTTCAGCGGCGGCTTCGGCCCGGACAGCAGCTGGGGCTGGCGCGTCGACACCACCTATTCGCGCTCGAACGGCGACTACACGACGGACGGCATCGACCGTGACCTCACGGGCGATCTGGGCTCCACCCCGGACCGTAACGGCGGCCCGCCGCCGATCAACTACCTGACGCCGGAAATGCTCAACGGCACGGGCATCGACGCCCTGCGCGACGCCGTCGGCGTCCGCTACACGGGCAACACGGTGTACACGCAGATGGTCGCCAACGCGACGATCAACGGCGATCTGTTCGAAACCCCGGCCGGCATGGCCGCCGCGGCCTTCGGCACCGAGTTCCGCCGCATCTCGATCAACGACACGCCGGCCGAAATCGAGCGCACCGGTGGCCTCTGGGGCTTCAGCTCCGCGACGGGCACGGCGGGCAAGGACTACATCTCCGAGATCTTCGGCGAAGTGGAAGTCCCGGTCCTCGCGGGTCTGCCGCTGGTCGAGCAGCTGACCTTCAACGGCTCCGCGCGCATGTTCAAGTACGACTCCGTCGAGGACTCGGACTACGTGTGGAAGGTCGGCATGGGCTGGCAGATCATCCCGTCGATCCGCGTGCGCGCCACCAACGGCACCTCGTACCGCGCCCCGGGCCTGTACGAGCTGTTCCTCGGTGACCAGACGGGCTTCCTCGGCCAGATCCAGATCGACCCCTGCGTGCAGTGGGGCGAGTCGATCAACGTGAACGTCCGCGCCAACTGCGCCGCGCAGGGCATCCCGGAGGATTACGACGGCACCGGCTCCTCGGCCACCATCGTCACCGGTGGCGGCATCGGCGTGGTCAGGCCGGAGACCTCGAAGTCGTTCACCACGGGCCTCGTGTTCACGCCGGAGTTCGCGAACATCAGCGCCTCGATCGACTACTTCGAGATCCAGGTCAACGACCAGATCTCGCAGCTCGGCGCCGGCGCGATCCTCGGCGGCTGCTACGGCTCGCCGGTGTTCCCGAACGCCTTCTGCGGCCTGTTCGACCGCAACCCGGGCAACCTGGCGACCGGTGCGTACAACATCACCACGGTCCGCGACTCGTACATCAACATCAACAAGCAGATCACCCGCGGCTACGACCTGAACGTGCGCTGGGACGGCGACTTCACCTTCGGCAAGATCGAGGTGGAAAGCCAGATCACGTACACGACCGAGCAGCTCTTCCTCCTCTTCAGCAGCGAGCAGGAGAGCGGCTTCGAGACGGATGACGTCAATGGCCTCGTCTCCTACCCGCAGCTGGTCGGCAGCATCCGCACCTCGCTGAACCAGGGCGACTGGACCTACACCTGGGGCATGCGTTACGTCGACGAGACCGAGAACTTCACGGTCAACCCGATCGGTGCGTACCGCGGCAACCAGAACGCGGTGTACGACATCGTGGCGGAAGACCGCCTCTACCACAGCCTGTCGGTCCGTTACTCGGCCGACACTTGGGACGCGGTGCTGGGCATCGACAACGTGCTCGACAAGGAGCCGCCGACCATGTCGGCCGGTGCCGGGTCGACGCGTTACGGCAACATCCCGGCGTTCGCGACGCAGTACGACTGGTTCGGTCGCTCGCTGTTCGCCCGCTTCAGCTACCGCTTCTAAGCGGTACGCAAGGTGAGGGAAAACGGCCGGGTTTCCCGGCCGTTTTCTTTGGTGCGGGCCGGGGCACCCCCCTGCCTTTCTGCACATTCCCTCCGCATGGCGCTGCGGCAAACTCGCGCGTGCGGAACGCTTCAGCAATCCTTCAGCCTTACCGGGAACCCCCCTATGCGCTCGACATTCCTCACCGGCCTCGCCCTCGCGGCGCTGGCCAGCAGCGGCGCGGCCGTTGCACGCGACCCCATTCCTGCGGACGCGCTCTCGCGCATGCAGGAAATCCAATCGATCTCGATGAGCAGTGACGGCCGCCGCATCGTGGCCCTGATCGGCAAGGCCGGCGCGGAGGAGTTCGATACCTCCCTCGCCGCGTGGGATCTCGAGAACCTCGAGGCCGGCCCGACCGTGACCGCCTCTGGCGACCGCATGAAATTCATTTCGGCATCCGCGCTGAAGGCCGAGCACATCTTCGTCGTCGGTCGCCAGGAGTTCACCGGGCCGCTGGCCGGATGCGGTGAAGGCAAGTCGATCGGATCGACCAAGACCTTCGTCATCAAGGCCTACCTGACCAATGCCGACCAGTCGAAGTTCGAGGAGGCGTTCGCCGCCAACGTCCGCGCGACGGGCATCGGCGAGGCCACCCAGCGCTGCCTCGAGATCGCCGGCAGCGCGCAGCTGGTGAACGGCCTGCCGCTCGATCCCGAGAACGTCATCGTCTCGCAGACCGACATGGCGTCCTTCCAGGACCGCTACTACCGCTACAACCTCCGGACCAAGCAGACCGAGCTCCTCTTCCGCGCCGGTGGCCGCACCTCGCCCGGCCTGTTCGACCCGCGCACGGGCGACCTGCTCACCCGCACGCAGCTCGAGCCGGTGGACGGCACGTTCGAGCAGCGCGTGCTGATCAAGAACAGCGAGACCGGCGAGTTCGAGGTGCATGACAACCTCACCCGGCGCATCAACGACCGCTTCCAGTTCAACTTCGTCGGTCGCGACGAGGCCACCGGCAAGTTCTACGTGCTGACAGACCTGTTCTCGGACCTCGTGCAGGCGCGCATGTACGACCCGAAGACGCGCCAGTTCGACGACGAACCGCTGGTCGCCCATCCGGAGTTCTCGATCGCCAACATCATCCTCGGCACCCGCCCGAGCGACTTCAACAAAGTGCTCGGTTACACCGTGGCCGCCATGAACATGGAGACCACCTGGGTCGACCCGCAGCTGGCGGCCATCCACGAGGGCCTGAAGCAGGCCTTCCCGGGCCAGCTGGTCAACGTCCTGAACTACACGGACGACCGCAAGAAGATCATGTTCAGCACCGAGAGCCACCGCCACCCGACGCGCTACCACCTGCTGGTCGACGGCAAGCAGGTGCTGCCGCTGGGCGCGGAACGCTCGGGCATCGACCCGAACGACATCGGCGAACAGCGTTGGGTGACGTGGAAGGCCCGCGATGGCATGACGATCCCCGGCATCCTCGACCTCCCGGCCGGATGGACGCCGGAGCAGGGCCCGCTGCCGACCATCATCCACCCGCACGGCGGCCCCTGGTCGCGTGACTTCGGCGGCTGGGACGCCTCGGGCTGGGTGCCGTTCCTGACCTCGCGCGGCTACGCGGTGCTTCGTCCGCAGTACCGTGGCTCGCAGGGCCTGGGCCGCAGGCTCTGGCTCGCGGGCGATGCCGAGTGGGGCCAGAAGATGCAGGACGACAAGGACGATGGCGCCGCCTGGCTGGTCCAGGAGGGCATCGCCGACCCGGAGCGGATCGCGATCTTCGGCTACTCGTATGGCGGCTTCGCCGCGGCGGCGGCGGTCGTCCGCGAGAACAGTCCGTACGCCTGCGCCATCTCCGGCGCCCCGGTGACCGACCTCGCCCGCCTCGGCAACAACTGGAGCGAGAACCGCCTGCAGCGCATCGTCCAGGGCGTGACCGTCGCGGGCATGGACCCGATGCAGAACACCGCGAAGGCCAACATCCCGGTCCTGCTGTATGTCGGCGACCGTGACGTCCGCACGCCCGCCTGGCACGCCGAGAACTTCTACAACGCGGTGAAGGACAAGGTGCCGGCCAAGTTCGAGCTGATCCCCGACCAGCCGCACAGCTTCCCGTGGTATCCGCGCCACGCCGCCCGCGGCCTCGCGCTCATCGAGGACTTCCTCGCCAACGAGTGCAAGATGGCGCCAGGCGGCTCGTCCGCGATCGCCAGCACTGCGTCGACGAACTGATCCCCTCGTCATCGTTCGCTTCGAAGCCCGGCCTCGTGCCGGGCTTCGTCGTTTCCGGGCCGTAACACGGCCTACACAGACCATTAACCTGCTGTTAATGTTGGCTCGAGTCCCGCCGTCCGGGGAGCCGCATGGAACGGCCGGGGCCTTGTCCACCACATCGAATTGGGGAGATTCGAATCATGCAGATCAGGAAACACCCGCCGCGCTCGCCGCTGTTCATCGCCACACTCGCGGCCCTGGCCCTCGGCGGCGTGACGCCGGCACTCGCGCAGACACGCGACGACGAGACCGCATCGGAAGAACGCGCCAAGCGGCTCGAGGCCGTGCAGGTGGTCGGGTCGCGCATCAAGCGCGCCACGATCGAAGGGCCGTCGCCCGTCACCATCATCACCAACGACCAACTGCAGCGGGAAGGCTTCGTGACCGTGGCCGAAACGCTGGAGACGATCACGCAGAACGCCGGCTCCGTGCAGAACGAGCTCAACTCGGCCGGCGGCTTCACCCCGAACGGGACGCCGGTGAACCTCCGTGGCCTCGGCACCGGGCGGACACTGCTGCTGATCAACGGGCGCCGCGCGGCCGACTACCCGTTCCCCTACAACGGACAGAGCAACTTCCAGAACTTCAACAACATCCCGACGGCCGCGGTCGAACGCATCGAGATCCTCAGCGGCGGCGCCTCGGCGATCTACGGGTCGGATGCCGTGGCCGGCGTCATCAACGTCGTGCTGCGCAAGGACTTCCGCGGCGACGTGGCCAAGCTCCGCACCGGCACCTCGACCGAGGGCGGCGGCGATTTCGCCGACTTGCAGTGGGTGGGAGGACGCACCGGCGATGGCTGGAGCCTCACCTATGCGCTGCAGTACTACGCCGACGAACCGGTCTACGGGTTCCAGCGCGATTTCATGGATTCGCGCCTCGACAACCCGCTGCCGCCGGCCGTCGTGGGCATCCAGCCGGCCGCGGGCCTGCGCATCAACCGCATCGGCCTGCCCACCGGCTCCCTGTCCTTCATCGCCCCCCCGGCCGGCACCTGCGCCCGCTTCGGCGGCGAATACGTCGATTGGACCTACCGCGCGGTCAATGCCGCGACGGGGCAGGCCTTCACCCAAGGCAACGCCTGCGGGTATTTCGATGACGTCGGCTACCAGTCGATCGCCAACGGCAACAACGACCTGTCCGGCTACCTCTTCGGCAACGTCGAGTTCGACAACGGCATGGAGGCCTGGGCCAGCGTGATGGGCTTCCAGTCACGATCGAAGCTCACCGGCGGCGTCGAATTCATCAACGGCCCCCACACGGATGGCGTCGGCGTCACCAGCACCTTCTTCGCGACGAACCCGGAGATCAACGGCAACGTCCAGATCCAGCGCATCTTCACGCCGCAGGAATACGGCGGCATCGACGGCACGCTGCAGCGCTTCCGCGAAGCCTCGCTGGACCTCGCCTTCGGCCTGCGCGGCACGCTCGGCGAACGCTTCGACTGGGAGGCCACCGTCGGCCGGGCCGACTACCGGGCGACGCGCACGCGCCCGCGCCTCGACGGTTCGGCCGTCACCGACTTCTTCTTCGGCCCTCGCCTGAACACCACGGGCACGCCGCGCCACCTGCTCAACCTCGAGCGCCTCTACCGGCCACTGACGCCCGCCGAGTACGCGTCGCTGTCGAGCAACCTGAAGTACGAGTCCGAGTCCTACGTCAACCAGGGCAACGTGGTCCTGAGCGGCGAGCTCTTCTCGCTGCCCGCGGGCCCGATCGGCTTCGCCACGGTGCTTGAAGTCACCCAGCAGGGCTATGACCTCGATTCGCCGCCGCAGATCCTGCCGACCAACCGCCTCGCGTACAACCTGACCGGCACCAATGGCGGCGGCGACCGCGATCGCTACGCCATCGGCCTCGAGACCAGCCTGCCCCTGCTGGAATCGCTGCGTGCCACCATCGCGGCCCGTTACGACACCTACGACGACATCACCAACGTCGATGACGCGCGTACGTGGGCCACCGGCCTGGAATGGCGTCCGATCGACTCGCTGCTGGTCCGCGGCAACCTGTCGACGAGCTTCAAGGCCCCGGACATGCACTACGTGTACAACGAGGGCAGCGGCAGCTTCAGCAACGCGCTCGACACGTTCCGCTGCCTCTCGACCGGGGGAACGCCGGGCACCTCGACCTGCGCGGGGGCCACGTACACCTACTCGGTGTTCGCCACCAGCCGCGGCGAGCCGACGCTCGAAGAGGAAACCGGCCGCTCCTTCACCGGCGGCTTCGTCTGGGACATCACCGATAGCCTCTCGGCATCGCTCGACTACTACGACATCAAGCTCGAGGGCGCGGTGACCAACCTCACGTCGACCTACATCCTCGACGCCGAGGGCGGGTGCCGCACGGGCCTGACGCGCACCCGCCAACCCTACGCCTTCGACATCAACTCGGGCTTCTGCCAGGAGATCGTCAGCCGCGTGCAACGCGCCCCGGCCCCCGGCGAACCGACGGACCGCATCACCGGCGTCCGCAGCGGGCCAGTGAACCAGGCCTACCAGCGCATCGACGGCATCGACGCCTCCCTGCGTTACCGACTCGGGACCGGCCGCTGGGGCACCTTCGCCTTCAGCCTCGACTGGTCCCACGTACTGAACTTCGAGCTGCAGAGCTTCGCCACCGATCCGGTGCAGGAAGACTGGCGCGATGACCCCGGCAACTTCGACTTCCGCAGCCGAATGCGCGGCTCGGTGGCGTGGGCGCGGAACGACTGGACGACCAACGTCTTCGTGACGCGCTACGGCAGCGTCCCGAACTGGCAGGAAACCGGGCGCATCGCCCCGTACATCCTGTGGAACGTGAACGCGACGAAGCGGCTTACCGAGCAAGCCTCGGTCGGTTTCTACGTCAACAACCTGTTCAACAAGTTCGCGCCCCGCGATGACGGCTTCAACAGCTACCCGTACTTCTGGCGGGCGTTCAGCCCCATCGGCCGGGAGGTGTCGGTGCAGTTCACCTACGCGCTGGACTGACGCCCCGGTACGCCCGCAAGCCCTCGAAGCCCGGCCTCACGCCGGGCTTCGTCTTTCCCGGGCCGCCCTCGATCCGGGAATCCGGCGCCATCTGCGATAATCACCACCTGCCTTCCCCGCGACGCCGATGACCATTTCCGCAGCCCCCGCGCCCGCCCTCGTCACCACCGCCCTGCCCTACGCCAACGGCGAGATCCACCTCGGCCACCTGGTCGGCTACATCCAGGCCGACGTCTGGGTGCGGGCCCGGCGCATGGCCGGCGGCACCACCCATTTCGTCTGCGCCGACGACACCCACGGCACGCCGATCATGCTGGCCGCCGAAAAGGCCGGCACCACGCCCGAAGCCTTCGTCGCCGGCGTGCAGGCCCGCCACGAGCGTGACTTCGCCGATTTCCTCGTCGGCTTCGACCACTACGACTCGACGAACAGCGCCGGCAACCGCGCGCTCACGGAAGCGATCTATGCGGCGCTGAAGGCCAACGGCCACATTGGCGCGCGGCCGATCCAGCAGCTGTTCGATCCGGTGCGGGAAATGTTCCTGCCGGACCGCTACATCAAGGGCGAGTGCCCGAACTGCGGTACGGCCGACCAGTACGGCGACAACTGCGAGAGCTGCGGTGCGACCTACTCGCCCACCGAGCTGAAGAACCCGCGCTCGGTCGTCTCCGGCGCGACGCCGGAGCTGCGCGAGAGCGAGCACCACTTCTTCGAGCTGGGCCGCTTCGAGGCCTTCCTGCGCGAGTGGCTGGCCGGCGACGTCGCCCATCCGGGCGTGCGCGCCAAGCTGATGGAGTGGGTCGAGTCCGGCCTGCGCGCCTGGGATATCTCGCGCGACGCGCCCTATTTCGGCTTCGAGATCCCCGGCGCGCCGGGCAAGTACTTCTATGTCTGGCTGGATGCGCCGATCGGCTACCTGTCGAGCTTCAAGGCGCTGTGCGAGGCCAACGGCCTCGACTTCGGCGCCTTCCTCGATGCCGGCCGCAACGCGAAGGGCGAGACCGAGCTGCACCACTTCCTCGGCAAGGACATCGTCAACTTCCACGGCCTGTTCTGGCCGGCGGTGCTGCACGGCTCCGGACACCGCACGCCGACGCGCCTGCACGTCAACGGCTACCTGACGGTGAACGGCGACAAGATGAGCAAGTCGCGCGGCACCTTCATCCAGGCCCGCACCTACCTCGAGGCCGGCCTGCCGCCGGAAGCGCTGCGCTACTACTACGCGCTGAAGAGCTCGGGCGGCGTCACCGACCTCGACCTCAACCTGCCCGACTTCATGGCACGGGTGAATTCCGACCTCGTCGGCAAGTTCGTGAACATCGCCAGCCGCTGCGCGGGCTTCATCGAGAAGCGCTTCGGCGGCCAGCTCGCCGCCGAGCTCGATGATCCGGCGATGGTCGCCCGCTTCGTGGAAGCCCTCGACACGGTGCGCGGCCACTACCTCGACGACGACGCGGCCGCCGCCGTGCGCGCGGTGATGGCACTGGCCGACGAAGCCAACCGCTATGTCGACGAGAAGAAGCCCTGGGTGATCGCCAAGGCCAAAGGCGGCGACGCCGAGCTGCAGCGCGTCTGCACGCAGGGCCTCAACCTGTTCCGCCTGCTGGCCATCGGCCTGAAGCCCATCCTGCCGGCGCTGTGCGCCCGGGCCGAGGCCTTCCTCGACGCTCCCGTGAGCGGCTGGGCCGATGCCGCCACGCCGCTCCTCGGCCGCGCCATCCGCCCATACGAGCCCCTGCTCACCCGCATCGAAACCAAGCAGATCGACACCATGATCGACGCTTCCAAGGATTCCCTCGCCGCCGCGGCCGAAGCGGCCAAGGCCACTGCCGCCACGACGGAAAAGCCGGCGAAGCCCACCAAGGCCGAGACGCCCAAGCCTGCCGCCGCGCCCGCCGACGCTGGTGCGCCGGCCTTCATCGGCATCGAGGACTTCGCCAAGCTCGACTTGCGCATCGGCAAGGTGCTGGAGTGCGGCTTCGTCGAGGGCTCGGACAAGCTGCTGCGCTTCAAGCTCGACGCCGGCGAGCTCGGCGAGCGGCAGATCTTCTCGGGCATCCGGGCCAGCTACGGCGAGCCGGAAGCGCTCGTCGGCCGCCACGTCGTGTTCATCGCCAACCTCGCGCCGCGCAAGATGCGCTTCGGCATGAGCGAGGGGATGATCCTCTCGGCCGGCTTCGACGGCGGCGCACTGGCCCTGCTTGACGTCGACGGCGGCGCCCTGCCCGGCATGCCGGTGCGCTGAGTCCCGCGACGCCCCGTTTCGCGCGCGCCGAAGGCCCATGACCGACATTCTCCTGATCCTCGTCGGCGCGGTGCTGGTCAACAACTTCGTGCTGGTGAAGTTCCTCGGCTTGTGCCCGTTCATGGGGGTGTCGAGGCAGCTCGATGCCGCCGTGGGCATGGCGCTGGCGACCGGCTTCGTCTTGACGCTCGCGGCCGGGCTCTCGTGGGCGCTCCAGCACTGGCTGCTGGACCCGCTCGGCATCGGCGACCTGCGCACGCCGGCCTTCATCCTCGTCATCGCCGCCACGGTGCAGTTCACCGAGCTGCTGCTGCACCGGCAGAGCCCGCGGCTGTACCAGGTGCTGGGCCTCTACCTGCCGCTGATCACCACCAACTGCGCGGTGCTGGGCGTGGCCCTGCTCAACGTGCAAGCGAAGCACTCGCTGCTCGACTCCGTGCTCTTCGGCTTCGGCGCCGCCGTCGGCTTCGGCCTCGTGCTGGTGCTGTTCGCCGCCCTGCGCGAGCGCCTGGAGTCGGCCGACGTGCCCGCCGCGTTCAAAGGCGCGCCGATCGCACTGGTGACAGCCGGCCTGATGGCGCTGGCTTTCGCCGGCTTCACCGGCATGGACCGCTAGGCGGGCCGTGGCCGACCTGTGGCTGCCGCTGTTGGCCCTCGTGGCGCTGTGCGCCGCCCTTGGCGCCGTGCTCGGCTGGGCGGCGAAACGCTTCGCCGTGGAAGGTGACCCGCTCGTCGAGCAGATCAACGCCGTGCTGCCGCAGACGCAGTGCGGCCAGTGCCGCTACCCCGGCTGCCGCCCCTACGCCGAGGCCATCGCCAAGGGCGAGGCGGACATCAACCAGTGCCCGCCCGGCGGCGACGCGGGCATCCGGGCCTTGGCCACGCTGCTCGGCCGCGAACCGAAGCCGCTGTCCGCCGAGCACGGCGTGGAGAAGCCGCCGCAGGTCGCGCGGATCCGCGAAGACGAGTGCATCGGCTGCTTCAAGTGCATCGCCGCCTGCCCGGTCGACGCCATCGTTGGCGCGCCAAAGTTCCTGCACGTGGTCGTCGACGACCTCTGCACCGGCTGCGAACTCTGCATTCCGCCTTGCCCGGTCGACTGCATCGACCTCGTCGCCGCGCCGCCGCCGTCGCGCTACAGCCGCTCGACGGTGTAGCCGGCCGCGGCCAGCTGCTGCACCAGACCTTCCGCGCCAAGCAGGTGCAGGCTGCCCACCGCGACGAGCGCATCGTCGTCGCCCGGCGCGTCGAGCAAGGCCTTGATGCGCGATACCCAAGCGGCATTGCGCTGCGTGTTGATGCGCTCGTAGAGCGCCGGATCCCGAGCCTTCATGGCGGCCGCCATGCCCCAGTACAGCGCGTCGACGTCGCCCTCGCGCCATTGCCGGTGCAGCCATTCGGTCTCGCTGCGGATTTCGTCGGAGCGCTCCACGACGTCGCGCAGCTGCGCGAGTTGCACGCCGACCTTCATGCCATCAAACAACCGGATCTGGTCGGCCGGCGTCTCCAGTCCCGCCGTGCGCTTGCCCTCGCGGGTGGCGCGCTGCGCGAGATGCTTGTCGAGGCCCAGCGCCGGATCGAGGCCTGCGGCAGTCATCTCCGCCATGCTGAGCGTCAACGCGGCGAACCAGGGCTCCATCCGCTGCAAGGCGTCGATCGGCAAGCCCGCCGCCGTGGCGAGCTGGACGGTGGCCGCCCAGGTCGGGGCGTCCAGCGCCTGCTGCAGGGTGCGGCCGTCGGTGCGCAGGCCGGCCTGCGCGAACTTCACGCCAAGGGTCGGATCCGCCAGCGCCTCGGGCGAGAGTTCGAAGAACACCTGCTCGGCATCGTCGAGCGCGGCATACACCTTGGGGTCGAGCGGGTAGTCGCCCGCCTCCAACAGGTGGAAGGTACCCAACAGGTAGACGTCGTTGTTCCCGTCGCTGGCCTTCCAGAGCAGCGGCCGGGGCGGCCCCGGCGCGGCGGCGACGCTGGCGGCCAGCGCCGTCGCGACGACGAAGACCAGGGCCTGCCAAGCGCCGCGAACGGCCATGCTCAGGAGGACGCCAGCAGCGGCAGCGGCTTTTTCTCGCCGGCTTCGATGCGGAGATCGAGGCGGTTCGAGGGCGGCGGCATCGGGCAGGTGGAGAACTCGGTGAACGCGCAGGGCGGGTTGTACGCGCGGTTGAAGTCGACCACGGTCATGCCACCGTCCGCTGGCTGCTCCGCGTACAGGAAGCGCGCCGCGGCGTAGCTCTCGTGGCCGCTGGTGCGGTCGGCGAAGATCAGGAACAGGCGGCCGTCCCCCTCGTCCACCGCTTCCAGGCGGTACTCGACGCCGTCCTTCTGGAACACCACGACGCCCGGATTGGCCATCGCCTCCTCGATGCCGAGGACGTTGACGATCGTGATCGTCTGGCCGGGCGGATGGGCTTCGAAACGCGCGTCGAAGCGGAACGCCGGATCGATGTCGAAGTAGTCAAGGCCCGGGAAGCGCGTGCGCGTCGGTGCGAGCGCATCGCGGACGCGCAGGCCGTAGTTCTCGCCGCGCTTGATGACGATGAAGCTGGCGTCACCCTGGTTGAAGCCGACCACCGTCGGCGTGCCGCCATCGGCGTCGGTCACCAAGGTGCGCGTGTTGCCGTCGGCGGGCTGGCCGTCGTAGGTCACGCCGGCACCGCGGGTGGCGCGGAAGGTCACCGTGCCGTCGCGGTCGAGTCGGATCAGTCCGACCTCCTCCGGGCCGACGGCAAGGCGGACGCCCTTGGTGGCGCCACTGCCGACGTAGCTGTTGCCGGCCTTGAGCCAATGCAGTCCGACGAGCGAGAGCCAGCCATCGGGCTTCTGCAGGTTCGCGAGGCGCGTCTCGCGCACCTCGTTGACGCTGCGGGCGTGGACCGCGGCGGCGGCGGCGGCCGCGGCTTCGCGCTTCGCCTGGGCGTCGATCTCCGCCTGCGACGGGCCGGATTCCCCGGTGCAACCCACGGCCATGAGCGCAGCGACAAGCACGGAGAGGCCAATGCGCCAGCGCGCGGCGCGGGGGGATGGGATGGAACGACGCATGCAGGGCTCCTTATCGGCCGCGGAGGAACAACCGGTCCAGTTCCGCGAGCTCCAACTGTACGTAGGTCGGGCGACCATGGTTGCACTGTGCCGCGCGTTCCGTCGCCTCCATGTCACGCAGCAGGGCGTTCATCTCGGGCACGGTCAGGCGGCGGTTGGCGCGCACCGAACTGCGGCAGGCCCAGCCCCCCATCAGCCCGTGCACGGCTTCCTCCACCTTGCGCGTGCTGCCGTGCTCGCGCAATTCGGCCAGTGCGTCGAGCAGCAGCGGCTTGGCGTCGAGATCGGCCAGCAGCGCGGGCACGCTGCGCAGCGACAGCGACTGCGGCCCCGTGCGCCGCACTTCGAAGCCCAGCGAGGCGAGCAGCGCCGCGTGCAGCTCCGCCGTGTCCGCCTCGCGCTCGCTCACGGCAAGGGCCTCGGGCACCAGCAGCGGCTGGGCGCGCAGGTCCTGCGCCGCGAAGGCCGCCTTCATGCGTTCGTAGGTGATGCGCTCGTGCGCCGCGTGCATGTCCACGAGGACGAGGCCCTGGGCGTTCTGCGCCAGGACGTACACGCCATGCAGCTGAGCCAGCGCGAAGCCCAGCGGCGGCGCAACGGTGTCATCCCCTTCCACCGGAGCGCCGGCCGGGAAGGCGGCCGGGCTCGGTGCGACGGTCGCGGCGGACGGCGGGCTCGCCTCGCGGGCGTCCGATGCCGCGTACAGCGTGCGGTAGGCGGCCATGGTGTCACCCACCGACAGGCCCAGGCGCGACTGGTCCGCCGGCGCCCACTGCGGCAGCCCTGCCACCGGGGTCGGCACTGGGCCCACCGGGCTCGACGGTGCCCCGACGGCGTCGGCGGGACGGGCCTCGGCCAACGCTTCGTGCAACGTGCGGAAGATGAAGTCATGCACCAGCCGGCCGTCGCGGAAGCGCACCTCGTGTTTGGCCGGATGCACATTCACATCGACGCGGCGCGGGTCGAGCTCGAGGAACAGCACGAAGCTCGGATGCCGCCCGTGGTACAGCACGTCGGCGTAGGCCTGCCGCACGGCATGCGCGACGATGCGATCCCGCACGGCGCGGCCGTTGACGTAGAAGAACTGCTGGTCGGCGCTGCTGCGCGAGGCCGTCGGCAAGCCGATCCAGCCGTGCAGGCGCAGCCCGGCCTGCGCGTGGTCGAGGCCGAGCGCACGCTCGTGGAATTCCGGGCCCAGCGCTTCGGCGAGGCGCTTCGGCGCGTCGCCACCGTTCGGGCGGTAGTGCCGCAGCAGCCGGCCGTTGTGGTTCAGCTTGAGCTCGATCGTCGGGCGGGCCAGCGCAAGCTGCCGCAGCCAATCCTCGACATGCCCGAGCTCGGTGCGCTCGGCCTTCAGGAACTTGCGCCGTGCGGGCACGTTGAAGAACAGGTCGCGCGCCTCGACCGTCGTGCCTTGCGCGTGCGGGTGCGGCGTCACCTCGCCGAGCCGTCCGCCCTCGACGTCGAGCTTCGCGCCGCGCTCCTGCGTGGCCGTGCGCGAGGCCAGCGAGAAGCGACTCACCGAGGCGATCGACGGCAGCGCTTCGCCGCGGAAACCGAGCGTGGCGACGGCTTCGAGATCATCGAGGCTGGCGATCTTGCTGGTGGCGTGACGCGACACCGCCATCGGCAGTTCCGCAGGCGCCATGCCGACGCCGTCGTCACGGATGCGGATCAGGCGTGCGCCGCCCTCCTCGAGGTCGATCTCCACGCGCTGGGCACCCGCGTCCAGGGCGTTCTCGACCAGCTCCTTCACGACCGACGCCGGCCGCTCGACGACTTCGCCGGCGGCGATCTGGTTGATCAGGACTTCGGGGAGCAGCTGGATCGGCATGCGGGCATCGCGCAGGGATGGAGCGCGATGATACCGGGGGCGCATGGCGCGCCGCGTGCGGATTACTCGGGCGCAGCGGGGATGCGCAGGCGCTCGCCGACGCGCACGACGTCGTCGCGCTTGTCGTTGGCGCTGCGGAGTTGGCTCAGCGAGATGCCGTGCCGCGCCGCGATGAGTCCAAGCGTCTCCCCGCGCGCGACGACGTGCTGCCGCGCCCCGCGTGACGGGTTCGCGGCGAACCACGTACCCGGCGGCGGCTGCGAGCCGAAGTAGTCCCCGACGCCCCGCGCAATGACCTCGGCGAGGCGGCGGCGGAAGTTGGCGTCGTTGAGCTTCCGCTCGTCGGCGGCGTTGGTGATGAAACCCGTCTCCACCAACATGGAGGGGACGTCGGGCGAGCGCAGCACCCAGAAATTGGCGCGTTCGACTTGCGGCTTGTGCGTCTTGCCGACGCTGCGCAGTTCATCGAGCACGTGGTTCGCGGCCTCGTCCGAGACGCGCATCGTCGCGCTCTGGGAGAGGTCGAGCAGGACGGCGGCGAGGCTGCGGTCCTTGTCCTCGAGGCTCACGCCGCCGACGAGGTCGGCGTTGTTCTCGCGGTCGGCGAGGAAGCGCGCCGCTTCGCTGGAGGCGCCTCGCGTCGACAGCACGAACACCGACGCACCGCTGGCTTGACGGCTCTGCGCGGCATCGGCGTGGATGGAGATGAACAGATCCGCCTGCGCATCCCTGGCGCGCTGGTAGCGCTCGCCAAGCGGGATGAACACGTCGCTGTCGCGGATCAGCAGCGCTCGCATGCCCGGATGGCGATCGATCTCCGCGGCAAGCTCGCGTGCGACCTTCAGTGTGACGGTCTTCTCGTAGGTCCCGCCGCCGCCGATGGCCCCCGGGTCGCGGCCCCCATGGCCGGCATCGATCGCGATCAACAGCTCACGCGTGCCGGACACGGGTGACGGGGCGGCCGCCGCAGGCGCTGCCCCGGCATTCGCGGCCGGCGCGGCCGCGGGGGTGGAAATGGCCGCCGCGCCGGAATCATCGCGAAACATTTCCAGCACGAGACGCGAATCCCGGCCGCTGCCCTCGACACGCGTGCGCGGGCGCACGACGCCGGCGAGATCGAACACGATGCGCAATTTGCCCGCTTCCGGGGACCCCGTGCGCACACCGATGACACGCCCGTTCGGCGCGGGTGGACGGAATCCGTCGGCCAAGGCGGCGCCGGGAAGGTCAAGCACCAGCCGGTCGGGATTGGCCAAACTGAAAAGACGGTAATCGCCGGGCGCGCCATCCAGATGGAGTTCGGCGCGGGTGCTCGCCTCGCCGGCGCTGAGGCGCAGCTGCCCAACCTCGACGGCCGAATGGGCGAACGCGGCATAACCCAAGCCTGCCACCAGGAGGGCCAGATGCAGCCAACGGGTCAGGTTGATGGCGGGCGCACGCGACATGGGCGCGATTCAAGCACTGAGCCTCGAGCTTTGCAAGATGTTTTTCCTTTGCAATCCGTAGCCTGCAGCCCATTCCTGCGACGCTCCCTGATGAACCACCCCTAAGTGACGGGGACGGAGCCGGCTGCCGGACCGTCGAGGGCCGACTCCAGGCGCCCGAGCCACGCCCGTCCTGTCGCGCTCTTGGGCACAAAGACGGCTCGGCGGCCACGCCCGTCGACGACGAGATGGATGGCGAGGTCCGGGGCGGGCAACGTCGCTCCGCCGCGCTCCGGCCACTCCACCAGCCACAGGGCGGCCGCGTCCTGCAGTTCGTCGAGCCCGAGGAAATCCAATTCGCCCGCATCCGCCAGCCGGTAGAGGTCGAGATGGGCCGCTTCGCCGTCGTTCAGACCGTAGCGCTCGATGAGGGTGTAGGTGGGGCTTCGGATCGTGCCCGTGACCCCCAAAGCGCGCAGCAGGGCCCGGGCCAGCGTGGACTTGCCCGCGCCGAGGTCGCCGTGGAGATGCACCACCGCGCGGGACGGCCGGGTCGCGGCCAGTCGGGCACCCAAGGCCACCGTCGCCTCGGCGTCGGCGAGGAGCAGGGACGTCATGTCGCCAACGCCGCGTCGAAGGCCGCGATGACGTCGCTGGCCAGCAGGCCGCGCCGACGAGGGACGGCATCGGCCGCCGCCGAGTGCGTCAACGCCCCCACCCACGCCGCCTCGAAGGCCGGCAGGCCCTGGGCGCGAAGCGCCGCGACGAGGCCCGTCAGCGCGTCGCCCATGCCTGCCGACGCCATGCCGGGATGGCCGGCATCGATGAGGCGCGGGGTTTCCCCCGGGGCGGCCACCAGCGTCCCGGCCCCCTTGAGCACCACGGCCGCCTCGAAGCGCGCGACCAACGCCACGACGGCCGCGAAACGATCGGCCTGCACGTCGGTGGTTCGGCACCCCAGCAGGCGCGCGGCTTCGCCGGGATGCGGCGTGAGCACGGCGCCGGGCACGGCGCGCGGGGCCTCCGCCAACAGGTTCAGGGCATCCGCGTCCAGCACCAGCGGACGGCCCGATGCCAAGGCCACGTCGAACACCCTGCGCCCCCAAGCGCCCTGCCCCAGCCCGGGGCCGACCGCCAGCACATCCGCGGCGGCCAGCCGCGCGCCGAGCGCCTCGCCCTCGGGCATCACCGCCGCCATCACTTCGGGCCGGCGGACGGTCAAGGCCAGCACGGTCTCCGGCTGGGAAAGCGCCTCCACCCACCCGGCCCCGCCGCGCGCGGCGGCTTCCGCGCAGAGCACGAGGGCCCCGGCCATGCCGTGGCCCCCGCCCAGGCACAGCACCCGGCCGTGGTGGCCCTTGTGGCTGTCGACGCGACGTCGCGGCAGCGCGACGGCCAGCGCCGCCGCACGCACCGCCCAAGCGGCGGGCGCACCGACGGACGCCGCGGCCGCGAGGGTCTCGACATCGAGGCCGAGCGGCTCGACGACCACGTCGCCTGCGGCCTCGCGGCCTTGCGCGGTGAACAGCCCGGGCTTTGCAGCGATGAAGCACAACGTGGTCGTGGCCGGCAGCACCACGCCCGGCGCGCTGCCGCGGTCGGCATCGATGCCCGAGGGCACGTCGAGCGCGAGTACCGGGCGTCGCTGCGCACCGACGGCCTGCATAAGCGCAGCGAAGGTGGGCTCCGGCGCCCGCGACAGGCCGATGCCGAACAGACCATCGATCCATGCATCCACCTCGGGCAAGGGCGACGCGGGATCCCGCACGCCCTGCCCGGTGGCCTGCCAGCGTTCCGCGGCGGCCCGAGCGGCGGGCGTGCGAGGCTCCGCGCAGGCGACCAAGGCCACGTCGAGCCCCGCGTGGTGCAGGGCCAGCGCCGCGACGTAGCCATCGCCGCCGTTGTTGCCGCTGCCGCACAGCACGCCCACCCGGCGCGCGTCGGGCCAACGCTGGCGCAGCAGCGCGGCCGCAGCCTCGCCGGCCTGCGTCATCAACCCGAGGGCGTCGACACCGCGCGCGAAGGCCGCGCGCTCGATGGCGCGCACGGCGTCGGCGCGGTACAGCGGCAGGGCATGGGGCATGCGCCGATTCTATACTTCGCGCCATGCACGACTGGGCCGCGCTCGCCGCCGACATCAAGCGCTGGGCCGAAGCGCTCGGCTTCCAGCAGGCCGGCATCAGCGCCGGCACGCTCGCCCGCGACGAAGCCCACCTCGAGCGCTGGCTGGCCGACGGCCACCACGCCGCGATGGATTGGATGGCCACCCATGGGACGAAGCGCAGCCGCCCCGCCGAGCTGGTGCCCGGCACGCTGCGCGTGATCAGCGTGCGCATGGATTACGGCGTCGACGACGATGCGGCCTGCTGGGACACGCTGGCCGATGGCACCCGCGCCTACGTCGCGCGCTACGCACTCGGCCGCGACTACCACAAGGTTCTGCGCGCGCGACTGCAGAAGCTGGCCGACCGCATCGCCGAGGTCGTCGGTCCCTTCGGCTACCGCGCCTTCGTCGACTCCGCCCCGGTGCTGGAACGCGCGCTGGCGCGCGACGCGGGCCTGGGCTGGATCGGCAAGAACACCTGCGTGATCAACACCAAGGCCGGCAGCTGGTTCTTCCTCGGCGAGCTCTACACCGACCTGCCGCTGCCCGTCGACGAACCGGCGACGGAACACTGCGGCACGTGTACGCGCTGCATCGACGTCTGCCCCACGCAGGCCATCGTCGCCCCGAACGTGCTCGACGCGCGGCGCTGTATCAGCTACCTGACCATCGAGAACCCCGGGGCGATTCCCCTGGAGTTCCGCAAGCCGATGGGGAACCGCATCTTCGGCTGCGACGACTGCCAGCTCGTCTGCCCCTGGAACAAGTTCGCGACGCGCCACGCCCTGCCCGACTTCGAGCCCCGCAACGGCCTCGACACCGCCTCGCTGCTGGGCCTGTTCGCGTGGGAGGAAGACGACTTCCTCCAGCGGACCGAAGGCTCGGCGATCCGGCGCACCGGCCACGTCGGCTGGCTGCGGAACATCGCCGTCGCGCTGGGCAATGCGCCCTACGCCCCCGACGTCGTCGATGCGCTGCGTGCCCGTGCCGCACACCCGTCAGAGGTGGTTCGCGAGCACGTCGCGTGGGCACTGGCCGAGCAAGCCGCGAAAGCGCGGACTTGAGCCGCGGCGCGCGCCCGCATCAAGAACGGGCGACGTCCCTCCGCCTCAACCGCGAGACAGGATCTCCGCGGCCAGCGCCGCGCTGATCGGGTCCTGCGCTTCGGCCCCGCCCTCGAGCACCGGCAGCAGGCCACCGGCCAGCGTCTTGCCAAGCTCCACGCCGAACTGGTCGAACGCGTTGATGCCCCAGAGCACCGATTGCGCGTAGACGCTGTGCTCGTAGAGCGCGATCAGCGCACCGAAGCTCCGCGGCGTCAGACGGTCGAGCAGGACCAGCGTGCTCGGCCGGTTGCCCGGGAAATGCCGCTGCGGGCGATCGCCCTCGTCGCCATTCGCCAACGCCTCGACCTGCGCCAGCAGGTGCGACAACAGCACGCGATGCTGCGCGGCGTGCGCGTGGTCCGGCTGGACGACGCCGATGAAATCCGCCGGCACCACCTGCGTGCCCTGGTGCAGGGCCTGGAAGAAGCTGTGCTGGCTGTCGGTGCCCGCCCCGCCCCATAGCACGGGGACGGTGTCGTGCTCGATGGCGGCGCCGTCGTGGTCGACCCGCTTGCCCAGCGATTCCATGACCAGCTGCTGCAGGTAGGCCGGCAGCAGCCGCAGGCGTTCGTCGTAAGGCAGCACCGCGTGCGCGGCGTGGCCCTCGGCGTTGCGGTTCCACACCGCGAAGAGCGCGTGCCACAGCGGGAGGTTCGATTCCGCCGGCGCGTCGAGGAAATGCCGGTCCATCGCCTCGGCACCGGCCAGCATCTGCGCGAAGCCGTCCTCGCCGAGGGCGAGCAGTACCGAGAAGCCGACCGCCGACCACAGCGAATAGCGGCCGCCCACCCAATCCCACATCGGCAGCACGCGAGAGGGATGGATGCCGAAGGCTTCCGCCTTGGGCACGTTGGCGCTCACCGCATACAGGCGCTCGCCGCCGCCGAGCCATTCGCGGATCAGCTGGCCGTTGAGCAGCGTCTCCTGCGTACCGAAGCTCTTCGAGACGAGGATGGCGGCGGTCTTCGCCGGATCGAGCCCGGCCAGCAGGCGGGTCGCCGCGTGGGCGTCGACATTGCTGAGGAAATGGATGGCGAAGCGCCCGTCGCCGAAATCCTTCAGCGCATCGAGGGCGAGGCGCGGCCCGAGGTCGGAGCCACCGATGCCGACGTTGATGATGTCGGTCACGCCGCTGGCGCGCAGGGCTTGCGCCATGTCGGCCATGCGCTGGCGGGCGGCGTTGGCTTCTTGCGCCGCGCCGGAGGCGACCGGGGCATCGAACGCCGTGCGCAGCGCGCTGTGCAGCGCGGGACGGCCTTCCGAGCGGTTCACCGAGGCGCCGTGCAGGAGCTCACGGATGGCCGCGCCCATGCCGCTGGCCCGGGCCACCGCCAGCAGCGCGTCCAGCGCTTCGGCATCGACGTGCTGGCGCGCGAAGTTCGCGTAGAGACCGTCGACCTTCAGGGCCATGCGCGCCGCGCGATCGGGTTCCTGCGCGATGAGCTGCTTCAACGAATGGCCCGCGAGGCGGGCGCCGTGGGCCCTCAGGTGTGCCAGACGCGCCGCGATCGAGTGCATTCGTCGTCCAGTGCTCAGGCGGCCTGCGCCGGGATGCTGTGGTTGGTGTGGGTGAGGCGGTTCTGGCGGTCGACGTAGACCAGTGTCGGCTTGAACTTCGCCGCTTCCGCCTCGTCGAGCTGGCCGTAGGCGCAGATGATCACGAGGTCGCCCGGGCCGGCGAGGTGCGCGGCGGCGCCGTTCACCGAGATCACGCCGCTGCCCTCTTCGCCGCGGATGGCGTAGGTGACGAAGCGCGCGCCGTTGTTGATGTTGAAGATGTGCACCTGCTCGTACTCGCGGATGCCCGAGACGTCGAGCAGGCGGCCGTCGATGGCGCACGAGCCTTCGTAGTGCAGCTCGGCGTGGGTGACGGAGGCGCGGTGGATCTTGGCTTTCAGCAGGGTGAGCTGCATGGGGGCGGTCCGGAGGCGTGAAGGCGCGGAGTGTAGGGGCGAGGGGTGGAGCCCGCAATCGAACCCACCCGTGCGGGCAGCGTCGCCGAAGCGCCGTTCAGCGGGCGTCGACGCCGTCGAAATCGAGGTTGTCGATCAGGCGCGTCCGGCCGAGCCGGGCTGCCACCAGCCCCAGCAGGCCTGGCTCGCCACCGCTGCTCGGGATCGACAGGTCGGCGCGGCGGATGGCCACGTAGTCGACCTCGAAGCCGGCCGCGGTGAGGCGCTCGAGCGCTTCCTGCTCCAGGCCTGCCGTCGGCAGCCCTTGCGCGGCCTGCTCGCGCATCGTCCGCAGGTTGCGGATGATCTCCACGGCCACGCGACGCTCGTCTTCCGACAGGTACTGGTTGCGCGAGCTCATCGCCAGGCCATCGGGCTCGCGCACGGTCGGTCCCGGCACGATGTCGATGGCGAAGGCGAGGTCCTTCGCCATGTGCTTGATCACCTGCAACTGCTGGTAGTCCTTGCGGCCGAACAGGGCCACGTCCGGATGCACCATGTTGAAAAGGCGCGCCACCACCGTGGCAACGCCGTCGAAATGGCCGGGGCGATGCGCCCCCTCGAGCACGTCGGCGACGCCAGGCACGCGGATGCGCACGGCGGCTTCGGCGCCCAGCGGGTACATGGTCTCGACGGACGGCAGGAACAGCAGGTCGCAGCCCGCCTGCGCGAGGCCGGCGGCATCGGCCTCCGGCGTGCGCGGGTAGCGCGAGAAGTCCTCGTTCGGGCCGAACTGCGTGGGGTTCACGAACACGCTGGCGACGACCTTGTCGGCGTTCTGCTTCGCCAATTCGATCAACGAATGGTGACCGGCATGCAGGTTGCCCATGGTGGGCACCAGCGCGATGCGATGCCCCTGGTCGCGCCAGCCGGCGAGATGGGCGCGCAGTTCGGCGACGGTGCGGACGGTGCGGATCATGCGTAGGCGTGCTCGGTCGCAGGGAAAGTGCGCGAACGCACGGCCTCGGCGTAGGCGCGGACGGCGCCCTGCACCGAGCCGCCGTCGGCGAGGAAATTCTTCACGAAGCGCGGCCGGCGGCCGGCGCTCACGCCCAGCAGGTCGTGCAGCACCAGGATCTGCCCGTCGCAGGCGGCGCCCGCGCCAATGCCGATGGTCGGGATCGCCAGCTCGCGCGTGATGCTCTCGGCCAGCGCAGACGGCACGCATTCAAGCACCAGCGCACTGGCGCCCGCGGCTTGGACCGCCAGCGCGTCGCGCTTGAGCTGCTCGGCGGCCGCAGCTTCGCGGCCCTGCACCTTGTAGCCGCCAAGGCGCAGCACCGACTGCGGCGTCAGGCCGAGATGGGCGCAGACCGGGATCTCGCGCTCGACGAGGAAGCGGATGGCGTCGAGCTTCACCCCTGCTCCCTCGATCTTGACCATCCCGGCCTCGCCTTCCTTGAGCATCCGGAGACCGGCATCGAAGGCGCGCTCCGGCGTGGCATCGGCACCGAAGGGCATGTCGGCCACCAGCAGGGCGCCGCGCAGCCCGCGGGCCACGGCGCGGGAGTGGTAGACGATCTGGTCGACGGTGACCGGCAAGGTGCTGGATTCGCCCTGCACCACCATGCCCAGCGAATCGCCCACCAACACCAGGTCGACGCCCTCGCCGTCGAGCACCGCAGCGAAACCGGCGTCGTAGGCCGTCATCGCCACGATCGGCACGCCGGCGGACTTCAGGCGGCGCAGTTCGGGGACGGTGACGGGTGGGCGCGGCGGGGGCGCGTCGGAGGCGTACATGCGGGGCGGAAGCCGGTCGCGATCGGGCGCCTAAGGTATCGCCTCGATGCCCGAGCGATCCAGCGCAGCGGCCAACGCGTCGATGCGGCCGAGCCCGGGCAGGACGACGTCGGGCGCGATCTCGGCCCATGGCACGAGGACGAAAGCGCGCTCCGACAGGCGCGGATGAGGCAATTGCAGGTCCGGCGTATCGAGACTGACGCCATCCATCGCCAACAGGTCGAGATCGAGTGTCCTCGGCCCCCAGCGCTGCTCACGGGTGCGGTCGCGCCCATTCGCGCGCTCGATGCCCTGCAGGGCGGACAGAAGATCATCAGGACGACGCACCGAGGCCAGCTCGGCGACCGCGTTGACGAAGTCGGGCTGGTCGGTCACGCCCCAAGCCGGTGTGCGGTAAAGCGCCGAGACCCGGACGACGCGGATGCCATCGCGCGACGCCAAGTCGGCAAGTGCGGAGGCGAACGTTGCCGGCACATCGCCGACATTGCCCCCGAGGCCCACCCAGGCCCGCCTGACGCTCATGCCGGTGCGCCGCCCCCCTGACCGCCGGAACGGCGAGGCCGACGACGACGGCGACGACGCGGGCCGCCGTCGTCCGACGCGCCATCGATCGGCAACTCATGGCCGCCCGCATCGTCAGCGGCGCCCTGGTCGAAGGACGCGACCAGCGCCTCCGGGGCCTGGAGCTGCGCGTCTCGCCAGAACAGCAGGTCGGCGGCGAGCTCAGGAGCCCCCTTGGCACGCAGCTCGAGGAAATCGAACGCGGCACGGAAGCGCGGATGGGCCAGCGTGCGGAACACCCGCTTCTTCTGCCGAAGCCCGAAGCGCGGCTGCAGCATCCAGATCTCCTGCATCGGCACGAAGAACCGCCGCGGAAGCGCGATACGCTGCGCCTGGTGGATCGTGACCCGGTCCGCGGCGCGCTGCTGCGCCACCGCCGGATCCAAGCCCTGCGCCTGGAGGCGCGCGAGCTCGCGGCAGTACGCCGGCCAGAGAAGGACGGCGTAGAGGAAAGCGGGAGTCACAGGCTTGTCTTCCGCGATGCGCCGATCGGTGCTGCGCAGCCCGTCCAGCACCATCGAACGCAGCATGCCGCTGCGGTTGGTCCGCAACGCCTCCGCCGTCTCCGGCAGCAGTGCTTGGAGCAGGCGATGCGTTTCGAGGCCGAGGAAACTGGCCTCGCCGTGGCCGGCGAGGAAGAGTTTCAGCGACTCGTCGAAAAGGCGCGCCGGCGCCGCGCCAGCGATCAGGGGCGCCAGCGCAGGCATCGGGCCGGACGCGCTATCGTCGATGGTGAACCCAAGCTTCGCTGCCAAGCGCACCGCGCGCAGCATGCGCACGGGGTCCTCGCGGTAGCGCGTCTCCGGATCGCCGATCAGCTTCAAACGTCGCGCGAGGACGTCCTCGTAGCCGCCCACGTAGTCACGCACCGAGAAGTCCTCGATGGCGTAGTAGAGCGCGTTGGCGGTGAAGTCCCGACGCACCGCATCGTCCTCGATGGTGCCGTAGACGTTGTCGCGAACCACGCGCCCGCCGTCTTCGGTCTCGCGGTCGCCACTGCCATCGTCGTCGTTGGCGCGGAACGTCGCCACCTCGATGATCTCGCGTCCGTAGACCACATGCGCCAGCCGGAAGCGGCGGCCGATCAGCCGGCAGTTCCGGAACACATCGCGCACCTGCTCGGGCGTCGCGTCGGTGGCGACGTCGAAATCCTTCGGTTGCCGGCCGGCGAGGAGGTCGCGCACGGCGCCGCCGACCAGGTAGCCCTTGAAACCGGCATCGCGGAGCCCGTACAGCACCTTGAGGGCAGCGGAGCTGATGTTCCTGCGCGAGATCGGATGGGCCTCGCGGGGAATCACCAGGGGCGCGACGGGTTCGGACATGGGGCGGAGGAGTTCCAGATGAGGCGCCGGGAGGCTGGAGTAGACAAAGCGAATCCGGTATCCTACCCAACTCGCAGGACGCGAACCAACCAATGCTCCCTTCGTCTAGAGGCCTAGGACGTGGCCCTCTCAAGGCTAAAACACGGGTTCGAATCCCGTAGGGAGCGCCAATTCCACGAGGCCCGGCTACGCCGGGCCTCGTCTTTTCCGGGTCCACGCCATCGTTCTCAACGCGGCGGTACCCTATCCGCCTACCTCACGTCGCCAACGCCATGCCCTTCGTCGTTACCGAGAACTGCATCAAGTGCAAGTACACCGACTGTGTCGAGGTCTGCCCGGTCGACTGCTTCCACGAGGGACCGAACTTCCTCGTGATCGACCCGGATGAATGCATCGACTGCACGCTTTGCGAGCCGGAATGCCCTGCCAAGGCGATCTATCCGGAGGACGACGTCCCGGCGGGCCAGGAAAGCCTGATCGCGCTGAACAAGGAACTCGCCGCCCAGTGGCCGGTGATCACCACGCGCAAGGACCCCCTGCCCGACGCCACCGAGTGGGACGGCAAGCCGGGCAAGCTCCCGTTGCTGCAACGCTGAATGGCGCGCCCCCTGCGGGCGCGCGCCGACATCCCGGGGCCGTTACTGCAGGCGCAACTGCAACGCGCCGAGCAGCTGAGCCGCGGCGCCGTCCGTCACGGGCATACCCTCCGGACTGATGGCGTCGACACGGACCGACTCGCCGCGTGCTGCAAGGCGGACGAGGAAGCTTTCGCCGCTGAACGCCACCTCGTAGCTATTCAGCGCAGCCACCGGCGTCGCCTTGACATCGTCGATGCGCGCAAGCGCAAGACCCACGCGACGGAAGGCATTCTCCAGCGTGTCGCCGATCTCGAACGCCGCTGCCGCACCGAAGGCTGCGGGCGGGGCCTCGCCGGGAGCGGCTGCGGCCGATGCGGCAGGCGGGATCTGGAGGGCGGCACTCGACGAAGGCAGGACGAGATCAGGCGGCACTTCCAGCGGACGGCTCTCGCGACTCTCGCGGTAGGGCGCCTCCTTGCCTCGGAAGAACGAGCATCCGGAAAGGGTGACGGCCGCCGTGGTCGCCAGGACGGCGAGGACGAGCGGACGCTTCAGCGTGGACAGGGGCATAGGCATCTCCAGGAAATCAGGCGGCACGAATCGCGGCCAGCGCTTCAGCCTCGGCGCGCTCGACGAGGGACAGCATCGCCGGCAGCGAGGCGGCATGTGGTGCATCGAGCGGAAGCAGTGGCAGGCGCAGGTCGGCGCCGAAGCCTTGCGCCTTCAGCAGCGCCTTCAGCGGAATGGGGTTCGGCGCACACCCGAGGAAATCGTAGAGCGGCCGCAGTCCGGCATCCTGAATCACGGCCCTTTCTACAGCGCCGCCACGAAGAGCGGCGGTGATCGCAGCGAAGCTGGCTGGCACGACGTTGGATGCCACCGAAACAACGCCGACGGCGCCGAAGCCCATCGCGTCAACGAAGGTCGGATCGTCGCCGGACAGCAGCGCGAAGCCCGGGGCCGCCAACGGCGCAAGCGCGGACCAGCGCTGGGCGTCACCACGCGCCTCCTTCAAGCCGACGATCCCATCGACGCCCGCCAGTTCGGCCACCGTTTCCGGCGCCATGTCGACGCCGGTGCGGCCCGGAACGTTGTAGAGGATCACCGGCAGGCCGCCTTGCGCGGCCACTGCCCGGTAGTGCGCCACGAGCCCCGCCTGCGTGGGGCGTACGTACGGCGGCGTGACGACCAGAGCCGCCTGTGCGCCGAGTTCGGCGGCGCGGCGGGTCTGCGCGATGGTTTTCGCGGTGTTGGAGAGGCCGGTGCCGGCGATCACGCCGACCCTTCCGGCGACGACGCGAACCGCTTCCACCAGCAGGGTGTCGTACTCGGCGTCCGTCAGGGCCGCCGCTTCGCCGGTGGAGCCGGCAACCACCACGGCCGCCGTCCCCGAAACGACCTGTTTCTCCAGCATCCGCTCCCAGGCATCGAGATCCAGAGTCCCGTCCGCGGAAAACGGGGTGGCAAGGGCGGTGATGCTGCCGGACAGTCGCAAGTCGGGGCTCGTGGGGTGGTCGGCGGAGACAGGCAGAATGTTACTTGCGGCGCGAAGAAGGCGGCAAGTATGCTGCGGACGATGAGTGACCCTTCGCCCCGTCCGACGTCGAACGAAAACCTGCTGCTCATCAGCGCGTACTCGACCCATCCGGACTCCCCGCTCCTCGCCGTCAGCCGCCGCATCGCCGACTCGGGATGCAACCTCGCGGACGCCCGCCTGTCGACCGTGGGCCGCGACGTCTCGGTGACGGCGCTTGCCGTCGGCTCCTGGGATGCGGTGGCCAAGCTCGAAGCCATGCTCGGCCGCATGGAGCGCGACGACGGCATGAAGATCCATTGGTACCGCACGGGCCCGAAGCCCGTGCAGTCCAACCTGATCCCGTACATCGTCGAAGTGGTCGCCTCCGACCGCCCCGGCATCCTGTACCAACTCGCCGACTTCTTCGACCGCCAGGGCATCACGGTCGAGAACCTGCAGTGCTCGCGCTATCGCGCCATGCAGACCGGCGCCGACATGTTCTCGGCCCACGTCACCATCGGCGTCCCGGCCAGCATGCATATCGCGGCGCTGCGCGACGACTTCCTCGCCTTCTGCGACGACCTGAACCTCGACGCCATCATGGACCCGATGAAGTTCTGAGGCCGACGACTCCATGCCGCCATCGATGCGACTTCGCGCCGCGTGACCACCGCACGCCGACTTCCAGCCGCCATGACGCCCCGCGTGATGGCGGCTTTTTCTTTGCCGCACCCCCGCCCCGAGGAGCTTCCATGACGCAGAGCAAGCGCATCTACGTGCTCGACACCAACGTGCTGATGCACGACCCGACGGCGCTGTTCAAGTTCGAGGAGCACGACGTGTTCCTGCCGATGATGGTGTTGGAGGAGCTCGACAACAACAAGAAGGGCCAGACGGAATCGGCCCGCAACGCCCGCCAGGTCAGCCGCTTCCTCAACGAGCTGGTGGTGGCCCACGGCAACCGTGGCATCGAGGGCGGGATTTCCCTGAAGCGCCCTAACGAACTGCAGCTGCGTGAGACCGGCGGACTCGGCCGCTTGCTGTTCCAGACCAAGCCGGTCGATATCAGCAAGGGATTCGGCACGGTGCTGCCGGACAACCAGATCCTCGGTTCGATCCTCGCGCTGCGCTTCGACAACCCGGGCACCCCGGTGGTCCTGGTGTCGAAGGACATCAACCTGCGCATCAAGGCAAGCATCGTCGGCGTCATCGCCGAAGACTACGAGAACGACCGGGCGCTCGACGATTTCAATCTGCTCTACACCGGCGCCACGCCCCTGCCCGAGGACTTCTGGAGGCGCCACGGCGACAGCCTGCGCAGCTGGACCGAGCGAGGCCGCACCTTCTACGAGATCAAGGCGATGCCGGAGGACGGCTGGTACCCCAACCAGTACCTCTACCTGCCCGGCGAGGAGGACGTGGAGCTCAAGGTGGCCAAGCTGGACGGCGATCGCGCGGTGCTGCAGATCGTCGAGGACTTCCGCTCGGCGAACCACCAGGTCTGGGGCATCAACGCCCGCAACCGCGAACAGAACTTCGCCCTCAACGCCCTGATGGACCCGGAGATCGACTTCGTCACCCTGCTCGGCACCGCGGGCACCGGCAAGACCCTTCTGGCGCTGGCGGCAGGCCTTGCGCAGACGATGGACGTACAGCGCTACCGCGAGATCATCATGACCCGTGCGACGGTGAGCGTCGGCGAGGACATCGGCTTCCTGCCCGGCACCGAGGAGGAGAAGATGACGCCGTGGATGGGCGCGCTCACCGACAACCTCGAGGTGCTCACGCACGCCGAGGACCACGGCAGCTGGGGCCGCGGCGCCACCAACGACCTGCTCGCCTCGCGCATCAAGATCCGCTCGATGAACTTCATGCGCGGGCGCACCTTCCTCAACCGCTGGGTGATCGTGGACGAGGCACAGAACCTCACGCCGAAGCAGATCAAGACCCTGATCACGCGCGCCGGCCCCGGCACCAAGATCATCTGCATGGGCAACGTCGAGCAGATCGACACGCCCTACCTCACCGAGACCACCTCCGGCCTCACCTACGCCGTCGACCGCTTCAAGAGCTGGGCGCACAGCGCCCACGTGACCCTGCGCCGCGGCGAGCGCTCGCGCCTGGCCGACTACGCCTCCGAGGTGCTTTGAGTGCACGAACGCCTCCTCTCGGCCCTGACCATCGCCGGCTCCGACAGCGGCGGTGGCGCAGGCATCCAGGCCGACCTCAAGGCCTTCGCCGCCCACGGCGTCCACGGGCTCTCCGCCCTCGCCGCCCTGACCGCGCAGCACACGCGTGGCGTGACCGCCGTGCATGTGCCCGACGCCGGCTTCCTGCGTGCACAGATCGACGCCTGCTTCGAGGACTTCGACGTGCGCGCGGTGAAGCTCGGCATGCTCGCCTCGGCCGAGATCATCCACGCGGTGGCCGATTCGCTGGAACGCTGGACGCCGACCGCCCTCGTGGTGGACCCGGTAATGGTCGCCACCAGCGGCGCCAAGCTGCTGGCCGATGACGCCCTCGACGCGCTGCGCACGCGGCTGCTGCCGATGGCGACGGTGCTGACGCCCAACCTGCCCGAAGCGGAGCTGCTGCTGGCGCGTCGCATCGCCCCGGGCGCCGACGCCGATGCCGCACTCGCCGAGCTGCTTGGACTCGGTTCCGACGGCGTCCTTCTGAAGGGCGGTCACCTCGCGGAAGCCGAGGTCATCGACCGCTTCGGCAGCGGCGTGCTGCGCGCCGGCTTCCGCAGCCGGCGACTGCCCCTCGAAGGCCACGGCACCGGCTGCACGCTGGCCTCCGCCATCGCCGCGAACCTGGCCTTGGGGGAGACGCCGCTGCAGGCCTGCCGCCTGGGCACCGAGTACATCGCCGGCGCGCTGGCCGCCGGCTACCGGCCCGGCCGTGCGGACGTGGTGGTGCTCGACCACTTCTGGCGGTTCCGCCGGCCGTGATCGATCAACTGCCGCGATGGGTGTGGGTCGCCGGCGGAGCCTTGAGCTTCGCGGCCGGCCTGATGAACGCGGTGGGCCTGCTCTCGTTCGGTGCCGAGGCCGTCACCCATCTCACCGGCACCACCACGCTCATTGCCGGGCATGCCGGCTTCGGACGGTGGGACAGCGCGCTGCACCTGCTTGGCATCCTCGCGGCGTTCTGCGCCGGGGCGGTGTTCAGCGGCTGGCTGATCCGCGACGAGCATCTGCGCCTAGGCCGGCGCTACAGCGTCGCGTTGTGGATCGAGGCCCTGCTCGTGCTCGCCGCCACCCAGGCCTTCCTCTGGCGCGAGCCGGCCGCCTACTACCTGCTGGCCAGCGCCGTTGGCCTGCAGAACGCGATGGCCACGACGTTCAGTGGGGCGGTGATGCGCACCTCGCACCTCAGCGGCATGTTCACCGACCTCGCGATCTACATCGGCCACGCCCTACGCGGCCTGCCCGTGCAACGGAAGCGAATCGCCGTCTGCCTGCTGGTGATCGGCGGATTCTCGTGCGGCGCCCTGGTGGGCGCCGGGGGAATGCGCTGGCTCGGGCCTGGGATCCTCGTCCTGCCGGCGCTGATCGCGGCGGGACTGGCGCTCGCCCACGCCTTGCGCCCCCGCACCGGCAAGGGCAAGGTCTGACCGGGAATTCCCCCGGCAAGGAGCAGCACATGCGCAGCGGCAATCCGGTTCTCGGTGAGAACACCTTCCTCGACGTCGGCTCGGGCCGCGTCGTCACCCGCGATGGCCAGACGATGACGATCAGCGGCACGGTCAACAAGACCGCGCTGCTGCTGGCGATGGTACTGATCACGGCGACGTACACCTGGAACCTCTACAGCGGCCCGGAGAGCGTGCCCGGCCTGATGCCCTACGTCTGGGGCGGGGCCATCGGCGGCTTCGTACTGGCCTTGATCACCGTGTTCAAGAAGGAATGGGCGCCCGTCACGGCTCCGCTCTACGCGCTGGTCGAGGGCCTTTTCCTCGGCGCCGTCTCGGCGATCTTCGAAGCGCGGTTCCCGGGCATCGTGATGCAGGCCGTCGGCCTCACCTTCGGCACCCTGGCGTCACTGCTGTTGGCCTACAAGTCGGGCCTGATCCGGGCCACCGAGAACTTCAAGCTCGGCGTCGTCGCCGCCACGGGCGGGATCGCCCTGCTCTACCTCGTCAACATCGGCATGCGGCTGTTCGGCTTCGAGGGCATCGGCTTCATCCACGACAGCGGCTGGCTGGGCATCGGCTTCTCGGCCTTCGTGGTCGTGATCGCCGCGCTGAACCTCGTCCTCGACTTCGACTTCATCGAAAGCGGCGTGGACGCTGGCGCACCGAAGTCGATGGAGTGGTACGGCGCCTTTGGCCTGATGGTCACGTTGATCTGGCTCTATCTGGAGATCCTGCGCCTGCTCGCCAAGCTGCGCGGTGACGACTGACCGCTCCGCCCCCTTCTCCCCACGGGGCCATCGCCATCGTGGAAACGGAAAGGGCGCCTCGCGGCGCCCTTTCCGTTGGCTGCTTCGAACCTGCGATCAGCCGGCGACGCGCGCCGCGACGGCCTTCGCGAAGCTCTGCGTCGTGCCCGTGCCTCCGACGTCCGGCGTCACGCCGTCCTTGGCTTCCAGCGTGTCGCGGATAGCCTGCCGCAGGCGGTTGGCGTGATCGACGTGGCCGAGGTGGTCGAGCATCTGGCCCGCGGCCAACAGCAGCGCACAGGGATTGGCGATGTTCTTGCCGGCGATGTCCGGCGCCGAGCCATGGACGGCTTCGAAGATCGCCGCGTGCTCGCCGATGTTCGCGCCCGGGGCGAGGCCGAGGCCGCCCACCAGACCGGCGCACAGGTCGGACACGATGTCGCCGAAGAGGTTCGTCGTCACGATGACGTCGAACTGCTCCGGACGCATCACCAGCTGCATGCAGGTGTTGTCCACGATCATCTCGTTGCACTGGATGTCGGGATACTGCTGCGCCACTTCGCGGGCGGTCTTCAGGAACAATCCCGAGGTGGACTTCAGGATGTTCGCCTTGTGAACCACGGTGACCTTCTTGCGACCGATGCGGCGAGCCAGGTCGAAGGCGTAGCGAACAATGCGCTCCGAGCCCTTGCGGGTCACTTTCTGCGTGAGAAGCGCCGTCTCCCCGTCAGGCGAGATGGACTGCCCCTCGCCGATGTAGGCCCCCTCGGTGTTCTCGCGAACGGTGATGAGGTCGATGTTCTCGTAGCGCGCCTTGGTGCCCGGGAAGCTGATCGCCGGACGCACGTTGGCGTAGAGGTCGAACGTCTTGCGCAGGGCGACGTTGATCGAGGTGAAGCCCTCGCCGACCGGCGTGGTGAGCGGGCTCTTGAAGGCGATGCGGTGCTTGCGGATCGCGTCCAGGGTGGCGGCAGGCAGCAGCTCGCCGGTCTTTTCCATCGCCGACATGCCGGCCTCGACGAACTCGTACCGCAGCCCGAGATTCATCGCGTCCAGCACGCCCAGCGAGGCATCCATGATTTCGGGACCGATGCCGTCCCCGCGGATCACCGCAATCGTCTGAGACATGTCTTTTCCTTTTCTCGCCCGATCCAGTGCAGGCGGCGCGCGGATTATGCCGCAGCGGCAGGCCGACGGCCCCTGACGGCGGTCAAGGAACCGGGGGTTGGTTCAGGCTCTCGGCCACGCCCGGGCGCCGCGACGCGGCGCCCGGGCCGGCCTCAGCCGTGCGACTGGTCGTGGGCGCCGGGCGCATCGGCGGTGCCGGCCTCGAGCTGGTCGAGGAAGTCGACCGCGCGGCGCAGGTGCGGGATCACGATCGAGCCACCGACCACGAGACCGACGGAGAACACCTCGAAGAACTCCTCGCGGGTGACGCCGGCCTGCTGGCATTGGGCCACGTGGTAGGCGATGCAATCGTCGCAGCGCAGCACCATCGAGGCCACGAGGCCGAGCATCTCCTTGGTCTTCAGGTCGAGCGCGCCGGGCTTGTAGGTCTGCGTGTCGAGCGCAAAGAATCGGCGGACGACCTGGTTGTCCTCGGCCAGGATGCGCTCGTTCATTCGCTTGCGGAAGGCGGTGAATTCGGCGACGCGGTCACTCACGGGGCGGACTCCAGAAGGGGCGCCAAACCACCGGCGCGGTCGAGGGCGACCATGTCGTCGAAGCCGCCGACGTGGGTGCCATTGATGAAGATCTGCGGCACGGAGGTGCGCTTCGCCCTGGCGAGCATCTCGTCGCGGGCGACCGGGTCGAGATCGATGCGCACTTCGCGCCACTCGACGCCCCGCTGCTTGAGGAAGTTCTTCGCGGCGACGCAATAGGGGCAGATGGCGGTCGAATACATCACGACCTCGGCGCGCGGCATCTCGGTGGCTCCGTGGAAGGTTCAGGGAGCGGAACTATGGGGCCCGTCCGCGGTCTTTTCCAGCACACACGCCAGCGACTTAACGGCGGATTCACCAGCCCCCGCCGCCCATTCGGCATGCTCACCCGATGCGACTCCCGCCCCTCCTCGCCCTTCCCGCCGCTCTCGCCCTCGCGTTGTTCCCGGGCTGGGGCGTCGACGCCCAATCCCGGCCTGAGGCACTGCCGCAGATGGGCTCGTCCGCGGCCAGCCTGATCACGCCCGCCGACGAGGCCCGCTACGGCGCGATGGTGATGCGGGAGCTGCGCCGCCAAGACCTTCTGGTGACCGATCCGCTGGTCGAAGGCTGGCTGCAGGGCCTGGGATTCCGGGTGGCCGCCTCGAGCGGCGAGCCGGACCACGGCTACACGTTCTTCATGATGCGCGATCGGCGCATCAATGCCTTTGCCACCCTCGGCGGCCTCATCGGCATGAACGCGGGCCTGGTGCTGACGGCGGAGCGCGAGGATGAGGTGGCTGGGGTGCTGGCCCACGAAGTCGCTCACGTGACGCAGCGCCATGTCCTGCGCTCGGCGGAGAAGTCGCAGCAGATGCAGCTGCCCACGATGCTCGCGATGATCGGCGCACTGGCCGCCGCCTCCCAGAGCAGCTCCCGCTCCTCCGACGATGCGATGCAGGCTGCGGTGGTCGGTGCGCAGGCGCTGGTGGCGCAGATGCAGATCAACTACACCCGAAGCAACGAGTCGGAGGCCGACCGCATCGGCATCGAGACGCTCGCGCGGGCCGGCTTCGACCCGCTCGGCATCGCCGATTTCTTCGGCCGGATGGAGCGGGCATCGCGCGGCAATACCGGCGGATGGCAGGCTCCGGAGTACCTGCGAACCCACCCGGTGACGACGACGCGCATCGCCGAAGCCCGCGACCGGGCTGCCGCCATGGCAAGGCAGGCCCGCTGGCAGAATGCCACCGTCCGTGGGGAGGGCCACCTGCTGCTGCCGATCGGGCTGCGCCCCCCGCAAGCCACCGGCACACTTGCCAGCGAGTTCCACTGGGCCCGTGAACGCCTTCGCGTCCTCACCGCCCCTACCGCGCGCGACGCGCTCGCGGAGTACGACACGCACCGGACCCGCAGCCCGCGCCCCGAGGTCGCCTACGGGCATGCCCTGGCGCTGCTGCGCGCCGGCCAACCGGGCGATGCGGTGGCGCGGCTGGAACGTCTGGCATCCGACGATCCAGACAACCTATGGCTGCGCCTTGCCATGGCGGAGGCGCTGCACAAGGCCGGCCGCCCCGCGGAAGCCACCCGCCGCTACGAGGCCCTCCTGGCCGACTACCCGCAGCACCGGGCAATCACGCTGAGTTACGCCCAGACGTTGAGCGAGCGCGGCGATACCTCGTCCGGCCGCCGCGCCCAAGCCCTTCTCCGCCCGCTGCTCGGCGCCGCCAGCAACGATCTGCTGCTGCAGCGCAGCTTCGCGCGCGCCAGTGAACTGGCAGGGGACGCCAATCGCGCCGCCGAGGCCCATGCCGAGGCCGCCTTCCTCGCCGGCCGTGCCGAGGATGCACTCCGGCAGCTCGACGGCCTGAAGCACCGCGACGATGTCGACTACGTGCAGCGCGCGCGGGTGGAAGCGCGGATGGCCGAGATCATGCCGGTCGTCCTGGAAATGCGGCGTGTCGGCCTGAGACCGGAGGACCAGGGCCGGGAGCGGTCGTGAATGCCGCAGCACCAGGCCGCGGGGCTCGACAAGCCGCGGGGACGCTGTGACGATTCCCTTTCAGTCGTCATGGTTGCGTCACAAAAGTTTTATCTACTGGCGCCCTGACCCCATGGCCTGGACATCCCGTGCAGAAGCGCATCCTCATCGTCGACGACGAGCCCGCCATCCGTGACATGGTGGCCTTCGCCTTGCGCAAGGGCGAGTACGAACCGGTGCATGCCGGCGACGCCCGCGAAGCCCAGACCGCCATCGTCGAGCGCGTGCCCGACCTGATCCTCCTGGACTGGATGCTGCCCGGCACCTCGGGCCTCGACCTCGCCCGGCGCTGGCGCAAGGATGAGCTCACCCGCGACGTGCCGATCATCATGCTGACAGCGCGCGGCGAGGAGAACGACCGCGTGTCGGGCCTCGAGTCGGGGGTCGACGATTACGTGGTGAAGCCGTTCTCGGCCCGCGAACTGCTGGCGCGCATCAAGGCGGTCATGCGCCGCTCGCGCGAGGACGAGGCGGATGGCAGCGTGCAGATCGGCCGGCTGCGCATCGACGGCGCCGCGCACCGCGTGTACGCCGGCGACGAGTCGATCCACGTCGGTCCGACGGAGTACCGCCTGCTGCACTTCTTCATGACCCACGCCGATCGCGTCTACACGCGCGCGCAGCTCCTCGACCACGTGTGGGGCGGGAACGTGTACGTGGAGGAGCGCACGGTGGACGTCCACATCCGCCGACTCCGCAAGGCGCTCGAGCCGCAGCAGCTCGACGGCATGGTGCAGACCGTCCGCGGCAGCGGCTACCGTTTCTCGGAAACGCCGTGACGGGCTCACTCGCGGCATGACCGTCGGGGCGCTGCTGCGTCGAGCCTGGCGCGCGTCGGTCGCCCGGCTGCTCGCCATCTTCGCCGCAGCGGCCCTGCTCGGCGTCTGGCTCGACGCGCTTTGGCCCCTGCTCGCGCTCTCCGCCTTCGCCATCCTCGGCTGGCACTACTGGCGCCTGCATCGCCTGCTGGCCCGCCTCTACCAACGCCGCCGCCTGCGTGACATCGACGGCCGTGGCCTCTGGGACGACCTCGAGATGCTCCTCCATCGCCGCCAGAACGAAGGTCGAGCGCGGACGAAGCGCCTGCTGGGCCTGGTACGCGGCTATCGACGTGCCGCCACGCTGATGCCGGACGCGGTACTTCTCGTCGACCGCGACAGCGGACGGATCGACTGGTGCAACCGCCAGGCCAGGGAATTGCTCGGGCTCGGCCCGCAGGGCCAGGAGGGCACGGTCGCGAACGTTTTCCCGGAATCGACCGTCCGCGGGTGGCTCGAGGCCGGGCAGACCGACGAGCCACTGCTCGACCAGGCCTCGCCGCTTGACGCCAATGTGCGATTGAGCCTTCGCCTGCTGCCCTACTCCCCATCGCAGTGGCTGCTGGTGGTCCGCGATGTCACGAAGCTGCTGCGGCTGGAGCAGCTACGGCGCGACTTCGTGGCCAACGTTTCGCACGAACTGCGCACGCCGCTGACGGTGGTCCACGGCTACCTCGACATCCTCGATGCCGACGACTACCCCGAGCTCGGCCCGATGCTCGATGAGATGCGCAAGCAGTCGGCGCGGATGTCACAGCTCGTCGAGGACCTGCTGACCCTTTCGCGACTCGAAGCGCAGGAGGCACTGGCGCACCGGGAGGTCGTGGCGATGGCGCCGCTGCTGCTGACGCTGAAGCGCGAGGCCCAGGCGCTCTCCGCCGGGCGGCACCAGATCGACGTCCAGGACCATGCCGAGCTCGACTTGCTCGGGTCCACGCGGGAACTCCATAGCGCCTTTTCCAACCTCGTCTCGAACGCCGTCCGCTACACCCCGGTCGATGGCCGCATCGATGTCCGCTTCGAGCGCAGTGCAGACGGCGGCGTCGTCCTGGCGGTTCAGGACAGCGGCTATGGCATTCCGGCCCAGCACCTGCCGCGGCTGACCGAGCGCTTCTATCGCGTGTCCACCAGCAGGGCCCGTGAAACCGGCGGAACCGGGCTCGGCCTCTCGATCGTCAAGCACGTCCTCAACCTGCACCAGGGTCGGCTCGACATCCGCAGCGAGGTCGGCAAGGGCAGCGTGTTCGCCTGCGTGTTCGGCCCCGAGGCCGTCGTCGAGCGGGCGCGAGGCAGCGACGGAGGCTGATGCCGCGGCGCGCCGCGGCTTGCCAGCCGCAGCCATGTCGTTTCCAATCCCCAGTCCGGTTCACCCAAGGCCGTCCCGTGCCCACCAAGTCGCCCCGCAAGCCCGCCGCCGCCGCTTCCAGCGGCACCTCGGGACTTCCCGACCACGAGTTGTTCCTGAGCCGGGAACTGTCCCAGCTGGCGTTCAATCGCCGCGTGCTGGCCCAGGCCGAGGACCCTTCGATCCCGCTGCTCGAGCGCCTGCGCTACCTGTGCATCAGCTGCACCAACCTCGACGAGTTCTTCGAGATCCGCGTCGCTTCGCTGCGCACTACCGTGCAGTTCGGGTCGACCGCCACGGTGGACGGCGTGGCGCCGGGAGCACTGCTCAACCAGATCCACGACGAGGCGAGCGCCCTCGTCGACGCCCAGTACCAGTTCTGGAACGACACCCTCCGCCCGGCGTTGAACGAGGCCGGCGTGCGCATCCTGCCGCGCGATTCGTGGAGCGCCAGGCAGAAGCGCTGGCTGAGGGAGTACTTCGAGAACGAGATCATGCCGGTGCTTTCGCCGCTCGGCCTCGACCCCGCGCACCCGTTCCCGCGCATCCTCAACAAGTCCCTCAACGTCGTCGTCGTTCTGGAGGGCAAGGACGCCTTCGGCCGCGCCGGCGGCATGGCCATCGTGCGCGCGCCGCGCTCCCTGCCACGCATCATCCACATCCCGCCGGAGATCTCCGGGGCGCCGCACGACTTCGTGCTGCTCTCGGCCGTCCTGACCGCTTTCGTGGACGAGATCTTCCCCGGCATGAAGGTCAAGGGGGCGTGGCAGTTCCGCGTGACCCGGAACTCCGAACTGGTGGTGGATGAGGAGGAGGTCGAGAACATCGCCCACGCAGTGCGCGAAGAGCTCGTCGGCCGCGGGTTCCGCCCGGCGGTGCGGCTCGAGATCGCCGAGAACTGTCCGACCGCCATCGTTCAGGTCCTGCTGCAGAACTTCTCCCTGCCGGAGAACGCCGTGTACCGGATCAATGGGCCCGTGAACCTGAACCGCGTGATCCAGGTCATCGACCTTGTCGACCGGCCGGAGCTGAAGTGGCCGCCCTTCACGCCGCGGCCCACGCGCCTCGACGTCGACGCGCCCTTCGACCAGCTGCGCGAGCGGGATGTGCTGATGCACCATCCCTACGAGACCTTCAACGCCGTGCTCGACCTCGTGGCGCATGCCGCGCACGACCCCGACGTGCTGGCGATCAAGCAGACGCTTTACCGCGTCGGCAAGGATTCACCGCTCATCGAGCACCTGATCACCGCGGCACGAAACGGCAAGGACGTGACGGTGGTGGTGGAACTCCGCGCCCGCTTCGACGAAGAGGCCAACCTTCGCCTTGCCGACCGCCTGCAGGAGGCCGGGGTGCAGGTGCTGTACGGCGTGGTCGGCTACAAGACCCATGCGAAGATGATGTTGATCGTCCGCCGCGAAGGGCAGCGCCTGCGCCGTTACGTGCACCTCGGCACCGGCAACTACCACGCCGGCACCGCACGCACCTACACGGACATCGGGCTCATGACGGCCAACGAGGAGATCGGCGCCGACGTGCACGCGCTGTTCCAGCAGCTCTCCGGCCTCGCGCCCTCGTTCAAGCTGAAGCAGCTGCTGACCTCGCCATTTACCCTGCACGGTGGCCTGCTGGCGAAGATCGCCCGCGAAGCCCAGCACGCCCGCGAAGGCAAGCCGGCGCGCATCATCGCCAAGATGAACGCGCTGAACGAGGCCGGCGTGATCCGCGCGCTGTACGCCGCCTCCCAGGCCGGTGTGCAGATCGACCTGATCGTGCGCGGCGCCTGCGCCCTGCGCCCCGGGGTGAAGGGGCTTTCCGAGAACATCCGCGTGCGCTCGGTGGTTGGCCGCTTCCTCGAGCACAGCCGCGTGTACTGGTTCCAGAACGACGAATCCCCGCAGCTCTACTGCTCCAGTGCCGACTGGATGGAACGCAACCTGCTGCGCCGCGTCGAAACCTGCTTCCCCATCCTCGACCCGAAGCTGGCGAAGCGGGTGTTCGACGAGGAGCTGGCCAACTACCTTGCCGACAACACGCAGAGCTGGCAGCTGAAGGCCGACGGCCGCTACGAGCGCGTGAGGGTGGAAGGCGACGACATGCCGCATTCCGCCCAGCAGTCCCTCCTCGCCAAGCTCTGCCACTGACATGCCGAACAGCCCGCGCCGCAGCCTGCAGGACGGCGACCTCCTCGCGGCGGTCGACCTCGGCTCCAACAGCTTCCACCTTGTCGTCGCCCGCTACACGCTGGGCCAGCTGCGCATCGTCGATCGCATCAAGGAGACGGTGCGCCTTGCGGAAGGCCTCGACGTCAACGGCGGCCTGCGCCCCGACGTCGTGGCCCGCGCCCTCGACTGCCTCGCCCGCTTCGGCCAGAAGCTCCGGAGCGTGCCACCGGCGCAGGTGCGCGCCATCGCGACGAACACCGTGCGGCAGATGCGCAACCCGCAGAGCTTCCTGTTGCCCGCGGAAACCGCGCTCGGCCACGGCATCGAGGTGGTCGCCGGTCGCGAGGAGGCACGGCTCGTGTACCTCGGCGTCGCGCACGGGCACCCGCCGGGCAAGTCGCGACGCCTCGTGATCGACATCGGCGGCGGTTCCACCGAGTTCATCATCGGCGATGGCATGGCGCCCATCGAACGCGAAAGCCTGCAGATGGGCTGCGTCGCGACCACGAAGCGCTTCTTCGGCAACGGCAAGCTCAGCCGAAAACGCTGGAAGGAAGCCCAGATCGAGATGGCCGCGGAATTCCAGCAGTTCGCGGCGCTCTACCGCCAGCTCGGCTGGAAGGAGACCTTCGGCTCCTCCGGCACCATCAAGGCGATCGGCGAGATCTGCGAGGCGCTCAAGCTGTCGAAGGGCGGTCTGATCACCGACACGGCGCTGGCCGGCCTGACCGACCGCGTGCTCGCCTTCGACACCCTCGAGACGCTGAAGCTTCCCGGCCTCAGCGCGGAGCGCCAGCCGGTGATCGCCGGCGGCGTGCTGGTGCTGGCCACGGCCTTCGAAGCGCTCGACATCCGCAAGCTGCACGTCAGCGAAGCGGCCATGCGCGAGGGTGTGCTCCACGACATGGTCGGGCGCGGCGGCAAGGCCGACCCGCGCGAAGAGTCGGTCGCGGCACTGATGACCCGCTACGCCATCGATAGCGTGCAGGCGGATCGCGTGGAAGCGACGGCGCTGGCGCTGTTCGACGAGGTCGAGAGCGACTGGGGCCTCGAGGCGCCGGATCGCCAGATGCTGGCCTGGGCCGCGCGCCTGCATGAGCTTGGGCTCGCCATCGCCCACAGCCAGTACCACGTGCACGGCGCCTACATCCTCGAGAATTCCGACATCGCCGGTTTCTCCAAGACCGAACAGCAGTTCCTCGCCACCCTCGTACGCAACCAGCGCCGCGCGCTGAAGCTCACCAGCTTCGAGGGACTGCCCGACCGCCTCGCCCCCGCGGCCCAGCGCTGCGCGATGCTGCTGCGCCTGGCGGTGCTGCTGCACCGTGCCCACGAGGCCGGGAAGATCCCCGGCCTGCGCCTGCGCGTGGGCAGCGGTGAACTGCAGCTCAAGCTCTCGAAACGCTGGCTTGACGCACATCCCCTGACCCGCGCCGACCTCGACACGGAGCGCGAACACCTCCGCGATATCGGCCTTCGGCTGGAGCTCGACGGCGGCTGACCGCGATCAGCGGCCGCGGAGCGACGACAGCCGCACGCGCTCGTCGATCAGCACTTTGCCTTCGGCATCGCGCAGGCCGAGCCGAAGCTCGCGGCGCGCCCAGTCGATCTCCACGAGCCCGAAGTTCGCCCGGTGGTGGGCGTCGCCAACGCGCAACGCATTGGGCACCGGCACGTGCCATTCCTCGGTCAGCCCGCTCGAGGTCAGGTCGAGCATCGGATAAGGCACGTTCGCATCGAGGCGCGTGAGCTCGCCGTAGTGCGTGTCGCCCGAGAGGAACACGACCCCCTCGGCGCGCGTGTCGCGGATCAGCTGGAACAATCGCGCCTGGTCGCGCGGGTAGTTCACCCACGCCTCCCAACCCGGGAAGTCGGCCAACACCTGCAGGCTGGACCCGATCAGGCGGACCTCAGCCGGCTCGCGAAGCTGGGCTTCCAACCAACGCCACTGCGCCTCGCCGAGCATGGTCGCCTCGGGCGACGGGTCGCGCGCGTAGGGCCCGGGCACCGGGCGCCCTGCCCTCGCCTCGCGTCGCCCCCAGCGCGCGTGCGCCGCATCGTCCGGGAACGCCGTGTTGCGCGCGATCGGCGTGCGGTTCCAGCGCAGGTCGAGCAGGATCACCTGCACGCGCTGCCCCGGAGGTCCAAAGATCGCGCTGGTATAGACACCCTCGTGCGAGCGCCGAGGCGAATCCACCGGCTCGCCCCAGAAGTCGAAGAACAGCTCGCGCGAAGCGTCCTTCATCGGATACTCGGCCCCCGCGTCATTCTCGCCGTAGTCGTGGTCGTCCCACGTCGCCATCACCGGCGTAGACGCGCGCAAGCGCCGGAAGCCCGGCTGGGCGCCCAATGCCGCGTAGGCGGCTTCGAGCTCGCGACGGTCCCGCGTGTCGCCGTAGACGTTGTCGCCGAGGAACAGGAACAGATCAGGATTGGCCGCGTCGATCGCCGCCCAGATCGGCTGCGGCTTGTGCTGTTCGGCGCAGGAGCCGAAGGCGATGCGGGTCGGGGCGGGCGCGCTGTTGTCGCCCGCCTCCGGGGCCGCGAAGGCCGCCGGAGGAAGGCAAAGCACAAGCGCCAGGCCGAGGTGGCGCAGGGCCACCGACGGCAGGCGCCGCATCAGAACGAGGCCTCGAGGGTCAGGAACACCTGGCGCGGGGCGCCGGTCACCAGCGTGTAGTTCAGGCCCTGCGGGTCGCGGGCCACGAACCCATTGGTGCCGACGCTGGCGAAGTAGTCCTCGTCGAACAGGTTGGTGACGTTGAGCGTGGCCTTGAGGTCCTTGGCGAAGCCGAGGTCGCCGAAGCGGTACGACACCGAGGCATCGGTGACCCAGTAGTCCGGCACGCGCGAGTCGTTCGTGTAGGTGATGAAGCGTTCGTCGGTGTACTTCATGCCGATGCGAGCTTCGAGGGCGTCCGCCGCGTAACGGAGCTCGACGTTGGCGAGCATTTCCGGCGTGTCGACCACGGTCTTGCCGTCGGTCGGCACGAGGGTCGTGCCGTCGAGGTAGTTCGAGGCGTACTCCGACGAATTCCACGACAGCGAGCCGAACAGCGAGAAGCCGCCACCGAGGCGCCAGTCGATCGCCGCTTCGGCACCGGAGGTCTCGACGTCACCGACGTTGGCCAGCACGCTGGGGCAACCGACGATGCCGGCGCACTGGGAGATGGTCAGCAGGCGGTCCTCGAAATCCACGCGGTACAGGGTGAGCGAGCTCTGGAAGCCCTCGTTGCCGTAGCGCAGGCCGCCTTCGAACGTGGTCGAGGTCTCCGGGCGCAGGGTGTTGCGGATGGCGTCGAACCCCGACTGGCTGGCCGAGAACGGGCCGTTCACGCCCGCGCGGAAGGCCGCCATGTTCTCCGCATACGAGCCGAAGAGCTCGAAGCCCGGCGCCACTTCGAAGCGCAGGCCCAACTGGGGCAGGAAGCTGTCCTTGGCTTCGATGCGGCCCTGCGCACGCGTGCCGCGACGATTCACCGCTTCGATCTTGGCGTCCAGCGCCTTGAAACCGGCATCGATCGTGAAGCGGCCCTCCATCAGCGCGATGCGGTCGTTGAGGTACCAGACCTGCGTTCGGCTGTCGAAATCCTGCTCGAACACGCGTACGTCCGGACTGCGGAGGAAATAGCCGCGGTTCGGCGGGGCGTCGGCGTTGAGGAAGTAGAAGTTGCGCTGCAGGTTGTGGTCGCTGTCCTCGTGCCACAGGCCGAAGCTCAGCGTGTGCACGCCAAACGGCAGTTCGAAGCCGGCGGTCAGGCCACCGCGGTCGATCGTGTACTCCGTGGTGCGCAGGCTCAGCGGCAGGGTGGCCGAGCTGGGCGAGTACGGCGTCACCCAGTGGCCCTGGCCCTCGTTGGTGTGTCGATAGACCTGCGCCGTGAAGCTGCCGCCGTCGCCGATGGCGAAGTCGGTGTTCAACGCGTAGAGGTTGTCGTCCCGCAGGCCGCGGCCGAGGTAGTAGGCATCATCGAGGCTGTTCACGGCGCCCGAGAACTGGCCGAAGCCGGCGCGGATGGCGCGCGTCCAATCGCGCGCGTAGTTGTCCCAGTCCATGCCGAGGCGGCGCGCCGACTCCAGCGACAGATCCGCGTAATCGGTCTCGTTGCGGCGCGACGTGTTGACGAGCGCGCCGAGGGTCCACGCGTCGCTGGCGTAGCGGGCCTGCGCGTTGACCTGGCGCGAATCCTGCGCACCGTAGCCCTTCCACTTCTCGGCATCGTGCTTGGCGCCCGAGAGGAAGGCCGAGAAGCCGTCGAGGTCGCCGGTGTCGTAGCGCGCGAAGGTGCGCAGCGTGTCGTCGCTGCCGACGGTCTGGGCGAGGGTGGCGCCGCGCTCGGCCTGCGGGCCGCGCGAGGCGAAGCGCACCGTGCCGCCCAGGTTGGACGACGACGCGGTATCCAGCGCACCGCTGCCCTGCGAGACTTCGGCGAAACCGAGGTTCTCGGCGATCAGCGCGCGGCTGATGTGCAGGCCGTTGTGGTTGCCGTAGCTCATGTCGCCCAGCGGGATCCCGTCGAGCGTGAAGCCCAGCTGGTTCTGGTTGAAGCCGCGGATGTTCAACCTCGCTGACCACTCGTAGTTGCCCCACGGGTCGGCCGAGGTGAAGTGCACGCCGGGAAGTTTGCCGAGCAGCTTGAGCGCGCTGCTGCCTGCGGGCTGACGCGCGATCTCCTCGCGGCCCAACGCCTGCACCTGCCGGGTCTCACCGGTGCCGACGACGTTGACGGCATCAAGAACGGCAGCCTCGTCGCGCACCTCGGGACTGGCGGAAGCCGCCACGGGGGCGAGCGCGGCGGCGACTGCAAGGGCCAGCAGGTGGCGAGGGCGACGGCAGGGGGTGATCGACGACATCCGGAACTCCATTGGGGGCCAACCTCCGGTCGGAGGATTGGGCGCGGACACTGGCGGAACTGCGTGACCGGACCGTTGAATTCACATGACATCTCGGCGATGAAGCCGCGTCACGACAACGTCATCACGATGTCACCGCCCTGCCGCTCATGCCCTTCAGGCTCGCGGCATGGACACGACCGCCGCCCTCGCCCGCCGCTTCGAGCTCGTCACCGAGACCTACCCGCCGGAAATCAACGGCGTAGCCCTGACCGTGCAGTCGTTGCACGATGGGTTGGCGGCGCTCGGGCACGACGTCGGTCTCGTCCGTCCCGCGCGCCCTGGCGAGAACAGCGATGAGTCCCGCGAACTGCTGCGCGTCGACGGGGCGCCGATCCCACGCTATCCCGGCATGCGCTTCGGGTTGCCGGCCGGCCGCAAGCTCGCCGCGCGATGGATGCGCGATCGTCCGGACGCGATCTACATCGCTACCGAGGGGCCGCTGGGCTGGTCGGCCCTGCGCGCGGCGAAGCGGCTGCGGATCCCCGTGGCCACGGGCTTCCACACCCGTTTCGATGACTACGTGGGCCGCTACGGCGCGGGTTTCCTCGCACCATGGGTTTTCGCGTGGCTGCGCCGCTTCCACAACCGCGCCGACGCCACCTTGGTGCCGACGCGCGAACTCGCGGAACAACTGACGGCGCAGGGCTTCCGCCATCCACGACGACTCGGACGGGCGGTGGACACCGCACGCTTCCACCCAGCCTTCCGCACCGAAGCCCTCCGCACGCGCTGGGGCGTCGGTCCGGACGACCTCGCCATCGTGCACGTCGGCCGCCTCGCGCCGGAGAAGAACCTGCCCTTGCTGATGCGAAGCTACGAAGCCCTCAAGGCAGAGCGGGCCAGCGCGAAGCTGGTGCTGGTCGGCGACGGCCCGGAGCGTGCGGCCCTCGCGGCGCGATACCCGGATGTCGTTTTCGCCGGCACCTTGCGCGGCGATGCCCTCGCCGCGCACTTCGCCTCGGCCGACGTCTTCTGCTTTCCGAGCCTCTCGGAGACCTTCGGCAACGTCACCCTCGAAGCCATGGCCTCGGCGCTGCCCACCGTGGCTTTCGACTACGGCGCGGCGCGCGAACATCTCCGCGATGGCGTGCACGGTGCCAGCGTGCCGTTCGGCAATGAAGCGGCGTTTCTGGCGCGCTTCCTCGACATCGCCCTGTCCGCCCGTCGCGTCGCCATGGGCCTTGCGGCGCGCGAAGCGGTGGAAGGACTGTCGCCGGATCGCGTCTCGCGCGACTTCGCCGACCTGCTCACCCAGCTCGCCCACCCCCTCGAGAAGGCCGCATGATGCTGACGCGCGCCGCCCTCGTCCAACGCGAACACCACTGGTGCCTGCAACTGAACGGCTGGTGCACTTACCGCGCCGTCCGGCTCTACTTCAAGGCCGTCAGCCGCCTGGGGGACGGCGTGTTCTGGTACGCGATGATGGCCGTGCTGGCCGTTTTCGGCGGCGAGGCAGGCCTGCATGCCGCCGCGCACATGGCGGTCGTGGGTGGCATCGCGGCCATCCTCTACCGGCGCATGAAGGGCTTCTTCCGCCGGGCCCGGCCCTGCCATCGCGACCCCGCGGTGCGGGCCTGGGTGGCGCCGCTGGACGAATTCAGTTTCCCGTCCGGCCACACCCTGCACGCCGTGAGCTTCACGCTCGTGGCACTGGCCCACTACCCTGCGTTCGCCGTGTGGCTGATCCCGTTCACCGCCAGTATCGCGGTGTCCCGCGTGTTCCTCGGCGTGCACTACCCGAGCGATGTGCTCGCCGCCACCGGCATCGGGGCCACGTTGGCGGCCCTGGCGCTGTGGGTGGTGCCGGGCGTCAGCCTGCTCGGGTGACCGGCCGCAGCCGGAAGGTCAGCGTGTGCGCCACGTCGGGGCCGCCCTCGGCTTCCGGCCAGCCCAGCGTGCAGCGCAGGTCGTCGCGGCGCACGTAGCCCCGCTTGGCCCACAGCGCCTCGTTGCCACGGTAGTCCGCCGGACGGCGCGGATCCGAGGCATCGCGGTCGACGGCACAGAAGGCCGTCCAATCGAAGCGCGCCAATGCCGCCGCGTGCGCTTCGCGGGCGTCGAAGAACGCGTGGCCGAGCCCGCGGCCGCGGTACTCGGGTAGCAACACCGATTCCCCGAAGTAGAAAACCCTCGCGATGTCGATCCCCGCCGCCTCGAACGGCGTGCGGAAGGCCTCGGCATCGTCGGCCAGCGGCAGGCCGCTCGACGCGCCGACGATCCGCCCGCCATCCATCGCCAGCACGAAGACGCTGTCGGGCGAACGGACGTACACCGCGAGATAGGCCCGCTCATACGCCTCGTTGCCGGCGTACAAATAGGGCCATTCGCGGAACACGCCGATGCGCAGGCGCGCGAGGTCGGGCAGGAAAGGCCCGACCTCGGCACCGCGGACGACGCGCACCTCCATCAGCCGGCCACCGCCACGTCGGCACCGCCGGCGTTCGCCTTCGCCTTCTCCGCCGCGATCCAAGCCCGCACCTGCTGCTGCAGCAGGGTCATCGGCAGCGAGCCATGGGTCAGCACCACGTCGTGGAAGGCCGCGAGATTGAAACCCTCGCCCAACTCGCGCTTCGCTTCATCGCGCAGTTCGACGATGGTGTTCATGCCCACCTTGTAGGCGAGCGCTTGGCCCGGCATCACGAGATAGCGCTCGATTTCCGCGACGACGTCCGTCTGCGGCATGCCGGTCTTCTCGACCATGTAGTCGATGGCCTGCTCGCGCGTCCAACGCTGGTGGTGCAGGCCGGAATCGACCACGAGGCGCACGGCGCGGAACATCTCCGCCTGCAGGCGGCCGAGGTCGTCGAGCGGCGTCGGCTGGAAGCCGATCTCCGAGGCGAGCTTCTCCGAATACAGCGCCCAACCTTCCGAGTAGGCGGTGAACGGCAGCAGCTTGCGGAAGGTCGGCACGCCCTGGATTTTCTGCTGGATCGCGAGCTGGAAGTGATGCCCGGGGATGCCCTCGTGGTAAGCGAGGGTGCGCATGCCGAAGCGCGGGATCTCCTGCACGCTGCGCAGGTTGGCGTAGAACACGCCCGGCCGCGAGCCGTCGAGCGCCGGCGGCTGGTAGTAGGCGCCCGGCGAGGTCTTCTCCTTGAACTCGGGGATGCGCTCCACCTTCACCGGCTGCGTCGGGCGCACGTTGAAGTAGGGGCCGAGGCCGGCGTCGATGGTGTCGATCATCGCCTGGTAGTCGGCGAGGATCTGCGCGCGTCCTTCGTCGGTGTCCGGGTAAAGCTGGTCCGGACGAGCCGCGATCGTACGCACACGCTCGCCGATCGTGCCCTCCACCAGGCCTTCGCCCTTCAGGATGGCGTCCATCTCGCCCTCGATGCGTGCCACCTCGCGCAGGCCGAGCTCGTGCACCTGTTCCGGCGTCATGTCGGTGGTGGTGTGCACGCGGATCTGGTGCTGGTAGAAGGCGGCGCCGTCGGGCAGGGCCCACACCCCGTGGTTGCCCGTGGTCTTCGGCAACAGGGCCACGTAGTCGTCGATCCAGCCTTGGTAGGCCGGATACACCTGGTCGCGGATCACCGCTTCCGCGTCCGCCAGCAGACGCTGCTGGTCGGCCTCGGCGATGGCTTCGTCGGCCTTGGTCATCTTGTCGGCCAAGGCGGTGTACAGGATGTTCTGCGTCGGCTCGGTGGCGACGAAGGCCTGCATCTCGGCGGTCACCTTCTCGACCACGAAGGTCGGCGGAATGATGCCGAGCTGCTCGCGCTTGGCCATGCCCTCGCGCACCTGCGCCGCCACCCGCGGGATCTCCCGCAAACGCGCCACGTAGGCCTCGGCGCCGCGCAAGCCCGCCACGCGGTGCTGTGCGGCCATGAAGCTCGGCAGGCTGCTCTGGATGCCGAACAGCTGGTTGAGCGGGTAGTCATGGAAGCGAAAGCGCTCGCCATCGGCCTGCGTCTGCAGGAAGGCTTCAAGGACGTCGTAGCTCAGGGTGTCCTCGAGTGACGCGCGGTCGTAGCTGCGCAGGGTCGCGAGGTCGTTCTTGAGCTTCTCCATCTGCGCGTCGCCCTTGGCGAGCGAGTAGTCATCGAGCTCGTCGGCCGTCCAATCGATGGACGGCGGCAGCATCCCGAGGCTCGACAGCAACTGCGGGCTCTCGAGCGCGAATTCCGCGAAGACCCGCTCGTAGAAAATGCGGATGTTGACCGGCTTGAAGTAGAGGCTGTGCAGAACGAACAACGTCACCGCGAGCAGCAGCAGGAGCGCGCCGCGCAACGTCCAGCGGAACAGCTTGGCCATGGAATCCCCTCCGTGTGGAAGTCCGCATGCTAGCGCGGGCCGCGGGCGCGCAGCGCTAGACTGCGCGCCATGAACTACCGCCACGCCTTCCACGCCGGCAACCACGCCGATGTCCTGAAGCACGTCACCTTGCTCGCCTGGCTCGATGCGCTCACCGCCAAGGACAGCCCGGTGTTCCTGCTCGACACCCACGGCGGCCGCGGCCACTACGCCCTCGATGCCGAAGCCGCGGAGCGCACGGGCGAGGGCCAGGCCGGCATCGGACGCCTGTGGGGCCAATACGGGCTGCCTGCCGCCGTGCAGCGCTTGTGCGAGATCGTGGGTCGCTGGAACCCGGATGGCCGGCTTCGCGCCTACCCGGGATCGCCGCGCATCGCCCTGGCCGCCCTGCGCCCGCAGGACCGGGTCGCGGCCTGCGAACTGCACCCGGAGGAGGCTGCGGCGCTCAAGGCCCACCTCGCCAGCGACCCGCGCGCCGCGGCACACGCCCGCGATGGCTACGAGGCCACGCGGGCGCTGCTGCCGCCAAAAGAGAAGCGCGGCCTCGTGCTGATCGACCCGCCGTACGAGGCGCAAGAGGCGGAGTACCCGCGCGTCCTCGAGGCCGTCGGCACCGCGCTGGAGCGTTGGCCGACGGGCGGCGTGGCCGTGTGGTACCCCATCAAGCAGCGGCGGGCGCTGCACGGCTTCTTCCGCCAGGCCACCGTGCTCGCCCCGCGGGGGCTGCTGTGCGCGGAACTGCTGGTGCGACCCGACGACTCGCCACTGCGGCTCAATGGCAGCGGCATGCTGATGTTCCACCCGCCGTGGAAGCTCGACGCCGCCCTGGCTCCGGCCCTGCCGGTGCTCGCCCGCATGCTCGGCGAGCACCATGCTTCGCACCGCGTGGAATGGCTGCGCCAGGCGCCCTGAGGTCAAATGCCGTCAGCCTGGGCCGACCGGGCTTCCCCACTATTGCGTGGAGCCGCCGCCGGGCGCGATGCTGCGCTCCCTTGTGTGGAAATCCGGCCGAATGAGTCTCGCCCCGCTTCCCCAACGCGTCCTGGTCGTCGAAAACTCGCGGAGCTACGCCGGCATGCTTGCCGAAGCGATCGAAGGCGGGCTGCGACTGCCGGTTGCGCTTGCCCGCACGATGACCGAAGCCGAAGCCGCGCTCGCTGCCCATCCGGATATCTTCCTCATCCTGAGCGGCCTCGTGCTGCCGGATGCCGCCGAGGACGCGATCATCGACCGCTTCTCCTCCACCGGCCTGCCCGTCGTCGTGGTGTCCAGCAAGTACGACGAGGCCCTGCGCGACCGCGTACTCGGCCGCAGCGTCGTCGATTACGTCATCAAGAGCGCACCCGGCCACCTCGACTACATCGCTTGGCTGGCGCAGCGCCTCGACCGCAACCGCCGCATTGCCGCGCTCGTCGTCGATGATTCTGCGTCGGCGCGCCTGATGGTGGCGGAGCTGCTGTCGTCCTACGGCTTCCGCGTGCTGTTGGCCGGCGACGGCGAACAGGCCCTCGGCGCCATCGAACAGGATCCAGGCATCCGCCTCGTCATCACCGACCACGAGATGCCCGGCCTCACCGGCGTCGAACTCTCCGCCAAGCTGCGCGAGCGCTACAACCGCGACCGGCTGGCCATCATCGGCGTCAGCGGCGCCAACAAGGGCGAACTCGTGGCGCGTTTCCTCAAGAACGGCGCCAACGACTTCCTGCACAAGCCGTTCTCGCGCGAGGAGTTCTTCTGCCGCGTCTCGCAGAACGTCGACAACCTCGACCTGATCGGTACGCTCCAGGACCTGGCGACGAAGGACTTCCTCACCGGACTGTCGAACCGCCGGCATTTCTTCGACCTGACGACCAAGCGGCTGGACGCCCTCCGACTGCAAGCACAACCGGTCGCCGTCGCCACGCTCGATATCGACCACTTCAAGAAGATCAACGACACCTACGGCCACGACGGCGGCGACGTCGCACTGAAGGCCGTCGCCCGCGCGGTCGCAGAGCATGCCCGGACCGAGGACATCGTCGCGCGTTTCGGCGGCGAGGAGTTCGTCGTCCTCGCCCCAGGGCTCGATGCCGAAAGCGCATGGACCTACTTCGAGAGCCTGCGCGAGCGCATCGCTGGCCTCGACATCGAACTCCCGGATGGACGGCGCATCGCGGCGAGCACCAGCATCGGCGTCTGCCTCAGCCACGACGGCAAGCCGCATATCCATGCGCTGCTCGGCGAGTCCGACCGCATGCTGTACATCGCGAAGGCCGGCGGGCGGAACCGCGTGGAGATGGTCGCGATCGACGCCTGAGCGATCGCCACTGACGCGCAAACGAAGAAACCCGCCTTACGGCGGGTTTCTTCGTGACAGCCCGGCAGTGAAGCGAAGGCTTAGACGCCTTCGCCCTCGGCCACGGCCTTGATCGACAGGCGGATGCGGCCCTGCTTGTCGACTTCCAGCACCTTGACCTTCACCACGTCGCCTTCCTTCAGCTTGTCGCTGACCTTCTCGACGCGCTCGTCGGAGATCTGCGAGATGTGCACCAGGCCGTCCTTGCCCGGGGCGATCGTCACGAACGCACCGAAGTCCATGATCTTGGCGACCTTGCCTTCGTAGATGCGGCCCGGCTCGACGTCCGACGTGATCTGCTCGATGCGCGCCTTCGCGGCCTGGGCGGCGGCGGCGTTGACCGAGGCGATGACGATGGTGCCGTCGTCCTGGATGTCGATCTGCGTGCCGGTTTCCTTGGTGATGGCCTGGATGGTCGAGCCACCCTTGCCGATCACTTCGCGGATCTTGTCCGGGTGGATCTTCATCGTCAGCAGGCGCGGGGCGTACTCCGACAGCTCGGCGCGCGGGGCGGTCAGGCCCTTCGCCATCTCGCCGAGGATGTGGAGGCGGCCGGCCTTCGCCTGCGTGAGGGCGATCTTCATGATCTCCTCGGTGATGCCTTCGATCTTGATGTCCATCTGGAGGGCGGAGATGCCGTCCTTCGAACCCGCGACCTTGAAGTCCATGTCGCCGAGGTGGTCCTCGTCACCGAGGATGTCGGACAACACGACGAAGTTGTCGCCTTCCTTCACCAGGCCCATCGCGATGCCGGCCACCGGGGCCTTCAGTGGGATGCCCGCGTCCATCATGGCGAGCGACGAACCGCAGACCGAGGCCATCGACGACGAACCGTTCGACTCGGTGATCTCCGAGACGGCGCGGATCGTGTACGGGAAGCTCTCCATGTCCGGCATGACGGCGAGCACGCCGCGCTTGGCGAGGCGGCCGTGGCCGATCTCGCGGCGCTTCGGGCCCATCATGCGGCCGGCTTCGCCGACCGAGTACGGCGGGAAGTTGTAGTGGAACAGGAAGTGCTCCTTCGACTCGCCTTCGGCGGCGTCGATGATCTGGCCGTCGCGCGCGGTGCCGAGGGTGGCGACCACGAGCGCCTGCGTCTCGCCGCGGGTGAACAGCGCCGAGCCGTGGACGCGCGGCAGCACGCCGACACGGACGGTGATCGGGCGCACCGTGTCCAGCGCACGGCCGTCGATGCGGACCTTGGTGGTCAGCACGGACTCGCGCATGGTCTGGTACTCGAGCTCGCCGAACTCCTTCGAGGCTTCGCCGGCCGACCAGCCGTTGGCTTCGATCTGCGGCGCGAGGGCGGCCATCACGTCCTTCTTCAGGGCGCCGATGGCGTCACGACGCTGCAGCTTGTCCGTGACCTTGAAGGCGTCGGCGAGGCGCGTGCCGACGGCGGCCTTCAGCGCGGCCACGAGGGCCTCGTTGCGCTCCGGTGCGGTCCAGGTGCCCCAATCCTTCTTGCCGGCTTCGGCGACCAGTTCGTTGATCGCCTTGATGACCGTGCGGCCGGCGTTGTGGCCGAAGGTGACGGCGCCGAGCATCACCTCTTCCGAGAGCAGCTTGGCTTCCGACTCCACCATCAGCACGGCGTTCTGCGTGCCTGCGACGACGAGCTCGAGCTCCGAGGTCTTCAGCTGGGTGGTGGTCGGGTTGAGGATGTACTGGCCGTTGGCGTAGCCGACCTTGGCGGCGCCGATCGGGCCCGCGAACGGGATGCCCGACAGGGCCAGCGCGGCCGAGGCGCCGATCATCGCCGGGATGTCACCCTCGACTTCCGGGTTCAGCGAGACGACGGTCGCGATGACCTGCACTTCGTGGCGGAAACCTTCCGGGAACAGCGGCCGGATCGGACGGTCGATCAGGCGCGAGGTGAGCGTCTCGCGCTCGGTCTGGCGGCCTTCGCGCTTGAAGAAGCCACCCGGGATGCGGCCACCGGCGTAGAACTTCTCCTGGTAGTCGACGGTCAGCGGGAAGAAGTCCATGCCCTCACGGACGTTCTTGTTGCCGACGACGGTCACGAGGACGACGGTGTCCGCCATCTTGACGAGGACGGCGCCACCGGCCTGGCGGGCGATCTCGCCCGTTTCCAGCGTCACTTCGTGCTGGCCGTACTGGAAGGTCTTGGTGAATTTCGCCACGAGTTCTGCTCTCTGTGTTGTCTTTCGTTTCAGTCCGGCCGGGGGCCCCTGCCCCCTGGCTCGGTTGCCGCGTTGCCACGGCGCGGGGTTCTCGAACCCCGAAAAGCAGCGCGGCGCATTTCTGCGCCGCGCGGGGTGTCACTTAACGACGGAGGCCGAGGCGCTCGATGAGCGTCTTGTAGCGCTCCACGTCCTTGTCCTTCAGGTAGGCCAGCAGGCGACGGCGGGTGTTCACCATCTTGAGCAGGCCGCGACGGCTGTGGTGGTCCTGCTTGTGGGCCTTGAAGTGCTCGGTCAGCTGCTCGATGCGGGCCGACAGCAGGGCGACCTGGACCTCCGGCGAACCGGTGTCGTTGGCGCCGCGCGCGAACTGGGAAATGATCTGGCTGGAATCAATGCTCATGGACGTTCTCGTGATGCGGAAGGCGCAGGAACGTCACTCGTGGACGCACCGCGGTCTTCGCCGGTTTCATGGGGATGCCTCGGGCGAGGCGCGCGGATTGTACGCCCGGCGGCCGCCCTGAACAAGGTTTTCACGAATCGGCCGGACCGGCGTTCAGGCTCGGCCCCGAGCTCGCCCGCCGGCAGCAGCCGGGGCTCAGGACGCCGCGGCCCAGCGGAACAGGCGTTGCGGGTGCACCACGCCGTCGCGTCCTTCGACCAAGCCGACCGCTCGCCCGCTGGGGGCGAAGGCCGCCATCAGGCCGTTCGCCGCATCGAGGCCGGCGAGGCTCTGGCCATGGCCCAGCCTAAGCACCTCGGCGTCGTTGAGGTTCAACCGCGGCCAATCGGTCAGGGCGGATTCGACGGGCATCAGCAGGCTGTCCAGCGCGGCCAAGCCGGGCTCGCTGGCGCGGTCGATGGCTTCGATCTCGTCGAGGGTGATCATCGCCGGGGTGCGGAACGGCTCGGCCCACAGGCGGCGCAGGGCCGCCACGTGCGCCCCGCAGCCGAGGTCCTCGCCGATGTCGCGCACGAGGCTCCGCACGTAGGTGCCGGAGCCGCAGGTGATGCGCAGGCGCAGCGATGCGCCGTTGATCGACAGCAGCTCAAGGGCATGCACGTCGACCTCGCGCTCGGCGACTTCGACGATCTCGCCGCGTCGGGCCTTGGCGTACAGCGGCTCGCCGCCCTGCTTCAGCGCGGAATAGATCGGTGGGCGCTGCGAGATCCGCCCGATGTAGCGCTTCAGCACGCGCTCGACGGCGTGGGCGTCGAGCAGCGGGACCGGCCGCTCGCGCAGCACCTGGCCATCGGCGTCGTCAGTGTCGGTGACCACGCCAAGGCGCGCCTCGGTCTCGTAGGCCTTGCGCGCTCCCAGCAGCAGTCCGGCGACTTTGGTGGCCTCGCCGAAACAGATCGGCAGCAGGCCGGTCGCCAGAGGATCGAGGCTGCCGGTATGGCCGGCCTTCTCAGCGCGGAAATGCTTGCGGACGCGCTGCAGCGCCGCGTTCGAGCTCAGGCCGGACGGCTTGTCCAACAGGAGCAGGCCATCGACTGGACGGAAAGAAAGACGGTGCATGGGAGTCATCGGGGAGGAACGACCAACGCGGCGCCCGTGGGCACCGGCTCAGTCGGCCAGGCGGTCTGCCGACGGGTCGCCCGCCGCCTCGCCGTCGGACGCAGCGCGCGCCGCTGCGTCCTGCTTCGCGGCCTCGCGCAGCAGCAGGTCGATCTTCTCGCCGCGATCGACCGATTCATCGTAGTGGAAGTGGAGCTCTGGCACCTGGCGGATGCGCAGCATCTTGCCCAACTGCTGGCGGAAGCCCTTCGCAAGCTCATTGAGGGCCCTGACCACTTCCTTCGAACGATCCGGCATCAACGCAGTGACGTAGACCTTCGCGTGCGAAAGGTCGCGCGTCACCTCGACGTCCGAAACGCTCGCCGATGGCAACGAATGCTCGCGCACGGCCTCGTGCACCATCTGGCCCAGCTCCCTGCGGAACTGGGCGGACAGGCGATCGGTGCGCGAAAAGGAACGCTTGGGCATCAGAGCGACCGTGCCACTTCAATGCGCTCGAAGCACTCGATCAGATCGCCCGGCTTGACGTCGTTGTAGGCCTTCACCGCGATCCCGCATTCGGTGCCGGACTTCACTTCCTCGACGTTGTCCTTGAAGCGGCGCAGCGACTCCAGCTCGCCCTGGAAGATGACGGTCTGGTTGCGCAGCACGCGGATCGGCTTCGACTTCTTGACCGTGCCCTCGATGACCAGCGAACCGGCGACGGCGCCGAACTTCGAGCTGCGGAACACGTCGCGGACTTCGGCCACGCCGATGATCTCCTCGCGGATCTCCTTGCCGAGCAAGCCCGACGCGACCTGCTTCACCTGGTCGATGACGTCGTAGATGATCGAGAAGTAGCGCAGGTCGAGGCCATTGCCCTCGATGACCTTGCGGGCCGCGGCGTCGGCGCGGACGTTGAAGCCGATGACCACGGCCTTGGCCGCGGCGGCCATCACGGCTTCCGATTCGGTGATGCCGCCGACGCCGGACTGGATCACGTTGATCTTGATCAGGTCGTTCGACAGGGCGACGAGCGAGTCGCGGAGCGCCTCGACCGAGCCCTGCACGTCGGCCTTGATCAGCAGGTTGAGCTGCTGCTGGCCTTCGCCCTGGCCCATCTGGGCCATGATGTCCTCCATGCGGCTGGCCTGCTTGACCAGCTTGGCTTCGCGCATCTTGGCCTCGCGCTGCTGCGCGACGTCCTTGGCAAGGCGCTCGTCGGCGACGACCACGAAGTCATCGCCCGAGTTCGGCACGCCCGAGAGACCGAGCAACACCACCGGGATCGACGGACCGGCCGAGTCGACCTGCTTGCCCGCTTCGTCGAACAGCGCGCGAACGCGGCCGTACTGGGTGCCGCAGACGAGGTAATCGCCCTTGCGCAGCGTGCCCTGCTGCACGAGCACCGTCGCGACCGGGCCGCGGCCCTTGTCGAGGGAGGACTCGATCACGGTCCCTGCCGCCTTGCCGTCGACCGGCGCCGAAAGCTCCATGACCTCGGCCTGGACGAGGATGGCGTCGAGCAGCGCATCGATGCCCATGCCGGTCTTGGCCGAGACGCCGATGAACGGGGTGTCGCCGCCCCACTCTTCCGGTGTCACTTCATGCTGCGCCAGGCCGTTGCGCAGGTTGTCGATGTTGACGTTCGGCTTGTCCATCTTGTTCATGGCGACCACCAGCGGCACCTTCGCGGCGCGCGCGTGCTTGATCGCTTCGACCGTCTGCGGCATGACGCCGTCATCGGCCGCGACGACCAGCACCACCAGATCGGTGAGCTTGGCGCCGCGGGCACGCATGGCGGTGAAGGCCGAATGGCCGGGCGTGTCGAGGAAAGTCACCACACCCTTGCCGGTCTCGACGTGGTAGGCACCGATATGCTGGGTGATGCCGCCCGCTTCGCCCGAAGCGACCTTGGTGCGACGGATGTAGTCGAGTAGCGAGGTCTTGCCGTGGTCGACATGGCCCATGATGGTGACGACCGGCGGGCGTGGTGCGCGATCGCCCTGCTCGGCTTCGATGTGGGCGGCCAGCGCGAGCTCCGCATCGTCCTCGGTGGCGCGTACGGCCTTGTGGCCCAGCTCCTCGACGACGAGCACCGCGGTGTCGTGGTCGATGGTCTGGTTGATGGTGGCCATCACCCCCATCTTGAAGAGGGCCTTCACCACTTCACCGCCCTTCATGGCCAGCTTGTTGGCGAGGTCACCCACGCTGATGGCGTCGCCCACGGCGACTTCGCGCATGACCGGCGCCGTCGGACGGGAAAAAGCGTGCGGACCGGAATTGTTGCTGTTGCCGCTGTGACGCGACGGCTCCGGACGACCTCGGCCACCGCCCGGCTTGCGCTTGTTGTTCCCCGTGTTGCGGCGCGCATGCGCGCCCTCACTGAGGTGGAGCTGGCCGCCGACGAAACGACCGCTGCGGTCGTCCTCGGGCGCGCCCTCCGCCTTTCCACCGGGCTTGCCGCGACGGCTTGCGGCCTCGCGGGCGCGTGCCGCCAACTCGGCGTCGGCGCGGCTGGGCATCTGGATCACCGGACGGGTCGCCGGGCGCGGATCCGCCGGCACCTCGACCGTCGGGGGCGCTGCGGGCTCCTCGGACCGCTCCACGGAGCGCTCCTCGACCGGCGGCGTCGCATCCGGTGCCGAGGTCGCGGGCGTTGCGCGGGCGGACTTCTCGGCGGCCTCCTCCTCGCGACGGCGGCGATCCGCCTCCTCCAGCGCCTTGCGCTCCGCCTCGGAACGGGCCTGCGACTCGGCCAGCTTCCGGGCAGCTTCCTCCCGCTCGGCGTCCGGGCCGGTCGGGGCGACGTCGGCACGCTTCACGTAGGTGCGCTTCTGGCGCACTTCAACGGCGACGGTGGCCTTGGTCTTGCCGCCACCGACCGTCAGCTCCTCGACCTTTCGGCGCTGAAGCGTGATGCGGCTGGGGCCGGACTCCTCGGCGGGCTTTTCATCCTTGCCATGGGTGCGGCGCAGGAAGCCGAGCAGCTTCATCTTCTCGGTGCTGCTGACCACCTGGTCCGGCCCGGTGAACTGCATGCCGGCTCCGGAGAGCTGCTCGAGCAGCTTCTCGACGGGCAGGTTCAGCACCTTGGCCAGGGAGCGGACGGTGACCTCGGACATTCGGAAGGGCTTCCTTGGATGTGTTGCGCGTGGGGCGCTGGATTAAACGTGGGCTGCGGGCAGGACGGTTCAGGCGAACCAGTGCTTGCGCGCTTCCATGATGAGGGTGGCGGCGCGGGCGTCGCCCATGCCTTCGATGTCGGCGATCTCGTCGACGGCCATCTCGGCGAGGTCGTCCCGCGTGACGATGCCGCGCGAGGAGAGGGCGTAGGCCGTGGCCTCGTCCATGCCGTCCAGGGACAGCAGGTCGTCCGACGGCTTGTGCTCCTCGAGGTTTTCCTCGACGGCCAGCGCCTCGGTCAGCAGCGCGTCGCGGGCGCGGGCGCGCAGCTCCTCGACGATGTCCTCGTCGAAGCCTTCGACGGCCAGCAGCTCGGCGACCGGCACGTAGGCGATTTCCTCGACGGTGTTGAAGCCCTCGCCCACCAGGATGCCGGCGATTTCCTCGTCGACTTCCAGCTTGTCCATGAACAGCTTACGGGCATTGGCCTGCTCGGCTTCCGACTTCGCCGAGATCTGGTCCTGGGTCATGACGTTGAGCTGCCAGCCCGTCAGGCGACTGGCGAGGCGGACGTTCTGGCCGCCCTTGCCGATCGCCTGGGCGAGCTTTTCCTCGGCGACAGCGAGGTCCATCGCGTGGCGCTCCTCGTCGACGATGATCGACTGCACTTCCGCCGGCGCCATCGCATTGATGACGAACTGCGCGGAATTGTCGGACCAGAGCACGATGTCGATGCGCTCGCCGTTCAGCTCGTTGCTGACGGCCTGCACGCGCGAACCGCGCATGCCGATGCAGGCGCCGATCGGATCGGTACGGTGATCGTGCGCCAGCACGGCGATCTTCGCGCGGTCGCCCGCATCGCGTGCGGCCGCCTTGATCTCAACGAGGCCCTGGCCGACTTCCGGCACTTCGAGCTTGAACAGTTCGATCATGAATTCCGGTGCGGTGCGGCTGATGAACAACTGCGGGCCGCGCGATTCCGAGCGCACTTCGTAGAGGAAGCCGCGCACGCGGTCGCCCGGGCGGAGGGCGTCGCGCGGGATCGACTTGTCCTTCGGGATGAAGGCTTCGGCATTGCCGCCGAGGTCGACGTAGATGTTGCCGCGCTCGGCGCGCTTGACGACGCCGGTGACGAGCTCGCCCACGCGGTCGCTCCACGCGTCGACCACCTGCTGGCGCTCGGCCTCGCGGACGCGCTGCACGATGACCTGCTTCGCGGCCTGGGCGCTGATGCGGCCGAACTCCGGGTTTTCGATCTGCTCTTCGATGAAATCACCGACCTGAGCATCGGCGCGCTCGTCCACGGCGTCCATCAGGCGGATCATGCGGTCGGGCGACTCCATCACCACGTCGTCGGCGACCACTTCCCAACGGCGGAAAGTCTCGTAGCTGCCGTCCTTCGGGTTGATCGATACACGGCAGGCGACATCCTGCTCCGGGTAACGCTTCTTGGCTGCCGAAGCCAACGCGGCCTCCATGGCCTCGAGGATGACCTGGCGCGGCACGCCCTTCTCATTGGCGACCGCTTCGATGACCAGCAACAGTTCCTTGCTCATGCTTGACTCCGCGACAGCGCGACCAGGGGCCGGCTTCAGTGGGTTCCGGGTGATTTCGAATTCGGGGTATCGGCACGCTTGCGGCGCGGACGCGGGGCTTTCGGCGCCGCCGTCTCAAGGCCCAGCGCCGCGTAATCCGGCACCAGCCTCGCTTTGTCGATGTTGTCGAACGACACGGCGAACTCGCCGCCGTTCTCAAGGCCGATGACCATCAGGTCACCCTCGGCCCGCAGGATCGCGCCCTGCACGCGCCGGCGACCATCCTGCGGCAGTGCCAAGGCAACCTTGACCTGCTGGCCGGCGAAGCGCATCGCCTGGGTGGCATTGAAGATCAGGCGATCGAGGCCCGGAGACGAGACTTCCAGGGTGTAGGCGCTGGCGATCGGATCGTTGACGTCCATCACCGCAGACACCTCGCGGCTCACCGCCTCGCAATCGTCGACGGTGACGTGACGCTCTCCCGAGGCGACGTCGATGTACAGGCGCAACAGACCATGGCTGCGCGAGGGAGCGAACTCGATGCCCTGCAGCTCGAGGCCGAGGCCGAGGCCTTCGACGACGGGGGCAAGCATGGCGGTGAGTTCTTCGGTCTTGGTGCTCATGGGCCTGCGCGAAAAAACGGAAACAAAAAAGGGCCGAGAGGCCCTTTCCGGTACATCCAATTTCCGGGGGCCGGAATCCCCCGAAGGGGCATTCCGACCCAGCCTGACGTCGATCCGGAGCAGAGGATACGACGCGAAACTGGTAGCGGGGGCAGGATTTGAACCTGCGACCTTCGGGTTATGAGCCCGACGAGCTGCCAGACTGCTCCACCCCGCAGCAGAGACGACGAGTATACGGGGTCACCAGCGCTTTGCGCAAGCACCCCGTGGAATCAGGCGAAGGCCGCGCGCGTCCACGCCATGATCAGGTTCGCGAAGACACCCAGGACCAGCAAGGCGATGGCGTTGGCGGCGAACACGAAGCGCAGCGCGCCGTCGGCATGCACGACGGCAAGATCGCGTTCCGGTTCATCGAAGAACATCACCTTGATGACGCGCAGGTAGTAGAAGGCACCGATCACCGCCATCACCACGCCGGCGATCGCCAGCCACAGCAGGTTGGCCTCGACGGCGGCACGGATGGCCTCCAGCTTGGCCCAGAAGCCGAGCAGCGGCGGCAGGCCGGCGAGCGAGGCCATGACGATCAGGATCAGGGTGGCGTGGAAGGGGCTCTTCTGCCACAGGCCCTTGTAATCGGCGATCGATTCCGCCTCGAAGCCTTGGCGCGACATCAGGATGATGGCGCCGAAGGCCGCAGCCGCCGAGACGGCGTAGCTGATGGCGTAGAACATCGCCGCGGAATAGCCGGTCGGGCCGGCATTGGCCAGGGCCATGAACAGGAAGCCCACGTGCGAAATCGTCGAGTAGGCCAGCATGCGCTTCAGGTTGGTCTGCGCCAGTGCGAGCAGGTTGCCGATCACCAGCGACAGCAGGGCCAGCCACGCCACCATCTGCGACCACTCCGCGGAGGTCGCGCCAAGGCCGGACTCGAGCAGGCGGTAGGCGAACCCGAAAGCCGCGATCTTCGGCACCGAGCCGATGAAAAGCGTGATGGCCGTGGGCGCGCCCTGGTAGACGTCGGGCACCCACATATGGAAAGGCGCGGCGCCGAACTTGAACGACACGCCGACCAGCACGAAGACCACGCCGAACAGGAGCAGGCTGCGGTCGCTGCTGCTCGCGGCCGCCTGGTGCACCGCGTTGAGGTCGAGGCTGCCGGTCGCGCCGTAGATCATCGACATGCCGTACAGCAGCAGGCCCGAAGCCAACGCACCGAGCACGAAGTACTTCATGGCCGCTTCGGACGAGACCTTGTTGTCCCGGTCCATGGCCACGAGGCCGTAGGAACTGAGGGCCAACATCTCGAGGCCGAGGTACAGCGTCACCATGTTCCCGGCCGACACCATCACCATCATGCCGAGCAATGCGAACAGGACGATGGCGTAGAACTCGCCGGCCATCAGGCCGCGCTCGGTCAGGTACGGGCGCGCGTAAGCCAGCGCAAGACCGGTGGTAAAGCACATGGCGACCTTGAGCACGTCGGCCAGGGTATCGCGGACGAACATTCCGCCAAAGGCCGAGATCGGGTCGCCAGCGAGACCGCGACCGATCAACAATGCGGTCACGAGCAGGGAAAGCAGCGCGAGGAAGTGGATCAGGCCTCGGCGCCTGGCGTCGACGAAGAGGTCGGCCAACAACAGGCCGAAGGCCGCAACGCACAGCACGATCTCAGGGAGGATCGGCACCAGGTCAGCGCCGGTCGGGAGGGGCATTACGCCGGGAAGGGTCATCATCAGGTCTCCGTCACGGCGTCACGAGCTTCGTGGACGACAGCTGGGACACGAGCTGCACCACGGAAGCGTCCATCAGGTCGGTCAAGGGCTTCGGGTAGACGCCGAGCAGCAGCACGCCGACGGCGAACAGGCCAAGCACCCACGCCTCACGGGCGTTGATCTCGGTGAGTTCGGCCACGTGGCTGTTGGCGACGTCGCCGAACAGGATCCGCTTGACCATCCACAGGGTGTAGGCGGCGCCGAGGATCAGCGTGGTGGCCGCGATGAAGCCGACCCAAGGCTTGGCCTGGAACGCGGCAAGAATGACCATGAACTCGCCGACGAAGCCCGAGGTGCCCGGCAGGCCGGCATTGGCCATCGCGAACAGCACGAAGAAGCCGCCGAACCACGGCATCACGTTCATCACGCCGCCGTAATCCCTGATCATGCGGGTGTGCATGCGGTCGTAGAGCACGCCGACGCAGGTGAACATCGCGCCCGAGACGAAGCCGTGCGAGATCATCTGCACCATGGCGCCCTGCAGGCCAAGCTCGGCCGCGTCCTGGCGGACGTCCCCGCCGCGCATCAGGCCGAAGGCGATGAAGATGCCCAGCGTCACGAAGCCCATGTGGGCGATCGATGAGTAGGCGATCAGCTTCTTCATGTCCTCCTGCACCAGCGCCACCAGGCCGATGTAGGCCACGGCGACCAGCGAGAAGGCGATCACCAGCCAGGCCCACTCGGCGCCGGCGTCGGGGACGATCGGCAGGGTGAACCGGATGAAGCCGTAGCCGCCGATCTTCAGCATGATGGCCGCCAGCACCACGGAGCCCGCGGTCGGCGCTTCCACATGCGCGTCCGGCAGCCAGGTGTGCACCGGGAACATCGGAATCTTCACCGCGAACGCGGCGAAGAAGGCGAAGAAAAGCCAGGTCTGCTCGGTGGCCGACAGCTGCAGCGTGTAGAGGTCGGCGAGCTGGAAGCTGCCGCCCTTCACGTACAGGTAGAGCAGGCCGACCAGCATGAACACCGAGCCGAGGAACGTGTAGAGGAAGAACTTCAGGCTGGCATAGACGCGGTTCGCGCCACCCCAGACGCCGATCACGATGAACATCGGGATCAGCATCGCCTCGAAGAACACGTAGAACAGGATCGCATCCTGCGCGGCGAACACGCCGATCATCAGGCTCTCGAGCACCAGGAACGCGGCGTAGTACTGGTGCACGCGGCGGTCCACCGAACCCCACGCCCCCATCAACACCAAGACGCTGGTGATCGTGGTGAGGAGGATCAGCGCCACGGCGATGCCGTCGACGCCGAGGTGGTAGTAGATGTCGAAGGCCGGCAGCCACTCGCGCTTCTCGACGAACTGCATCGAAGCCGAGCTCGCGTCGAAGCCGGTGTAGAGCGGAATGCTCAACGCGAGCGTCGCCAGCGCGACGAGCAGCGCGAACCACTTGGCCTGCGTGCCGCGCGATTCACCGAAGTAGAGCGTGGCCAAGCCACCCAGGAGGGGCAGCCAGATCAGGGCGCTCAGCAGGGGAAAACCATCCATCAGGGCGTCCTTGGTCGGTTCAGGCAGCGGTCCAGCGACCGACCAGCCACATCAGGGCGATCAGGCCGAGGATCATCGCGAAGGCGTAGTGGTAGAGGTAACCGGACTGCACGTGGCGGCTGACGGCGGCTACGCGGTCGATCACCCACGCTGACCCGTTCACCAGCGCACCGTCGATGAGGCCGCGGTCGCCGCGTTTCCAGGCCACCTGGCCCAGCTTCACGCCGCCATCGGCGAAGCCGTTGATCCACAGGTGGTCCATCCAGTACTTGGCCTCGAGCACTTTGACCAGCGGCGCCAGCGCCTGGCGGATCTTGCCGCTGAGGCCCGGACGCAGCAGGTAGAGGAAGGTGGCCAACGCAAAACCGCCCAGCATCAGCCAGAACGGCAGCGCGACAAAGCCATGCGAGCCGAAGCCCACCGCGCCATGGCCGAAGTACTTGCAGCCAACGTAGCCGAGCACGTCCGGCGTCAGCGAGACGCCCGAGCCATGTTCGGCCTCTTCAGCGGCCGCGATCGCCTTGCAGTCCGCCGGGGCAGCCACCGCGGGCTCGAAGCTGACCTGCGACGGGAGGCCCGACAGCGGGTCCGGCGCGCGCGGCACGTACTGGTAGATGGCGCCCTCGAAGAAGGGCGTGACGTCCTTCTGGCCCGACAGGTCCTTGCCGAAGAGCATCGGACCGACGGTGAGGAAGCCGACGACGATCGAGGGGATGGCCAGCAGCACCAGGGGCACCGTGACGACCCACGGCGACTCGTGCGGCTCGACCGGACCATGGTGGCCATGGTCGTCGTGCGCGCCGTGGTGGTCGTCGTGGTGGTCATCGGCATGTGCGTGCCGGAAGCGCTCCTCGCCGTGGAAGGTCAGGTAGAACAGGCGGAAGCTGTAGAAGCTGGTGACGAACACGCCGGCCAGCACGGCGAAGATGGCGTACTGGTTGACCCAGCTGCCGCCCTCGCCCGCCGCACGCACGGCCTCGATGATGCTGTCCTTCGAGTAGAAGCCCGAGAAGAACGGGAAGCCAACGAGGGCGAGCGTTCCGATCAGCGACGTCCAGTAGGTGATCGGCATGTACTTGCGCAGGCCGCCCATCTTCCGCATGTCCTGCTCGTGGTGCATGCCGATGATCACGCTGCCGGCCGCGAGGAACAGCAGTGCCTTGAAGAAGGCATGCGTCATCAGGTGGAACACGGCGGCACCGTAGGCCGACACCCCCAGCGCCACGGTCATGTAGCCGAGCTGCGACAGCGTCGAATAGGCAACGACGCGCTTGATGTCGTTCTGCACCATGCCGATCAGGCCGGTGAAGAGCGCCGTGGTCGCGCCGACGAACAGGATGAACTGCAGGGCCGAGGGTGCGAGTTCGAACACCGGCGACATGCGGCTGACCATGAAGATGCCGGCGGTCACCATCGTCGCGGCATGGATCAGCGCCGAAATCGGGGTCGGACCTTCCATCGAGTCCGGCAGCCACACGTGCAGCGGCACCTGCGCCGACTTGCCCATCGCACCGATGAACAGGCAGATGCCGATGAAGGTCATCGCGTCGATGTTCCACGCCGGCACCTGCAGGCCGAGCAGGCTGAATTCGTTCCAGAACGTCAGCACCTGGCCCGGGCCGCTGGTGACCTGCGCGAACACCGTCGCGTAGTCCAGCGAGCCGTAGTAGTACAGCACCGCCGCGATGCCGAGCAGGAAGCCGAAGTCGCCGACGCGGTTGACGATGAACGCCTTCATGTTGGCGAACACGGCCGTCGGACGCTTGTACCAAAAGCCGATCAGCAGGTACGAGACCAGGCCCACCGCCTCCCAGCCGAAGAACAGCTGCAGGAAGTTGTTGCTCATCACGAGCATCAACATCGAGAAGGTGAACAGCGAGATGTAGCTGAAGAAACGCTGGTAGCCCTCGTCCTCGGCCATGTAGCCGATGGTGTAGATGTGCACCAGCAGCGAAACGAAGGTGACGACCACCATCATCATGGCCGTCAGGCGGTCGACCATGAAGCCGATGTGCGCCGAGTAGCCGCCGATGTCGAAAAAGGTGTAGAGGTTCTGGTTGTACGGGTCGGCACCGCCGAACCAGAGCTGCCACAGCACCTGGATGGAGAGCGCGCAGCTCAGCGCGACGCCGGCGATGGTGACGGTGTGCGCGCCGGCACGGCCGACCTGGCGGCCGAACAGGCCGGCCACGATCGAGCCGAAAAGCGGCGCGAGCGCGATCAGCAGCAGGACGTTCGTGGAAAGGGTGTGTTCCATGTCAGCCCTTCATCGCGTCGAGTTCGGCCACGTTGATCGTCCGCTTGTTGCGGAACAGCGTGACGAGGATGGCGAGGCCGATGGCCGCTTCGGCGGCGGCGACCGTCAGGATGAAGAACACGAACACCTGGCCGTGGACGTCACCGAGGAACCGGGAGAAAGCCACGAAGTTGATGTTCACCGCCAGCAGCATCAGCTCGATGCACATCAGCAGGACGATGACGTTCTTGCGGTTGATGATGATGCCGGCGACCGACAGCGCGAACAGGATCGCGCCGAGCGTCAGGAAATGGCCGAGGGTGATCATGCCTCGCCCTCCTCGCGGCGGACTTCGGCCGCCATCTTGATCACGCGCACGCGATCCTCCTTGCGGACCGCCGACTGCTTGGCCGGGTCCTGGTGGCGGGCGCCCGGACGGCGCCGCAGGGTCAGCATCACGGCCGCGAGGATGGCCACGGTGAGCAGGACGGCAGCGACCTCGAACGGGAACAGGTAGCCCGAGAACAGGGCGCGCCCGATCCACTCGAGGTTCGAGCACGGCTCGAACGCGGCGGCGCCGGCAGCCGCGCAGTCCACCGCCGCCGCGGGATCGGCGCTCGGGAAGGCCACGTTGCGCTTGCCGGTAGTCACGCCGAGCAGGACCAGCATCTGCACAAACATCAGGCCCGCGACGGTCGCCGCCACGGGCAGGTAGCGCGCGAAACCCTCGCGGAGCGGCGCGGTGTTGATGTCGAGCATCATCACCACGAACAGGAACAGCACCATCACCGCGCCGACGTAGACGAGCACGAGGGCCACGCCGAGGAACTCGGCCTGCAGCAGCAGGAACAGGCAGGCGGTGGAGAAGAACGTCAGCACGAGGCAGAGCACCGCGTGCACGGGGTTCTTGAAGAGGATGACGCCGAGGGCCGAAGCCACCGCCATCGCGGCGAAGAGGTAGAACGCGATCAGTTCCATGCCCTGTCCTCAGCGATAAGCCGAATCGGCGGCGCGGCGTTCGGCGATTTCCGCCTCGAACCGGTCTCCGATCGCCAACAATTGCGGCTTCGTCACCACGTTTTCGCCGCGCTTCTCGAAGTGGTACTCGTGGATGTGCGTCTCGACGATGGAATCGACCGGGCAGCTCTCCTCGCAGAAGCCGCAGAAGATGCACTTGAAGAGGTCGATGTCGTAGCGGGTCGTGCGGCGGGTACCGTCGGCGCGCACGTCGGAGTCGATGGTGATGGCCAGCGCCGGGCACACCGCTTCGCACAGCTTGCAGGCGATGCAGCGCTCCTCGCCGTTCGGGTAGCGGCGCAGGGCGTGCAGGCCGCGGAAGCGCGGCGACTGCGGGAACTTCTCGTAGGGGTAGTTGACCGTGTACTTCGGCTTGAACATGTACACGAGGGTCAGCCACATGCCCCGGAGGAGTTCCAGGAGCAGCAGGCTCTTCAAGTAAGCGATCGCGCGATTCATGGGTTGGCTTCTGCCCTGCCCTTACTGGCCGATCTCGAACCAGCCGGCGTAGGCCATGGCGGCCACGACGAAGGTCCAGACGATGGTGATGGGAATAAACACCTTCCAGCCCAGGCGCATGATCTGGTCATAGCGGTAACGCGGGAACGTCGCGCGGAACCACACGAAGCTGAAGGCGAACAGGAAGGCCTTGATGAAGAGCCACCACGGGCCAGAAGCGCCGAGGACCGGCACCGATTCCGGGAACGGCGACAGCCAGCCGCCGAGGAAGAACAGCGCCGCGAGGAAGCTGATCAGGATCATGTTCGCGTATTCGGCGAGGAAGAAGATCGCGAACGCGGACCCCGAGTACTCGACGTGGAAACCGGCGACGATCTCCGACTCGCCTTCGGCGACGTCGAAGGGTGCGCGGTTGGTTTCGGCCACGCCAGAGATGAAATAGATGACGAAGAGCGGCAGTAGCGGCAGCCAGAACCACTCGAACAGGCCGGCATCGCCCTTCTGCGCGTGGACGATCTCCGTCAGGTTCATGGTGCCGGCGGCGACCAGCACACCGACGAGCGCAAAGCCCATCGCGATCTCGTAGCTCACCACCTGCGCGGCCGAACGCAGCGCGCCGAGAAAGGCGTACTTCGAGTTCGAGGCCCAGCCGCCGATGATCACGCCGTAGACGCCCATCGACGTGAGCGCAAGCAGCACGAGAAGGCCGGCATCGACGTCGGCGATGACGAGACCGTCGCCGAACGGCATCACCGCCCACGCCGCGAAAGCGGGGGCCAGCGCGATCAGCGGGGCGAGGCGGTGCAGGAAGGCGTTTGCGCTCGAGGGCACGATGCTCTCCTTGAAGAGCATCTTGAACACGTCGGCGAAGGCCTGGATGACGCCGAGGCCCGGCACCAGCTGGCCGATGAACACCGGCCCGTGGCGCACGTGCATCCAGCCGATCACCTTGCGCTCGAGCAGCGTGTAGAACGCCACGGCCACCGTGAGCGAGACCATCAGCGGCACGATCTTGACGAGCATCCAGGCCACCGAACCGGCGGCACCGAACTCCAGCAGGAAGTCGCGCAGGGGAGCAAACAGATCCATCAGGCACCCGCCTTGGTGATCGTCAGTGCGCCATGGGCTGCGAGCGGCGCCGTGGCCGGATAGCAGGACTCGACCCAGGCCGTGCCCTTGGCGACTCGCGCATTGACGCGGACCGGCAGGGCCGCGTGGCCGTTGGCATCGGCGACCTTGGCGATCGCACCGTCGGCGAGGCCGAGGTCGGCCGCGTCCTCCGGATGCAGCTCGACGCCCTGCCCCTTCGTCAGCGGATGGGCATTGAGGGCTTCCGAGCGGCGCAGCTGCGCATCGAGGCGATAGACCGGCGAGGTGGCGAGACGCTCGATGCCGGCCAAAGTGGCAGCGGCCGAGAGGCCCGCACCCGAGGCGACCGCATTCGGCGCCATCGACTCGCGCAGCGCGCCGAGATCCATGTGGCCGAAGCCCGCGACGCCGATCGCATCCCCGAGCGCGCGCAACACGCGCCAGCCCGGACGGGCCTCACCGCGCGGCTTACCGCCGGCGCTGGTGAACTGCACGCGGCCGTCAAGATTGGTGTAGCTGCCTTCCGTTTCCGCGGCGGCGGCGATCGGCAGGATCAGGTCGGCGACCTGCTTCAGCGAGTCGCTCGCGTAGACCGAGAACGCGACAACCTTGGCGGCCGACAGGGTCTTCAGGGCCGCCGTCGCGTCGGCGAAGTCGTAGGCCGGCTCGACGTTGTAGAGCACGTATCCGGCCTTGGCCTTGGCGAGCTGCGCGCCGGCGTCCTGGCCACCGGCCGGCAGCACGCCGTGCTGGGCCAGGCCGAGGGCGTTGGCGCCCTGCGGGATGCGGTTCACGGCAACGCCCGTCGCCTGCGCGATGGCGCGTGCGGCAGCGCGCAGGTGCGAGGCGTTGGCGTGGGTTTCGGCGATCTCGCCGAGCACGATGGCGCCGGCCTTGGCGTTCTTCAGCGCTTCGGCGATGCCACCGAGCGCGGCGTCGTCAATGGCGGCGGCGATGCCGCCCGGCAACGTCGCGCCGACCTTCGCGGCAAGCGCGGCAAGCACGCCCGGCAGCCTGGACGGGGCGACGATGGCCTTGCCGGCGAGCGCGTGCGCGACCGGGAAGTCGACCGGATTGATCGCGAAGACCTTCGCGCCCTTCTTGGTCGCCTTGAGCAGGCGCTGGTGCAGCAAAGGCACTTCGTGACGCAGATGGGTGCCGACCAGCAGCACGACGTCGGCCGTCTCGAGGTCGGCGGCGCTGCGACCGAAGGCCTCGGCCACCGGGGCGTCGGCGAAATCGACCTGGCTCAGGCGATGGTCGATGGCCAGGGTGCCCACGCCCTTGGCAAGGCGCGCCAGCGAGGCGCCCTCTTCGTTCGACGTGGCCGGGTGCACCAGGACGCCGGTGTCGGCGCCGCTGGCCTTGAGCATGGCCGCGGCGAGGCCCATCGCCTCGTCCCAGCCGATGGCCTTCCAGCTGCCGTCGGCCTGCTTGGCGAGCGGGGTGGTGGCACGGTCTTCGCTGTACAGACCTTCGTGCGAATAGCGGTCGCGGTCCGACAACCAGCACTCGTTGACCGCCTCGTTGTCGCGCGGGACGACGCGCAAGACCTCGTTGCGGCGCACGTGCAGGAAGAGGTTGGAGCCCAGCGCGTCGTGCAGGCCGATGGACTCGCGGGCCACCAGCTCCCACGGGCGGGCCTTGAAGCGGTAGACCTTGTTGGTGAGCGCGCCGACCGGGCAGACGTCGATGACGTTGCCGGAGAGCTCGCTCATCAGCGGCTTGCCGTCGTAGGTGCCGATCTGCAGGTTCTCGCCGCGGTACATGCCGCCGAGCTCGTACGTGCCGGCGACATCGGCGGTGAAGCGGACGCAGCGCGTGCAGTGGATGCAGCGCGTCATCTCGGTCGCGACCAGCGGACCCAGGTCCTCGTCGGCCACGACGCGCTTGCGCTCGACGTAGCGGCTGACCGAGCGGCCGTAGCCCATCGAGACGTCCTGCAGCTCGCACTCGCCGCCCTGGTCGCAGATCGGGCAATCGAGCGGGTGGTTCACCAGGAGGAATTCCATGACGTTGCGCTGCGCGTCGAGCGCGCGCTTCGTCTGGGTGGTGACCTTCATGCCTTCCATCACCGGCGTGGCGCAGGCCGGGGCCGGCTTCGGCATCTTCTCGACGTCGACCAGGCACATGCGGCAGTTGGCCGCGATCGGCAGCTTCTTGTGGTAGCAGAAGCGCGGGATCGCGATGCCGGCGTTGTCCGCCGCCTGGATGATCATCGAACCCTTCGGCGCCTGCATCGGCACGCCGTCGATCTCGATGTTCACCACGTCAGTGGCGGGGGCGGTGGGCGTGGCGGCGCTCATGCGGCCTTCTCCGTGACGACGCCAGCCGCCTGGTCGTCGACCAGGAAGCGCTTGTTGACGATGGCGTACTCGAACTCGCTCCAGAACTGGCGCAGGAAGCCCTGCACCGGCCACGCGGCGGCTTCACCGAAGGCGCAGATGGTGTGGCCTTCGATCTGCCCGGCGGCGGCCTTCAGCATCTGCAGGTCGTCGAGCGTCGCCTTGTGTTCGACGATGCGGGTCAGCATGCGGTACATCCAGCCCGTGCCCTCGCGGCAGGGCGTGCACTGGCCGCAGCTTTCCTTGAAGTAGAAGCGCGCGATGCGGTGGCAGGCGCGCACCATGCAGGTGGTCTCGTCCATCACCACGACGGCGCCCGAGCCGAGGCCGGAGCCGGCCTTCTGGATGCTGTCGTAGTCCATCGTCAGGCCGAGCATCACGTCGCCCGGCAGCACCGGCATCGACGAACCGCCCGGGATGACGGCCTTCAGCTTGCGACCGCCCCGGACGCCACCCGCCATCTCGAGCAGGTCCTTGAAGGGCGTGCCGAGGCGGATCTCGAAGTTGCCCGGCCTGGCCACGTGGCCGGAGACCGAGAAGATCTTCGGGCCGCCGTTGTTCGGCTTGCCGAGGCCCAGGAACCACTCCGCGCCGTTGCGGATGATGGCCGGCACCGAGGCGTAGGTTTCGGTATTGTTGATCGTGGTCGGACGGCCGTAGAGGCCGAAGTTGGCCGGGAACGGCGGCTTGTAGCGCGGCTGGCCCTTCTTGCCCTCGAGCGATTCCATCAGCGCGGTTTCTTCGCCGCAGATGTAGGCGCCGGCACCCAGCGCCGAATAGACATCGACGTCGATGCCGCTGCCCTGCACGTTCTTGCCGAGCCAGCCGTTGGCGTAGGCTTCCTTCAGCGCTTCCTCGAAGTGCTCGAAGGGCTCGTGGTGGAACTCGCCGCGCATGTAGTTGTACGCGACCGTCGAGCCGGTGGCGTAGCAGGCGATGGCGAGGCCTTCGATCACCGCATGCGGGTTGTAGCGCAGGATGTCGCGATCCTTGCAGGTTCCTGGCTCGGACTCGTCCGAGTTGCAGAGGATGTACTTTTGTCCCGGCGCGTTGCGCGGCATGAAGCTCCACTTCAGGCCGGTGGGGAAGCCGGCGCCGCCGCGACCGCGAAGCGCGCTCTGCTTGACCTGCTCGATGATCTGCTCGGGCGGGATCTTCTCGGCGAGGATCTTGCGCCACGCGGCGTAGCCGCCGACCTTGAGGTAGTTGTCGTACGACCACGGCTTGTCGAAATGCAGCGTGGTGTAGACGACCTGGTGCTCCTGCGGCGCGGGGCCGACGGGACCGGAGGCATGGGAGGCGCTGTGTGCCATGGCGGGACTCACTTCAGCTCGTCGAGCAGGGCGTCGATCGACGCCGGGGTCAGCTTCTCGTGGTAGTGGCCGTTGATGACCATCATCGGCGCGCCGGCGCAGGCGGCGAGGCATTCTTCCTCGACCTTCAGCCAGACGCGGCCATCGGCGGTGGACTCACCGTTCTTGATGCCGAGCTTCTTCTCGCAGTGGCGGACGACATCCTCGGCACCGTTGAGCCAGCAGCTGATGTTGGTGCAGACGGCGACGACATTGCGGCCGACGGGCTCGAGCGCGAACATCGAGTAGAAACTCGCGACCTCATAGGCCCAGACCGGCGGGATGCCGATGTACTTGGCGACGGCGGCGATCAGCTCGTCGGTCAAGAAGCCCTGGTTCTGCTCCTGCGCGGCGATGAGCGCCTGAATGACGGCGCTGCGGCGGCGGTCGGCCGGGAAGCGCGCCAGCCACTCCTCGATGCGGGCGCGGGTGGCATCCGACAGCGCGACCATCGGGTCGACGTGCTGGCAGGCCTCGAAATTGCCCGTGGCTTTCATCGGTCGATTTCTCCGAACACGACGTCGTAGGTGCCGATCATGGCGACGACGTCCGACAGCATGTGGCCCTTGACGATGGCGTCCATCGAGCTCAGGTGGGCGAAGCCCGGGGCGCGCAATTTCAGGCGGAACGGCTTGTTCGCGCCATCGGAGACGAGGTACGCGCCGAACTCGCCCTTCGGCGCCTCGACCGCGGAATAGACCTCGCCCGCGGGCAGCGAATAGCCCTCGGTGAACAGCTTGAAGTGGTGGATGAGGGCTTCCATGTCGCCCTTCATCAGCTCGCGCTTCGGCGGCGCGACCTTGTAGTTGTCGACCATGACCGGGCCGGGGTTGGCGCGCAGCCAGGCCACGGCCTGCTTGATGATCCGGGCCGACTGGCGCATTTCCTCGACACGAACGAGGTAGCGGTCGTAGCAGTCGCCGTTCACGCCCACCGGGATGTCGAAATCGACGTCGGCATACGACGCATAGGGCTGCTTCTTGCGCAGGTCCCAGGCGATGCCCGAGCCACGCAACATCGGGCCGGTCATGCCCCAGGCCAGCGCCTGCTCCGGCGTGACGATGCCGATGTTGACCGTGCGCTGCTTCCAGATGCGGTTGTCGGTGAGCAGCGTCTCGTACTCGTCGACGCGCTTCGGGAAGTCATCGGCGAAGGCGTCTAGGAAGTCGAGCATCGAGCCTTCGCGCCACTCGTTGATGCGCTTGAGTTCCTTGCCCTTGCGCCACGGCGACTCGGCGTACTTCGGCATCGTGTCCGGCAGGTCGCGGTACACGCCGCCCGGGCGGTAGTAGGCGGCGTGCATGCGCGCACCCGACACCGCCTCGTAGCAGTCCATCAGCTCCTCGCGCTCGCGGAAGGCGTAGAGGAACATCGCCATCGCGCCGAGGTCGAGGCCGTTGGTGCCGACCCACATCAGGTGGTTGAGGATGCGGGTGATCTCGTCGAACAGCGTACGGATCATCTTGGCGCGCGGCGTTGGCTCGATGCCGGCGAGGCGCTCGATGGCCATCACGTACGCGTGCTCGTTGCACATCATCGAGACGTAGTCGAGGCGATCCATGTAGCCGATCGACTGGTTGTACGGCTTCGATTCGGCGAGTTTCTCCGTGCCGCGGTGCAGGAGGCCGACGTGCGGGTCGGCGCGACGCACGGTCTCGCCGTCCATCTCGAGCACGAGGCGCAGCACGCCGTGGGCCGCCGGATGCTGCGGCCCGAAGTTCATCGTGTAGTTGCGGATTTCCTGGGTCATGGCTCAGGCCTTCTTCGCCGCGGCTTCCGACGCCGCCTGGTGCCAACGCGAGTCCTCGCGGACCACCCTCGGCACGCCGACGCGGGGTTCGACCGAGGTCACCGGCTCGTAGACCACGCGCTGCTTCTCGGCGTCGTAGCGGACTTCGACGTTGCCGATGAGCGGGAAGTCCTTGCGGAACGGATGCCCGACGAAGCCGTAGTCGGTGAGGATGCGGCGCAGGTCCGGATGGCCCTCGTAGACGATGCCGTAGAGGTCGAACGCCTCGCGCTCGAACCAGTCCAGGCCCGGCCACACGTCGACCAGCGAGGGAACGACGGGCAGCGCGTTGTCGGTGGCGAAGGTGCGCAGGCGCAGGCGTTCGTTGTTGCGGATCGACAGGAGGTGGACCACCGAAGCGAAGCGCTTGGCCGGGCCCACGCCCTGCGGGCGGTTTTCCCAGCGGAAGCGGCCGGGGCCGTCGCCCTCGACGCCGCGCGAGAAGCCCTCGCTGCTGACGTCGGTGGTTTCCCACTCGCCTTCGCCATAGCCGAGGAAGTCGATGCCGGCGGCGTCAACGGCCTGCTCGAAATGGAAATCGGGCTCGTCGCGCAGCGCTCGGGCAACGTCATGGCAGCAGGACGGCGCGACTTCGAGCGTGGTTTCGCCGTGGGCTTCGACGATGGCGAGGGCGCGCTCGCCGAAGCGGGCGCGGAGACGTTCGGCGAGACGCGGCTTGGCTTCGGCCATGGTCGATTCTGCGTGCGTTGCGTTCAGCGGCGGCGCGCGCGTGTCAGCGCGCGATCGTATTGGTGCGGCGGATCTTCTTCATCAGCTGCAGGATGCCGTACACCAGCGCCTCGGCCGTGGGCGGACAGCCCGGCACGTAGACATCGACCGGCACCACGCGGTCGCAGCCGCGCACCACGGAATAGCTGTAGTGGTAGTAGCCACCGCCGTTGGCGCAGCTGCCCATCGAGATGACCCACTTCGGCTCGGGCATCTGGTCGTAGACCTTGCGCAGCGCCGGCGCCATCTTGTTGACCAGCGTGCCGGCCACGATCATCACGTCGGACTGGCGCGGCGAGGGGCGGAACACCACGCCGTAGCGGTCGAGGTCGAGGCGCGAGGCGCCCGCGTGCATCATCTCGACGGCGCAGCAGGCCAAGCCGAACGTCATCGGCCACAGCGAGCCGGTGCGTGCCCAGTTGACCAGCGAGTCGACCGAGGTGGTGACGAAGCCGCGCTCGAAGAGCGGGTTGTCGGATTCGGGACGCAGGAGGTCATCGACCCGGCCCAAGGGCTCGGGGTTGTGCATCACGCGCGAGACGGTCTGGATCACTCCCATTCGAGCGCACCCTTCTTCCATTCGTAGATGAAGGCGAACACCAGGATGCCGAGGAAGCCGGCCATGGCCCACAGCGCGGGCTCGCCGATGTCGCGGAACACGAGCGCCCACGGGAACACGAAGGCGATTTCGAGATCGAAGACGATGAACAGGATCGCCACGAGGTAGTAGCGCACGTCGAAAGGCATGCGCGCGTCCTCGAAGGCTTCGAAGCCGCACTCGTAGGGCGAGAGCTTTTCCGCGTCGGGACGCTTGGGGCCGAGCAGCCAGCCGCCGACGAGAAGGACCAGGCCGAGGCCGGTGGACACGATCAGGAACAGCAGGATCGGCAGGTACTCGCCCAGCATGCAGGCCCTCGGCTAGCGCCCTGGGGCGCATTGCGTCCGCGCCCCGGGCGGGGGCGCGATACAAGACTTCGATTGTTTGGTGCCCAAAGGGGGACTCGAACCCCCACGACCTAAGTCGCTACCACCTCAAGGTAGTGCGTCTACCAATTCCGCCATCTGGGCTTTAATGCTTGCTCCGTACGACTCGCGGAGCGGCGAGATTATATCAGGCCATCAGCCGCCTGACTCACCTTCCGGCACATTTTCTGCCGGCGGCGTCGCGGATTCCGGAGCCGGGGCTGCGGGCTCGGACGACACCGGGACCTCCGCCGCCGGGGCGGGCGCGACCGGCGATGCCGCGACCGGGGCGTCGGCACCCGCCTCCGGGACGACCTCGGCCATGAGGCCGACATCATCGCTGGCCGCAGGCATCAGGCGGCCGCCATGCTTGCTCGCGTACCAAGCCATGCCGAGGCTCATCGCGAAGAACACCACGGCCAGCCACTTGGTCGTCTTCGACAGGAAGTTCGCCGACCCCGACGCGCCGAACACCGTCGCCGACGCCCCTGCGCCGAAGCCGCTGCCCGCCTGCGCACCAGCGCCGCGCTGCATGAGGATCAGCACGACCATCGCGACAGCGACGAGGACGTAGATGACGGTGGCGAGAACGATCAGGTTCATGTCTTTTCAGTTCACCGCGCCGCGGCTGCGACGATGGCGAGGAAGTCGTTGGAGACCAGCGATGCACCGCCGATCAGTCCGCCATCCACATCCGGTTGCGAGAACAACTCGGCGGCGTTGGCGGCCTTCACGCTGCCGCCGTAGAGGATCGGCAGCGAGTCGGCGATTGTAGCATCGTGCGCCCGGAGTTCGCTACGCAGGAAAGCATGCGCCTCCTGGGCCTGTTCCGGCGTGGCCGTCCGGCCCGTGCCGATCGCCCAGACTGGCTCGTACGCCACCACCGCGCCGCGGAAGGCTTCGATACCGCCGCGCTTCAGCACGGCCGCCACCTGCCCCGACAACGCCCATTCGGTCTGGCCGGCTTCGCGCTGGTGGAGGCTTTCGCCGACGCACAGCACCGGCACCAGACCCGCCCGGCGAGCCGCGAGGAGCTTTTCCGCTACGAGGTCGCTCGACTCTTCATGGAACTGACGGCGCTCGGAGTGGCCGACGAGTACGTGGGTGGCGCCGATGTCCTTCAGCATGGCGCCCGACGTTTCGCCGGTGAACGCTCCGGCCTCGTGGACATCGAGGTCCTGCGCGCCAAAGCCGATCCCACGGCCGGCGAAGGCCTGGATCGACTCGGCGAGGTAGGCGATCGGCGGCATGACGAGGCACTGCACGTCCGCCGGCAGCGGCGCGCCGGCGATGGCCTGCAGCAGCGCCTTGGACGAGGCGCGCGTGCCGTTGAGCTTCCAGTTGCCGGCGACGATGCGGGGACGCATGCGGGCTTGCTCCGAGGTTCCGTGGCGCGGAAGGATAGCAGGCCGCCCGCCCGGGCCTCGATGGATCCTCGCCATGCCCGCCCCGCTGCGCACCGACCGTTTCGCCCTCGTCACCGGCGCCTCCAGCGGCATCGGCGCGGAGATCGCCCGCGAGTACGCGCGGCGCGGCAAACCGCTGGTGCTGGTGGCGCGCCGCGCCGACCGGCTGGAGGCCTTGGCCGCCGAACTGCGCCCCCACGTGCGGGTGGCGGTGATCGCCGCCGACCTCGCCGACCCGGCCGCCCCCGCCCGCCTCGTGACGGATTGCGAGACGCGGGGGCTGCGCGTGGACACGCTCGTGAACAATGCCGGCTTCGGCGTCCCGGGGCGCTACCTCGCCAAAGATTGGGCCACGCACCACGCCTCGCTGCAGGTGCTTCTGGTGGCGGTCTGTGAACTCTCCCACCGCTTCCTGCCCGCCATGGAGGCCGAGGGCCACGGCCGAATCCTCAACGTCGCGTCGCTGGCTGGCCTCGTGCCCCCGACGGCCGGCCACACGCTGTACGGCCCGACCAAGGCCTTCGTGATCCGCTTCAGCGAGACGCTGGCGAAGGAGGTCGGACCCAAAGGCGTCAACGTGACCGCCCTCTGCCCCGGCATGACCTACACCGAGTTCCACGACGTCAACGGCATGCGCGCCACGGTGGCCAAGCTGCCGAAGGGCATTTGGCTCGACGCCGCGACCGTCGCCCGACTGGGCATCGACGCGGTGGAATCGGGGAAGACCCGGCTCATCACCGGCCGGGCCAACCGCCTGATCGCCGCGCTGTCGAAGTACCTGCCGGACCGCTTGGCCGGGGCGTTGATCGCCGCGAAGGCGAAGGACTTCCGCGACGAGGGCTGAGCCCGCCCAAAGCGGAAACGACGAAGCCCCGCGCGGCGGGGCTTCGTGGACGACTCGGGCATGGCCCTCAGGCCAGCTTGATCTCGCGCAGGCGCTCCATCAGGTAGCCGTGGGCCGTGATCGGTTCCGGGTAACGATTGGGGTTGTCGGGCGTGATGCAGCCCGGCAACGTCTCGATGAGGAAATCCGGGTTCGGGTGCAGGAAGAATGGCGTCGAATAGCGCGGCCGGCGCGCGGCGTCGCCCGGCGGGTTCACCACGCGATGCGTGGTCGACGGATACACGTGGTTGGTCAGGCGCTGCAGCATGTCGCCGATGTTCACCACGATGGTGTCGGCGTCGGAAGTGAACGGCACCCACTCGCCCTTCTTCGACAGCACCTCGAGGCCGGCGGCGCTGGCACCGACCAGCAGCGTGATCAGGTTGATGTCCTCGTGCGCCCCGGCGCGGACGTTCGGGATGTCGTCCGCCGTGATCGGCGGGTAGTGGATGGGGCGAAGGATGCTGTTGCCGAAATTGGTCTTGTCGGCGAAGAACTGCTCCGGAAGGCCGATGTGCAGCGCAAGGGCCGACAGCACGCGCGAACCGAGCTGGTCGAGCGTCGCGAAAAGGCCGTAGGCGACCTCCTTGAACTCCGGGATTTCGCTCGGCCACAGGTTCGGCGGCATCACCTCGGCGTGCTTGGAATCGCGCGGGATCTCGCGGCCGACGTGCCAGAACTCCTTGAGGTCGAAGTGCTTGGCGCCCTTCGCCGTCTCGATGCCGAACGGCGTGTAGCCGCGCGCGCCACCGCTGCCGGGCACGTGGTACTTCTTTTTTGCCTCATCGGGCAGCGCGAAGAAGCGCTGGAAGACGTCGTAGGCACGGTCGATCTGCGCCTGCGGGATGCCGTGGCCGCGGATGCCGCAGAAGCCCCACTCGCGATAGGCGGCGCCGAGCTCGGCGACGAAGGCTTCACGGTCGGTGTCGAAGCGGCGGATATCGAGGGTGGGGATGGCAGCCATGGTGCGGACTCGTAGCGTCGTTTTCGGGGGTGGCATGGTCACGCCGGGCCGGCAGGCGCGGCGTGACGTCGATCAAGCGGCGGCCTTCACCGCGGAGGCAAGGCCATCGAGGACACGCTGCATGAGGGCCGCATCGTCGGCCTCGACCGTGACGCGGACCACGGGCTCGGTGCCGGAGGGGCGCAGGAACGCGCGACCACGGCCACGGACGGCGGCCTGGGCGTCGGCGAGTGCCGCCTTGACGCTCTCGGCCTCCGCGGGCTTCCTCCCCGGCGCGACCTTCACGTTGATGGTCTTCTGCGGGACCTTCGCCATGCCCGACAGGGCCTGCTTCAGCGTGACCCGGCGACGGCGGAGCACCTCGAGGACCTGGAGCGCGCTGACGATGCCGTCGCCGGAGCTGACGCGGTCAAGGCACAGGAGGTGGCCGGAGGTCTCGCCACCGAGCACCGCACCGTGCTCGATCAGCGCCTGGTGCACGTAGCGGTCGCCGACCTTGGTGCGAAGGAAGTCGATGCCCCGGTCGGCGAACGCGCGCTCGAGGCCGTAGTTGGTCATCAGGGTGCCCACCACCGGCCCGACCAGGCGCCCGCTCTGCTGCCAGTCGTCGGCGAGAATCCACAGCAGGTCGTCGCCGTCGCGGACCACGCCGTCGCCGTCGACGAAGAGCACGCGGTCACCGTCGCCATCGAAGGCGATGCCCAGCTCGGCACCGGTCTCGCGGACGCGGGCCGCAAGGGCGTCTGGATGGGTCGAGCCGACGCCGTCGTTGATGTTCAAGCCGTTCGGTTCGACGCCGATCGCGTCCACGCGGGCCCCGAGTTCACGAAACACGAGCGGACCCAACTGGTAGGTCGCCCCGTGGGCGCAGTCGACCACGATGCGCATGCCGCCCAAGGTGAAGCGGCGCGGCACCGAGCCCTTGCAGGCTTCGACGTAACGGGCGACCGCGTCACGGGTTCGCACCGCCTTGCCGAGCTTTTCCGACGGCACGGTGCTGAAGGGATGCTCGAGCGCCGCCTCGATGGCGAGCTCGGTGGGGTCATCGAGTTTCTCGCCTTCCGCCGAGAAGAACTTGATGCCGTTGTCGTAGTGCGGGTTGTGCGAAGCGCTGATGACGATGCCGCCGTCGGCGCCGAGCGAACGCGTGAGGTGCGAGACCGCCGGCGTGGGCATCGGCCCCATCAGCTGGACGTCGACGCCGGCGGCCACGAGGCCGGCTTCGAGCGCGGCCTCGAACATGTAGTTCGAGATGCGCGTGTCCTTGCCGATGACGACCAGCGGCTTGCGCCAATCGCCTTCGCCGCGCGCCGCGCGAAGGGCATGGCCGTAGGCGTTGCCGAGGCGCAGCACGAAATCGGCCGAGATGGCGCCCTCGCCCACCCGGCCGCGGATGCCGTCGGTGCCGAAGTACTTCCGCACCCCCACTTCAGGCCGCCTCGATCGGCGCCGGGCGGCGGCCCAACAGGGCGATCAGGGCGGCAAGGCGCTGGCGCATTTCGCGACGATCGACGATCAGGTCGACGGCGCCGTGCTCGACAAGGAACTCGCTGCGCTGGAAGCCTTCCGGCAGGCGTTCGCGGACGGTCTGCTCGATGACGCGCGGGCCGGCGAAGCCGATCAGCGCCTTCGGCTCGGCCACATTGATGTCGCCGAGCATGCCCAGCGAGGCCGAGACGCCGCCGGTGGTCGGGTGAGTCAGCACGGAAACGTAGGGCACGCCAGCCTTGCGCATGCGGGCGATGGCCGCCGAGGTCTTGGCCATCTGCATCAGCGAGAACAGGCCCTCCTGCATGCGCGCGCCGCCAGTGGCTGAGAAGCACACGAGGGCGCTGCGGTCCGCCAGGGCTCGCTCGGCGGCCAGGGCGAAGCGCTCGCCGACCACGGAGCCCATCGAGCCGCCCATGAAGCGGAACTCGAACGCGGCCACGCAGACGGGCTGGCCCATCAGGCGGCCGGCGCCGGCGATCAGGGCGTCCTTCTCCCCGGTGGCCTTCTGCGTGGCCTTGATGCGGTCGGCGTACTTCTTCTGGTCGCGGAACTTGAGCGCGTCCACCGGCTCGAGGTGGGCGCCGATCTCCTCGAAGCTGTCCGCGTCGAGGAAAGCGGCAATGCGCTCGCGCGCACCGATCGGCATGTGGTGGTCGCACTTGGGGCAGACGTGGAGGTGCTGGTCGACCTCGGGCGCATAGAGGGCGGCGCCGCAGTTGTCGCACTTCTCCCACAGGCCCTCCGGCACGCCGCGCTTGTTGCCGCCTTGCGTGCGGATGCCGCCGAGTTTCAGCTTGTTCAACCAGCTCATGGAGGGCCCGGGTGTGGTCAGGGCCGCAAAGTGTAGCGGAAGCCCGGCGGGGGGCCGGCAAGCCCCCGCCGGTGCCGGATCAGGCGTCGAGCCCGGCGCGGATCGGCTGCAGGAAGCCGCGGGCGGCCGCGACCGGATCGGCCGCTTCGGCGAGCGCCTGCACCAGCGCACTGCCGACGATGACGCCATCGCCATGGGCCGCGAGCGCCTTGGCCGACGCCGCGTCCTTGATGCCGAAGCCGATCAGCACCGGCACCGGGCTGTGGGCCCGGACCACGGCCGCCTTGGCGGCGACGTCGCCGGTGTCGAGCTTGCTGGCGCCAGTGACGCCCGCGAAGCTGACGTAGTACAGATAACCCTGCGCGTGGGTGCGCAGCGGGCCGAGGCGGGCCTCGGTCGTGGTCGGCGCGACGAGGGCGATCAGGTGCAGGCCGCGGGCGGTGAACACCTCGCGCACCGGATCGGCCTCCTCGGGCGGCAGATCGACCAGCAGCACGCCATCGACGCCGGCTGCGGCGGCCTCGTCGGCGAAGCGCTCGAGGCCACGCATCTCGATCGGATTGAGGTAACCCATCAGCACGACCGGCGTGGTGGCGTCCGAGGTGCGGAAGGCGCGCACGGCCTCCAGCACGAACGTCAGCCCGACCTTGCGCTCGATGGCGCGCTCGGAGCTCTTCTGGATGACCGGGCCATCGGCCATCGGGTCGGAGAACGGCACGCCGAGCTCGATCAGGTCGGCGCCCCCCTCGACGAGGGCGTGCATGACCGGCACGGTGGCCTCGCGCGACGGGTCGCCGGCGGTGACGAAAGGCACGAGGGCCTTGCGGCCCGACGAAGCCAGCGCGGCGAGTCGCGCGTCGATGCGGTTCACGGCGCTCACAGCGAGATCCCCTCGCGGCGGGCGATGGTGAAGATGTCCTTGTCGCCGCGGCCCGACAGGTTCACCAGCACGCGCTGGTCCTTTCGCATCGTGCGGGCGAGCTTCATCGCCTGGGCGATGGCGTGGCTGCTCTCCAGCGCGGCGAGGATGCCCTCGGTGCGGGCCAGCAGGTGGAAGGCCTCCATGCACTCGTCGTCGGTCACGCCGACATACTGCGCGCGACCGGTGTCCTTCAGGAAGGCGTGCTCGGGGCCGACGCCGGGGTAGTCGAGGCCGGCCGAGATCGAGTGCGTCTCGGTGATCTGGCCGTCGTCGTCGCAGATCAGGTAGGTGCGGTTGCCGTGCAGCACGCCCGGGCGACCGGCGACGAGCGAAGCCGCGTGGCGGCCGGTGGCGACGCCGTCACCCGCGGCTTCGGCGCCGACCAGCGCGACATCGCGGTCGTTGAGGAAGGCATGGAACATGCCGATCGCATTGCTGCCGCCGCCGACGCAGGCGACGACGGCGTCGGGCAGCGCGCCGTACTCGGCGAGCATCTGCGCGCGCGACTCCTTGCCGACCACGGCGTTGAAATCGCGCACGAGCGTCGGGTACGGGTGCGGGCCGGCGACGGTGCCGATGATGTAGAAGGTGTCGTGCACGTTGGTGACCCAGTCACGCAGCGCCTCGTTCAGCGCGTCCTTGAGCGTCTTGCTGCCGCTCTCGACGGGCACCACGGTGGCGCCGAGCAGCTTCATGCGGAACACGTTCGGCGCCTGGCGCTCGACGTCGGTGGCGCCCATGTAGACGACGCACTCGAGCCCAAGGCGCGCAGCGACGGTGGCCGAGGCCACGCCGTGCTGGCCGGCGCCGGTCTCGGCGATGATGCGGGTCTTGCCCATCCGCTTGGCGAGCATCGCCTGGCCGATGGTGTTGTTGATCTTGTGCGCGCCGGTGTGGTTCAGGTCCTCGCGCTTGAGCAGGATCTGCGCGCCGCCGACCTTCGCCGACAGGCGGGCCGCGTGGTAGATCGGGCTCGGTCGGCCGACGTAGTGCTTGTAGTCCTCGGCCAGTTCGGCCTGGAACTGCGGATCGGACTGCGCGACGCGATAGGCCTCGGCCAACTCGGCCAAGGGCTGCATCAGGGTTTCCGCGACGAAGCTGCCGCCGTAGGGGCCGAAATGCCCGCGGGCGTCCGGGTACTGGTGGAAATCGTCAACGGACGGGGGGATCTGCGATGAAGCCATCGGCGCGGCGAACCTCTTCGACGAAACGGACCATGCGCTCCCCGTCCTTCAGGCCGGGAGCGCTCTCGATGCCACTGGACACGTCGACGCCGAACGGCCGCGCCTCGCGGACCGCCTCGAAGACGTTGTCGGGAGTGAGCCCGCCGGCCAGAAGCCAAGGCTTCGGCAGCGCGGGCAGGTCGGACCAGTCGAACCGGGCACCCTGCCCGCCCTGCTCCCCGGCCTTGTGGCCATCGAGCAGGAAGGCGTCTACGGAAGGGTAGCGCTTGGCGAGCGATTCCGCAGCGGCCACGCCCTCGCCCATCGCCAAAGTCTTCACATACGGCAGGCCGAAACGCTCGCAGAACGCGGCATCCTCACGGCCGTGGAACTGCAGCAGCGTCGGGCGCAGCGCGCGGATCGCTGCCCGGACAAGCGCCTCGTCGGCATCCATGAAGAGCGCCACCACCTGCACCAGCGGCGGCACCGCGGCGCGCAGCGATTCGGCCTGCGCGGGATCAAGCGCGCGACGGCTGCCCGGCACGAAGATGAATCCGAGAGCGTCGACGCCGAGTTCGCCGGCGAGGCGCACATCGCCCGGCCGCGTGAGGCCGCAGAACTTGATGCGGGTTCGATGGGTCATGGGCGGCGTGGAAGGAAAAAGCGGCGTGCGAACGTCATGCGTCCCGATCCGCGTAAGGCAGGGCGGCCAGCGGGCGCGGACGGTCGATCCAAGCCTCGGGCAGGCTGACGGCTTCCGGCAAGACCCAGTTGCGCGGGTAGCGCGGGCCCAGGAACGTCAGCCCGGCCGCGGGCGCCGTCGGGCCCGCGACGGTGCGATCGCGGCCGGCGAGCAGTTCGGCGATCCAGGATTCCGGACGCTCGCCGCGCCCCACCACCATCAGGCTCCCGACGATGTTGCGGACCATGTGGTGCAGGAAGGCGTTGGCCTGCACCTCGACGACAACCTGCTCGTCCTCGCGGCGGACCGTGATCGCATGGAGGTCGCGCATCGGGTGCCGGGCCTGGCACTGCGCGGTGCGAAAGGCACTGAAATCGTTTTCTCCGAGCAGCAACTGCGCGGCGCGATGCATCGCCGCGGCGTCGAGCGGCCTCGGCTCCCAGCTCAGGTGCTCGCGCATCAAGGCGGGGCGCACGCGACGGTTCAACAAGCGGTAACGATAGCGGCGCGCCCTCGCGGAGTGGCGGGCATGGAAGGCGTCGGCGACCGGCTGGGCCCAGAGCACGCGGATGGCGGACGGAAGGCGCGTATTGGTGCCCTCGACGAAGGCGCGGAGCGGGCGCTCGACGGCGGTGTCGAGATGCACGACCTGCTGGGTCGCATGCACGCCCGCATCGGTGCGCCCCGCGCATACCGCGTCGACCGGGTGCTGGAGGATCGAGGCCAGCGCCGCCTCGACCGCGCCCTGCACCGAATCGCCGTGGGAAAGCCGCTGCCATCCCAGGAAACCGCTGCCGTCGTATTCGATGCCGAGTGCGTAACGCATGTGGAAAGGCCGCGTGGGCAAGCCCGCGGCCGCGACCTCAGCCGATCGATTTCAGCAGGCGCTCGGCTTCCATGCGCGCGGTCGCACTGCCCTCGGCCAGCACTTCCTCGAGCATGCCGCGGGCGCCGTCGACGTCGCCGATCTCGATGTACGCCTTGGCCAACTCAAGCCGGGTGTCATCCATGCCAGCCTCGTCCACGGCCGGCAACTCGACCGTCGGACGCTCGGCCGTTTCGCGCTCGTCGAACGTGGAGGGGACGGGCGCCGCGGGTGGCGAAGCCTCGGCGGCGGCCGGACGGGTGCGGACATCGATGCCGGCGATCGGATTCCACTGCAGCTCACGGAACAGCGCATGGCCCGGCACCAAACCCATGCCCATCACCACGACCTCGCGCCAACGGGGGTCACCCGAGGTCTGCACGTGCGAACGCATGCGCTCAGCGGCCTTCAGGAAGGACTCGCTTTCACCCGTGTTGTAGAGCTGGCGCAGAAGGGCGACGTGGGCATCGAGATCGGCAGGCGCGCGGTCGATGCTCGTCTCGAGCTCGCGCAGCACCGGGTTCAGCGCCGGCACCGGATCGACGTCGGCCGGTGGCTGCGCCACAGGCGGCACGACCGCATCGACGACGGCCGCCGTCGACTCGTCGGCGGCCGGGGCCGGCAGGTTGGACAGGAAATCCTCATCGTCGGACAGGCGGGAACGCGACGGCGAGACGGCGGGCACGCTGGGCAGAGGGCGCTTCGGCTCAGTGCCTCGGCGGCGCCGGAGCAACAGGCCGACGAGTCCACCCACCAGCACCAGACCACCGGCGCCCAGCACCATGGGATTGCTGTACCAGGAGGCGGTGGCCTGCGGCGGCGTCTCCGCCGGTACGGGCTCCGGCGGTACGGGCTCCGGCGGGGCGGCAGGCACGGCGGCGACCTCGGGCGTCGGCGTGGCGGTCGATGCAACCACGTCGGGAGCGGGCGTGGCCAACGATGCGTCCACCACGGCGGAGGCCGGGGCGTCCGTCGGCGCCGCAGCGTCGACGCCCGTGCGCTGCTCGCGCAGGGCCTGCTCCATCGCACTGAGCTGGCTGTCCTTCAGTTCGATGAGGCGCTTCTGCTCGTTCGCCAGCGATTCCTGCTCGGTGAGCCGGGAACGCAGTTCGCGAAGCTCGGCTTCGCGCGCGGAGAGGTCTTCGCGCGCCTGCTCGAGTTCGGCGCGCAGCTCGCTGCCGGAGCCGCCGGAAGAGGCGCCGGACTGGGCCGCGACCGCACCGTCACCGGCCGGCGGGGCGATTTCGAGTCGGCCGGTGCCTGCGGGCGCAGGTGGCTCCCCTGCGGGGCGGTCGGCGACCCGTGGCGTTGCTGCGGGGGGCAGCCCAACCGGCGGGGACTCACCCGGTGCCGGCGTCGGCCCCGGTGCAGGCGCAAGGCTACGCCACGCGGCCATCTGCTCGCGCACGCGCGCTTCCGCCTCGCGACTGGCGACGTCGCGTGCATCGTCGGCCGTCGGGATGCGGAGGACGGCCCCCTTCCGCAGCAAGTTGATGTTGTCGCGCAGGAACGCGTCAGGGTTCGCGCGCTGGATGGCAAGCATCATCTGGGCGACCGAAGCGCCCTGCTGGTTCGACGAGGCGATGCGCCAGAGCGTCTCGCCCTCCGCAACCTCGTGGCTGCCGGGCGTGGCCGACGGAATCGCGGCCGGCGCAGGCGACGCCTGGGGTTGCGGCGGCGGCGAGGCATCCGCGACCACGGGCTGCGGCGCCGGCGGAGCGGGCTGGGGGGCGGCCACAGGAGCCGGCGCAGGCGATGGCGCCGGCTCCGGCGCCAACGGCTCGGCGAGCGGCGCGGGCTCCGCCTCGGCCACCGGCGGCGATGGCACCGACGGCCGCGGAACTTCGCGGGCCGGCTCGGGCGCCGGCGCTGGTGCCGCAGACACGGTGGGCGCACTCATCGGCGTGACCTTGGCCGCGGCGATGTGGGGCGGATCGACCAGCGCGGTGAACTCACGCACGACGCTGCCCTTGCCCCACTCGGCTTCGAGGAGGAAGGCGACGAACGGATCGTCGACGCGATTCGATGTGGTGACGCGGACCACGGGTTCGCCGCGCGCGTTTCGGCCGATGCTGAATTGGAGGTTGGCGGTGACGCCGGCGGGGCGAGGCAGGCCGACGCGATCGAACGCCTCGGGCGGGGCCAGCCGAACGCTCAGCGCGTCGAGCTCACCGGGGCCGACGCCGATCAGCGGGATTTCCGCGACCAGCGGCTGGTTGAGCTGCGACTTCACTTCGAGCGTGCCGAGGCCCAGCGCATGGGCGTCGTTCGCGACGAACGCGAGCGCCATGGCCAGGGGAAGGACCTTCACCGCGTGCTTCATGCCTTTCTCCCAAGACGCGGCCGGCGGGGACCCGGCCGAACGTCAACACTTGAAAACCGCCGCAACAGTAAGCCGAATGCCCCTGATCCGCCAAGGATTTCGGTCAGCCGCGCTTGGCCGCCAGCAGCTCGGCGACCTGCACCGCGTTCAGGGCGGCGCCCTTGCGGATGTTGTCGGCCACGATCCACAGGCTCAGGCCGCGCGGGTGGGAGATGTCCTCGCGGATGCGGCCGACATAGACCGGGTCGCTGCCGGACGCGTGCGTGACCGGCGTCGGCCACTCGCCCGCGGCGGGGTTGTCCACCACTTCGATACCCGGTGCCTTCTCGAGCAGGGCACGCGCCTGCGCCGCCGTGATCTTGTCGCGGGTCTCGAGATGCACCGCCTCGGAATGCCCGAAGAAGACCGGCACGCGCACCGCCGTCGGGTTCACCTGGATGCTGGCGTCGCCGAGGATCTTGCGGGTCTCGTGGACCAGCTTCATCTCCTCCTTGGTGTAGCCGTTGTCGGTGAAGGCATCGATCTGCGGGATCAGGTTGTAGGCGATCTGCACCGGGAAGCGCGTCGGGTTCGGGTCCTCGAAGCGCAGCAGCGCGGCGGTCTGCCGGCCCAGTTCCTCCGGGCCCGAGCGGCCGGCGCCCGACGTCGACTGGTAGGTCGCGACATTGATGCGGGTGATGCCGACGGCGTCATGGATCGGCTTCAGCGCGACGACCATCTGCATGGTCGAGCAGTTCGGGTTGGCGACGATGCCGCGCGGGATCGACTCCAGCGCTTCCGGGTTCACCTCGCTCACCACCAGCGGCACGTCGGCGTCCATGCGGAAGGCCGAGCTGTTGTCGATGACGATGGCGCCTACGGCAGCGAACTTCGGCGCGTACTCGCGCGAGATGTCGCCGCCGGCGGAGAACAGGGCGAAATCGACGCCGGTCGGATCGAAGGTGGCGAGGTCCTGGAGGGTCAGCTTGTGGTTCCCGAAGTCGACCTTGGTGCCGGCGGAGCGCTCGCTGGCGAGGGCGATGACCTCGCTGGCGGGGAACTTCCGCTCGGCGAGGATGGAAAGCATGGTTTCACCGACGGCGCCGGTGGCGCCGACGACGGCGACCTTGAAGCGGTTCGACATGGAGGGTCCTTTTCGAATGAGTGTCGTTGAGCGATCTGGGTGCGCGGCGCGGTGCGCCTGCGCAGGGCGCGCGGGCACAACGCCCGCGACGCGGATTCAGCGGCCCCGGGCCTCGGAAGCATGACGCCCGAGGCTAGGGTTTTCGCTCACCCGCTTTCCCAACGGCTGGGCCGCCGCCCTCGCCTGCCACGCGCGGCGCGACCTCGCCGACGTCACCGCACTGGGCGCGATGGCGCAGGGCCTGGTCCATCAGCACTAGGGCCATCATGGCCTCGCAGATCGGCGGCGCGCGCAGGCCCACGCAGGGGTCGTGGCGCCCGGTGGTGATGACCTCGACGGCGTTGCCGTGCACGTCGACCGTCGGGCCCGGCAGGCGCAGGCTGGAGGTGGGCTTGAAGGCGACCTCGCAGGTGACGGCCTGCCCCGTGCTGATGCCGCCCAGCACGCCGCCGGCGTGGTTGCTGGCGAAGCCGTCCGGATGCATCAGGTCGCGGTGCTCGGTGCCGAGCTGGCCGACGCTGGCGAAGCCGGCGCCGATCTCGACGCCCTTCACCGCGTTGATCGACATCATCGCGGCCGCGAGCTCGCCGTCGAGCTTGCCGTAGATTGGCTCGCCCCAGCCCGGCGGCACGCCGTGGGCCTCGACGCGCACCCGCGCGCCGACCGAATCGCCGGACTTGCGCAGGGCGTCCATGAAGGCCTCAAGCTCGGGCACCTGGGCGGCATCCGGCCAGAAGAACGGGCTGTCCTCGACCACCGACCAGTCCCAGCCGTTCGGCGTGATCGTGTGCAGCTGGCTGACGCAGGCGCGGACGGTGACGCCGAAGCGCTCGCGCAGCCACTTCTTGGCGATGACGCCGGCCGCGACGCGCATCGTCGTCTCGCGGGCCGAGCTGCGGCCGCCACCGCGCGGGTCGCGGATGCCGTACTTCTGCCAGTAGGCGTAGTCGGCGTGGCCCGGGCGGAACTGCTCGCTGATCTTGGCGTAGTCCTTCGACTTCGCATCGACGTTGCGGATCAGCAGGGCGATCGGCGTGCCGGTGGTCTTGCCTTCGAACACGCCCGAGAGGATCTCGACCTCGTCGGCCTCGTGGCGCTGCGAGGTGTGGCGCGAGCGGCCGGTGGCGCGGCGCTCGAGGTCGTGGCGGAACTCTTCCGGCGCTAGGCTGAGGCCGGGCGGGCAGCCGTCGATGACGCAGCCGATGGCCGGCCCATGGCTCTCGCCGAAGGTGGTGACCGCGAGGAGCTGCCCGAAGGTGTTGCTGGCCATGCGCGTCAGGCGTCCGTGTCAGGGGCGTTGGCTCGCCAAGCGGGCGATCTCGGCGTGGTGGGCGACGAGGTCGTCGTGGTGCAGGGCGAAGATGCCCATCTGCCCCACCTTGAACTCGATCCACGCGAAGGGCACGTCGGGCAGCAGGCGCTCGAGGTGCTGCTGGCTTTCGCCGACTTCGCAGATCAGCACGCCGTGCTTGCGCAGGTGCAGCGGGGCGTCGCGGAGGATCTTCAGCACCAGGTCGAGGCCGTCGTCGCCGGCGCGCAGGGCCATCTCCGGCTCGTGCGAATACTCGGCCGGCAAGGCGTCGGTTTCGGCGTTGGTGACGTAGGGCGGGTTGGTGACGATCAGGTCGTAGTGCCGGCCGGTCAGCGGGCCGTACAGGTCGCCGTGGTGCAGGGTCACGTTGCGGGCATCGAGCCGCGCGACGTTCTCGCGGGCCAGCGACAGGGCCTCGGGGCTCAGGTCGACCGCGTCCACGTTCCAGGACGGGTTGTAGTGGCCCATCGCGATGGCGATGCAGCCGCCGCCGGTGCAGAGGTCGAGCGCGTCGCGCACCTCGACGTCGCCGATCCACGGCTGGAAGCCGTTGAGGATCAGCTCGGCGATCGGACTGCGCGGCACCAGGGCGCGCGAATCGCTCTTGAACGACAGGCCGGCGAACCAGGCCTCGCCGGTCAGATAGCAGGCCGGCACGCGCTCGTCGATGCGGCGCTGGAACAGGCCGAGCACCTTCGCCTTCTCGTCGGCGGTGACGCGCGACTGGCCGTAGATCGGGTTCAGGTCGTGCGGCAGGCGCAGGGCGTGGAGCACGAGTTGGGTGCTCTCGTCCATGGCGTTGTCGTAGCTGTGGCCGAAGGTCAGGCCGGCCTCCCCGAAGCGGCTGGCGCCGTAGCGGATGAGGTCGATGATCGTCTGGAGTTCGGCAGGCATGCGGCTTGGCGGCCCGAAGCGGGCTTCACGGGACAAGCGCCCGAGTATAGCCAGCGCCCCTATACTTTGCGGCCTGATCCTGATGGTTTGGCGGCATTTTCATGTTCAATCGGACCTTTCTGCTGGTGATCGTGGCGGCGGTGTTCGCCGGCCTCGGCCTGCTTGCTGGCGAACGCTGGCTGGCGCGCAACGGCGGGGCTTCGGCCCTGCCCGCCTTCGAGGCGATCACCCCTTACCCCGCCCCCCGCGCCATCCCGGCCTTCGAGCTGGTCTCGGCGGACGGCCCGGTGACCGCCGATGCCCTGCGCGGCCGCTGGACGGTCGTGTTCATCGGCTTCGTGTCGTGCCCGGACGTGTGCCCGACCACCCTCACCGACATGGCGAAGGCGCAGAAGGCCTGGGAAGCCCTGCCCGACGCGCAGCGTCCGCGACTGCTGTTCGTTTCGATCGACCCGGAACGCGACACCCCGGAACTGCTCGCCGGCTACGCGCGCCACTTCCATCCGGCCACGCTGGCGGCGACCCAGCCCGATCCCGCCGCACTCGAGGCCTTCACGAGCAGCCTCAGCCTCGTGTACCGGAAGGTGCCACTCGGGAACACGTACACCATGGATCACAGCGGCTCGATGGTGCTGCTCGACCCCGAGGTGCGCGTGGCCGGGGTGATCCGCCCTCAGATGCCCGCCGGCGCCACGGTCGGCGGCGGTGCCATCGCGACGATCGATCCGCAGGCCGTGGCCCGCGACCTCGCCCGCCTCGCCGGAGCCGCCCCGTGAGTCCGGCCGTCGTCCTCCAGTACCTCCTTCCGCACCGGTTCCTCTCGAGCCTCGCCTACCGGCTGGCGCGCTCGGAGTGGCGGCCCTTGAAGCGCTGGCTGATCACCACCGTGGTGCGGAAGTTCAACGTGAACCTCGCCGAGGCGGCGAACCCGGACCCGGAGAGCTACCCCAGCTTCAATGCGTTCTTCACCCGACCGCTGAAAGCCGGGGCGCGCGTGGCGGACGCCGATCCCAAGGCCGTGCTCTGCCCGGCCGACGGCAAGATCGCGCAGATGGGCCGTATCGAGGAGGGCCGCCTCTTCCAGGCCAAGGGCCAGCACTTCACGGCCGCCGAGTTCCTCGCCGACGAGACGAAGGCCGAGGCCTACCGCGACGGCTGGTTCGCCAACGTCTACCTCAGCCCGCGCGACTACCACCGCGTGCACATGAGCCTGGCCGGCACGCTGGTCGAGACCGCCCACGTCCCGGGCCGCCTGTTCAGCGTGGCGCCTTGGGCCGCCCGGGCGATCCCGCGCCTGTTCGCCCGCAACGAGCGGCTGGTCTGCCACTTCGAGGGCGAGCACGGCCCCTTCGTGGCGGTGATGGTCGGCGCGATCCTCGTCTCCGGCGTGGAGACGGTCTGGAGCGGCGAGGAGATCCCGGCCTACGCCGACCGCGTGATCCGCAAGGACTGGCGCGGCAAGGGCATCACGCTGGAGCGCTTCGCCGAGATGGCGCGCTTCAACTACGGCAGCACCGTGGTGCTGCTGTTCCCGAAGTCGATGCTCGCCTCGATGGAGACGATTCCCGCGGAAGCGCCGGTGGTGCTCGGCCAGCGCCTCGGCACGCTGGCCTGAGGCTCAGGCCGGCGTCGCGGCCTGCACCTTCCACGCGGCCAGCACTTCGGCCTCGCGCTCCGGCGTGATGCCGGCGCGCAGCGGTGCGTTACGGCGCTCCTCGGGCTGGGCGGCGAACCAGGCGCGCGTCGCCTCGACGGTGTCGGCGAGGCTGCGGAAGGTCAGCCCCGCGGCGATCGCCTTCGCATTGCTGCGGGTGTGGAAGCCGGCGCTGTCGCCCTGCCCGGGCACCCACACCGGCATGTCGCCCCACGGGGTGACCGCCTGCGCCATCAGGAACTCGGTCGGCACCCACGTGAGTCGCGCGCCGGCCGTGGTGCTGGCGCGGATGCCATACAGCAGGCCGGCCATGTCGAGCGGGTAGCCGGGGCCGATGGCGTTGTAGGCGCCGGTGGCGCCTGCTTCGGCGAGGCGGATCATCCACTCGCCAAGATCGCGGGCATCGATGTATTTCACCGGGTCGCGGCCGTCGCCGGGGGCCAGCACCTCGCCGCCCTTGGCGAGGCGCATCGGCCAGTAGGTGAAGCGGTCGGTCTCGTCGCCGGGGCCGACGATCAGGCCGGGGCGCACCAGCGTGGCGGCGTTACCGAAGTGCTTGAGCGTCTCGGCCTCGGTGGCCGCCTTCAAGCCGGCGAACTTGGCCATGTCGGCGCGCAGGCTGGTCATCGTCTCGGCCAGCGGATCGCCCTCGAAGGTCGCCAGCGCGGCGCTCTCGTCGTCCCCCGGCGTCGCGCTGTCCGCGTAGGCCGAGAGGCTGGAGATCATCATGTAGCCGCCCACGTGGCCCTTCAGAACCGTGGCGGCGTCGCGGATCCAGTGCGGCACGCTGCTCGGGTTGTCGATGCAGATGTCCCAGCGGCGGCCTTTCGCCACTTCGGCGGCGAGGCTCTTGTAGTCGTTGACGTCGCGGTCGCCGAGCAGTTGCTCGACGCTGCCCGGCCATTCGCGCTGCTTGCGGCCGCGGTTGAAGATCGTCACCTCGTGGCCGCGCGACAGCGCGTACGCCACCTGGTGCGGGCCGGTGAGCCCGGTGCCGCCGAGGATCAGGATCGAGAGCTTGCGCGTGGCGTTGCGGGTCTCGCCCGGGGCGGCGCCCGGCGTTTGGGCACGGCCTGCGCCGGCCAGCGTCACCGCGGCGGCAAGGGCACCGAGTTTCAGGACGTCACGACGTTCGATCGACATGGTTCACTCCACGGTAGGTTCGTCAGGCTGGCGACCCCGCGATCCTCCGCCCTCGGCCGCCGGCGAGCCCGTGCCGGAAGTTACACTCGGGCCATGGGCGCGCTGACCGACATCCGGGTGTACCTGACGCAGGCCCACGCCTGCGGCTATTGGCCCGACCGGCAGGCCCGCGACCTCGTGCTCGACCCGCAGGAACCCGCCCTCGCCGCGGTCTACGAACCCGCGCTGGCGCTCGGCTTCCGTCGCTCCGGTCGCCACGTCTACCGCCCCCACTGCGGCAGCTGCAGCGCCTGCCTGCCGATCCGGCTGCCAGTGGCGCGCTTCCGGCCCGACCGCACGCAGCGTCGCATCGCGAAGCGCAACGCCGACCTCGTGATGACCGTCGGCCCGGCCCGGCGCAGTGACGAGCTGTTCGACCTTTACGCGCGCTACCTCGGCGCCCGCCACCCCGACAGCCCGATGGCGGAGCCGACGCCCGAGGAGTTCGACCAGTTCCTGATCGGCGACTGGAGCCCGACGCGCTTCTTCGAATGGCGGCTGGAGGGCCGCCTCGTCGCGGTCGCGGTCACCGACGTCACGGCCAACGCGCTGTCCGCCGTGTACACCTTCTACGATCCTGCGTTCGAGAATCGCAGCCTCGGCACGCAGGCGATCCTCGGGCAGATCGCCTGGGCCGCCGAGACGGCTCGCCCGCACCTGTACCTCGGGTTCTGGCTGAAAGGCCACCCGAAGATGGACTACAAGCGCCGGTTCCAACCGCTCGAGCGGCTGTGGAACGGCCACTGGATTGCTTTCGATGAGGATCATGAATGAGGGTTTTCTTCCGCGCCGCGCTCGCGGCGCTGGGCGCCGCCGTGCTGCTGGCCGGCTGCGCGGGGACGCCAGCCATGGCTGACGCGCCCCCGCCCCTGCGCGTGGCGACCTACAACGTCTCGCTGTACGCCGAGGTGGCCGACGGCGTTCGCGCGCGCTTGGCCGGTGGCGAGGACGCGAAGGCCCGGCACATCGCCGCGGTGATCCAGCGCCAGCGCCCGGACCTGCTGCTGCTGAACGAGTTCGACTTCGACGCGAAGGGCGCGCTGGCCGACGTGTTCCAGCGCGAGTACCTCGAGGTCGGCCAGCACGGCGAGGCCCCGATCCACTACCCCTACCGCTACCTCGCACCGGTGAACACCGGCGAGCCCAGCGGCATGGACCTCAATGGCGATGGGCGCCTCGGCGGCCCGGGACGCCTGCACGGCGAGGATGCCTTCGGCTACGGCCTGCACCCGGGCCAATACGGGATGCTCGTACTGTCGCGATACCCGATCGACACCGCGGCGGTCCGCACGTTCCAGACGCTGCCGTGGTCGGTGATGCCCGGCGCCCGCCGCCCGAAGGACCCGACGACCGGCCGCTGGTGGTATGACGACACGGTGTGGCCGAAGCTCAGGCTGTCCTCGAAATCGCACTGGGACGTGCCGGTGCGGACGCCCGGCGGCGTGGTGCACCTCCTCGCCGCGCACCCGACGCCGCCGGTGTTCGACGGCCCCGAGGATCGCAACGGCCTGCGCAACGCCGATGAGCTCACGCTGTGGCGCCATTACCTCGACGATCGCGGCGCCGCGTGGCTCTGCGACGACCAGGGCCGCTGCGGCGGTCTGCCGAGCGGCGCGCGCTTCGTCATCGCCGGCGACCTCAACAACGACCCCAACGACGGCGATGGGCACCGCGAGGCGATCGTCGGGCTGATCGAGCACCCGCGCGTGCTGCGGCACGCGTTCCCGACCAGCGAAGGGGCAACGCGGAGTGCTCGCGAGAGCGGCGGCGCCAATCGGCGACACCGCGGCGATCCAGCGCAGGATACCAGCCAGTTCGGCGGCGCCAGCGGCAACCTGCATCTCGACTTCGTGCTGCCTTCGGTGGGCTTCCGGATCATCGACAGCGGGGTGTTCTGGCCTCTCGCCGGACAGCCGGGGGCTGACTGGGTCGGCGCCAGCGACCACCGGATGGTGTGGATGGATCTCGACCTCGACGCCCCGCGCGGGACGGTGGAGTCGGGCCGATGACGTGGCGTGGCCCTGGGGCGATCGCCCTCCTCCTCCTCGTCCAGCCCGGCGTACTCGAGGCCGGCGAGCGAGCGCAACAGCGGCTCGTGGAGCGCCATGCGGAAGCGATCACCTTCCCGGCGCTCGTCGGGCGCTGTCGCGGATTGCCAGAGTTCCGTGACGCCCCGTTCGAGGCCGAACTCGCGCAATGGCGGCAGCGTCGCGCGGAAACCCTCGCCGAGGCCGCTTCGCTGATCGAACGCCTCGCCGCCGCGCAATCGCAGTCCCGCGAGGCCATCGATGCGGCGATCCGCGAACAGGCCGGGCGCCAGCATGAGCGTGCTGATGCGGACACGCTGGTCTACACCTGCAGCAAGCTCCGCTTCACGCTGCGCGGCGAGCCCGTGCTGCCGGTACGCGGCGCGACGCTCGACGAGGACACGCGTCGCGAGGTGATCGACGAGCTGCTGCCGGTGGCCACCAAGCTGATGGCCTGCGAATCGCCAGAGCGAATCGATGTCCGGGGCGCCCCGCCCGCCGTGCTGCGCAGTGACGCCAGCTCGGCCGCCGCCATCGCCGACCGCGTGGAGATGTGGAACGTCATCGGCTGCGGAAAAGCCCTCGACGTCGAGCTCAGCCTGCGCTTCCCCGACGGCGAACCACCGACCTTCGCGCTCGGCTTCCCGCGCACCGCCGCTCCGGCGGCGCGCTGACTCAGGCCAGCCGCACCGCCAGCGCCGCGGCGGCACGCCGCGCCTTGGCACGGGCCGCCTCGACGTCCACATCGCGAGCCAACGTCACCGCCACCCGACGGCTGCCTTCGACGCGCGGCTTGCCGAACAGGCGCAGGCCGGTGTCGGGCTCCACGAGGGCCGCGTCGACGTGCTCGAACACCGGCACGCCATGGCCTTCCGCGACAATCGCGCAGGAGGCGGCCGGTCCGAACGCACGCAGGTTCGGGATGGGCAGGCCGAGGATGGCGCGGGCATGCAGCGCGAATTCCGAGAGCTCCTGCCCCATCAGCGTGACGAGGCCGGTGTCGTGCGGGCGCGGGCTCACTTCCGAGAACCACACGGCGTCGCCCTTGACGAACAGCTCGACGCCGAACAGGCCCCAACCGCCGAGGTCGTCGGTGACGGCCTTGGCGATGCGTTCGGCTTCCGCCAGTGCCGCCGGGCTCATGGGCTGCGGCATCCAGCTCTCGCGGTAGTCGCCGTCCACCTGAAGGTGCCCGACCGGCGGGCAGAACGTGGTGCCATCGCGATGGCGCACCGTGAGCAGGGTGATCTCGTAGTCGAAGTCGATGAAGCCCTCGACGATGCAGCGCCCCTGCCCTGCGCGGCCACCGGTCTGGGCGTAGGCCCAGGCCTGGGCGATGTCGGCCTCGCTGCGCACGACGCTCTGGCCCTTGCCCGAGCTCGACATCAGCGGCTTGACCACGCAGGGCATGCCCAGCGCCGCGACGGCGTCGCGGTACTCGGCCTCGGTGTCGACGAAGCGATAGGGCGACGTCGGCAGGCCAAGCGTCTCCGCCGCCAAACGACGGATGCCTTCGCGGTCCATCGTCAGGCGGGCGGCGCGTGCGGTGGGGATCACCCGCTGCCCCCGCGCCTCCATCCCCACCAGGGTGGGCGTGTGGATGGCCTCGATCTCCGGAACGACGAGGTGCGGCCGTTCCCTGTCGATCAGCGCCTGCAACGCCTCGGGGTCGAGCATGTTCAGCACATGGGAGCGGTGCGCGACCTGCATGGCCGGCGCGTCGGCGTAGCGGTCGGCGGCGACCACCTCGACACCCAGGCGCTGCAGCTCGAGGGCCACTTCCTTGCCCAGCTCGCCGCTGCCGAGGAAGAGCACGCGGGTGGCGGTGGGCGACAGCGGCGTACCGATCGTCACGGACACGGGCTGTTCGGGGTCGCGGGACATCGTGGAATCCTGTGAGGCGAGACGTGAAGTCTACCGGCACGACTTGTCGCCCCGAAGCCCGCTGGGCATGCTGGCGACGAACGGAACCACGCTCGATGCCCCTTCGAACCTTCGTCCTGCTGCTGCCGATGCTCGGCAGCGCCTTGCCGCTGTCCGCGGCGAAACCGCCCCGCTCGACGCCCGCCCCCGCGATCGGTGGCGTGATGGCCGATGCCCGACTCGCGGAAACCAGCGGCCTCGGCGCATCGCGCGCACGGCCCGGGGCCCTCTGGGTGCACAACGACAGCGGCCATGCCGCCGAGCTGCACCTCATGTCGGCGGCTGGCGCACGGATGGCGAGCATCACCATCGACGGCACGCGCAACATCGACTGGGAAGACCTCGCGGCCTTCGACCTCGACGGCAAGCGCTACCTGCTGGTGGCGGACACGGGCGACAACGGAGGCCTGCGCGATGTGCTCGACCTCGTGGTGATCGAGGAGCCCGCGGACATCAGGGATGGCATGCGCCTCAGCCCCGCCTGGACGCTGCGGTTCCGGTGGCCGGACGGCGCGCGCGATTGCGAGGCGGTGGCCGTGGACGCCGTCGCCGGCGAGGTGCTGCTGGTGTCGAAGAAACGCGTGCCGCCCGAGTTGTTCCGGATCGCCCTCCGCCCCGACGGGGACAGCCTCCAGACCGCCCAACGCATTGGCCGCCTGGGAGGCATCGCCCAACCCTCCGCCGCCGAACTCGCGCAGAACCCCGTCTATGGCCGCTACCGCTCGCAGGTCACCGCCGCCGACCTGAGTCCCGATGGCCGCACGTTGGCGATCCTCAACTACCAGGCGGTCTATCTCTACCGCCGCGACCCCGGAGCGCACTGGTCCGGCGCTTTGGCGACCCCCCAGCGCCTCGATTTCGCCTGGATGCCGCAGGCCGAAGCCATGGGCTACTCGCTCGACGGGCGACAGCTGTGGGTGGCGGGCGAGCAACGCCCCAGCCCCCTGGTTTACTTTCCGCTCGACGCCCATTGACGAAGATATCAATCTGATATCAGATAGTCGGGCCCTTCCCGGAGCCCGACCATGAACGAGCGCGTCCATACCCCCCTGCCCGGCGTCCCGATGCTGTTTGCCCTGCTGGTCCTCAGCGTGGCGAACTTCGCCGCCTTCCCCGTATTGGACGGGATGGACGCACCGGGCGGACTGATCGCCCTCAACGGCCTCGGCACGCTGCTCCTGATCCTGTGCTGGTGCGGCTTCTTCATGGTCCAACCGAACAACGGCGTGGTACTGCAGCTGTTCGGGCGATACGTCGGCACGGCGCGCGATGCGGGCCTGAAATGGGCCAACCCGTTCTACTCGAAGAAGCCGGTCTCGCTGCGCGTCCGCAATTTCGAATCCAGCAAGCTGAAGGTGAACGACCTCGACGGTTCGCCCATCGAGATCGCTGCCGTGGTGGTCTGGCAGGTGCACGACACCGCCGAGGCCGTTTTCCAGGTCGACGACTACGAGAATTTCGTGCACGTGCAGTCGGAAGCGGCGTTGCGCCAGATGGCCACCAGCTACCCCTACGACGGCCACGATGGCGCCGGCGCGAACAGCCAGATCGCACTGCGCAGCCACGCGACCGAGATCAACCAGCACCTCAAGGAAGAGATCCAGGAGCGCCTCGGCGCCGCGGGTGTGACCGTGTTGGAAGCCCGCATCAGCCACCTCGCCTATGCGCCGGAGATCGCGCAGGCCATGCTGCAGCGCCAGCAGGCCGCGGCGATCATCGCCGCGCGCAGCCGTATCGTCGAAGGCGCGGTCAGCATGGTCCACATGGCGTTGGAGCAGCTCGACCACGCCGGCAAGATCCAGCTCGACGAGGAGCGCAAGGCTGCGATGGTGTCGAACCTGCTCGTCGTGCTCTGCGGCGAGCGCGGCACACAGCCCGTCGTGAACACCGGCACCCTGCATCACTGAGGCGCACCATGAACGAGCAGACCCTTGCCGCACTCGTCGTCCTTGCCGCCGCCGCGCCCCTGCTGGCGATCGGCCTGTACTTCCGCAGCGGTCGCGCGCTGCACTTGCTGGCCGGCGTCGACCCGCGGAAGGTGAAGGACCCGTCCGGCCTCGGACGGTTCGTCGGACAGTCGTTGATCCTCCTCGGCGCGATCCATGTCCCGTTTGCCGCCGCTGTGGCGTTCCTGCCCGAGGAGCGGATCCTCCTCGCGACACTGGGGCTCGTCGCGCTGGTCGGGCTCGTGGTCGTACGGCTGGTGTTCGGGCTCTCCCGTTTCGTCGCGAAGTGACCGGGGGTCCGGCGCCATGAACGACCAGACCTTCGGCGGTATCGTGCTCCTCGCCAGCGCCATCCCGGCGCTCGTCGTGGGCGTGCGCTGGCGGTCGGGACAGGGCCTCGCCCCCCTCGGCCGGCGCACCGGCGCCGAGGGGGCCCCGCTCGTCGAACTGGGCCGGCACCTCGGCCTGTGGATGGTGGTGATCGGCACCATCGTGGTGGCCATGGGCCTTGCTGTCCTCACCCTGCCCCCCCGGGCGGCAACGATCGCCACGCTCGCCCTCGTGGTGGTCCTTCAGTGGCCCGTCATCCGGATGGCGCTCGGACCAACGACGCCCCGAAGGCACTGAACCGCGATGAGCGAGAAAAAGGCCTACCCGCTGCGCATCTCCGCCCCGGTGCTCGACGCGGTCCAGCGCTGGGCCGACGACGATCTGCGCTCGGTGAACGCCCAGATCGAATACGTGCTGCGCGAGGCGCTGAGGAAGGCCGGACGCCTGCCGAAGCCCCCGGCAGACGACGGCGTCGCCGACGGCGAATAGACTGCGCCGATGCGCGCCCCGCCACGCTTCCTCGTCAACACGCCGGACATCGAACTCTGGCCCGCGCCCCTGTGCCGTGCGCGCGCGACGGCGGACGCGCGTCGGATCGCCGGTGCCGACCTCGTGCTGCGTCGCAAGCGCGACGGCCGTTTTCTCGCCACGCTGGGCCCGGCCGGACTCGTACCGCTGCGCCCGGGGCTACGGCGCGAGCCGGGCATCGAGGCCGCCGTCGCGGCGAGCGCCGTGCTCGACGGGCGCGACCCGGCGGCATCGATCGCCTCGCGGGGCACGCTTCCCGGCGATGCGGTGCACGAAGCCAATGCGGCGATGGGCCTGCCTGCCGGCTATGCCGAGGCGAGCGGCCTGCCCTTCCACGAGGAACCGCGCCTCCTGGCTTTCGCCGGACGCGATCGCTGGCGGCGTGCCCTGTGGCTGCTCGCCCCGGCGTCGCGGGCATGGCAGGCGATGCGCGACGCGGCACGGCAGGACGGCGTCGTCCTGGAGGCGATTTCCGGCTTCCGCAGCCATGCCTACCAGCGAGGCATCTTCGAAAGGAAATTCGCGCGAGGACTCTCGCTTGAGGCCATCCTGCGCGTCAACGCGGCGCCGGGGCACTCGGAGCACCACAGCGGGCGTGCGCTGGACATCGGCACGCCGGGTGAACAGCCGGCCGAGGAAAGCTTCGAACACACGCCGGCCTTCCGCTGGCTCCAGCGGCGCGCCGGCGATTTCGGCTTCCGCTTGAGCTACCCGCGCGGCAACCCGCACGGCATCACCTACGAGCCATGGCACTGGTGCTGGCTCAGTCCTGCGAGCGCTTGACCTTCTTCGCCGGCTCCACCACGCCCTCGCCATCGGCGATGCGCCACAGGTAGAGGCTCGCGAGGGTCCGGTAGGGCCCCCAGGCGGCCCCTCGGGCCAGCAATTCCCTTGGCGTCGGCGCGACCTCGAGGCCATCGAGCACCTGCGCGCCCCTGCGCACGCCGAGGTCGTCCACCGGCAACACGTCGGACCTGCCGAGGCGGAAGATCAGCAGCATCTCGACGGTCCAGCGACCGATGCCACGCACGGCGGTGAGCTGTTCGATCAGTGTCGCGTCGTCCACCCGGGGCAAGACGCGGGCACGGGGCACCTCGCCGGCCTCGGCCCGCCGACACAGGTCGCGCAGGGCCAGTACCTTGTTGCCAGAAACACCGCAGGCGCGTAGTGCCGCGTCATCCAGCCGGCCAAGGGCCTCCGGCACCAGCTTGCGGGAACCCGCAGCCGCCTCGACGCGCGCGACGATGGTCGCCGCGGCCTTGCCGGAGAGCTGCTGGTAGAGGATCGAACGCGACAGCGCATCGACGGTGTCGAACGGCTTCCGCCAACCGTCCATCTCGATCGGGCCGATGCGTTTCATCCACTTGGCCAGCGCGCGATCGCGCTTGGCGAGGTGGGCCGAAGCCGCTTCGAGATCGAAGCCACGGGCCACGGTGCGACTCCGTCAGGATCCGCCGAGCGCGCCACGCTCCGCCCAAAGCGGCTCGGCGACGTCGATGGGCAGGCGGAACTCCCGGTTCTGGAACCACGCCGTCGCGCTTGACGGCGAGGCAAGGACGCGCGCCCAGGTCGATTCGCCCTCGCGCCAGATCGCCAGCGCGTAGGCCATGCCACCTTCGCCCTCCAGCCGCAGCACGCGCCGGGGCTGCGCATCGCTGGTCGCGCGAAGGTCGACCTGACGCGGGGCTGCAAGCGCAGAGGCCAAGGCATCCGCAGCCGGGGTCAACGCGACGAGGGCGCCCTCGGCCCGGAAACCGCCCTCGCCCGGCACGAGGCGCAGGGCCGGGGCGCCGGGCTCCTCCACAACCACCGCGGTCACCTGGTCGATCGGGAACCGCCACAGCTGCGGGTCGAACCACTCCGACGTACGGGCGGGCAGCCGCAGCGCGGCCGTGGTGAGGCAGCTGTGCGGGGCGCCATCGACGCGTACGAACGTGCCCCCCCTCGCCTGCGGGTAGCCCACGATGACTGATGCCTCACGCCCGTCGACGGTCACGGTCAGCCGGCCGGTCGGGCGGGCGAAAGCGCCCTCCGGCGTGGCATCGACCGCGGCCGGCCAAGCCACGCCGATGCGGGCGAAGCGCGAGGGATCGGCGGTCCGCGGTTCGTCGCAACGCGCATTCGCCAGCTCCAGCAGGAGCGGCTGCAGCCAGCGGCGATCAGCGCGCCATGCCGCATCGCGGATGCGCCAGTCGTCGCCCCGGCGCTCGAACACGAGGGACGCCTCGCCCTGTTGAAGCCGGACTTCGGCGAGCGCCGGAAGCGACGCGGCCAGGCCCGGCACCAGTTCGGCGGGCGGTGCCGGCTTGCGCGAACAGGCGGCCAGCACCAGGGCCATCGCCAGGAGCGGCCCACGGATGCCGATCATCGGGCGGGACGGCGCCGGCGTTGCACTCGCCACAGGCCGCCGATGAGGAAGAGGCAGGCCACGAGCGCCGGCACCAGCACGATGTTCACGATCCGCAGCGTGGTCGACAGCGCGTCGATGTCCGCATTCAACTTGCGCTGCACTTCGCGCAGCTCAAGGCGGACGTCGATCTTCTCCTGCTGGAAGCGCGCGAGTTCAGCCTGCTGCTCGGCCCCGAGCGCCGGGGCGCCATCATCGCCGCGTTGCAACGCTCCCAGCTGCTGCTCCAGTTCCGAGAGGCGCTGCTGCAGTGAGCGCTCGGTCTGGAGGAACTGCTGTTCGGCGCTGCGCCGCAAGGCCTGCACGCGATGGAAAGGACGACTGGCGACGGTCCGCGTCCGCAGGCCGATCAAGCCTGCCTGGCCACTCAGGTTCTCGACGGCGTTGTAGACGAAGTCGCCGTTGTTCGCGAACGGCTCGCTGAAATCGCCCGGGCCGGGAGCCACGTTCACCCAGAACGCATCGGCCAGCAGGTCGGTATCGGCGACGACGATCAGCTGCAGGTCGCGCGTGCTGGCGGCGACATGTCCCTCGCCGGCGCGCTGCGGGAACGCCGTCGAGGCCGGTCCGCTGACGCGCGCCGCGATCGTGCGCGCACCGCCCTGGGCGCGGAACTCGCGCAACAGGTTGGACGGCGTCGCGCTGACCGTCCCAAGAATCGACGTCGGCAACTCCCCGCTCTGCTCGGAACTCGACAGCAGCGGCTCGAAACGCGTCGTCGCGCCGTCGCGCGGACGCAGGGCGCCCGCGGTGGAGAGGTTGATGAGCTCCATTTGCGCAGTGACGATGTCGCTGGCGGAGAGGGCCTCGGTGCCGAGGCCGAGCAGCGTGATCAATGGCTCGGTGGGGCCGCCCTCGCGCGTCTGCACCGACAGGGCCGCGCCCGGGTCCGCGACCACACGGGTCGCGTCGAAATCTACGCCCCAGGCCGCGAGGAGGGGCCCCAGGTCGGAGGCGCGGGCACCGCCGGCGTCACCACCGAGCAGGTCGTCCATCCGGGCGTTCTCCGCGTCGGGGTCGATGAAGGCCAGCACGCGACCGCCGCGGAGCGCGAACTGGTCGATGGCGTAGAGGCTGTCGTCGGAGAGGCCGGACGGATGCACGAGCATCAGCAGGTCGACGTCCGGGTCGATGGCGGCGAAATCCGGCTCGAGGCGACGCAGGTCGAAGAGCTCCCGGAGTTGTTGGTCCACGACCCAGCCCGGCGACGGGGCACCCGTCGCGGGGTCGAACTCCGGGGCCATCGGCAAGCCGCTGGAGAGTGCGACCACCGGGCGGTCGTCGACCGCGAGGGCGGAGACGAGCTTGGCGAGGTTGTACTCGAGGAAGGCCTCGCGTTCGGCCTGGAGGAAGGGGATCGGGAGCTCGCCGTCCGTGCTGTTGGTGCCGACGATGCCGAAGAAGAAGTTCCCACCCGTCGGGAGGGGCACCGCAGTGAGCCCCTGCGCGACGGCGAGGTCCTCCTCCTCGGAATACGGCTCCGGGTCGATGGTCTCGATGACGAGACGGCCCTCGGAACGCGCGGCCATCGCCTGCAGCAGCTCCCGCACGCGCTGGGCGTAGGCGCGAACCTGCGGGAAGTCCCCGGCGGAGCGCTCGGAGAAGTACAGGCGCAACGTCACCGGCTCGCGGATGCCCTCGAGCAGCGCGACCGTGGCGGGAGACAGCGTGTGTTCCTGGTTCGCGGTGAGGTCGATGCGGGCGCCGCGCAGGACGACGGACGACAGCCCGACGAGCGCGAGGAAACCGAGGGCCAGCAGCGGAAGCGCCCAGGCGGAACGGCGGAGGGATGCGATGGCCATGGTTCAGCCCGCCTTCTTGGCATCGAGGATCAGTACCGTCGCGCACAGCCAGGCGACGATCGACAGGACGAAGAACAGCAGGTCGCGCAGGTCGAGCACGCCGCGCTGGATCGACTGCACGTGGGTGAGGAAGCTCAAGGCCGCCACGGCGTCGACCAGCTCGCGCGGCGCCCAGCCCTGGACGGCGTCCTGCACCAGCGGGTGTCCAGCGAGCATAAGCCCGAAGCACACGACAACCGTGACGACGAAGGCGACGACCTGGTTCCGCGTGAGCGCCGAGATTGCGCTGCCGACGGCCAGCATCGCGCCCGAAAGCAGCCAGCTGCCGAGGTAGCTGGCGACGATCACGCCATGGTCGGGGTCGCCGAGCCAGCTGACCGTCCACCACATCGGCACCGTCAGGACCAAGGCGATGCCGAGCAGGGCCCAGCCGGCGAGGAATTTGCCCAGCACGGCCTGCCAAGGGGTGACCGGCAGGGTGAGCAGCAGCTCCAGCGTCCCGCTTCGGCGCTCCTCGGCCCAGAGCCGCATGCCCACGGCCGGCACGAGGAACAGGTACAGCCATGGATGGAACGCGAAGAACGGCTGCAAGTCGGCCTGGCCCCGTTCGAAGAAGCCGCCGAGGTAGAACGCCAACGCCGCCGAAAGGGCTAGGAACAACACGATGAACACCGCGGCGAGCGGCGAGGCGAAGTAGGCGGCGAACTCGCGCCGCGCGATGACGACCGTGCCGTTCATGCCGGGGCCCCGGCATCGGCCGTCAAACTGCGGAATACCTCGTCGAGGCGACCGCGCTCGATACGCAGGTCGGCCCAGGCGACGCGACGCTCGTCAAGTCGGCGGGTGACGGCCTCGCCGGAAACGCCGCCGCCGCGCACGAACAGCACCACCCGCCCCTCGCGGGCATCGATGGTCGTCGCCGCCGCCGGCACGAGGCCATCGAGCGCAGCCACCGCGGCCACGCTGTCCGGCGCGGCGAAGGAGAGCGCGCCGTGCCAGCGCGAAAGCGCGAGCAGCTCGGACGGCGTGTGGTCGGCCCGCAGCCTGCCCGAGGCGATCACCACGGCCCGCGTGGCGATGGCGTCGACCTCTTCCAGCAAGTGCGTCGAGAGCATGATCGTCCGCTCGCGCGCCAATTCGTTGATCAGGCCGCGCACCTCGTGCTTCTGGTTCGGATCGAGCCCGTCGGTCGGCTCATCGAGCAGCAGCACCGGCGGGTCATGGAGGATGGCCGCTGCGAAGCCGACGCGGCGACGGAAGCCTTTCGACAAGGTGTCCAGCGGCTGGCGCCGCACGGCGCCCAGTTGCAGACGGTCGGTGGCGAAGGCCAATCGCTGCTGGCGGTGCGCCCCCGCGAGGCCGCGGACGTCGGCGATGAAGGCGAGGAAATCCGCCACCTCCATCTCGCCGTAGCCGGGGGCGCCCTCGGGCAGGTAGCCAAGGGCGCGACGAGCGGACAAACCGTCCGCGACCACGTCGTGCCCAGCCACGCGGACGCGACCCGCATCGGGCGCGAGGAATCCCGCGATCATCTTCATCGTCGTCGATTTGCCGGCGCCGTTCGGCCCCAGAAGGGCGACGACCTCGCCTGGACGCACCGTGAACCGCAGGTCCTCCACGGCTGTCAGCGCGGCGAAGCGCTTGGTCAGTCCATCAACTTCGATCATGTCGGTTCCGTCGTGGCGCGCCGGGTCGGCGCGCGTTGGAACGCGGGGACAGCAGCGAGTTCCATGCCCCCACAAACGACGAGGCGGGCCTTGGCCCGCCTCGCTGCGCCTTACTGGGCGTCGGCGGCCTTCAGTGGAAGGAAGGCCTGGAACTCCGCCTCAGGATTGAGGATCTCGGGGATGTCGACGTAGTAGTCGTCGAAACCCTGGCTGGCGTTGTCCAGCGGGTAGCCGCGGACGATGGCCCACGCGCGCAGGGTGTCGCGGACGCGCTGCAGGCTCGGTGCGCCGCCGATCCACTTGGTGTTGGCCGCCTTCATCGGCGGCACCTGCGCGAGCGCGACCTGGTTGCCCTCGCCCGCGATCGTGGCCTCGAGCACCGGCAGCTCGGCGACCGTGGCGGCGCGCGACGACCCTTCCGGAGCGTCCTTGGCGCGGACCGGCAGCAGCATGGTGAAGGCGTACGCCTCGGACGTGCGGTCGACGGTGACGATGCGAAGCGGACCGTCCTTGGCGAAACCGCTGGCCTCGATGACGCGATCCATCCACGCGAGCTGGTTCGTCATCGAGATGGCGACGCCGTCGTCGCGCAGCGGGGCTTCGACGTCGACCTTGAGCGCATTCATCGCCGGGACGTCGACCACCTGCAGCGGATGCTCGTAGATCGTGTAATCGATGCGCGGCACGCTGGCCAGCGCGTTGGTCAGCACGCGGAGGCCGCTCTGGACGCGCTTGCCCACGCTGCTGGGCATGTACATGCCGGCGTAGCGGCCGACCAAGTTGTAGCCGTACTCGACGCGATAGCGCTGGGTGATCTTCACGTTGCGCTGGCTGCGGCCGGAGCGCTCGAAGGTGAAGCGCACGGTCTTGTTCTCGCCCATGGCGTTGTCCGTGACCTTGAAGACGATCTTCTCGCCCGGGACGCTCTCGGTGATCTCCCAGCTGCCCGAGCCGACCGAGCGGTCGTTCGAGGTGTACTCGAGCTTCGCGCCGACGCCGGAGGCCGGGCCGCTCAGCGTGAACTTCACGTTCGGGTCGCGGAGATGCAGGGTGTTCCAGTCGTTGAAGCGCTGGAAGCCGTTCAGCATGTCGAAGGCGACGTTGACGGGACGGTTGGTCTCCACCGAGTGCGACACGCTTCGCGACGGCGGCAGGACGAGGCCCACGACGACGCCGAGGATGGCGACCAGGACGAACGCCACAACGAATTCAAGGAATCGAGCCATGCATCAAATCTCCGGGATCGGCCCCGGTCGGCACACCGCCGCCCCGAGGAGCGCCAGAGGATAGCAGCACCGTCGGGGGCGGGGTAAGCGTGCACGCCCCCGGGAAGGGCGCCCCGGGGCCCGCGGTCACACCAGCTTCAACTCGAAGGCCTTGAGCACCGCCCGCGTCCGGTCACGGACGCCGAGCTTCGAGAGGATGTTCGAAACATGGTTCTTGATGGTGCCCTCGGCCACCCCGAGCGAATTGGCGATCTCCTTGTTGGAGAAGCCCCCGGCCATCAGGCGCAGGATCTCGGTCTCGCGCTCGGTCAGGGGATCGGGCTGCTCGAGGCTGTGGAAATCGTTCTGCAGGCCTTCGAGCCCGGAGAGCAGGCGCGCCGTCACGGCGGGCTGGACCAGCGAGCCGCCCTCCGCCACGGTCTGGATCGCCGACACCAACTGGTCGAGCGACACGTCCTTGAGAAGGTAGCCCTTGGCACCGGCCTTGATGCCGGCGAGCACCAGCTGGTCGTCGTCGAACGTCGTCAGGATGATCGTCGGAGGCAGGGCGTTCTGCGCCGCGAGCGCGCGCAGCGCCTCGAGGCCGGACATCACCGGCATCCGCATGTCCATCAGCAGGACATCGGGCTTCACGGCGGGCACCTGCTCGACCGCCTGCCTGCCGTCGGCCGCCTCCGCGACCACGTCGATGGTGTCGGCCAGTTCCAGCAGGGACCGGACGCCCTGGCGCACCAGGGTCTGGTCGTCGACAAGCATCACTCGGATCATGCGGGCGCCTCGAGGGGAAGGTGGATGTCGATGCTGAAGCCCTGGCCGGGCGCCGTCGAGACCTCGACACGGCCCCCCACGGCCCTCAGGCGTTCACGCATGCCGGAAAGCCCGTTGCCGGGGGTGAAGGCGTCGCTGCCGATGCCGTCGTCGCGAGCCGCGAGGTGCAGCTCGCGGCCCTTGCTCGCCACCTTCAGCCACAAGCGCCTGGCCTGCGCGTGGCGGAGGGCGTTGGTGATGATCTCCTGCGCACAGCGCACGATCACCTGGGCGCATTCGGCATCGTCGATCGGCATCGGCGCCTGGATGTCGAGCGACACCTCCAGCGCGGGCACGCCCTCGACGAGGGTCTTGAGCGCCGCCTCGAGGTCGATGCGCTCCTCGCCGCGCATTGCGCTGACGGCTTCGCGGACGTCGGTCAACAGGAGCCGGGCCAGCGTATGGGCCTGGCGGACATGGTCCTGCGCCTTTCCGTCGGTGAGATGCCCGGCGACCTCGAGGTTCAGGCTGAGCGCGGTCAGGTGGTGGCCGAGCAGGTCATGGAGCTCTCGGGAAATGCGCAGCCGCTCGCCGACGCGGGCACTGTCCGCCAGCAGGGACCGGGTCGCGCGCAGCTCCGCATTGAGCCGGCGCTGCTCCTCCCGGGCCTCGGCCTGTTGCTTGGCGATCAGGCCCGCGACGTAGACGAAACCGGACACGCCGACGTACAGCATCGACTGCATCACCGCCTCGAACAGCGAGAACTGGTCCACGCCGCGCATGAAGACGTAGACCAGCGGGAGGTGCTGGACCAGCATCCACAGCACGCCGGGCCACCCCGGCAGCAGCCAGGGCACCACGGCCGCCATCACCATCATCAGGATCGCACCCAGCCCACTGCTGGTGAGCGCGCTCACGGCGATCGCCGAGCCTGCCATGGCGGCCATCAAGGCCAACGGCCACAGCCGCTCGCGTTGCCGCCCGAGGGACTGCGTGGACAGCCAGAACGCCACGCCAAACCCGAGGTAAGCCCCGATGGGCCCGACGAAAGCCATGGCCGGTAGGGGGCTCGAGCTCGCGTCCATCACGAACAGGGCATTCATGACCATGCCGCTCCCCACCATGCCCCAGGTGAAAAGGCCGGCGTAGCGGAGCAACGTGGCATGGGAAAGGCGCGGGAGCATGGGCGCATCGTAAACGCGCCCCGCGGCGTGGCCGCACCGCCGAAAGTCACCCCGCTGGGCGAAGGCGACCGGGGGCCATGCGATACTGGCGGCTCCATCGAGACCCATCCCCCATGGAGGGAAGGCATGCCGTTCCACATCCGCGACGTGCGCGAACACGAGCTGGACCTCGTGCTGGCGCTCAACAATTCGGCGGGGCCTTCGATCCTGCCGATGGACGCGGAAAAGGCCCGCTTCTTCTGGGAACACGCCGACTATTTCCGGGTGATCGAGCAGGACGACGCCCTGACCGGCTTCCTGGTCGGCTTCAGCGACCAGGCCCCGCACGACAGCCCGAACTTCCGCTGGTTCCGGGAACGCCACAGCAACTTCCTCTATATCGACCGCATCGTGATCGCGGCCGCCCGCCGCGGTGGCGGCCGGGGCCGGGCCTTCTACGCCGACGCCATGAGCTTCGCCGAGCCGCGCTGGGCCCACCTGTGCTGCGAGGTCTTCTTGGGGGTGGGCTACGACCCCGCCCTGCTCTTCCACGGCGCCTTCGGCTTCCGCGAAGTGGGCCAACAGACGATGGAAGGCACCGGGCTCCGCGCCTGCATGCTGATGAAGGACCTGGGCAGCCACGCCTGGATTGCCGAAACCTACGGCGGCTCGCTGCCCGACGAACCTTGGCTGGCCCCGCGCCGCGGCCCGACGCGCCCGGCCATCGCCCGCACCACCGGAACCTGACGCATGGCGACACCGCACCCCGCCGACCTCCCCAACTACGAACAGGCTGGCGAACTGAAGTTCGGCCAGGTCGGCATCGCCAACCTGCGCATCCGCACCCTCGACATCCCCCAGCTTGCCGCCGAAATGCGCGAGCGCGTCGATCGCGCACCCAAGCTGTTCGCCCGCGCGGCGGTGATCCTCGATTTCGGCGGACTCATGCACCTGCCCGACGAGGCCACGGCGAGGGCGCTGGTCGCGGCCCTCGAGGGCGCGGGCGTGCATCCGATCGCGCTCGCGTACGGAACGCCCGAGAACGACGCCCTCGCCGAGCGCCTTGGCCTGCCGGTGCTGGCCAAGTTCCGCTCGCAGTACGAACGGGCCGGCGATGCGCCGGACGGAGACCGCCGCGCGACCGAGCGCCACGCCGCCCCGCCACCGGCGCGCGAGTCGCCCCCCCCGCCGGCGGCGGCCGGGGCCGACGCGGAGCCGGGCCTCGTGCACGCCCTGCCCGTCCGTTCCGGCCAGCAGGTGTTCGCGGCGAACCGCGACCTCACCGTGCTGGCGCCCATCGGCGCCGGCGCCGAGGTGGTGGCGGACGGCTCCATCCATGTCTACGGCGCGCTGCGCGGCCGCGCCCTCGCGGGCGCCTCCGGCTTCACCGGCGCCCGCATCTTCTGCCGCGAATTCCACGCCGAGCTCGTGGCCATCGCCGGGCAGTACAAAGTGCTCGACGACGTGCCGAAAGCCCTGCACGGCAAGCCCGTGCAGATCTGGCTCGACAAGAACGACATCCTGCAAATCCAGCCGCTGGCCTGACGGCCACACAAAAGACGGAGAAACGACCTTGGCGGAAATCCTCGTAGTCACCTCGGGCAAGGGCGGCGTCGGCAAGACGACGACCTCGGCCAGCATCGCGATGGGCCTCGCCCGCGCCGGCAAGAAGACCGCCGTCATCGACTTCGACGTCGGCCTGCGCAACCTCGACCTGATCATGGGCTGCGAGCGCCGCGTGGTTTACGACTTCGTCAACGTCGTGCACGGCGAAGCCTCGCTGAAGCAGGCGCTGATCAAGGACAAGCGTTTCGACAACCTCTACGTGCTCGCCGCGTCGCAGACCCGCGACAAGGACGCGCTGACGAAGGAAGGCGTCGAGAAGGTGCTGAAGGACCTGGCTGACGACGGCTTCGACTTCATCGTTTGCGACTCCCCGGCCGGCATCGAGAAGGGCGCCTTCCTCGCGATGTACTTCGCCGACCGCGCGCTCGTCGTGGTCAATCCGGAAGTGTCCTCGGTGCGCGACTCCGATCGCATCCTCGGCCTGCTGCAGAGCAAGACGAAGAAGGCCGAGGCCGGCGAGCGCATCGCCGAGCACCTGCTGCTGACCCGCTACAACCCCGAGCGCGTCGAGAAGGGCGAGATGCTGTCGATCGCCGACGTCGAGGAGATCCTCGGCCTGAAGGTGATCGGCGTCATCCCGGAATCGCCGGACGTGCTCCAGGCGTCGAACTCGGGCAACCCGGTGATCCTCGACGAGCAGAGCGCCGCCGGCCAGGCCTACACCGACGCCATTGCCCGCCTGCTGGGCGAGGATCGCCCGATGCGCTTCACCACGGCCGAGAAGAAAGGCTTCTTCGCCAAGATCTTCGGGGGTTGAGATGGGAATCTTCGATTTCCTGACGGGCAAGAAGCCCGCCACCGCCAACCTCGCGAAGGAGCGCCTGCGCATCATCGTGGCGCAGGAGCGCAGCACCCGCGGCGGGCCCGACTACCTGCCCCTGCTGCAGCGCGAGCTGCTCGAGGTGATCCGCAAGTACGTCAACGTCGACGTCGACGCGGTGAAGGTCGACCTGGTGAAGGACGGCGAGCACGACGTGCTCGACATCTCCGTCTCCCTGCCCGACAAGAACGGCTGACGCCCGGCCCGCGGCCTCCGCCGCGGGCATGCGCGACGGGGACGACCCAGGATGGCCACGACGTCGACGGTGCTTACCCTCGCCGATATCGGCTGGGCGGCGGCCGGCGCCCTGCTGGCCCGCTTCGGCCTTGAGCTCGTCGAGGTCGAACCGGGCGAAAGCATCCCGGGCAGCTATTGGGGCGATCCCGAGGCCGGCATTGTCGGCAGCCGCGTCTACGCGCGGGACGACACCCCGGTGCATTCGCTGCTGCATGAGGCCGGCCACCTGATCGTGATGGCGCCATCGCGCCGCGCCGCCATCCACACCGACGCGGCGGACACGCAGCGCGACGAGGATGCGGTCTGCTACCTGCAGTTGCTGCTCGCGGACGAGCTCCCGGGCTTTGGCCGGGAGCGGGCGTTCGCCGATATGGACGCGTGGGGCTACACGTTCCGCCTGGGCTCGGCGAAGGCGTGGTTCCACCACGATGCGGAGGATGCCGCCGCGCTCCTCGCCTCGCTGCCGCACCTGCACGGACGGCTGCCACCCGTGATGGCGGCGGACACCCGAGCGGCGTAGGGTGGGCGCCGGACGCCGAGGGACCTCGCCCCCCGACGGGACGGCGTACGGGCAGTGTCCAACGAAGCTCTGGATCGGAGGGGCCGCGATCACGCTGGCCCAGCTCGCCGGCGCGGCCGACGCGCCACCAGCGATCGGCAACATCGAGCCTGAGGCCTTGGTGCAGCAGCTCGACCGCAACGGCAGCGGTTGCCTCGACGTCGAGGAAGGGCGGAACTTCACCAGCCGGCGCTTCCACGCGCTGGATGCCAACGACGACGGCGTGCTGGATGCCACGGAAGCCCCGCCGCTTCCGGGGGAGCCCAGCGCCGCACGCCCCATCGGCATCGAGGCCTGGCAGGACGCCGACGTCGCCCGCTTCACGTCGTTCGACGCCGACGGCAGCGCCTTTCGGAACGCCGACGAAATCACCCGGGGCCGTGCCGCCATCGCCGCGGGAGCTGCTCGATGAACCGCCTGCTCGCCATGGCCCTGCTGGGCGTCGGCACCCTGCTTGGCGCGATACCCGCCGGAGCCACCACCACGTTGCGCTGCGAATCCACCGACAGCCGCTGGAGGGCGTGCAGCGCGGACACGAGGGGCGATCGCAGGCGCCGTGATCGCGAACCAGCACGACCATGACCACGGCGACGGCCGTCCAAGCTGCGGCCCGCGCGGTTGCGGTGACTGCCAGTTCGGCCGCACCTGGGGCGTCGATCGAGGCGAGGTCTGGGTGGACAAGGGCTGCCGCGCGGCGTTCGTCGTCTATTGAGCGGCTCATGGCGCGCGACGCTGGTCGCGCGCCAGGCCATCGGGCGATCATGGCGGCTCTCGACGCGGACGCCGTGATGGCCCTCCATGAATCCTCGGGGCGCTGGCGCCTCGGACTGCTGCTTGCCCTGGTCACCGCGACCTGCTGGGCGACCCTGCCCGTCGCGCTGAAGCTCACGCTTGAACGGGTCGACGCGATCACCCTCACGTGGTTCCGCTTCCTCGTCGCGGGCGGGGTCATGGTCGCCTGGCTGGCGGCGCGACGGGGCTTCGGCGGCTTCCGCCCGCTGGCGCCGAAGCACTGGGCCATGCTCCTCGCCGCAGGCGTCATGCTGCTCGGCAACTACGTGTTCTACCTGCTGGGCGTCCAGTACACCACGCCGGCCAACGCCCAGCTGATCATCCAACTGGCGCCGTTGCTGATGGCGCTCGGTGGCATCCTGGTCTTCAAGGAGCGATTCGCCCCCGCGCAATGGCTCGGCCTGCTCGTCATCGCGAGCGGGCTCGGACTGTTCTTCGGCGAGCAGAACGCCAGCCATGGGGGCGACTACGCGCTGGGCGCGGGTCTGGTGGTGCTCGCGGCCATGGTGTGGGCGGTGTATGCCCTGCTTCAGAAACAACTGCTGGTGCACCTCTCGTCGCCGGCGATCCTCGGCGCGATCTACGTTCTCGCGGCGCTGCTGTTGTGGCCCTTCGCTGCGCCCTCGGTGCTGCTGAAGCTGGACGCCCTTCACGCCGCATTGCTCGCCTACTGCGCGGTGAACACGCTGGTCGCCTACGGGGCGTTCGCCGAAGCACTCGCCCATTGGGAGGCCTCGCGCGTCTCGGCGATCCTCGCCACGACGCCGATCCTCTGCGTCGGCGCCGTGGCGGGCGTGCATTCCGTATGGCCGACGGTCATCGCGCCGGAGCACCTCGGGGTGATGGGCTGGACCGGCGCCCTGCTGGTGCTGGCCGGATCGGCGGCCGCGAGCCTCCTCTCGACGCGGAAAGCGCCGGGCTGATCCCGCGTCGCCTCAACGGTCAAGGCAGCGGTCAGCCCCCGAGCATCGTCGCGATCTGGTCCTTCAGCGCAAGGCGCTGGCGGCGCAGCGCAGCCTCATGCTCCTCGGTCACGGCCTCGACGCGCGACTCGGCGCGATGGATGGCGCGATTCACCTCGTGGTACTCCTCGCACAGGCGGGCGAAACGCGCGTTGGCGCCCTTGAGATCGTGAATACGCGCGACGTGGGCCGGGAATTCGACGGCGAGTTCGTGCGGGGTGTGGGACATGGTCGGCTCCTGCGGGGTGGGTTCGATGCCCATGCTCGCCCCTTCGCTCCGCTGGGGGATTGACGGCCGTCAAGACGGGCGTGGTGGGCATGGGACGCATGGGTTTGCGGACGCAGCGATGTGCGCATCAAGACGCGCAGACGACCCGTCCCACCAGGACCCGCCGCTGGGCTTGCGAACAGGTCGCCGGGTTGATCAGGCCGGGGTGGCGGCGCGCCGTATCAGCTGTGCATCGCCCCAGCGCCACAGGCCGACGGCCGAAACGGACAGCACCGCCGCCGCAAGCGCCAGCGACACCGGTCGCGCCGAGAGCATCGGCGAAAGCAGGCCGGCCACGCCTGCCTGGAACATCAGCGAGAGGAAGGCCTGCATCGACGACGCGCTGCCGCGCTGCGTCGGGTACAGGTCGAGCAGTTGCAGCATCAGCTGCGGGAACACCAGCGCGATGCCGAAGCTCAGCAGCATCAGGGGCAGGATCGCCCACGGGTAGGCGTACGCGGGCGCCACGGCCGCATAGCCGAGGTTCACCGTGGCCGCGAGCAGGCAGCAGGCGAAGCCCACCCTCACCATCGTGCGAGCCTCGAACCGCCCCGCCGCGCGCCCGCTCACCCAGGCCCCGGCCAGCATGCCGCTGATCACCGGAACGAAGAACCAGCCGAAGTCCGCCTCGCCCATGCCGAGGTGCGCCATGACGACCACCGGTGCCGAGGCGATGTAGAGGAACAACGCCGCGAAGTTCATCGTCGTCACCGCCACCAGCCAGACGAAACGGCGGTGCTGGACCATGGCGACGTAGTTGCCCAGCAGCAGGCCCGCATGCAGCGGCAGGCGGCGCTCCGGCGGGTGCGTTTCCGGCAGCACCCGCCACACCAGCGCCCCGAGCACCAGGCTCAGAACGGCGAGGAACCAGAAGATCGCGTGCCAGTCGCCGAACCCGAGGATCCAGCCGCCGACGATCGGCGCGATCGCCGGTGCGATGCTGAAGATCATCGACACCTGGCTCATCAGCCGCTGGGCCTCCTCGCCATCGAACAGATCGCGGATCACCGCACGGCCCACGATCATCCCGACACCGGCGCACAGGCCCTGCACGAACCGGAAGACCAGCAGGGTCGTGAGGTCGGTGCTCAGCGCGCAGCCCACGGACGCGAGCCCGAACAGCGCGATGCCCCAGAGGATCACCGGGCGACGCCCCACGGCGTCGGAGATGGCGCCGTGGAACAGCGACATCAGGCCGTAGCCCAGCAGGTAGCTGCTGATCGTCTGCTGCACCGCCACCGGCGTGCTGCCGAGGTCGCGCGCCATCGCCCCGAAGGCGGGGAACACGGTGTCGATCGAGAACGGGCCGAACATGGCCAGGGCCCCGAGCACGAGGGCGAGCCGTGCGCGGGACGCGGTGGCGGTCGGAGTCATTCGCGGATTCTACGGGGTCTTCGCCACCGCCTCGCCCCGAGGCGCGCCACAATGATGGGATGAGCGCCCCGACTCCCGATACCGCCCCGCTGATCGAAGGCCACGCGCCGGTCGATGCCCCCCGCCGTGGCGACGGCACCGTCCGCCAGGTGCTGGCCGACCTGTTGCCCTTCCTGAAGCCCTACTGGCGACGCATCGGGGCCGCCCTGCTCTGCCTGATCGCGGCGAAGTTCGCCCTGCTCGGCATCCCGATGCTGATGAAGCGCCTCGTCGATGGCCTCGACGTGCCGGCGAGCCTGCTGGCCCTGCCGGTCGGCCTGCTGTTGGCCTACGGCGGCGCCCGCCTCGCCTCGACGCTGTTCACGGAACTGCGGCAGATCGTCTTCGCCCGGGTCATGGCGCGCAGCGCGCGCACCGTGCAGCTGAAGGTGTTCCGCCACCTGCACGCGCTGAGCCTGCGCTTCCATCTCGAGCGCAAGACCGGCGGCATCGCCCGCGACGTCGAGCGCGGCGGCACCGCGATCTCCGACCTGCTGGACTGGACGCTCTACACGATCCTGCCGACCCTGATCGAAGTGCTGCTGGTCACCACCGTGCTGGTGTACCTCTACGACTGGGGTTTCGCCGCCATCACGCTGGCGACGCTCGTGGTGTATTCGGCGTGGACCTTCCGCGTCACCGAATGGCGCACGCGCTACTACCGGGCCGCCATCGACGCTGAATCGGCGAGCAGCACGCGAGCGGTCGATGCGCTGATCAACTACGAGACGGTCAAGTACTTCAACAACGAGGAGCACGAAGCCCGTCGCTACGACGGCAGCCTGCAGCGCGTCGAGGAAGCCACCGTCCAGAGCCTGAAGACGCTGGGCGTGCTGAACCTCGGGCAGGCCGCCATCGTGTCCATCGGCGTCACGGCACTGATGTGGCGCGCGGCCTCGGGCGTCGTCGCCGGCGAGCTCACCATCGGCGACCTCGTGCTGGTGAACGCCTACCTGCTGCAGCTGTCGGCGCCGCTGAACTACCTCGGGATGATGTACCGCGAGGTCAAGCAGGCGCTGACGAACATCGAGAAGCTCTTCGGCCTGCTCGACGAGAACCTCGACGTGCAGGATCGTCCGGAGGCGACGCCCCTGGTGACGACCCGGCCGCGCGTGCGGTTCCGCGACGTACGCTTCGGCTACGACCCGCGGCGGACCATCCTCGACGGCGTGGATTTCGAAATCGCGCCGGGCCAGACGGTGGCCGTCGTCGGCCATTCCGGCAGCGGCAAGTCGACGCTCGCGCGCCTGCTCTACCGCTTCTACGACGTGCAGGAAGGCCGCATCGAGATCGACGGGCACGACCTGCGCGACCTCACCCAAGGCTCGGTGCGCGGCGCCATCGGCATCGTTCCGCAGGACACCGTGCTCTTCAACGACACCATCCGCTACAACATCCGCTACGGACGCCCGGAGGCCAGCGACGCCGAGGTGGAGGCCGCGGCGCAGGCGGCGCACATCGATGCCTTCATCAAGTCGCTGCCCGACGGCTATGACAGCGAGGTGGGCGAACGCGGACTGAAGCTCAGCGGTGGCGAGAAGCAGCGCGTCGCCATCGCGCGCGCCCTGCTGAAGAACCCGGCCATCCTGATCTTCGACGAGGCGACCTCGGCGCTCGATTCACGCTCGGAGCGTGCCATCCAGTCGGAGCTCGATCGCATCGCCGTGGGCCGCACCACCCTGGTGATCGCGCACCGCCTCTCGACGATCATGGACGCCGACCAGATCCTCGTCATGGATGGCGGACGGATCATCGAACGAGGCACGCACGCCGACCTGCTCGCCGCGGGAGGGCGCTATGCGGCGATGTGGGCCCTGCAGCAGCAGGGGGAAAGCACGGCGACCGCACGCCCGTAGCGCCACGTTCGCGGTATCACGCCAAAGGCAATGCTTCACGGCGCCCGACGGCGATGTCCACCCGGAAAAGCAGGCCGAGCCCGGCAATGAAGAACGCCGAGGTCGCCAGCAGCGCGGCCTGGTGGCTTCCCGCGGAGGCCCAGCTGATGGCGCCGTAGGCCAGCGGACCGAGCACCATCGAGGCCTTCACGGCGAGCCCCCACAGGCCGAAGACCTCGGCCTCGCGCCGGGGTGGGCACAGGTAGCCAACGAGGGCACGCCCCGCCGATTGGCTGGCCCCCATGCAGATCCCCGCGAGGTTGGCTGCCGTCCAGACCACCGGGCGCGCCTCCGACACGGCCAGCAGCCCGATGGCCACCAGCCAACCGAGCAGCGAGAGCGCCAACGCATTCCGATGACCGATCCGGTCCTGCAGCTGGCCGAAGGTTGCCGCCCCCACGGCCGCGGTGATGTTGACGGCGAGGATCAGGGTGATGCTCTCCGCGGTGGTGAAGCCCAGCGCCTGCTGCGCGTAGATCGCGGCGACGGCGATCACCGTGCCCACGCCGGCCTGGTAGGCGACGATGCAGGCGAGGAAACGACGCAACTGCCGGAGGTCGCTGGCACCGCCGAGGATGCCGCGCCAGCGCAGCATCGATTTGCCCCAAAGGACACCGAGGGCGCGAGGCGCCGCCACGATGCGCTCGCGCAGGAGAAGGAAGGTCGGCAGGGCCGCGAGGAAAACCGCGGCACCCGTCAGGAGCATGGTGTCCCGCACCGCGGCACCGGTGTCACTGCCGCGCCCCTCGGCCCCCTGCACCCACCAGAGGCAGGCCGCCAGCAGCAGCACGGCGCCGAAATAGCCGAACGCCCAGCCATAGCCGGACAGGCGCCCCATGCCCTCGTCATCGGCCAGTTCGGGCAGGAAGGCGGCGATCAGGTTCTCGCCGGTGCCGAACGCCGTGTTGGTGATGACGATCAGCAGCAGCGCCAGCGCGACGTCGCCGGGCCCGCAGAACCACAGCGCCGCGGTCCCCACGCTGCACACGACCGTCGTCGCCAGCAGCAGCCGCTTCTTGCAGGCATGCGCATCGGCATACAGGCCCAGCAGCGGCGCGATGGCCATCACGAGGACGTAGGAAACGGACAGCGCGACGGTCCACGCGAACGTCGCCCATGCCGCGTCGCCGGCCACCACGCCAACGAAGTAGGCGCTGAAAATGGCCGTGATGACGACGGTGGTGTAGCCGGAGTTGGCGAAGTCGAAGCCCGCCCAAGCCCACAGCTCGCGGCGACGCACGGGCGCGACGGCAGGATCGGCGTACGGACGGCGGAGCGGGCGCAGGGCGGCCATCGGGCATCACTCGGGGGAGGCGCGCCACTCTAGCTCGCGTAGGCTGTGGCGTCCCTACCGGAGCCCACCATGTCGCCTTGGATCGCCCTCGTCTCCCTGCTCACCGTCCTGCTGATGGGCGCCTGCATGTTCGCCGTCGGTGCCGCGCGGGGCCGGCATGGCGTGAAGGCCCCGGCCACCACCGGCCATCCGGACTTCGAACGGGTCTTCCGCGTGCAGATGAACACGCTCGAGGCCAGCGTGATGTTCCTGCCGGCGCTGTGGTTGGCCGGTGCCTATGGCGATCCGGCCTGGGCGGCCGGCTTCGGTGCGCTGTGGCTCGTGGGCCGGGTGCTCTATGCCGTGATGTATGCCCGCGACGCCCAGAAGCGCGGCGCGGGCTTCGTCGTCGCCCTCCTGGCCCTGAGCGCCCTGCTGGTGCAGGGCGGCTGGGGGATCGCGTCCGCCCTGCGGGCCGGCTGAGCGGGGCGCGGGACGCGGGGCGACGTCACTCGCCCCATTTCACCAGCAGGTGCTTGGCGATGGCGCCGTGCACGACGGCCACGCCGCGGGCGAGGTGCAGGGTGACGAAGAGCAGCAGGATGCCGAAGGCTGACGAAACACCGGACACAACGACACCCATCGGTCCGCTCCAGAGTGTGAATTCGCCGTCCATCGGCCCGAACACGACATGGCCGCCGCCCACAACCGTGAAGAGCGGCACGAGCGCCAGCGTCACGCCGATGGCCAGCAGCGTCGCGGCCACCGTGAAGTAGACGATGCCCAGCGGCAGCATCAGCCCCTGGTAGATCAGCGTGCCCCAGGTGCGCGGATCGGTGAACAGCTGGCCGATGCGCTCGAGGATGCCGTTCGACGGCGCCGGGTAGGCCGGGCGACGCGGCATGCGTTCACCGAGCATCACCTCGACGATGCGGCCTTCCACCAGGGAGAGCACGCGCACCGTCGCCATGAACAGGATGAAGAAGGCCACGCCGATGATGGTCAGCGAGAGGCCGAGCGACAGCGACAGGCCGGTGACCGCCCAGGTGAAATAGAAGACGCCGGTGAGCACCGACAGCAGCATGTACAGCAGGGCCGCATAGGCGCGCGGGTCGGACACGACGCCGAAGAAGCGGCCCAGCGAGGACTCGCGCGGCTTCGGCGGCGGCGGACGCAGCGCGCGGCTCACGGTCACTTCGGTGTCGCGGTAGATGTCCGCGACTTCGGAAGGACGGCCGTAGCTCGAAGCGATGCGCGCGATGAGCGCTTCCTCGCCCTCACGCGGATGCGCCGCGAGTTCGGAACGGAGGTACTCCTCGGCGTCGTACAGCGCGTCCTGCAGCAGCGCGGGATCAGCGCCGGACAGTTCGCTGCGCAGCTGGTCGAGGTACTGGGTGATCGTGGTCGGCAGGCTCATTGCTCTTCCCCTTCAAGAACGCGGTCCACCATCTGGCGGGTGCTGCGCCAACTGGCCACCCACTGGTCGAGGACCAGGCGGCCGTTGGCGGTGATGCGGTAGTAGCGGCGCGGCGGGCCGGCATCGGACGGCTCGATCCAGCTGTCCAGCAGGCCGGCGGCGGCGAGGTTGCGGAGCACCGGGTAGAGCGTGCTCTGCTTGCCGGCCAGGGCGGCCTCGTCGGCCTGCTCGAAGCGCTTGGCGATCTGGTAGCCGTACATCGGCTCGCCGTCGCGGCCGAGGATGGCCAGCAGCACGAGGGCCACCGTGCCGGTGGCGAGCTCCTTGTCGAACTTCCGGCGTTGGGCGTCGAGGTCGGTCATGGCCCCTCCTCAGTACTGTGGAGACCACACTAGTACCAACTACGCTCTAGTGGATGTGCCGGTAGTCACCCTGCCCTACACTGCCGGCCCGCCGCGTACGGAGCGCCCCTTGAAGACCTACGACCGCGCCTATTTCGACCGCTGGTATCGCCAGGCCGATGGCAGCAAGGCCTCGCGGTCCCGGTTGGACCGCACCGTCGCGCTGGCCGTGGCCTCGGCAGAAGCCTTCCTCGGGAGGCGCCTGCGCACGGTGCTCGACGTGGGCTGCGGCGAAGGCCATTGGCGTGCACCCCTGCTGGCGATGCGCCCGGGGCTGCAGTACCTCGGCCTCGACGCCAGCGAGTACGCGGTGCAGCGCTTCGGCCGCACGCGCAACCTGCACTGGGCGCGCTTCGGTGACCTCGCCGCGCTACGCCCCTGCCCGCCCGTCGATTTGCTGGTCTGCGCCGACGTGCTGCACTACGTGCCCGACGGCGAGCTGAAAGCGGGCCTGCCCGGCCTCGCCGAACTCTGCGGCGGCGTCGCCTTCATCGAGACCTACACCGCCGAGGACATCGCCGGCGACGACGTGCAGGGCGATTTCGACGCCTTCATCGCCCGCCCGGTGAAGGCCTACCGGCGCGCCCTCGAACGCGTCGGATTCACCTTCCTCGGCCAGCAGTGCTGGCTCTCGCCGGCGCTGGCCGGGCAAGCCACGGCGCTGGAGCGCGCGTGAGCCCCGTCGCCGACTTCCGGACGCTGACGCCGGAAGCGGTGATCGACGCCGTCGAATCGCTCGACCTGCGCGCCGATGGCCGCGTGCTCGCCCTCAACAGCTACGAGAACCGCGTGCTGCGCGTCGGGCTCGAGGACGCGGCGCCCGTGGTCGCGAAGTTCTATCGCCCGGCGCGCTGGAGCGATGCGCAGATCCGCGAGGAGCACGCCTTCGTGCGCGAACTGCACGACGAGGGGCTGTCGGTGGTCCCACCCCTGGCCTTCGCCGGCGAAACGCTGCACGCGCATGGCGCACTGCGCTTCGCGCTGTTCCCGCTGCAGGGCGGGCACGCCCCGGAGATGGACCGCGCCGACGTGCGGCTGGCGCTCGGCGAAACGCTGGGGCGCCTCCATGCGGTGGGCGCCCGCCACCCCTTCCGCCGCCGCGAAGCGCTGTCGATCGACACGCTGGGCTGGGCCTCGCTGGACACCCTGCTCGAAGGCCCGTGGATCGAGCCCGCGCTGCATGACAGCTTCGAAGACGTGGGCAGCGCCCTGCTCGACGCCGTGGAAGAGCGCTTCGCTGAAATGGAAGGCATCGGCCAGCGGCGCCTGCATGGCGACCTGCATCCCGGCAACGTGCTGTGGCGCGACGACCGGCCGCACCTCGTGGATTTCGACGATGCGCGCACCGGCCCCGCCGTGCAGGATCTCTGGATGCTGCTCGATGCCGAGCCCCGCCGACGCGAGACGCAACTGAAGGACCTGATGGCCGGCTACGAACGCTTCTGCGAATTCGACCGTGGCGAGCTGGCGCTGGTGGAAGCGCTGCGTGCGCTGCGCATCGTGCACTTCCATGCGTGGATCGCCCGGCGCTGGGACGACCCGGCCTTTCCTGTCGCGTTCCCGCAGTTCGCTGACCGCACGCATTGGGAGCGCGTGTTGGGCGAGTGGCGCGAGCAGTTGGCGGTGCTGCGCGAGGCTTGAACCCGGCGACGGAGTACGGCCCAATCGAGCCGACCCCGTCGACGAGCCCGCCATGCGCCATTCGACCACCGCCCTTGCCCTGCTCGCCCTTGCAGCGTCGGCGGCCGCCGCCACGCCCGCGACGACCCCGCGCACGATGGACGAGATCCTCGCCGCGGCCCCCGCAGAACACTGGCGCACGCCCGACCCCGAGAACGTGCTGGTGATGACGCTGGACGCGGGGCGCGTGGTGATCGAGCTTTCGCCCCACCACGCGCCCGAGCACGTCGCCAACCTGCGCACGCTGGCGCGCGAGGGCTATTTCGACGGCCTGACGATCAACCGCTCGCAGGACAACTTCGTCGTGCAGTGGGGCGACGCCAACGGCGAGGATCCCGCCAAGGCGAAGCCGCTCGGCGCCGCGAAAGCCGCGCTGCCCGCCGAATTCAGCACCCCGATCCGCGAGGGCCTCGCCTTCACCCGCCTGCCCGACGTCGACGGCTGGGCGCCACAGGTCGGCTTCAGCGCCGGCTTCCCGGTCGGCCGCGACCCGCAGGCAGGCACGCAATGGCTGGCGCACTGCTATGCGACGGTTGGCGCCGGCCGCGGCAACGCGCCGGATTCGAGCAACGGCACCGAGCTGTACGTGGTCATCGGCCAGTCGCCGCGCCAGCTCGACCTCAACATCACCCCCGTGGGCCGCGTACTCGAAGGCATGCACCTGCTCTCCGCCCTCCCGCGCAGCCTCGCGCCCGGGGGCTTCTACACCCAGCCCGCGCCGCGCACGCCGATCCGCCGCATCGCGCTCGCCGCGGCCCTGCCCGCGGCGGAACGGCCTCGACTGCAGGTGATGGACACGGCCAGTGTGAGCTTCGACGCCCTCGTGGAAGCGCGTCGCAACCGCGCCGACGCCTGGTACCTGCGCAAGGCCGGGCACATCGACCTGTGCAACGTGCCGATCCCGGTGCGGGAGGCTTCGGAGCGCTGATCGGCAAGGGTGCCTGAACGGGGCGTGACAAGGCATAATCGGGAGTCGTTTCCGCTCCCGAGGGTGTGACCATGCTGGACGTTGGTGCTTCGATCCCGGACTTTTCGCTCAAGGCCAGTGACGGCCGCATGGTCAGCGCCGAGGGCCTGCGCGGCCAGCGCTTCGTGCTGTACTTCTATCCCAAGGACGACACGCCGGGCTGCACCACGGAAGCCTGTGGTTTCCGCGACAACCTGCCGCGCTTCGCCGGCATCAAGGTGCCGGTGTTCGGCGTGTCCGCCGACAACGACGCCTCGCACCAGAAGTTCGCGGCCAAGTACCAGCTGAATTTCCCGCTGCTCGCCGACCCGGAGCTGACGCTGCTGAAAGCGATCGGCGTCTGGGTGCAGAAGAGCATGTACGGCAAGACCTACATGGGCGTTGCGCGGGCCACGTTCGTGATCGATGCCGAGGGACGCATCGAGAAGGTGTGGCCGAAGGTGAGTCCGGACGGCCACGCCGACGAGGTGCTCGCCTATCTGGGCGCTCCGGCCGCCAAGAAGGCGGCTCCGGCCAAGAAGGCGGCTCCGGCCAAGAAGGCGGCCCCGGCCAAGAAGGCGGCTCCGGCCAAGAAGGCGGCTCCGGCCAAGAAGGCGGCTCCGGCCAAGAAGGCGGCCCCGGCCACAAAGGCCGCTCCGGCGAAGAAGGCGGCTCCGGCCAAGAAGGCGGCCCCGGCCACAAAGGCCGCTCCGGCGAAGAAAGCCAAGCGCTGACGTGCCGACGGGGTGGGTTCGCACCCCGCGAGGCTTCCCCCCCGCGACGGCATGTGCCAGCCTGCCGTCGCCCTCTAGCGGAGCCCTCTGTGAGCCTGATCGACCGCCTGAAGCGCTTCCTTGCCCAATCCACGCCCTCGGGCAACCCCGAAGACGCCGTCAATCGCTCCGAGCTGGAGAACGAAACGAAGGCGGCGCCCGGCGGCGTCGAGCGTCGGCTCCACGATCGCCGCAACGCGCGCGAGGGCACCCGCGCGCTCATCATCGACGACTCGGCCACCGTGACTGCGGCGCTGGCGCGGATGCTGCTGCAGAACCGCTACCAGCTCGACACCGCCGGCGACGCGGAAAGCGGCCTGGCCAAGATCGCGGCGAACCCGCCGGAAATCATCTTCCTCGACATCGTCCTGCCGGGCATCAACGGCTTCGAGGCGCTGCGCCGCATTCGCCGCGACCCGGTCGGCAAGGACATCCCGGTGATCATGATGTCGGGCAACGAGCAGGCCACCGAGCAGTTCTACGCCCAGCGCATCGGCGCCGACGACTTCATGAAGAAGCCCTTCTCGCGCTTCGAGGTGTTCGCGCGCGTCGAGAAGCTGCTCGACGGCGAAGCCGCGCCGAAGCGCGGCGGCTGACCCGCGCCCATCGAGGCCCTCCGCGAGCGCGTCGGGCCCCGGTTCTCAATCCAGCATCGGCAGGTCGAGACCCTTCTCTTTCGCGCAGGCCTTGGCGACGGCGTAGCCGGCGTCGGCGTGGCGCATCACGCCGGTACCCGGGTCGTTCCACAGCACGCGGCCGAGGCGCTGGTCCGCCGCCTCGCTGCCGTCGCAGACGATGACCACGCCGCTGTGCTGCGAGAAGCCCATGCCCACGCCGCCACCGTGGTGCAGCGACACCCAGGTCGCACCCCCGGCCACGTTGAGCATGGCGTTGAGCAGCGGCCAGTCGGACACGGCATCGGAGCCGTCGAGCATCGCCTCGGTCTCGCGGTTCGGGCTGGCCACGCTGCCGGAATCGAGGTGGTCACGGCCGATCACGATCGGCGCCTTCAACTCGCCATTCCGCACCATCTCGTTGAACGCCAGCGCCAGGCGGTGGCGGTCGCCCAAGCCCACCCAGCAGATGCGCGCCGGCAGGCCTTGGAACGCGATGCGCTCCTTGGCCATGTCGAGCCAGCGGTGGAGGTGCGGGTCGTTCGGGATCAGTTCCTTCACCCTCGCATCGGTCTTGGCGATGTCTTCCGGATCGCCGGAGAGCGCGACCCAGCGGAACGGGCCGATGCCGCGGCAGAACAGCGGCCGGATGTACGCCGGCACGAAACCCGGGAAGTCGAAGGCATCGACGCAGCCGGCTTCCTTCGCCATCTGGCGGATGTTGTTGCCGTAGTCGAAGACCGGGATGCCCTGGTCCTCGAAATGCAGCATCGCCTCGACGTGCAGGCGCATCGAATGCTTGGCCGCTTCGACGACGCGCTCGGGCGCGTGCTTCTGCTCGTCGAGCCAGCGCTCCACCGTCCAGCCGGCCGGCAGGTAGCCGTGCAGCGGGTCGTGGGCCGAGGTCTGGTCGGTGACGGCGTCCGGGCGCACGCCGCGGCGCACGAGTTCCGGGAGGATCTCCGCGGCATTGCCGAGCAGCGCGACCGAGCGCGCCTTGCCTTCGGCGCAATAGCGCTCGATGCGCGCGAGCGCATCGTCGAGGTCGGAGGCCTGCTCATCGATGTAGCGCGTGCGCAGGCGCATGTCGATGCTGCTCTGGCGGCACTCGATGGCGAGCATGTTGGCGCCAGCCATGGTGGCGGCCAGTGGCTGCGCGCCGCCCATGCCGCCCAGGCCCGCGGTGAGGATCCATTTGCCGGTGAGGTCGCCGCCGAAATGCTGGCGGCCCATCTCGGCGAACGTCTCGTAAGTGCCCTGCACGATGCCCTGCGAGCCGATGTAGATCCACGAGCCGGCCGTCATCTGGCCGTACATCGCGAGGCCCTTGGCGTCGAGCTCGTTGAAGTGCTGCCACGTGGCCCAGTGCGGCACCAGGTTGGAGTTGGCGATCAGCACGCGCGGCGCATCGGGGTGCGTGGGAAACACGCCGACCGGCTTGCCGCTCTGCACGAGCAGGGTCTGGTCGTCCCCGAGCCGCTCGAGCACCTCGACGATGGTGTCGAAGCTCGCCCAGTCGCGGGCCGCGCGGCCGATGCCGCCGTAGACCACCAGCGAGGTCGGGTCCTCGGCCACGTCGGGGTCGAGGTTGTTCATCAGCATGCGCAGCGCGGCTTCCGTGAGCCAGCTCTTGCAGCGCAGGGTGCTACCGCGCGGGGCGCGGATGACACGGGAGGGGTCGTGGCGGGAGAAAGCCATGGCGGACGTCCGGAAGCGGTAGGCGCGCATTGTAGGCGACGCCCGACGGGGCGCCGGCCAAAGGCGTCATCAGAGGCCGCGGAACCGCGGAAGCGCGGCCTTGCTGACGACGAAGCGCTCGCTGCGCCCCTTCAGCCGCAGCATGCCGCGTCCGAGCTCGTCCCGGTGCAGGATGTCGATCGCGGCAACGCGCACGATCAGGCTGCGATGAACCTGCCAGAACGCATCGGGATCGAGCTGCGGCATCAGCTCGCGCAACGTCGCACGGATCACCGCATCGCCATGCGGGGTCAGCACGCGGGTCATCTTGTCCTCCGCGTGGAACGCCTGGACGTCGTCGATGCCGAACACACGCACCGTATCGCCGAGACTCGCGCTGATCCAGCGCAGCCGGGACCGCTCCGCGCCGCGAAGCAGTGCCGCCAGGGCGGTGAGATCGAGGCCTGGGGCGACGTCCCTCCCGGCGTCTCGGCCGGGTCGCCAGCGCGCGATCGCACGCTCGACGCGTGCCTCGCTCAACGGCTTCAGCAGGTAGTCCAGCGCCCCCTGGTCGAAGGCTTGAACGGCGTGTGCATCGTAGGCGGTGGTGAACACCACGCCCCCTCCCCGCGCGATCACCCGCTCCGCCACCACGAGACCCGACGCACCGGGCATCCGGATATCGAGAAAGGCGAGATCGACCGGATGCGCCTCGACCTGTTCGAGGGCGTCGAGGCCGTCCTCGGCGACACGAACGCGCGCCGCGGGCCAAAGCCGCGCAAGCATCGCGCACAACGCTTCGCGCTGCGGGGCCTCGTCCTCGGCCACGAGGACCTCGACCGGCGTTGCGCTCATGCCGGGCCCTCGCGCCAAGGCAGACGCAGGCGCGCCAGGCAGCCACCGGCCTCGCGGGACGACACCTCGAGCGAGGCGGTGCTGCCGTGGGCCGCCTCGAGCTGGGCGCGCACGTTGGCGAGGCCCACGCCGGCACCGAGCCCCGGACGCAATCCGACGCCATCATCGGCCACCTCGACCACCAGAAGCCCCTCCTCCCGCCGGGCCTCGATCCGGATCTTGCCCTGCCCGCGCGATGGCTCGATGCCGTGCTTCACCGCATTCTCGACGAGGGTGATGAGCAACAGTGGTGGGAACGGCTGCGCGCGCGCGAGGGCATCGGCGACCACCTGCACCGCAAGGCGCCCCCCCAGTCGCAACCGCATCACCTCGAGGTAGCTTTCGGCGACCGAGAGCTGTTGTTCCAGCGTGCTTTCCGGGAGCGCGGCGCCGACGGGGGACGCCGGCATGGTCGCTCGCAGGTGCGCCGCCAGTGCGTCGAGCGTGGCCTCGGCACGCGCCACATCGCTGCGCACCAAGGCGCGGACCGAGGCGAGGGTGTTGAAGAGGAAGTGCGGCTCGACCTGCGCCTGCAGAACGGCCAGCCTCAGCTCCGCCTCGCGACGGGCACGCGCCATCTCCGCGATGGCGCGGTGCTGACGCGCCTCCCGCCACTGTCGCGACTCGCGGTAGTAACCGGCCAATGCGAGGCCGCCACCGAGCGCGAAGTAGAGGCCGATGCCAATGCCGATGGCGGTGGCCTGAACCCATGGCGCGACGGCGCGCGCCTGCGCCTCCCGTGCACTGGCCGCGAGCGCCGGCGATCGGGTTTCCATGGCCGGCCGGATCTGGGCCTCGATGTGGGCCGATCCAACACGGTCCACGACGAAGGCGATGCCCATGCCCACGAGCACCGCCAGCACCACCGCGACGCGCTCACGCTCGATCGGCCAGCGGGCGTAGCGCACCAGACCGGCCAGCGCGGGCCCGGAGAAGGCCATCACCAGCATGCTGCCGACCAGCCAGCCGCCGGCGACCAGCCCGGCCTCGAGACCCGGCCCGGCCACGGCGGTACCGAGCGCCGACAGCCCGGCCAGCGCCGTCAGCACGATGCCGAACACCACCAGGCGTCCCGTCAACCAGCGCGCCGAGAACACCGGCCAGCGCCGGTAGCGCAGCGTGCCGCGCAGCCAGCTGCCGCCGACATCCTCGGGCAACGGCCTGTCGAGGGGAACGTCGACGGCACTCACTGGCGCTCGCCGCGCATCACGCCGCCGCCTTGGGCCAAGCGGAGCGCCACCACCGCGCCATCCGCGGCGCGCTGGAAATCGATGCGGATGCCGAATGCCGCCGCTTCGAAACGATCCGGACCCGCGGGCACGAGCGGAAAGGCCCCCTGCCCCGTGGCCTGCGCCATCAGCGTCGCGCCGTCGAGAGATACGCGCAGGGCGAAGCCCGGCTGCAGGGCGTAGTCCCCGACGTAGGCGCCCAAGGCTTCGGCGCTTGGCGCAATCGCCGCCGGGCCATCGCCCGCGTCAGCGACGCGCGTCGCCCGCAAGGCCCCGCCGCCCTGCACCCAGGTGAAGGCGAGGCCGGAGGGGTCCGGCCTCATCAGCGCGTCGAACGCGGCCGGGAAGAAGTCACCGCGGCTGTCCTGGCGCATCGCGAAGGCCGGCTGACCCGGGACCTGCACCCAAAGCACCCCATCGCGCCCGGAGAGCGTCATCGCCATCCCGTTGGACAACCGGTATTCGCCGACCAGCGCGGCCAGGGCCTCGACCGGCGTCGCGACGATGGCTCGGGGTTTGCCCACCGGGATGGACGCATCAAGCAGGGGCAGGACGGCGTCACCCAGGCCGCCGAGGTTGGCCAGGGAGGTATCCGCCAGGGCGACCACCGCGCGGTCGCGCTCGGTGTCGATGGCGATGAAGCTCGAGAAGCCGCCGGTGCCGCCTTCGTGCACGAGCAATGGGCGACCGTTCAGCGGGGCACGCATCCATCCCAAACCCATGGGCTGGCCGACCGTCGACTGCTCGGCGTGGGTCGCGACAACCGCCTTGACCGCGACCGCATCGCCGCGTCCGAGCTGGGCCTGTGCGTAGCGAACCATGTCGTCCAGCGTCGAGCGCACGCCGCCCACGCCCGCCAATGACGGGCTGAAGCGCCACGCCGGCACGACCACGCCACCGGGTCGATGCCCCGTCACGTCGCGCACGCCGTCCGGAAGCGCGGCGATGCCGGTGCTGGCCATGCCGAGCGGTGCGAACAGCCGTTGCTGCAGGGCGGCATCGAGATGCCCACCGCTGGACTCGGCGACCACCGCGGAAAGCAGCATGGCGCCGAAGTTCGAGTACGCCCAGGCCTCTCCCGGCGCACTGGCCAGTTCGGTGATGCCCAGGGCCCGGAACAACGCGTCGGTCGTCAGGTCGGCATAGGGGTCGGCGGGATTCGCCGGCCGCAGGCCCGGCGGCAGCGGAGGCACGCCAGCGGTGTGCGTGGCGAGCTGGCGAAGCGTGATCGCACGACCCTCGCGCTCGGGCACCGGCGTCCCCTCCGGCACGTACCGCGACAGCGGTGCGTCGAGATCCAGGGTGCCTTCGGCCGCGAGCGCGGCGGCCACGGTCGCGCTCATGGTCTTGCTGATCGAGCCGATTTCGAAGGCGCCGCCGAGCCCGTCGGCGCGCTCCGGGTCGACGCAGTAGCGCCCGGTTTCGACGCGTTCGCCGTCGATCGCCGCGGCGACCACGCAGGCGGCCGTCCAGTCGCCGTCGAAGCGCTGGGCCAGCACCTCGTCGACGCGCCCGGCATGGGCGGGCCAAGCGAGCAGCGCGGCGAGCGACAGGGTGATGCCGGTGGCGAGAAGCGTCATGGTGGTGCGCATCGTAGGACTCCGCAGCGGGGAATGGTGCGGAACAGGCTGACGCAGCCGCCACGGCACCGTGCGTCCGTGCGACGAAACGGCGGATGGCGCCGACGGAGCCCCGATGCGGCGCGATGAGCGGATTGCCCGCGCCACCATGCCATGGAGACTGGCGAAGCGGCACGCTGCGCGCGATTCTTCAGCCGACGTCCTCATGAGCCACGCGCCGTCCCTGCTCTTCGCCCTGTTCCTGCTGCTGGTGTCGCCCCCCACCGGTGCCGCGGCGCCGAACCCGGCCCGCGATCGCACCGAGCCCCGGGTCATCCTCATCAGCATCGATGGGCTGCACCCCGACGACCTCGCCCGGCAAGCGCCGCCCACCCTGCAGCGCTGGCGCGCCGAGGGCGCCCACGCGGCGTGGATGACCCCGGTCTATCCGACCCTGACGTTCCCGAACCATTACACGCTGGTGACGGGCCTCGTCCCGGACCGGCATGGCCTCGTCCACAACCGGATGATGGATGCTGCCCTCGGCCCGTTCCGCCTGTCGCTGCGCGCCGCCGTCGCCGACGGACGCTGGTGGGACGAGGCGGAGCCGATCTGGGTGACGGCGCGGCGGCACGGCCTGCGGAGCGCGACGATGTTCTGGCCGGGGAGCGAGGCGCGGATCCGTGGCGTCCGGCCCGACGACTGGCTGCCCTACGCCGGCGACATGCCCCACGAGGAACGCGTCCGACGCGTGCTGCGCTGGCTCGATCGTCCTCCGGCCCGCCGCCCGCACCTCATCACGCTGTACTTCTCGGCCCTCGACGAGGCCGGACACGCCAAGGGTCCGGGCAGCCCGGAAGCGGTTGCGGCCCTGGCCGACATCGACGGGGCGCTGGCCCGCCTCGAGGCGGGCCTGCGACGCCGCGGCCTCTTCGACGCGGTGGACCTGGTCGTCGTGTCCGACCATGGCATGGCGTCGGTGGACGTGGCCCACCCGCGGCGGCTCGACGCCAGCGTCCCGCTCCACGACGACGAAGTGGTGACCACCGGCCAAGTCGCCGGCATCGCCCCGCGGCCCGGGCGCTCCCAAGCCGTCGCCGCAGCGCTGCTGGGCCGGCACGACGATTTCCAGTGCTGGCGCAAGGGGGACCTGCCGCCATCGTGGCGCTATGGCAGGCACCCTCGCGTCCCGCCGATCGTGTGCCAGGCCGACGAGGGAATCCACCTGGTCGCCGGGGACGCGGCCCGCACCGGCGCCATCAGCCCCGGGGCCCACGGCTATGCCCCGGCACTGCCGAGCATGCGCGCCGTGTTCCTCGCCCGTGGCCCCCGCATCGCCGACGGCGTGGCGCTACCGCCGATCGATGCGACGGACGTCCATCCCTTCCTGCTCGCACTGCTTGGCCTCCCGCCCATGACGGGCGACGGCGAGCCTGGCGCGACGCAAGCGGCGCTTCGCCGTTGATCAGCGCTCGGGGCGCGGGGGCGGTGTCGCCGCGGGATCGCTGCGCATCGCGGCCTTGACCAGCAAGTGCGCCGACACCGGCGCGGTGACGAACACGAACAGCGTGACCAGGAACTCGCGGCCGGTGAAGCCGCCGTGCCACGCGAACCATGCCATCGAGGCGATCAGCGACAGACCGATGCCGAGGGTGCTGGCCTTCGTCGGCCCGTGCAGCCGCTTCATGAAGTCGCGGAGCTTCGCCAAGCCCCAGGCGCCGACCAGCGCGAAGGCCGCGCCAGCCACCAGCAGCGCTGCGACTGCCGCATCCAACCAGACCGGCATGGGGCTCATTCGACGACGCTCCCGCGCAAAAGGAAGCGCGATGCCGCCACCGTGCCGACGAATCCGAAGATCGCGATCAGCAGCGCCGCCTCGAAGAACACCGGGTCGCCGAGCGCGATCCCGAACACGATCAGCAGGGCAAGGGCGTTGACGTAGAGGGTGTCGAGGGCGAGCACGCGGTCAACGAGGGCGGGCCCGCGCAGCAGGCGGTAGAACGTGAGCAGCAGGGCCAGGGCAAAGGCGCCACCCACCCAGGGCAGCACGGCGGCGGTGATCATCGGAAGATCTCCCTCAGGGGCGCTTCGTAGCGCGATTTCACCTCGGCGGCGACCGCCGCGGGGTCGTCGGCATGGAACGCGTGGACGAGCAGCCAGCGCCGATCCTCGCTGACGTCGCAGCTGAGGGTGCCCGGCGTCATGGTGATGATCGAGGCGAACACGGCGACGCCTTGCGGCGACGCGATGTCGAGCGGAACCCAGACGTAGGCCGGATGGATGCGCGCCTCCGGCCCGAGGATGCGCAACGCGATCTCGACATTCGCCTTGACGATGTCATGGAGCACCACCAGCGCGAGCTTCGCCGCGACCGTTGGCGAGGCGAGGCGCGGCGGCGCGATTGCCGGCGCCGGCAGAAGACGCGGCAGGCCGATCGCAAGGATCGCGGCGAGGACGAGATGGCCGTTCGAATAGCCATTGAGCAGCAGCCAGAGCGCCGCGATGACGAGGCTGGTGACGGGGTGAGGGATCAGGGCGCGCATCAGCGGGGCACCGTCGTGGGCAGCGGGTCACGACCGAGGACCGCCTCCCGGTACATGGTGGGGTCGGACAGCTGGGCGGCGCTGCCGGCGACGTAGCGCGTGAGGTCGGACGCCATCACCGCGGTGGCGGTGACGGCGAAAACCAGCATCAGCATCGCGACGCGCTCGCCGAGCGCCAGCACCGGCGCGGCTTGCGCCGGGTTTCTCGGCGTCGCCACCGCGGGCACCTGCCAGAACAGCCGACTGCCCGCGCGCGCGAGTGCGACCAGGTTCAGCAGGCTGGTGCCCAGCACGACCGCCCACAGCACCACGATGGCACCCGTGGGCTCGGCATAGGCCAGGAGCAGGCTCTTGCCCAGGAAGCCGCCGAAGGGAGGCAGGCCGGCGGCAGCCATGGCCAGGATCGCGAAGAAGCCACCGAGCCACGCCGACCGCGCCATGCCCGCCACGCGGCCGAGGGCATCGCCCCCGTCGCGATGGCGCCGCACCCAGTCGGCGAGGAGGAAGAGCGCCGCGGCGGCCAGCGTTGAATGCACGAGGTAATAGAGGCCGGCCGCCAACGCCACGTCGGTTCCCTGCCCGATGGCCATGAACAGCACGCCGGCCGAACCGACGACGAGGTAGCCGAGCAGGCCGCGCAGCGTGGGCGACGCGATGGCGCCGAGTGCGGCGAGCGTGGCCGTGCCGGCGCCGGCCCAGAAGAGCACGGGTTGGACGAAGCCGGCCAGCGCGCCCGCGTCAACGCCGAACACCAGGCCGAAGACGCGGATGACGGCGTAGAGGCCAAGCTTGGTCATGATCGCGAACAGGATGGCCGCCGGCGCCGATGCCGCGGCGTAGGTCCTGGGCAGCCAGAAATACAGCGGCAGCAGCGCGGCCTTCAGCGCGAACACGATGAGCAGGAGCCAGCCGCCGGCTTCGACCAGCGGGCGCTGGGCCTCGGGCAGCGCGACGATGCGCGCCGAAAGATCCGCCATGTTCAGGGTGCCGAGCACGGCGTAGAGCACGCCCACGGCGAACAGGAACAGCGCCGAGGCGACGAGGTTCAACACCACGTAGTGCAGGCCCTGGCGGAGCCGCTCGCCGCCCTGCCCGTGCAGCAGCAGGCCGTAGCTGGCCGCCAGCAGCACCTCGAAGAAAACGAACAGGTTGAACAGGTCGTTGGTGAGGAAGGCACCGCACAGGCCCATCAGCTGGAACTGGAACAGCGCATGGAAGTGCGGGCCGCGCGCGTCGTCGCCGGCGCCGGCGAACAACTGGCTGGCGAGCGCCAGCGGCACGAGCAGGCCGAGCATCAGCACCGCGAGGCGGTCCGCGAGGAGAACGATGCCGGCGAACGACGGCCAGTTGCCCAGCTGGTACACGACCAGCCCCTGGTGTTCGACGGCCAGGCCGAGGCCCAGCACCACGAGGCCGAGGACGAGGGTGGAGAGCAGCGACAGCGTGCGCCGGTAGGCCAGCGGGGCGCGATGCAGCACGACCAGCGTCGCACCGGCGAGCAGCGGAACGATGACCGGCAGCGCGGCGAGGTGTGTGGCCATGCCGCTCATGCGCGCGGCTCCCGGCCGTCGATATGGTCGGTGCCATTCGCGGCACGCGCCTGCATCGCCATCACCAGCATCACCGCCGTCATCGCCATGCTGATGACGATGGCGGTGAGGACGAGCGCCTGCGGCAGCGGATCGGCGTAATGGTCCAGGACCGGCGATACGCCGGGCTTGAGGATCGGCGTGCCGCTCGTGGCCAGGCGCCCGGAGGCGAACAGGAACAGGTTGACGGCATAGGACAGGAGCGTCAGCCCGAGGATGACATCGAACGTCCGCAGCCTGAGAAGCAACCAGAACCCACCGGCCGCCAGCACGCCGATGCCCGAAGCGAAAAGGAACTCGAGGCTCATGCCCTGGCCTCGGTGCGATACAGGCGGATCAACAGGAAAAGCATCAGCAGCAACGACCCCGAGACGGACATGTAGACACCGATGTCGAAACCCATGGCGCTGGCGAGGGGCACCTTGCCCAGCCACTCGCCGATGTACGGCACAGGCAGCACCGCGTAGGGCGTGCTGCTCGTCAGGAACGGATGGCCGAAGCTGAATGCGCTGAGACCCGTGGCGGCGGCGATCAGGAGTCCCCAGCCGATCCAGGCCGTCCAGTCATTGCGGAACTGGCGAATGGCCAGCTCCCGCCCGCCGCCCATGGCCTGCAGGAATACGGCACCCACCAGGGCCAGCGCCGCGACGAAGCCACCGCCGGGCGCGTTGTGCCCGCGGAGGAACACGTCGAGCGAGACCGCGATGCCCAGCGGCAGAAGCCATTGCGATGACTGCTGGAGCATCAGCGATGGCGTCCCCGAGGGACCCGCCGGCGTCACCTGGGGTTGCAGCCTCGCATTCTGCAGCAATGCCGCGACGATCAAGGCCGCGATCCCCACGACGGTGATCTCGCCGAGCGTGTCCATGGCCCGGTAGTCGACAATGATGACGTTGACGACATTGAGCCCCCCGCCTTCGCTCTGGCTCGTACGCAGGAAGTACTCCGAGACGGAGGCCACGGGCTGGGTCATCATCGCGTAGGCCAAGGCACCGAGTACCCCGCCGCCCGCGACGGCGAGGAGCGCGTGGATCCCCTTCCTGACCGGGCCGCGCTCCTCGGGCGAAGCCTGTGGCAGGTAACGCAGGGCGAGAAGGATCAGCAGGATCGACAGCGATTCGACCATCAGCTGCGTCAGCGCGAGATCCGGGGCGGAGAGGAAGACGAATGCCAAGGACACCGCGAGGCCGATGGCGCCGACCACGAGCACGGCGAACAGCCGCCGGCGGAAGCCTGCCGCCACGGCGAGCGTCGCGACGACGACCACGGCCCACAGCGCCCACGCCGCGGCGCCGGCGGGCTGCGTTTCCCGCCCACCCAGGGTGCCCTCCCCGGAGAACGCCACCATCCCCGCGACGATGGTGGCCGCCAGCGTCCAGCCGAGGTAGGCCGGCAGCCGACCGCTCTCCAGGGCTCGGGTGACGAGCCCCGCCGTGGCCACGAGCAGGCCGATGGCGAGCTCGAACGCCCGCTTTCCGAACGAGGCGCGGGGGTCGGCGCGCAAGGCGCCGATCCGGTGCAGGAACGCCCATAGGGCGATGCCGCCCACGAGCCCGATCACGCTCATCAATAGCGGCACGTTGAAACCGTGCCAGATCGCCAGCGTGTATTCCGGCAGCGGGCCATTGAGCGCGCCCTGCGCGCCGACCGCCAGCAGCTCACCGATCGTCAGGTTCGGCAGCAGGCCGACCGCCAAGACGATCAGCACCAGCACTTCGACCGGAACGCGCATGAAGCGCGGCGGCTCGTGCGGCGTGCCATTGACGCACTTCGGCTCGCCGCCGAAGAACACGTCGTGGATGAAGCGGATCGAGTACGCCACGGAAAAAGCCGCCGCAAGGACCGCGAGCCCCGGGATGAGCAGGTGCAAGCCCGCCACGGTCGGGACGTTCAACGTTTCCGCCAGGAACATCTCCTTCGACAGGAACCCGTTGAACAAAGGCACGCCAGCCATGGCCAGCGATGCCGCGATCGCGAGCGCGGCGGTGACGGGCATGTACTTCGCAAGGCCATTGAGGCGGCGGAAGTCGCGCGTGCCGGTCTCGTGGTCGATGATGCCGGCGGCCATGAACAGGCTGGCCTTGAAAGTGGCGTGGTTCAGGATATGGAACACGCCCGCGACCAGCGCCATCTCGGTGCCCATGCCGAACAGCAGGGTGATCAGGCCGAGGTGGCTGATGGTCGAGTAGGCCAGCAGTCCCTTGAGGTCCTGCTGGAAGATGGCGATGAACGCACCGATGAGCAGCGTGGCCAATCCGACGCTGCTGACGATCAGGAACCATTCGTCGCTGCCTGCCAGCGCCGGGTGCAGGCGCGCCAGCAGGAACACGCCGCACTTCACCATCGTCGCCGAGTGGAGGTAGGCCGACACCGGCGTGGGCGCCGCCATCGCGTGGGGCAGCCAGAAATGGAACGGAAACTGCGCGGACTTGGTGAAAGCACCCAACAACACGCAGAGCAATGCCGGCACGTACAGCGGGTGGGCCTGGATCTTGGCGGCCGACGCGAGGACGACGTCGAGCTCGAAGCTGCCGACGATTCGGCCGATCATCAGCACGCCGGCCAGCAGGGCAAGGCCTCCCGCGGCGGTGATCGTGAGCGCCATGCGGGCACCGCGGCGGGCGGCACGCTCGCCGTTCCAGAAACCGATCAGCAGGAAGGACGCTATCGAGGTCAGCTCCCAGAACACCACCATCAGCAGCAGGTTGCCCGAGACGACGACGCCCAGCATCGCACCCATGAACAGCGAGAGGCTGGCGAAGAAGCGCCGCGGCGGGTCGTCGTCGGCGAGGTACCAGTACGCGTAAAGGACAACCAGGGCACCGATGCCGAGCACCAACAGCGCGAACATCCACGCGAAGCCGTCGAGGCGAAGCGAGAACGCGAGTCCGACTTCCGGCAGCCACGGGGCGCTGAACCGGGGGACGTCGCCACCGAAGACGGCCGGGGCCAGCGCGAGAAGCGCGCCGAATCCGACCAGTGCGCCGCCACCGGCCAGCGCTGCCGACATCCGCCGGCCAGCGCGCGGCATCAGCGCCAACAGAAGGGCCGCAACGAAAGGCGCTGCGAGCAGCAGGGGCAAGAGCAGCAAGGGAGCGTTCGACATGGGGCAGCATTATGCCCGGGTGGAGGAGAGGTGAACGATGACGCCGGCGCAACCCGCGGCTTTGCTAACCTCCTGGGCCTTTGGAATCGACACCCCCGCGCCCGGCATGACGCCCGCTCCCCTTCCCATGCACGAGACGATCGCGCCTTCCACCAGCCGGTGGGCGCTGGCGGCGTTGGCCCCGCTGACGCTGTTCGCGGTCGTGCTGTGGCAGGCCTTCGTCTACCGGGGCGACATCGCCTTCTCGTGGGCCTGGGCGCCGGCGGTCGGCGTGGAGGCCGCATTCAACATCGACGGCCTCGCCTTGCTGATGCTGGCGCTGATCGGAGGCATCGGGACCTTCGTGTTCGTCTACGCCGGTGGCTACATGGCCGGCATGCCCCACCGCGGCAGGCTGTTCGCCACCCTGATGGTCTTCATGGCGGCCATGGTCGGCACGGTGACCGCCGACAACCTGATCCTGATGCTGGTGTTCTGGGAGGCGACGAGCCTCACCTCGTTCCTCTTGGTCGGTTTCAAGCACGACTACGAGTCGGCGCGGAAATCAGCCCAGCAGGCCTTGATCGTGACGGCGGGCGGCGGCTTGTGCCTGCTGGCGGGTGCCCTGCTGCTCGGAGAAATCGCCGGCACCTATTCCATCAGCGCGTTGCTGGCGCACGGGGCGACTTGGGTCGGGCATCCCACCACGCCGGTGGCGATGCTGTTGATCGGGCTGGGCGCTTTGACCAAGTCGGCGCAGTTGCCTTTCCACTTCTGGCTGCCGAACGCCATGGCCGCGCCGACGCCGGTGTCGGCCTACCTGCACTCGGCAACGATGGTGAAGCTCGGCGTCTATCTGCTGGCGCGCTTCGACCCGGCGCTGGGGGAGAAGGCATGGTGGAGCCAGCCGCTCGTGGCCCTCGGCGCGCTGACGGCGTTCTGGTCGATGCTGCTGGCGCTTCGCGAGCGTGACCTCAAGCGAATCCTCGCGTGGTCGACCGTGTCGGCCCTCGGCACCCTGGTCATGCTGATCGGCCTCCCCGGGGCCGCCCCACCCGGTGCGGTGGCGGCCTTCCTGCTGGCGCATGCCTTGTACAAGGCGCCGCTGTTCTTCGTGGCAGGCAACGTCGACCACTGCACGGGCACCCGCAACATCGATCGCATCTGCGGCCTTGCGCCGCACATGCCATGGACGGCCGCGGCCGCGGCGCTGGCCGCGGCGTCGATGGCGGGCATGCCATTCTCGCTGGGCTTCGCGGCCAAGGAGCTCATCAAGGCCGCCAAAGCCGACTCCGAGGTCTGGGCATGGGTCAGCTACAGCTGCGTTGGCGTCAGCATGATCGCCGTCGCGGTGGCGGGCGTGGCGGCGTTCCGCGTCTTCTGGCACCAGCGTTCGTCGACGACCCTGCCGGAAATCCATGAAGCGGCCTGGGCCATGCGCTGGCCGCCGCTGATCGTTGCCGCCCTCGGCATCGTGCTCGGGCTCTTCCCGGGCATCGTCGCGCCGCTGCTCGATTCAGCGGCGGATGCGATGCGCGCGGCGGCGGCCATCGATGAGTCGATGCCCGACCTCGACGTCTCGATGGCCGGCACGGTGGTGCTGACCTTGGCAAGTGGCCTGCTGCTCTACGCGCTTTGGGACCGCGTGCACGACGTCATGGACCGGGCGCTGGGTGCACTTGAGCCGGCGTCGATGCTGGCATGGTACGGCCGACTGATGGCGGCGATTCCCGCCCTCGCCGCCGCGATCACGCGGCGAGTGCAGCCGGGAGGCCTTGATGCGACGCTCGTCTTTGCCGCAGCGACCGCCGCCATGGGACTGGCGCTGGCCGCGTGGCTCATCGACCCGGCGCCACTCGCCGGCCTCCCGCTGCTGCCCGAAGGGCTCGGGCTGACCGTCGCGACGATGCTGCTGGTGATGACGTCGGCATTGACGCTCCTGCCCCGGTCCCCGCTGCTCTTGCTGTTGCTCGCCGGCTTCGCCGGCCTTGCGTCGGCTGCGCTGTTCCTGTTCGCAGGCGCCCCCGACGTGGCCTTCACCCAGTTCACGGTCGAGGTGGCCTACATCGTCGTGGCGTCCGTGCTGATCATCCGATTCACCCGAGGCCGCGTGACCTCCTCCCGCGCCGGCGACCGGCGGGCAACCCGGGCGTTGATCGCCATCACGGCCGGCCTCGCCGTCGCGGCGCTCCTCGCCGCCACGACCGCCGGACCGCAGGACGATGCGCTCGCGTCGTACTTCGGCCGGGTGAGCGTGCCGGAGGCCCATGGCCTCAACGTGGTGAACGTCATCCTCGTCGACTTCCGCGCCGTGGACACGTTGGGCGAAATCGCCGTCGTCGCTGCGGCCGCGCTGGCCCTGATGCCACTCCTGCGCCGCCTGTTCCAGCGCCGGCGCCGCCCAGGAGGCGCAGAATGACCCCCGTCGATCGCCGCGCGCCCGTGCTTCTCGACGAGGCCACCCGCGTGCTGGTGCCGGTTGTGCTTCTCGCCTCGGTCTGGCTGCTGTTGCGCGGCCACAATGCCCCGGGCGGCGGCTTCATCGGCGGAATGGTCGCCGTCGCGGCGACGTCGCTGCTGGCGGTGACCCGCGGCGCCGAAGCAGCCCTGGCCTTCCTGCCCCTGGGGCCGATCCGACTCGCCTGCCTCGGCGTCCTCGTCGGCCTGGCCGCCGGGCTGCCGGCGCTGTTCCTCGGCGCGCCGTACATGACCCATCTCTGGGGAGAACTGATGGGACTGAAGGTGTCGACGGTGCTCGTCTTCGACCTCGGGGTCTACCTCGCCGTATGGGGCGGGCTGGGTGGGCTGTGCGCCATGGCGCTCGGCCTCGAGGAGCCGGACGCATGAGCTGGCTGCTGCTGATGGGTGTTGCCTCGCTGACGGCTGCGGGCGTCTACCTCCTGCTGTCGCGCGACCTGCTGCGCAGCGTGGTCGGCCTCACTTTGCTGGGCACCGCGATCAACCTCGTCCTGTTCACCAGTGGCCGGGTTGGCCCGATCCAGCCGCCCATCGTCCCAGAGGGCCTCGACGCCCTCGCCGATGCCGCCAATCCGCTGCCTCAGGCGCTCGTGCTAACCGCCATCGTGATCGGCTTCGCGCTTGCCTGCCTGGCACTGGTGCTGGCGGTGGCGCTTCGCGAAGACGAGGGCACCGACCGCGTCGATGCGCTGCGCGGCACCGAACCGGGCGAGGGCCCGGACGGCAAGCCGCTGCCCTTCCCCGCGGATGCTCCCGCTCCGGCAACGGGCAACGACCCGGAGCCGCGGCGATGAGCGCCGGTTTCGCTGCCATGGACGCGCTGGTGGCTGCACCGCTGTTGCTCCCCTTGGCTGTCGGCCTGCTTTGCGGACTGCTGCCGGATGCGTGGGTGCGCACGACCAGCCTCGTCGGTGCGCTGGCCTCCCTGGCCGCGAGCACGGCACTGCTGGCCGTGGTGGCGACGGCGGGGACGCAATCGACCGGCTTCGGCGACTGGGATGCCCCCTTCGCGATCGCCCTGGTCGCGGATCCGCTGGGCGCGTCGATGGCGGTCGTCGCGGCCCTGATGGGCGCGGGCTGCATCGCGTTCCAGTGCAGCGGCATCGACGCCGCCGAGGAATCGGCCAGCCTTCACCCGCTGCTGCACCTGTTGCTGGCCGGCGTCGCCGGGGCGTTCCTCACAGGGGACCTGTTCAATCTGTACGTGTGGTTCGAGCTGATGCTGGTGGCGGCCGTCGGCCTGTTCATCCACCAGCGCGGCCGCTTGCTCCAGGAAGCCGGCTTCAAGTACTTCATCGTCAACGCGTTCGGCACGCTCGTCTTTCTGGCCGCGATCGCTTGGGTTTACGCCCGCACCGGCCATCTCAACTTCGAGGCGCTCGAAGTCGCGCTCGGCGCCCTGCCCGCGCACGAGCAACTGGCGCTGGCGGCGGCATTGGCGCTCGGATTCCTGTTGAAGGCCGGGGCCTTCCCGCTGTTCGGCTGGCTGCCCGCGAGCTACCACGTACTCCCCACGCCGATCCTCGCGCTGTTCGCCGGACTGCTCACCAAGGTGGGCGTCTACGCGATCCTTCGCGTCTGGGGTGACGTGATGCCCGGGCTCGCGCCCCCGGCGAACGAGGCGCTGGGCTGGGTGGCGGTCGCCACCATGGTGGTCGGCGTGCTCGGCGCGGCGTTCCACTGGGACATGCGCCGGATCCTCGCATTCCACATCGTCAGCCAGATCGGCTACATCCTGCTGGCCATCGCGCTCGGCGCCGGCGAAGGCCACGCGGCCGCGACCTTCTACACGATCCACCACATCATCGTGAAGGCCAACCTGTTCCTGGTCGCGGCGCTGATGGTGCATGCCGGCGGCGCTTGGGATCTGCGAAACGCCGGCGGACTGTGGAAGTCCCACCCATGGCTCGGGTTGCTGTTCCTCGTGCCGGCCCTGTCGCTGGTCGGCATCCCGCCCCTGTCCGGGTTCTGGGCGAAGCTGCTGGTCGTGCGCGAAGCCTTCGCCGGAGGCCACGTGGCGTGGGCCGCGGCGGCGCTGCTGGTTGGTTTCCTGACCCTTTACTCGATGATGAAGATCTGGATCGAGGGCTTCTGGAAGCCGCGACCGACGGACGCCGCCGGCACCGTTCCGACCCGCGCAACGCGCTTGCCCCTCCTTGCCGTCGCCACCTGCACGACACTGGCGGCGATCACCGTGGCGATCGGCCTCGCGCCCGACGCCCTGTTCCGGCTTGCAAAAGCCGCCTCCGCCGCCATGGGAGCGCCGCCGTGACACGTCCCGCCATCGCCGTGGTGCTGCTCATTCGCTTCGTCGGACAAGTGCTGGTCTCGGGCGTCGACACGGCGTGGCAGATCCTCCGGCCCGACCAGCGGCCGAAACCCATCTATATCCGCATGGCTTATGGGCGCATGACGCCGCGTGGCGCCGCCGTGCTCGGCAGCCTGATCACCCTGACGCCCGGCACCACCACGCTGGATATCGATCCAATCCGCCGCGAACTTCTGCTGCACATGCTCGATGGCACGGACCCACGAACCGCGGTGGCCGGCATCCGCCGTCACTTCGAAGCGCCCCTGCTGCGCCTGTTCCCGGAGCACGACCATGCCTGACGCCGCCAACGCCGCGACGTGGATCGCCGCCGCCGCCGTCCTGGCCGTCGTGCTGGCGATCTGGCGCATCCTGCGTGGCCCGACCGCCGCCGATCGCGTGGTCGCGCTCGACATCGTCTTCTCCGCCAGCCTCGCTCTGGTGGCGGCGATGGCCTTGGCCACGGGCCGCGTCCTGTTCCTCGATATCGCCATCGGCCTCGCCCTGGTGGGCTTCGTGGCGACCGTCGTTTGGGCGCGAGTCGTGGAGCGCGCCGGAGGCCGGCCATGAGCATCGACGAGGTGTTGCCGACGTTGGCCGGTATCAGCCTGCTGGCCGGGCTGGCGATGCTCGTGATCGCCGCGATCGGCCTCTTCACCCTGCCCGATGCGCTGTCGCGACAACACGCGGCCACGAAGGCCGGCACGCTTGCCGTAGGCTTCGTCCTGCTGGCCGTCGGCCTGTGGAATCCGAGCTGGGCCTGGTGGTGGCGTGTTCTCGCCATCATGGGCCTGTTGATGACCACCCTGCCGGTCGCGTCACACCTGCTCGCCCGGGCGGCGGTAGCCACGGATCCCGACGCGCCGGGGAAGGACGACGCCCCCCGCATCGACTAGCCGCGCGTATCGACCCGCTCGTCGCTGCCGATCTTCTGGGTGGTGCGGGACACGAGCCAGTCCACCACGGCACGCAGCGCGTCGTCATGCCCCGCCCCGCCATCGCGGGCCTGCTGGTAGGCCTGGAGCTGCGCATGCGCACTACTGCCGCGCGCCAGCAGCGTGGGCAGCCGACCCAACACACGGTCCGCGCCAAGCGCGGCGCGATCGGGCGCGGTCAACGCCAACAGGTCGTCCAACCACTCGGTCAGCGGCCGGACGCGGCCGTCGCGCTCGTCGATGAATTGCGCCTCCATGCCGTCGCGCTTCGCGCGCCAGCGGTTCTCGTCGATGACGCGCCGGGTATGCCCGTCGTAGGGCACCGCGAGCGACGGATCGCGCACCAGGGCGCGCACGAGGCAGCGATAGAGCGCCGCGATGATCAACGTGTCCTCCGCACGCGTGCAGGCATCGGCGATGCGAAGCTCGAGGGTCGGGTACCGCAACGCCGGGCGGATGGCCCACCAGAGGAAGCTGGCATCCCGCAGGGCTCCCGCCTGCACCAGACGCGAAACGAAGGCGTCGTAGTCGGTCTGGTCGCGGAAGAATTCGGGGATCCCGGTGCGGGGCCACTCGTCGTAGGCCGCCTGCCGGTAACTCAACAGCCCGGTGACGTGGCGGTTCCAGAAGGGCGACGACGTCGACAGCGCGAGGAACACCGGCAGCCAGCGCATCACGCCATTCATGACGACCACGCGATCGACGCCCGGCGGCACGGCCACGTGCACGTGCAGGCCGCACAGCACGTTGCGTCGGCCGACGATGCCGAAATCCGCCATCAGGCGCGCGTAGCGCGGCTTTTCCGTGGCCTCGAGGCCGGACCAGTGCGAACTGGGATGGGTGCCGGCAGCGACGAGCCGGTAGTTCATGGCCTCAGCGACGTCGGCCAATCCGGAACGGCAGGCATCGAGAGTGCGGGCCGCCTCGTCGAAGTCCGACAGCACCCGCGTCGCCACCTCGATCTGCGACTGCAGCAGCTCCGGGGCGACGACCTCGCCGAGCCGGGCTCGGCAGGCGTTGAGGTAAGCCTTGGGCACCCGTGCCATCAGGCCGCGGGTTCGCGGACTGACCAGGAAGAACTCCTCCTCGATGCCGAAGGTGTAGGGAAAATCGATGCTCATGCGGGTACCGGGGACGGGGCCCGGCACCGTAGTCAGTCGCGGCCTCCGGCGCGTTAACACCGCGTCCGCGGATCGTTCAGGGGCCGTTGACGCCCGCGCCGCGAGGGCGTGACGCGCGCCGGCTTATGCCAAATCGTCAGTGGACGCCACCAATTTATCTTTTCATCTTGATGAAACGATATTAAGGAGTCCGCCATGCCGCCCACCCATCTTCCCCACCCACCCGGCAACGGCCCACGCCTCGACCTCGTCCTGATCGGCGCCCGGGGCAAGGTGGGCACGGCGTTCCGCCACCGTCTGGCCCAACAGCAGGCGGCCATCGCCCGTCGCGCGGGCCTCGAGCTGCGGTTGCTTGCCGCTTTCGACCGCCGCGGCTTCGCTTACGACCTGGATGGGCTCGAGCCGAACGGACTCGACGCGGCGCTGCCCTCCCGGAGCGACGACCAGGTCGAAGCACTGTTCTCGCACCTCCAAGCGCCGCGCACCGCGCCAGCGATCGTCGTCGACTGCACCGCCTGCGACGCGATCGCCAGCCGCTACCCGGAGTGGCTGGCGGGCGGCCTCGGCATCGCCACGGCCAACAAGCGCGCCAATGCCCGCGAACTGGCCTTCTACCGCCAGATCCAGCGTGCCGTCGCGGCGAGCGGGGCCCCTTACCGCTTCGAAACCACGGTAGGGGCGGCGATCCCGATCCTCGGGCCACTGCGCGACCTGGCGCTGCGCGGCGAAGGTGTGCGCGCCATCCGGGGCGTGCTTTCCGGCTCGCTGAGCTTCCTGCTAGAGCGCCTCCATGCCGGGCAACGCTTTTCCGCCGCCCTCGCGGAGGCGCAATCGCTCGGCTACACCGAGCCGGACGCCGGCGAAGACCTGCGCGCCGACGACCTCGTGCGCAAGCTGCTGGTGTTGGCCCGCGAAGCCGGCTTCGCCATCGAGCCGGACGATGTCTCGGTGACGCCGTTCGCCGAATGCGCCGCGACCCACCCTGGCGACTGGCCAGCCCACCTCGAAGCCGAGGACGCCCGCTGGGCCGACCGCATCGCCAACGCCAGGGCGGCAGGAAAACGCTGGGCGATCCTGGCCGAGGTCGATGCCTCGGGCGCGCGCATCGCATTGCGCGAGCTCGAGGCCACGTCGCCGTTCGCCACCCTGCCCGCCGGCCAGAACCTGGTGCGCATCGAGACCGACCTGCAACACGAACGCCCGCTGTGGCTGGGCGGCCCGGGCGCCGGGCCCGACATCACCGCCGCCGGCCTGCTTAGCGACGTCATCGCCGCCGGGCAGGCGTTCGTGCGGTCCGCTCAGCCGGACAACAGGCGTCGCAGCGTCGCCGCATAGGCCGCGGCCACCGGCTCGCGCTGCGCATGGCGGCCTTCGGCGACCCATCGCCGACCGCCGACGAAAACCTCGCGCACCAGCGGCCGGTTGCCGCAGAACACCCAGCGATCCAGCGCGTCTTCACGGGTGGCGCCGACCATCGCCGGCGCGTCGGCGTCGAGCACGAGCGCGTCGACCGCGGAAGTCGCATCGAGCATGCCGACGGCCTGTCCGGTGGCCGCCGCCGCCGAGGCCGCGACCGCACGCAGCATGGCTTCGGCATTGCTGCCCGGTCCGAGCAGCGCGCGGGCGCGCTTCTGCTCCATCAGCCGCTGGCCGTATTCCAACCAGCGCAGGTCCTCGACGGGCGATACCGACACGTGGCTGTCCGAGCCGATGCCGTAACGGCCACCCGCCGCAAGGAAGGCGCGCAGCGGGAACAGGCCGTCGCCGAGGTTCGCCTCCGTCGTCGGGCAGACCGCCACCGTCGCACCGCTGGCCGCGATGCCGCGGACTTCGGCCTTGTCCAGGTGCGTCGCATGCACCAGCGTCCAGCGCGCGTCCACGGGCAGCTCGTCGAGCAGCAGTTGCACCGGGCGACGGCCATGCGTGGCCAGGCCATCCGCCACCTCCGCCTGCTGCTCCGCGATGTGCAGGTGCACCGGCATCCCCGGTTCGTCGAGGGCGGCCAGCACCTCGTGCATCGTCGGCAGCGCGACGGCTCGGAGGCTGTGGAAAGCCACGCCGACGCGCACACCCGGCATCGTGGACGACGCCCGGCGCAGGTCATCGACGAGGCGTACGAAGGCATCGGTGGAATGGCCGAAGCGCTGCTGGCGATCCGAAAGCGCCCGGCCGTCGAAGCCACCGCGCTGGTACAGCACGGGCAGCAGCGTCAGTCGCAAGCCCACCGATTGCGCGGCCGCGAGGATCGCTTCGGCCATCGCCGCGGGCCGCGCATACGGGCGGCCATCGACGTCATGGTGGAGGTAGTGGAACTCGCAGGCGCTCGTGAATCCGGCCTCGAGCATCTCGACGTAGAGCTGGCGTGCGATGACGTGCACGTCGTCCGGTGACAGCATGGCAGCGAACCGGTACATCCACTCGCGCCAGGTCCAGAAGCTGTCGGCCTCCGAGTGCTGGCGCTCGGTCAGGCCGGCCATCGCCCGCTGGAAGGCGTGAGAGTGCAGGTTGGCGATGCCGGGCACCACCCAGGCGGCGCGCGCCGCGACATCGACCTCCAGCGCGGCATCGGTGCGCCATTGGCGTCCATCGAACAGCGCATCGGCCTGCAGCAGGGTCATCGGATCGGCTCGCGTCGGAAGGCCGACATGCTACGTCCTGCGCCGCTATGCTCGCGACACCCCATCGAACGCACTCCACCGTGGCTTCGTCGACCTTCCTGCTGCGCAACGTCCGCCTCGTCACGCTCGACGGCCCGGGAGGCTATGCGCCCCTCGACGATGGCGCCGTGGCGATCATCGACGGCCGCATCGCGCAGGCCGGGAGGTTCGACACGCTGGCCGACGAGTACCGTGGCCTCGAAGCGGTCGACGGCCAGCAGGGATTGCTCACGCCCGGGCTCATCGACTGCCACACGCATCTCGTGTTCGCCGGCGACCGCGCGCGCGAGTTCGAGCTGCGCCTGCACGGGTCGAGCTACGAAGCGATCGCGAAGGCCGGTGGCGGCATCCTGTCCACGGTGCGCGCCACGCGCAAGGCGGATGACGACGCCCTGCTGGACGAATCGCTGCCGCGCGCGCAGGCGCTGGTGGCCAGCGGCTGCACCACCCTGGAGGTCAAATCCGGCTACGGGCTGACGCTGGCCGACGAAGCGAAGATGCTGCGTGTCGCGCGGCGCATCGGCCAACGGCTGGGCATCACGGTGCGCACCACCTTCCTCGGCGCGCACGCCGTTCCCCCGGAATACGCCGGACGCGCCGACGACTACGTCGAGGCGCTCGTCGGCTGGCTGCCCGCTCTGCAGGCCGACGGGCTCGTCGATGCCGTCGACGCCTTCTGCGAGCGCATCGGCTTCGACGCAGCGCAGACCGCCCGGGTCTTCGAGGCCGCCCGCACGCTCGGCCTGCCGGTGAAGCTGCATGCCGACCAGCTCAGCGACGGCGGCGGCGCCGCGCTGGTGTCCTCGTATCGTGGACTCTCGGCCGACCACGTCGAATACACGGGCGAGGATGCGGTGGCCGCGATGGCCGCGGCCGGCACCGTGGCGGTGCTGCTGCCGGGCAGTTACCACTGCCTGCGCGAGACGAAACCGCCGCCGATCGATGCGTTCCGGCGCCATGGGGTGCCGATGGCCGTCAGCACCGACCTGAATCCCGGCACCTCGCCGCTGCGCTCGCTGCCCTTGGCGATGTCGCTGGCCTGCACGCATTTCCGGCTGACGCCGGAAGAAGCCCTGCGCGGCGCGACGCAGCACGCGGCAGCGGCACTGGGCCTCCTTGATCGCGGTCGCGTCGCTCCCGGCCTCCGCGCCGATCTCGCGCTCTGGCCCGTTGGGCACCCCGCCGAGCTCAGCTACTGGATGGGAGCCGTGCGTCCGGTCGCACGATGGTCCGGCGGGCAGAGCGTGCCCGCCGTTGCTGGCCCCTGAAACGCGGACGCCCCGCACGGGGCGGGGCGTTCGGCAGACTCGCCTGCCAGGCAGGGGCGGCGAAGGGCCGGTCGAAACCGGCCCGGGACGATCAGGCCGAAGCCTTCTTGGCCGGGGCCTTCTTGGCCGGGGCCTTCTTGGCCGCCGGCGCCTTGGCCGGGGCGGCCTTCACGGCCGTCGTGCCGGCCTTGACGACCGCCTGGTGCGGACGGGCATTGCCGTAGGACGCGTTGTAGCGCTTGCCCTTGGCGGTCTTGCGGTCACCCTTACCCATGGGACACTCCTGAATTCTTGTGGGGTTGATCGGAAAGGGGCGGGAGTGTAGCACCCGGCGCTTCGTCATGGGCGTGGCGGTGCCCTTCGCAGGCGGTCGTGCGCCCCTTGCGATGTGCCAAGCGCAGGTTGAGGAGGTGCGCTGCCGCCACCAGCGTGCCGGCCGTCGTCATCGTCAGCGCATGGAGCAGCGCATGGTCGTGGATGGCCGGGACGAACCGCTCCGCGAAAAGGATCGCCAGACCGACGACCAGGAGCGGCCACGCGAAGAACCGCCCATGGGCCCGCAGGCTGTGCCCGACGGACAGCGAGGCGAACACCACGGTGAACGCAAGGAAGAAGCCCTCGAAGGCGTGCGAGGCGAGGAACTCGAGGCCGAGGGCCGGGAGGAACGCCATCGCCAGAGGCAGCAGCGCGCAGTGGACCGCGCACAAGGTCGCCGTGGCGGCACCGAGCCGGTCATACCAGCGTCCGCGCACCTCGGCTGACGGGTTGCTTGCAGGGAGGGAGGGCGCCATGACTTCCGGGACGGGTTGAGCTTCGAGCGCAATACTATAACATCCGCGATCTACCGGGCTTCGCCCTTTCCCACCCTCCGGATGCTGTTCATGACCCGATCGCTCGCGCGTTCCGCCCTCGCCCTGTCCGTCGCCGCCGCCCTGTCCGCGTCGGCGCTCGCCGCTGATCCCGCCCATCCCCATGCCACGCAGGCGGCCCGCGACGAAGCCCGCGAGCTCGACGAGGTGAAGGTCACCGCGAGCCCGCTCGACACGGCGCTCGACGAACTCGCACGCCCGGCCGACGTGCTGGCCGGCGTCGCTCTCGACGACCTCCGCGCCGGGACGATCGGCGAGACCTTGGCGTCCCTGCCCGGCGTGCAGAGCAGCCATTTCGGCCCCGGCGTCGGCCGACCGATCATCCGCGGCCTCGACGGCGCGCGGGTCTCGGTGCTGGCGAATGGCCTCTCGACGCTTGATGTGTCCACCGTCAGCGTCGACCACGCCGTGTCCGTCGAGCCCTTCCTCGCCGACAGCATCGAAGTGCTGAAGGGCCCGGCCAACCTGTTCTTCGGCAATGGCGCCATCGGCGGCGCGGTGAACGTCGTCGACCACCGGATTCCCTCGGAACGCAGCGACCGCATCGTCTCGGGCCGCGCCGAATTGCGCAGCGGCACCGGCAATGACGAGAAGGCCGGCCTGTTCCGCGTCGACGGCGGCAGCGGCCCGTGGGCCTGGCACCTCGACGGCCTCGTGCGCGACACCGCCGACATCGACGTGCCCGGCTACGTCTATTCCGCGGACCAGCGCGCCGAGGAAATCGCCGAGGGCGAAGACCCGGACGATTTCGAACGCGGCACGCTGGAGAACTCGGCGACCAACAGCCGTTCGCTCGGCGGTGGTTTCGCCTATCTCGGCGACCGCGTTTTCTGGGGCGCATCGCTGTCGAACTACGGTACGGACTACGGCATCCCCGGGGGCCACGGCCACCACGACGAGGAAGGCGGCGAGGACGAAGGCGGTGTCCGGATCGAGCTCGACCAGAATCGCTCCGACGTCCGCTTCGGCATCAACGACCTTGGCCCGCTGAAGCAAGTCGCACTGCACGCCACCGCCAACGAGTACGAGCACGTCGAGTTCGAAGGTGCCGAAGTCGGCACCCGCTTCATCAACGAGGCCAGCGAGGCCCGCCTCGAAGCCGTCCAGAACGAAATCCTGGGCTGGAACGGCGCCATCGGCCTGCAGTACGGCGACCGCGACTTCGAAGCCCTCGGCGACGAGGCCTTCGTGCCCCCGAGCACCACCCGGGATCGCGGCGTGTTCGTGATGCAGGAACGCGAGTTCGGTGCGTTCAAGGTCGAGCTGGGCGCTCGCCACGACCGCATCGACGTCGCGATGGCCGATGGTCTCGTCGATCGCGATTTCGACACGAACAGCGCCTCGATCGGCTTGCGCTGGGCGCCCGCCGAGCTCTGGCACCTGACGCTGAACCTCGACCGCGCGGAGCGCGCGCCCGGTGCCGAAGAGCTTTTCGCCGAGGGCGCGCACGTCGCCACCTCCACCTACGAGATCGGCGATCCGTTCCTCGACACCGAGACCGCCGACCGCGTTGAAGTCGGCGTCCACCTGCACGGCGAGCGCTTCGACGGCCGCGCGGCGATCTACCAGGCCCGCTTCGACGACTTCATCTACCTCGCCGATACCGGCCTCGAGATCGAGGACCTGCCGGTTCGCGTGTGGACCCAGGCGGATGCCGAGTTCCGCGGCTGGGAGATCGAGGGCACGGTCACGCTCGCCGAGGCGGCGAACGGCACCTGGACGCTGCGCGGCTTCGCCGACGGCGTGTCCGGCGAGCTCGACGCCGGCGGCAACCTGCCGCGCATCGCGCCGGGCCGTTTTGGCCTCGACCTCGGCTGGAACCTCGACGCATGGCGCGCCAATCTCGGCGCCGTGCGCTACCGGTCGCAGGATGACGTGGCGGAGGGCGAAACGCCGACCGACGGCTACACCCTCGTGAACGCCCAGGTCGCCTACCATTGGGACACGCAGACGTTCGGCTGGGAGGCCTACCTGCAAGGGACCAACCTGACGGACGAGGAAGCCCGCCTGCACACCTCGTTCCTCAAGGACGTCGCACCGCTGATGGGTCGCCACCTCACCGCAGGGCTTCGCGTGTTCTTCTGAGCCCGCCGACGCCGCCGCGACAAAAAACCCCGCTTCGGCGGGGTTTTTCTTCGGCGGCGCGGTCGGACGCGACGCGTGGGGCCATGCCCCACGCCCGACCTACTCCTCCCGCTCTTCCTCGGTACCGGACTCCGCGTCCGGTCGCTCCGACGGGTCCTCGTCCATCGCGTCGTCATCGGACTGCGGAAGCCTTGCCACCTCCGCAGCATCGATCACGTCCTGCTGCTCGCTGCTGAGTTTGCCGAGATGGAACGCCGCATAACCGGGCAGCACCTGCTGGTTCAGCGCCATGCCGAGGATACGCCCCGGGAAGGGCGCGAGGATCTCGGTACGGCGACTGGTGATGGGGTCGATGACGTAGCCGAGGGCTTCGCCCGGCTTCACGGCCTGGCCGAGCCGGACCGCACTGAACAGGAAGCCGCCGGCGTTGGTCCGGATCCAGCGCGAATCCTCGTAGATGGGGGCCGTATCCGCCGCCCTGCCGGCGTGGACTTCCGACGCCAGCATCCCCATGCGATGCATCAGTGACCGGATGGCGTCGGCCGCCGGCGCGATGTGCTCTTCCTCGAGGAAATGCGGCGCCCCGACCTCGAAGGTGACGGCCGGGATGCCGGTCCCCGCGGCCGCGAGTCGCAGCATGCCGCGCGCGCCCGGGCTGTGCAGCACCAGCGTGTTGCCGAAGCCGCGGGTGAACTCCAGCACGTCGGGATTGGTGAGGTCGGCGCGGATCTGCGGGAGGTTGCTGCGCTGGAACGAGCCGGTGTGGAAATCCACCAGCGCGTCGCAACGTCGCACCACGTCGTTGAAGAAGCCGTGCGCCATGCGCGACGCGATGCTGCCGCTGCGCGAACCCGGGAAGTGGCGGTTCAGATCGCGGCGATCGGGCAGGTAGCGGTTGTTCCGGGTGAACCCGAAGACATTGACGATGGGGGCGGCCACGAGCGTGCCATTGAGGCGGGTGGCGTCCACTTCGTCGCCGATGCGCCGCGCCACCTCGATCCCGTTGAGTTCGTCGCCGTGGATGCCGGCGATCAGGCAGAGCACGGGCCCCGGCTTCGCGCCGTGGATGACGGTGATCGGGCTGGGCAGCTCGCCACGCCCGATGCCGTCCGGTGGACGCCATGACAAGCGTTGGCGCGTCCCCGGCAGGACGAAACGATCGAGCAGCTGGAACGGCGTGATCAGCTCGTTGCCACCCTCGTCCTGCGGCGATGCGGGGGCCGAGATGAGCGGCGGGGGCTTCGGACCGACGGGCGTCGCGGCGCGCGGCACGTCCACGGGGAAATCCTGCGGTGACGCCGCCAGGGGGCCTGCGCCCGCCAGGGCCTGGATCGCGGCGACCAGGGCCAACGCCAAGCGACAGGGGGGCGGGGCCCGGCGGGATGGCGCGGCGATGCGGGTCATTCGCCGCCCCGCCCGGCGCATCGGGCACAGACGCCCACCACCTCCAGGTAGGACGACGCCGGCTCGAAACGCTGCGCACGGGCGAGCGCGTCGAGCTGCGCGGCGAGCGTCTCGTCCTCGAGCTCCTGCGCGCTCTCGCAAGCCTTGCAGATCAGGATCGGCACCACGTGACCGGCCAGCGGGTGGTGGCAGGCGAGGAAGGCGTTGATCGAGACGAGCCGGTGGATGAAACCGTTCTCGAGCAGGAAATCGAGCGCACGGTACACCGTGGGCGGTGCCGAGGCGCCGGGGCCTCCGCGCATGCGCTCCAGCAGGTCATAGGCCTTCACCGGCTTGCCGGCCTCGGCGATCTGCTTCAGCGCTTCGGCGCGGATCGGCGTGAGGTTCAAGCCGCGCTCCCGGCAGGCTTTCTCGACCGCGCGCACGAATTCGCCCGCCCCGTGGGTATGCAGCTCGGGGTGGGCGCAGGCGTGGTCGGCGTGGGCGTGCGGACGATCCTTGGCCATGGGCGACAGCCTACGCGAAGCCGGCGATCAGGGCGCGCGGTCGGCGATCTTCTGCAGGGCCGCGTCGATGCGCTTCAGCGACTCGTCGCGACCCGCGAGATAGACGGTGTGGTCGATCGACGGCGACACCTGGGTGCCGGTGATGGCCACGCGCAGGGGCTGCGCCAGCTTGCCCATGCCGATGGCGAGCGCCGCGACGGTGTCGGCCAGGCTCTGCTGCACGGCCGCGGGCGACCACTCGGCCTGCGCCGCGATGCGGGCGCGGACGTCGGCCAGCGGCGCGGCGGCGGCCTCGACGAGGTGCTTGTCGACGGCGGCGCTGTCGTACTCGGCGAGCGGCGCGTACCAGACGCGGGCGCGCTCGGCCATCTCCTTGAGGGTCTTGCAGCGCTCGGCCAGCGCGACGACGACCTCGGCCGGCTTCGGGCCGCGGGTCGGGTCCATGCCCTGGTCGCGCAGGTGCCACTCGAGGTGCACGGCCGTGGCGGCCGGGTCGTCGGTCTTGAAATAGTGCTGGTTCAGCCAGTCGAGCTTGTCGCGATCGAAGCGCGAGGCGCTGTGGTTGACGTCCTCGACGCGGAACAGGCGCACCATGTCGGCGATCGAGAAGATTTCCTGGTCGCCGTAGCTCCAGCCGAGGCGCACGAGGTAGTTCAGCAGCGCGTGCGGCAGGTAGCCGTCGTCGCGCCACTGCATCACGCTCACCGCGCCGTGGCGCTTCGACAGCTTGGTGCCGTCGGGGCCGAGGATCATCGGCAGGTGGGCGAAACGCGGGGCCTTGGCGCCGAGCGCTTCGTAGATGTTGATCTGGCGCGGGGTGTTGTTGACGTGGTCGTCGCCGCGGATCACGTCGGTGATGCGCATGTCGAGGTCGTCGACCACGACCGCGAAGTTGTAGGTCGGGAAGCCGTCCGAGCGCTCGATGACGAGGTCGTCGAGTTCGGCATTGGCCCACTCGATGCGGCCCTTCACCGCGTCGTGGAAGACCACGCTGCCACCTTCCGGGTTGCGGAAACGGATCACGCGGTTCGGGTCGTCGCGGTAGGGCGCGTTCTCGGTGCGGTACCTGCCCGAATAGCGCGGCTTGATGCCCGCGGCCATCGCGGCCTCGCGCGCGGCCTGGATCTCTTCCTTGGTTTCGTAGGCGTAATAGGCCTTGCCGGCCTGAACCAGCTCGGACGCCACTTGGCGGTACCGTTCGAGGCGATGGGTCTGGTAGATCGGGCCCTCGTCCGCGTTCAGGCCCAGCCACGCCATGCCGTCGAGGATGGCCTGGACGGCCTCCGGGGTGCTGCGCTCCTGGTCGGTGTCCTCGACGCGAAGCACGAACTGCCCGCCGCGACTGCGTGATTCGAGCCAGCAGTACAAAGCGGTGCGGGCGCCGCCGATGTGCAGGTAACCGGTGGGGCTGGGCGCGAAGCGGGTACGACAGGTCATGGGGTGCGGCCGGGCGGGAAACGGGAACGCGCCGGCGAGAGGGCCCGGCGCGGAGGCGCTAGTGTACTTCGATGGGGGAGCCGCATAATCCCGGCATCCCCGTCTTCACACCCAAGGCCGATCCATGCGCCTGATGCTTGCCGTCCTCCTCCTGGCCGCCCTGCCCGCGCTCGCCACGGTGGCACCGCCAGCCGCGCCGACGCCGCCGGGCGCGAGCGTTCCCGCGGAGCGCGTCGCCCTCGAGACGAGTGCGGGCCGCATCGTGCTGGAGCTCGATCCCGGCAAGGCGCCGCGCACAGTCGCGAACTTCCTCGCCTACGTGGAATCGGGCCATTACAACGGCACGGTGTTCCATCGCGTCGTGCCGAACCTGCTGGTGCAGGGCGGCGCCTTCACGCCCGACCTCCAGCCCAAGCCGGAGCGCGCTCCCGTGCCGCTGGAGGCGGACAACGGCCTGAGCAACCTGCGTGGCACGATCGCCGCCGCACGACGTCCCGATACGCGGGATTCGGCGACGTCGCAGTTCTTCATCAACGTCGTCGACAACCCTCAGTTCGACGCGGTCGATCCGGCCAATGACATCGGCGCGGGTTACGCCGTCTTCGGCCGCGTCGTCGAAGGGATGGACGTGGTGGATGCGATGCGCAACGTGGACACGGGCGCGCAGGGGCCTTTCCCTTCGCGCGTGCCGAAGCAGGCGATCGTCATCGAACGTGCCGTGCGTCTCGCCGGTACGGCCCGATGACGACGCTGTTCCTCTCCGACCTGCACCTCGACGCCTCGCGGCCGGAAACGACCGCGCAGTTCGAGGCCTTCTGTGCCGGCGAGGCCCGGGAGGCCGAGGCGGTCTACCTGCTGGGCGACCTGTTCGAGGCGTTCCTCGGCGACGACGACGACGGCGAGATCGCGAACCGCGTGGCCGCGGCGACGCGCGCCCTGCATGACGCGGGCGTGCCCGTGGCCTTCCTGCGTGGCAACCGCGATTTCCTCGTCGGCGCCGACTACGCGGCACGCGCCGGCTGGACCCTGCTGCCGGACCCGGCGGTGATCCTGCTGCAGGGCGAGCCGACTCTGCTGATGCACGGCGATCTGCTCTGCCTCGACGACGTGGCCTACCAGCGCTTCCGCCGCCAGGTGCGCGATCCGGCCTGGCAACAGGGCTTCCTCGCCCAGCCCTTGGCCGCGCGGAAGGCCTTCGCCGCCCAAGCGCGCGCGGCCAGCGCCGCGGCGCAATCCGGCCGCGACGAGAGCATCGGCGATGTCACGCCTGCTGAAGTCGAACGCGTCATGGCGTTCTACGGCGTGCGGCGCCTGATCCATGGCCACACGCACCGGCCCGCGATGCATTCGGTGACCCTGCCGGACGGCCGGACCGGCCAGCGCATCGTGCTGGGCGACTGGTACGACCAGGGCTCAGTGCTGCGCGTCGACGCCGACGGGTTCGCCCTCAGCCGTCCGGCCTGATCGCCCTCGCCGCACCAGGCACGCCGCCTCAGCCCGCGAAGGCGACGCCGCCGATGGGCTGCAGTCGCACGTGTTGGCCACGCGAGGGCAGCGCCTGCGCCGCGTCGAGGTCGACTTCGATCACGCCGCCCTGCCCGGCCACGCTGAGTTCCAACGTCTGTCGCGCTCCGATACGACGCAGGCCGCGCACTTCCGCCGGCAGGCCGTCGCCCTCGGCGACCACGCGCAGCTCGTCGGGCCGCAGGTGCAGGCCGGCCGGGCCCGCGGCGCCGCCGATGCAGCGCGACACGGGAAGCACCCCCTCGAACCCGGGCACGCGGAAACCCTCGGGCACCAGCTCGCCCTCGATGCGCCCGCCGCGGCCGATGAATTCGAATACGAAGCGGCTCTGCGGATGGCGATACACCTCGTCCGGCGTGCCGACCTGCTCGATGCGACCGGCATTGAAGACGACCACGCGATCCGCCAGCTCCAGCGCTTCTTCCTGGTCGTGGGTGACGAACAGCGTCGTGTGGCCGATGTCGTCGTGCACCTGGCGCAGCCAGCGGCGCAGGTCGACGCGGACCTTGGCATCGAGCGCGCCGAAGGGCTCGTCCAGCAGCAGCAGGCGCGGCTGGATGGCCAGCGCACGCGCCAGCGCCACGCGCTGCCGCTGGCCGCCGCTGAGCTGCTCCGGGTAGCGGCCGCCGTAGCCGCCGAGCTGCATGCGCCCCAGCAGGTCCTCGACGCGTCGGGCGATCTCGACCTTCGACGGCCGTTCGGCGCGCGGCTGGCTTTCCGGCCCGAAGGCGATGTTCTCGGCGACCGTCAGGTGCTTGAACAGCGCGTAGTGCTGGAACACGAAGCCGACGCGGCGCTCGCGCAGGCTGAGCGAAGTCGCGTCGAGATCCCCGAACAGGATGCGGCCGGCATCGACCGGCAGGAGGCCGGCGATGGCGCGCAGCAGAGTCGTTTTGCCCGAGCCCGAGGGCCCGAGCAGCGCGATGAGTTCACCGCTGCCGACCGCGAGATCGACATGGTCCAACGCCACCGTGTCAACGAAGCGCTTGGACAGGCCTTCGAGCGTGAGCTGCATGGGGTCTCCTCAGTGCCGCGCGCCGGTGGCGAGCGCGTCGCCATGGCGGTGTTCGAGCCAGGCCTTCGCCACGAGGGTGACGAGGGCCAGCAGGGTGAGCAGGGAGGCAACCGCGAAGGCCGCCTGGAACTGGAATTCGCCGTGCAGGATCTCGACCTGCAGCGGCAGCGTGTTGGTCAGGCCGCGGATGTGGCCGGACACCACCGACACCGCGCCGAACTCGCCCATGGCGCGGGCGTTGCACAGCAGCACGCCGTAGAGCAGCGCCCACCGGATGTTCGGCAGCGTGACCCGCCAGAACAGGCGGAAGCCACCCGCGCCCAGCGAGGCGGCGGCTTCCTCCTCGTCGCGGCCCTGCGATTGCATCAGCGGGATCAGTTCGCGGGCGACGAAGGGGAAGGTGACGAACACCGTGGCCAGCACGATGCCGGGCGTGGCGAACAGGATCTGGATGTCGTGCGCCTGCAGCCACGCGCCGAACCAGCCGTGGGCGCCGAACAGCAGCACCAGCACGAGGCCGGAGACGACCGGCGAGATCGCGAACGGCAGGTCGACGAGGGCCAGGAGGAACCGCTTGCCGCGGAACTCGAACTTGGTCACCGCCCAGGCGGTGGCGAGGCCGAACACGGCGTTCAGCGGCACGGTGATGGCCGCGACGGTGAGCGTGAGCGCGATGGCCGCCCGGGCGTCGGGCTCGTCCACCGCCGCCCACCAGGCCTGCACGCCCTGCGCCAGGGCCTCGACCAGCACGACCAGCAGCGGCAGCAGGACCAGCGCGGCCATCAGGCCGACGGCCAGCAGGATCAGCAGCACCCGCAGCCAAAGGGGTTCGTCGAGCGCCGCGTCGGTCTGCGGCCGGCGGGGATCAGCCATGGCGCGCCCTCCGCTGCAGCAGGTTGAGGGCCAAGAGCGTCAGGAAGCTGAGGGCGAGCATCAACGTGGCGATGCCCGTGGCCCCGGCGTAGTCGTACTCCTCGAGGCGGATCACGATCAGCAGCGGCGCGATCTCGGAAACGAAGGGGATGTTGCCGGCAATGAAGATCACCGAGCCGTACTCGCCCAATCCGCGCGCGAAGGCAAGGCTGAAGCCGGTGAGCAGGGCCGGCACCAGCGGCGGGAACACGACGCGACGCAGGATGGTGAACCGCGACGCGCCGAGCGTGGCCGCGGCCTCCTCGAATTCGCGCGTCGCGGCTTCGAGGATGGGCTGCAGGGTGCGCACCGCGAACGGCAGGCCGATGAACACCAGCGCCAGCACGATGCCGGCGGGGCGCTGCGCGATGGTGATGCCCTGCGGTTCGAGGTACTGCCCCACCCAGCCGTTGCCGGAGTACAGCGCGGTCAAAGCGATGCCGGCCACGGCCGTGGGCAGGGCGAACGGCAGGTCGACGAGCGCATCGATCAAGCGCCGGCCGGGGAAGCGGTAGCGCACGAGCACCCACGCGATCAGCGTGCCGACGACGGACGCGATGCCGGCGGCGAGGAAGGCCGTCGAGAAACTGAGCCACAGCGCCTGCCGCACGCGCTCGCTCTGCAGCAGCTGCCACCAGCCCTCGAGCCCCAGATCCACGCTGCGCAGCACCAGCGCCGCCAACGGCAACAGGATCACCGCGCCGAGCCAGGCCAGCGAGAGGCCCAGCGTGAGGCCGAGGCCCGGCACCGGGTCGCGCCAGCGCGGGCGGCCAGCGCCGCGCGCCGGCCCGGCGTGCGACGCCGGTGCGGCCGCGTCCAGCGGTGGGCGTTCGATCACGGCGCTCATCGGCGTCAGCGGGCCCCGGGCTGGAAGATCTGGTCGAACACGCCGCCTTCGGCGAAATGCGTGCGCTGCGCCTGCGCCCAGCCACCGAAGTGGGCGATATCGACGAGCTCCACCGGCTGGAACGGGGCAAGCAGCGCCGCATCGATGCCCTCGCGGCGCGACGGGCGGAAGTGGTGCTTCGCGGCCAGCGCCTGCGCCGCAGGCGTGTACAGGAACTCGAGGTAGGCCTGCGCCACCGCGCGGGTGCCGCGGGCATCGACGTTGCGATCGACCAGGGCGACCGGCGGCTCGGCGAGGATGGAGAGCGAGGGCACCACGAGCTCGTACTGGTCGCCACCGGGCTGGGCGAGCACCAGCAGGGCTTCGTTCTCCCACGCGATCAGCACGTCGCCAAGGCGCCGCTGCACGAAGGTGGTCGTCGAACCGCGGGCGCCGGTGTCGAGCAGGGGCGCGTTGCGATACACCGAACCGACGAAGGCGCGGACCCTGGCCTCATCGTTGGCGAAGGCGCGCTGCCCCCAGGCCCATGCGGCGAGGTAGTTCCAGCGTGCGCCGCCGGAGGTCTTCGGGTTCGGGGTCACCACCGCCACGCCGGGCTTGGCGAGATCGCCCCAGTCCTTGATGCCCTTCGGGTTCCCTTTGCGGACGAGGAAAACAATCGTCGAAGTGTAGGGCGAGCTGTTGTGCGGCAAGCGCGACTGCCAGTCCGCCGGCAACGCCCCCGAATGCGTCGCGATGCCGTCGATGTCGCCGGAAAGCGCCAACGTCACCACGTCGGCGCGAAGGCCGTCGATGACGGAGCGCGCCTGCTTGCCCGACCCCCCGTGGGAGGTCTGGATGCGCAGGTCCTCGCCGGTCGTGGCTTTCCATTGCGCGGCGAAGGCCGCATTGACGTCCCGATAGAACTCGCGCGTCGGGTCGTAGCTGACGTTGAGCAGCTCGAGGCTTACGCCCGGCTCGTCCTCGGTGGCGGCATCGCGGCCGCACCCGGACAGGAGCCCGGCAGCCAACACGAGGACCAGAATCGGAAAACAGCGGAAGGCGTTGCGGGCACTCATGCCGGACATTGCAATCCACGCCGCTCCGCGGGCGGAAACGCCGGCGCGGTATGTGCTCATGCCTCGGCGCGAACAGGCGTGCCGCGGCCGCCGCGTCTTCGGTGGCGCCCGGTTCCTGGATCGATGCGAAGCGTTCCAGCGGCAAAGGGTGACGGCGCGGGGAATTGCCCCTACGCGGTGTGTCATCCTCAACCCGCCCCTGCCTGTCGCGAGTTTTTCGATGCGCCCTCCTTTGTCACACACGCTCGGCGCGACCGTGCTCGCGCTTGCCCTTGCGGCTTGCAAAGGTCCATCGACCGCGAACGTCGATCCCGCCGCGCTGCCGGGGACGACCGAGGCCCGCCCCGCACCCGCGATGGACGCTCCCCCGGCCGAAGCCGCGTCGTCGACGGGCGTCGTCTCGCAGGACGCCACCTCGATGCCGATCGTCGATCACGTCGCATGGTGGTCGTCGGAAAACCAGACGCTGCACGTTGTGCTCTCGCCAGCTCTACTCGCTCCCGCCGAAAGGAAGCGCCTGATCGAGGGCGAATCGGCGTTCATGGTGCTCTCGTCGCGCCCGTCCCCTGACGACAGCCGATGGCAGTGGTTCCCCTTCGCGAAGGTCGAGCTGGCATTCAGGGACGACTCGCGGTCGACCGAAGCCCTGCGCCACGTCTACCTGATGGCCTACGGCATCCATGAGGCGAATTTCACGACGAACATCAACCTGCTGGGCGCGGTTGGCGAGGGGCATCGCATCGACGTCGTCGCATTCGAAGGCGAACGCCTTCGGCTCAAGACCGAGGGCATGCAGGCCATTGGCGACGATACACACACATGGGCGATCGACATCGCCCCCTGAGCGCGGTCAGCCGGGCGTGAGTTCCCCGCGTTCGATCGCCGCGATTTCCTCGTCATCGAAGCCCGCCCGTCGCCGGGCGTCCCAGTTGAAGGGTCCCTGCACGGCCCGGCTGGCATGCGCGCGCACGAGCCCGGCGAAGGTCGGCCACGGCTTCAGGCCGTCACGCTCGCACAGCCAGCGGAACCAGCGCGACCCCGCCGCCACGTGCGCCACTTCCTCGCGCAGGATCACTTCCAATACCGCGATGCTTTCGGCGTCGCCGACGTCACGCAGGCGTTCGATCAGCCCCGGCGTGACGTCGAGGCCGCGCGCTTCGAGGACGCGCGGCACGAGGGCCATGCGCGCCAGTGCGCTGTGCGCGGTCTTCTCGGCCATCTCCCACAGGCCGTTGTGGGCGTCGAAATCGCCGTAGGTATGGCCCAGGGTGGCCATGCGATCGGCGAGCAGGCCGAAGTGCCGCGCCTCATCGTCGGCGGTGCGGACGAAGTCGGCGGTGAATTCGGCGGGAAACCCGCGGAAGCGGTACACCGCGTCCCAGGCGAGATCCACCGCATTCAGTTCGATGTGCGCGACCGCATGCAGGAAGGCGGCCCGCCCCGCGGCGCTGCCCAGCCCGCGCTTCGGCAGGTGTTTCGGATGCACGAGGCGCGGCCGCTCCGGGCGGCCGGGGAAGCGGATGGGTTCCGGCGGCGGCGCATCGGCTTCCGGCAGCAAGGCACCCGCGAAGAAGGCCGCCGCGTAGGCGCGCGTCTTCGCGCATTTGACCTGCGGGTCGGCGGTGGCGAGGCAGTCGGCGGCGGCCGCGTACAGGCCGATCGCCATGGCGCTGCCCTGCCCCATCGCCGTCCGCCCGCTCAGCCGCGCGCGGCCTTGGCCGCGTCGCTGCGCACGCCCTTCAGCGTGTCGAAATAGCCCTCGGCCACGCCAGTCACGTAGTCACCGGAGAAGCACGAGGTGTCGAAGCTGGCGATGCGGTTCTTCGGGCCGGAGACGGCCGTCTCGAGGTCCGGCAGGTCCTGGTAGATCAGCCAGTCGCAGCCGAGGTGCTGCTGGATCTCTTCCTCGGTGCGGCCGTGCGCCACCAGTTCCTCGGCGGCCGGCATGTCGATCCCGTAGATGTTGGGGTGGCGCACCGGCGGCGCGGCGGAGGCGAGGTAGACCTTCCTCGCACCGGCCTCGCGCGCCATCTGCACGATCTGCTGGCTGGTGGTGCCGCGCACGATGGAGTCGTCGACGAGCAGCACCACGCGGTCACGGAACTCCAGCGGGATCGGGTTCAACTTGCGGCGCACCGACTTCGTGCGCAGCTCCTGCCCCGGCATGATGAAGGTGCGGCCGACGTAGCGGTTCTTGACGAAGCCCTCGCGGTACTTCACGCCGATCACGTTGGCGATCTCCAGCGCGGCGTCACGCGAGGAATCGGGGATCGGGATCACGGTGTCGATGTCGTGGTCCGGGCGCAGGCGCAGGATCTTCTCGCCGAGCTTCTGGCCCATGCGCATGCGCGCCTTGTGCACCGAAACGTTGTCGATCATCGAGTCCGGCCGCGCGAAGTAGACGAACTCGAAGATGCAGGGCGCGAAACGGCCCGGATCGGCGACCACCTCGGCGTGCAGCTGGCCTTCGGCCGTCACGACGATCGCCTCGCCCGGCTTGACGTCGCGCACCAGCTTGAAGCCCAGCAGGTCGAGCGCGACCGACTCGGAGGCCACCGCGTACTCCTCGCCTTCGGGCGTCTCGCGCTTGCCGAGCACCAGCGGACGGATGCCGTTCGGGTCGCGGAAAGCGACGAGGCCGAGGCCCAAGACCAGCGAGACGATGGCGTAGCCGCCCTTGCAGCGGCGGTGTACGGCGCCGACCGCGGCCAGCGCCGAGGCCGGCGTCAGGGCGCCGCGCTCGGCCAGCTCGTGCGCGAGCACGTGCATCAGCACTTCGGAATCGGACTCGGTGTTCACGTGGCGGCGGTCCTGCTCGAACACCTCGCGGCGCAGGGCCTCGGTGTTGATCAGGTTGCCGTTGTGCGCGAGCGCGATGCCCCATGGCGCGCCGGTGTAGAAGGGCTGCGCTTCGTCCGAGCCGGCCGAGCCGGCGGTCGGGTAGCGGCAGTGGCCGATGCCCATGCGGCCGGTGAGCTCGCGCACGCCGTCATTCGCGAACACGTCGCTGACAAGGCCGGTGCCCTTGTGCAGTCGGAAACGCGAACCGTCGACGGTCGCGATGCCGGCGGCGTCCTGCCCACGGTGCTGCAGCACGGTCAGGCCGTCGTAAAGCCGTGCCGCCACGTCGCTGCGGCCGACGATGCCGATGATTCCGCACATTCAGTTGGACTCCGGGTTCGGATGCTGGGTGTTGGCGGGGTCGCCCGAAGGGGCGTCGAGCGCCGAAGCGCCCACGCGCGCGGGGTCGTCGCTGGTCGATGTGCCGGGCGCGATCCGCGCGGCATCGCCGGCGGCGGGCGCGCCGGACGGCGCGCCCAACCCGGCCTGCGCCGCCCACTGGCGAAGCATGGGATTGCCTTCCTGCGGCACCGCGCCCAGCCACTGGGCGGCGTGCACGATGTCGAGGCCGGCGACGGACGCGCTCCGCCCTGCCGCCCCCGCAGCGGGGCCGGCGGCGTCCGACATCGCCGCGTGGCCCTGGCTGGCCATCGACGGAAGGGCGTTCAAGGCCGGGGCAGCGAAGGCCACGAGTTCGGAACCGTCGGGCAACTGGGCGACGATCCAGCCGGCGGGCGCGGTGAAGACGGGCATCAGCGCCGACTCTCGCCACAGCGTCGCCCGCGACCATGGGGTGAAAGAGACCAGCAGCACCACGGCCAGCACGATGGCGTAGCCGCGCGCCGCACCGAAGCCGAAGCCCAGCCAGCGGTCCGTTCCGGACAGGCCTGCTCCGTGAACGAGCGTGCGCAGCAACCAGATCGCGATATTGCCGAGCACGACGACGAGGACGAAGGTCGCGCCGTAGCCCGCCAGCGCGCGGAGCAGCGGGCTTTCGATACCGGTGAATTCGGCCGCCGCGAGATCGCCGAAGGCGACGGTGAGCCAGAGCGCCGCCACCCACACGAGGAGGGAGAGCACTTCGGTCAGCATGCCGCGGATGGCACCCAGCAGCGCCGACAGCCCAATGACGACGAGGATGGCGGTGTCGAGGCCGGTCACGGGTGCGGAACGACGATCCCGGACACACCGAGCTTGGCGGCGGCGTCCGACCGGATGCGCTCCGCTTCGGCCCGGTCGGCCGCGGGACCGAGGCGCACGCGCCAAAGCGCGCCGTTGGCGGTGGGCACGCGCTGCTCGAAGGCCGCGAAACCGGCCGTGCGGGCGCGGGCGACGAGTGCCTGTGCATCGCCCTGGCTGGCGAAGGCACCGAGCTGCACGGCGAAGCCGCTGCTGCCCACGGTGGCGCGCGGAGCCTCCGCCTCCGGCCGCTGGGCGGTGCGCGCGGTCTGCGGCGCCGGCGCCGCATCGCCGGTGGTGACGGCGGCCGAGCCGGAGATCGCGGCGGTGCGCACGCGCGCACTCTCCGCGGCGGCGCGCGTCGGGAAGGGGCCAACCTTCACCCGTGTCGCGGGCTGCCCGTTCACCTGTGTGGCTTCGGTGTAGGCCGGCAGGCCGGACGACTTCAGCCGTGCGACCAACGCATCGGCATTGGCGCGGTTGCCGAAGCTTCCCGCCGTGACGCTGTAGTCGCCCGCGGCCACGGCCGCGGGGACCACCGGCGCGGGAGGCGGAGCGACAGGGGCGGGCGGCGGCGTGACCGCGGCGGGCGCGGGGGCCGGCGCGGGTGTCGCGACCGTCGGCGCCGCGGCGGGCGTCGCCTGCGCGGGGGCGGTCGCCGCCGCCGGGGCCGGCGTCGGCAGGCCGGTGGCGGCATCGATGGCCGTGGCGGTCCCCGTCTCGAGGGCATCGACACGCGGCGCGACGTTCGCCGTCGCGTCGACGGTGGCGAGGGCATTCGGGTCGGCCGGATCGGCGGCGGTCACGCCATCGACCGCGGGGGCCGTCGCCGCAACCGGGGGGCCCAGCGGGATTTCACGGGTGACGAAATCGCCTCCGGGCGCGTCGGGAACGGTGATCGGCACTTCGGCCGCGTCGGCGGCGCCCTTCGATTCGGGGCCGATGACGATCATCGGGACGAAAATCACCGCCAGTGCACCGAGCACCAGCGCACCGATGAGGCGCTGCTTGACCTTGACGTCCATCGAGGTTCCGAACGGAGGGGACGCCGAATTATAGGCGCTCCCCCCTCCCCTGCCCCAGCCGGACCGCCGGGGAGGGTTCAGGCGGGAGGACCGGCCACGGCGGCGACGGTGTGGAAACTCCCGAACACCAGCACCCGCCCGCCCTCGCCCGCCGCCACCCGCGCGGCAGCAAGCGCCGCGTCGAGGCGGGCATGGGCCTGCACCACCGTCGCGCCGCCCGCTCGAACGCGAGCCTCGAGCGCCTCGACCGGCAGCCCCCGCGGACCGGCGTCGGTGATCGGTCCGAGGTGCCAAGCGAGGATGGCCGGCGCCAGCGCGCCCACCACGCCTTCGATGTCCTTGTCGCCGAGCGCCGAAAACACCGCGAGCGTCGGCTTGGGGTTCGCGGCCAACCAAACGGCGAGCTGGCGCGCGCCCTGCGGGTTGTGGGCGACGTCCACGACGACCTCGGGCGACGCGCCGATGCGCTGCAGGCGGCCTGGCACGCGGGCCTCGGCCGCGCCCTGGGCGAAGGCCGCGTCGGGGATCGCCAGCGGCGATGCGCGCAGGGCGGCGACCGCGGCGGCAGCGTTGTCGACCTGCACCGGCGCGGCCAGCGACGGATACGGCAGGGCGAGCTGGAAGCCCGGCTCGCGCCAGACCCAGTGGTCCTCGAGGCGGTCGACGAGGTAATCGCTGTGGCCGCGGATGGCGATGGTGCCCAGGGCATAGGCGCGCCGCAGCACGCTGCTCGGCGGGTCTTTCTCTCCGAACACGGCGATCTTGCCCGCACGCAGGATGCCGGCCTTCTCCGCGCCGATGCTCTCGCGGTCGGGGCCGAGATAGTCCATATGGTCGAGATCGACCGTGGTGATCACCGCCACATCCGCATCGACGAGGTTCGTCGCGTCGAGCCGGCCGCCCAAGCCCACTTCGAGGATCGCGAGGTCGAGCCCGGCGCGTTCGAACAGGTCGAAGGCCGCCAGCGTGGCGTACTCGAAGTAGGTGATCGGCGTGTCGCCGCGCGCGGCATCGATGCGCTCGAAGGCGCCGACGATGGCGTCATCAGCCGCCTCGGTGCCGTCGATGCGGATCCGCTCGTTGAAGCGCCACAGATGCGGCGAGGTGTAGGTGCCCACGCGCAGGCCGGCGGCGCGGGCGATGCTTTCGAGGAACGCCACCGTGCTGCCCTTGCCGTTGGTGCCGCCCACGGTGATGACGACGGGGGCGGGTTTGGGCGCGAGGCCCAGGGCCTGCGCCACGGTGCGGACGCGGTCCAGCCCCATCGCGATGGCCTGCGGGTGCTGCTGCTGGATGCGGACCAGCCAATCGGCGAGGGGAAGCGGCATGGGTTCACGGAAGCGGAGCGGGCGGCCATTATCGCCGCTGCCTTCCCCTCTTCGCCGGAACCGCATGGCTTCAACCGCCCCGCCCCTGATCCTCGGCTCGATGCGCTTCGGCGACTGGGGCGCACGCCTCGCGCCTGCCGAGTTGGCGCACCTGCTCGCGACCGCCCTCGACCTCGGCATCGGCACGCTGGACCTTGCCGACATCTATGGCGGGCACACCACGAACGCGCTGGTGGGCGCCGCCCTCCGCCACGCCCCGTCGCTGCGCCCGCGCCTGCACCTGCTGGCGAAGGTCGGCATCGTGATGCCCGACAGCCCCGGCAACGCCCGGCGCGTGCAGCACTACGACCTGTCGCCCGCGCATCTCGACGCGGCTCTCGCCGCGACCCTGCGCGACCTCGGGATGGCGCGGGTCGACACGCTGATGTTGCATCGCTTCGATCCGCGTCTGGATGCCGGCGCCGTCGCCGGCTGGGTCGCCGGGCAACGCGAGCACGGCACCATCGGCGCCTTCGGCCTGTCGAACTTCCCTGCCGCGGCGCTGCCGCTGTTCACCGGCACCCTCGCACCGTCGGCCCACCAGATCGAACTCAGCGCCGCCGCGTCGCAGGCGCTGGACGATGGCACGCATGCCGCGAGCCGGGCGGCGGGCTCGGAAGTGCAGGCCTGGTCGCCGCTCGGCGGCGGCGCCCTGTTGGCGGACGATGATCGCGGCCGCGCACTGGATGCGATCGCCGGCGACTTCGGTCTCGACCGCGCCAGCCTGCTGCTGCGCTGGGTGGCCAGCCTGCCGGGCACCCGCGTCGTGCTCGGCACCACGCGACCAGAACGCCTTGCCGACGCGGTGCGGGCGGTCGAAAGCCCCCTGCCCGCCGACGCTTGGTACGCCGTCTGGCAGGCCGCGCGCGGACGGCCCGTGCCCTGAGCGCTAGACCGCGTCGATTGGCAGCTTGAGGTAGGCCACGCCGTTGGCCTCCGGCGGCGGGAGGCGGCCGCCGCGCAGGTTCACCTACACGGCCGGCAGCATCAGCTTCGGCACCGGCAGCGTGGCGTCGCGCGCGGTGCGCAGAGCCACGAAGCTGGCTTCATCGATGCCATCGCGCACGTGGAGGTTGCCCGCGCGCTCGGCGCCGATCGTGGTCTCCCACGCGTAGACGTCGCGGCCCGGCGCCTTGTAGTCGTGGCAGAGGAACACCCGCGTCTCGGCGGGCAGGCCGAAGAGCCGCTGGATGGAACGGTAGAGCTGGGCGGCGCTGCCACCGGGGAAATCGCAGCGCGCGGTGCCGTAGTCCGGCATGAACAGGGTGTCGCCGACGAAGACGGCATCGCCGATCACGTAGGCGATGCAGGCCGGCGTGTGGCCGGGCACCCGCAGGACGATGGCATCGAGGCCCCCCACGCGGAATCGCTCGCCATCGGCGAACAAGCGGTCGAAGGCCGGCACGTCCGACGGCGGGGCGATGGCCTCGCCGAACACCGGCGCGAACGCCGCGTGCACCTCGCCGATGCCCGCGCCGATGCCCAACGGGGCGTTGGCACTGCGCAGCAGCGGCGCGGCGGAGAGGTGGTCGGCGTGCGCGTGGGTTTCCAGCACCCACTGCAGGGCGAGCTCCTCGTCGGCGAGATGCCTGCGCACGGCCTCCACCGAGGTGGTGCGCGTTCGTCCGGAGGCGGCGTCGAAGTCGAGCACGCTGTCGATGACCGCACTGGCCCGGGTCACCGGATCCGCGACCACGTGCGTGGCGGTGAAGGTGGCCTCGTCGAAGCAGGTGTGGACCACCGGGCGGCGCGAGGCGTCGGCCAAGGCCGCCTCGACGATGCCGATGGCGGCCTGCAGCGGGGCGTCAGTGCGGGAATCGGACACGTGGGCGTCGGGTTCGATGAAGGGATCGCCAGTATCCGCGATCCCGGAGGCACCGCCGAGCGGCGGCGCCCTCGGGTGCTCAAGGAACGCAGCCCTGCGTGCGGCCCATACCGTCGAGCATGCTTAGAGTGTCAGAGACGTTCCAGGTGCCGAGCACACCATTCGAGAACACCGCCTTGGTTGTGATTTCCGCGAGTCGGCTTCCCGTCACCGTCCGTTGCAACGTACCGGCCCGCGTCCGTGTCGGCGAAGACAGCCGCTCACACAGGGGGCAGAACCCCGTTAACTGGTCAAGATTGATCGTCGCTGTCCCCGCGCTGCTCGGCGGACCCTCCGCCACCAGGAAACGCGCCACACCCTTCGCGTCGTACACGAACGTCGCATAGAACTCGTACGGGCCCGGGCTCGTAAGCACCTGCGCGCTGTACCCCGCCCCATTCCGGGCAGGATCAAAGTAGTGCTGGCTGATATCCGCAGGAGAGCCCCCAATCGTCGGACAACCTCGACCAAACACGCTGAATGCCTCGCTGCCCATTTGCCCGTCCAGCGTGTAGCTGAAGGTGAAGGCATCCGCACCCGTCGGCGTGGCTGTCGCCTCGCCCACCTCCGTCAGGAAGCGGCTGCCACCCACCCAGGTGCCACGGTAGATCCCACCCCGCCAGATCCCGTTGCCACCCGGCGCCGGACCCTGCAGGTAGTACCACGTCGGCGTGCTGTCTTGGAGGTAGGTGTACCAGAGACCCGCCCACTCGCCCCCCGCTGGGTAAAGGAACAGCCCGTGCCCGGACCGGCCGGTGTTGTAGTAGCCGCCCGGACGAACCGTCGGGGCCGTGCCACTCACCGTCGCCCGCACCACCACCGTCGCCGACGACGCCGTCATGTTCACTGGCGTGACGTACCAGCGGCCCGCCGCCGGGCTCGCCACCGTCACGCTCTCGTTGCCGCCCGGCGTGGTCCCGCTCGCCTGCGCCTGGTTCCGCGGCGGTGCAAGCCCGATCGACGGAACCGCACTTCCCGCCACCGGCGCCGGCACGCGGGCCAGGTACACGTCCACGTTCGATGCGCTCGTGGTCGTCACCGCCAGTTGCGTCGCCCCCGCCGGAACGTCGATGAACAACTGCTCATGACTGCCGTTTCCGCCCAGACGGAGCGTGCGGTCCTCGCCACTGACCAGGGCCAGCGCACTGCTGTCGTTCGCATTGCGCGTGAGCTTTACCGGAAACACCGCCTGCGTGGTGCCCGACAACTGCATCTGCACATAGCCCACGCGGGATTCGCCGTTGAGCAGCGTCGGGTCGTCCCACTGCACCCGCAGCGGGAAGGCCTCGCCGGCTGGAAGAATCCCCGGCGCCGTGGTGACCAAGCTGCCGTCGCTTGGCAGCAGTGGCACCTCATAGCGGCTCAGGCGACCCGTCTGCGCCAATCCCCCGCGGTTGTGCAGCATCGCCCAGTACCGGCCCGTGCCACCGGCAGGAACCGTGATCAAGAGCTCGCAGCGCTCGCCCGCCGCGCTCATCGCCGAAGTGCAGCGAACCTCGTTCTCCGAGGGCTGGCCATCGCCGTTGAGGTCTTCGCCAAGGTACAGGTCGACATCCCCACCCAGACCCGAGGCCTCGGCGAACACCTGCCAGGGCAGCGCCGAGCCCGAACGACCGGCCAGCGTACCGGCCATGTGGGCCGTCCCCGCCCGGCCACCGTCCCAAGGCGTCCCCGGCGTACTGTCCAGTGCCAGCGCAAGATCGCTGATCACCGGTGCCGAGAGCGCCGTGGAGGCAAACTGCACGCCGGGCAAGGCGCGAAGGCCTGACAGCGTTACGTCGACGAAGCCGCGCTGCGCCGGCACCGTCAGGTTGATCGGCAACTGGTTGGCGAAAAAGGCCCAAACGATCTCGGCGAACTCGATATCGCGGCTCTGGATGCCGCGCGCGTTGCTGGGCGGCACCAGCACGGTGCGGCTGGGTGAGGTGTGGCCGGCACCCTCCAGGCGCCACCACTGCAAGGGCGTGGCACCGGCGTAGTCGAAGCGCTGCGCGGGGCCGCCGTCGTTGGCATCAACCTCGACCGTGGCCTGCGTCGGCACCACGCCCTGCAGGCCGTTGATCTGCAACCAACGGTCGCGCGTGGCCTCGGCCGAGATCACCCGGCCGCGGTTGCAGTTGCCCCCCACGTTGGCGACACAGCCACCGGGCCAGGGCATCTGCAGGTCGGCATCGCCGTGCAGGATCAGGATCGGCAATGGGCGGCTGGGGCCGCTGGTGCAGGCACCAGGCTTGGGCGAAAGCGGCAGGCTGCCCGATCCCGTGGCGATGGCGCCAACGCGGTCGGCGTGGTGGAACGCGAAGGCATGCGTCATCTGCGCACCGTTCGACCCGCCCGTCATGAACAACCGGCGGTTATCGAGGCCGTACTCGGTGCCGATGCGCTGCACGAGGGCGTTGAGGAAGCCGACGTCGTCGGCGTTGCTGGCGACGAGGTTGTCGGCGCGGCAATCGACCCAGCCCGGGTTGCCGGAAGCATCGGCAGCCGGCATTCCGCCGGGGTAGACCACGACGAAACCCTCGCGATCGGCCACGGTGCGGAACACCGACAGGGGGTGGTTGCCGGTCAGCGCGACATCCAGGCCCTCGCCGCCGCCGCCGTGCAGCACGAAGACCGCGGCCCGCGGTGCGGTAAGGCCGGCAGGAACATGCACCCGGAACTGGCGCACCACGCCGTTGACCGTGATCGACTGGTCGCTCAACCCTGCCGGGTAGGGGTTCTGCGCCCGAAGCCCGCTGCCGGGCATCGACAGCAGGGCGAGCATCAAGAGAGCGAAAGCGGCGCCGACGAGCGCACGATGCGCGGCTGTAAGCTGAGGCGAATTGACGACGGCCATGGCATCGATTCGATGAGGACTGGCGTCAGACAACGTGCCATTGGCCGAAAGGTTGACCTGACCGTCGGTAAGGAGGGGCGTCCGCAAGGGACGCCCCGTCGAACTCAAAGCGCTCGATGCACCGCCTCGCCGAACAGCGCGGTGTGGTGGGCGCAGTCGTTCAGCCGCACCACCTCGAGCCGCTCGACGCTGGGGCCTTCGAGCAGGTTCAACGTGGTCGGCGCCTGGCGGAAGCCCCAGACTTTCGACAGCGGGACGCCCAGCACGCGGCAGAGGATCACGCGGTTCACCGCGTCGTGCGCGACGACGAGCAGCGTGTCGTCGTCACCAAGACCCTCGCAGGCGCGGGCGAAGCCGCGCCACGCGCGCTCCAGCACCATCGGCAACGATTCGCCGCCGGGGCCCGGCATCAGCACCGTCTCCGGGGCCTCGCGCCACGCGGCCAGCCGCTCGCCGTCCTCGGCGCGGATCTCGCTGGCGAGCTTGCCTTCCCAGGTGCCGTGGGCGATTTCCATCAGCTCCGGATCGAGGCCCAGCATCGCGGCGCGCGCGTCACCGAGCGCCACTTCCGCCGTGCGCCGCGCCCGCGACAGCGGCGAGGCCACCGCGCGGGTGATGCGGACATCAGCCAAGCGCTCCGACAGCAGGGCCGCCTGTTTCTCGCCGACGGGCGACAGCGGGATGTCGATCTGGCCCTGGTAGCGGCCTTCGGCGTTCCACGGGGTTTCACCGTGGCGTGCAAGCAGGACGCGCATGGCTCAGACCTGCTGCAGCGAGAGCACGCCGGGGATGGCGCGCAGGGTGGCGAGGTGGGCGTCGTCCATCGGACGGTCCAGCGTGATCGCCGCGCGGGCCTGGCCGTCGCCGGCCGCGCCGAGCGCGAAGTTCACGATGTTGATGCCGGCCGCGCCGAGCTGGCTGCCGACCGTGCCGATCATGCCGGGGCGGTCCTCGTTGCGCATCAGCAGCACCGGCGACAGCGGGTCGAACTCGATCTCCACGCCATCGAAGCGCACCACGCGCGGGCCGCGATGCAGCGTCGCCTCGATCTCGCGCGTGCGCTCCTGGCCGTCATCAGTGACGCCGGTGATGCGCACGCGCAGCAGGCGGTCGAAGCCATCGCCGTCGCCGCCCACGGTCTCGGCCACGGTGAGGCCGCGCGCGGCGGCTTCGGCCAGCGCGTTCACCGGCGTGACGCGGCCGGAGGCGGTGCCCAGAACCGCGGCAGTGAGCAGGCGCGTCAGCGGCTTGGCATCCAGCTTGTCGGTGCGGCCGGCGTAGGTGATGTCGAGGCGCGTCGGCGCCGGCACGAGGCGGACGGCGAGCTTGCCCAAAGCGGTCATCAGCGGCATCCACGGCCCGATCTCGCGGGCGGCTTCGGCCGAGAGCGGCGGCAGGTTGACGCAGCCCGCGACGGCACCCGTGTTGATGAAGTCGATGATCTGGCGGGCGAGGATGGTGCTGACGCCCTGCTGCGCCTCCGACGTGCTGGCGCCGAGATGCGGGGCGAGCACCATCTTCTTGCAGGCGCGCAGCGGCGAGTCCTCCGGCAGCGGCTCGGTGGCGAAGGTGTCGAGGCCGGCGCCGGCCAGGTGGCCGTCATTGACCAGCTTGAGCAGCGCGTCCTCGTCGATCAGGCCGCCGCGCGCGGCGTTGATCACGTAGGCGCCCTTCTTCATCTTCGCCAGCTTCTCGGCACTGAGGAGGTTGGTGGTTTCCTTGGTGCGCGGGATGTGCAGGGTGATGACGTCGGCCCAGGCCAGCAGGGCGTCGAGGTCCATCAGCGGCACGGCGCTCTTGGCCGCGGCGTTCGGCGGCAGGAAGGGATCGAACGCAGCGACCTCCATGCCGATGCCGCGCGCCTTGCGCGCCACCGTGCCGCCGATGCGGCCGAGGCCGATCACGCCGAGGCGCTTGCCCTCGAGTTCGAAGCCGGTGAGGCCGCTCTTCGGCCACTGGCCGGCCTTCATGCCGGCGTCGGCGGCGGGGACGTGGCGGGCCAGCGCGAACAGCAGGGCCAGCGCCTGCTCGGCGGCGGCCAGCGTGTTGCCGTCCGGGGCGTTCATCACCGCGATGCCGCGGTCGGTCGCCGCATCGACGTCGATGGTGTCGACGCCGGCGCCGGCACGGCCGATCACGCGCAGATGGGAGGCGTGGACGAGGGCCTCGGCCGGCACCTTGGTGGCCGAGCGGACGATCAGCACGTCGACGTCCGCCAGGGCGCGCGACAGCGTGCCGGGGTCTTTGATGGCGTCGACGGCTTTGACCTCCCAGCCGGCGTCGCGGAACAGGGTCAAACCGTCTTCGTGGATACCGTCGCAAGCGAGAACGCGCATGGAGCACTCCGTGGGTGAAGGGAAACGTCGGGAAGGGGCGAACCGGCCAAGGCGGCCAGAACGGGAAGGAATCGACGGAAACCCACGGAAGACGCGCCACCGCGACGGCGCAAAAGGCACAACACAGCGGTGGCGGAAAGACGGTGGATGGGCCGGTGCAGAGGCCGATGCACGGTCAGGAGACGGGGCGTCATACGCATGGGAGTCCTGAGTAGCCCGGCCAGACTACCGCCCTGCGGCACCGGTGGGAACCCCTGTCGCGAGACCCACGGCCTGCATACGGTTGCAGGCCCGACCGGCAGGGTTCATCGCCGATTCGGCGCCCGCGCCCTAGCCTCGCGCGGTCTCGTACCGGAAACCCCGCCATGCGCCTTTCGTCGACGCTCCTCCTCCTCGCCACCCTGCCCGTCGTGGCCACCGCCCAGGATGCCGCCGCCCCCGATCGCAGCTGGTCGGGCACCGCCGAATTCGGCCTCGCCATCGCCAGCGGCAATGCCGACAGCGAGACCGTCAATGGCAAGTTCGCCTTCCTGCGCGAGGAAGAGCGCTGGTTCTACGGCATCAACGCCGCGGCGCTGCGCGCCGAGTCCGACGACCAGCTCTCGGCCAACCGCTACGAGGCAGGCCTGAAACTGGGCTACGACTTCAGCCCGCAGGCCTACCTGTTCGGCACGCTGCGCCACGAGAACGACGACTTCGCTTCCTTCGAGTACCAGTCGACCGCGTCGCTCGGCGTCGGCTACCGGTTCGTCGACAGCGAAGCGACGTCGCTCCTCGCCGAAATCGGCCCGGGTGCCCGACGCGTGCAGCCGATCGACGCGCTGCTCGGCACGCCGCCGGTCCTCACCCCCGTCGAGGCCGAGACTGACGCGATCGTTCGCGGCTCGCTGGACTTCAAGCACCAGCTCACCGCCAACACCTCGCTCACCAACCTGCTGCTCGCCGAATCGGGTGGCGGTTCGACCTTCGTACAGAACGACCTCGGCGTCGCCGTGCAGATGAGCGAGCGCTACGCCCTGAAGGCCGGTTACCAGGTGCGCCACACCACCGAGGTGCCGGAGGGCATCGACAGAACCGACACCCTGTTCACCACGAACCTCGTCGTCGGCTTCTGATCAGTCCTTCTTCGGCGACCACTCAAGCGAGATCGCGATCTCGCGGCCGCGCTTGAACTCGCGGATGTTGATGCCACCCTGCTGGAACTCGACGGACGGGTCCAGCAGGTTGCGCAGGCGCACCCGCGTCGACCAGTCGCGCGCGAACCGCCACTTCCAGTTGACATCGAGCTGGCCGGCCGGCTGCTCGTAGACGTCCGGCTGGGTGTCGATGCCCACCTGCACGATCCGCTCGCCGGACATGTTGAACGACAGCGCCGCCTCGTGCGCTCCGTCCGGGCTGCTGTACCCCAGCTGCAGGTTCGCGACGAAGGGCGACTGGCCCTCCAGCGGGCGGTTGAGGTTGGTGCTGACGCCGGCGCGCGCCGGGTCGAGCACGATCTCGGAATCGATCCACGAGTAGTTCGCCGCGATGAACCAATTGGCCATGTCGACGTCGCCGAACCAGCCATCGGCCCAGCCCATGCGCTGGAAATAGTCGATCTCGACGCCCTGGTTCGTGGCCGACTCGGCGTTGGCGAGCGTCTGCAGCAGCGAGCCCGTCGCCGGCAGCAGCAGCTTCTCGATCGGCTTGTCGAACTCCTTGCGGAACAGCGCCACCGACAGCGACTCTTCCGTCGAGAAGTAGTACTCCCAGCGCAGGTCGATGTTGGTGATCTTCGCCGTCTCGAGGTCCGGGTTGCCGAAGGTCAGGATGTCGAGGATCGGATCGAGGAACGGCGCGGGCGACAGCTCCCGGAAATCCGGACGCGAAAGCGTTCGGCTCCAGCCGAAACGCAGCTGCTGGGCGTCGTCGATCATCCACGTCGCGCCGAAGCTCGGCAGCACGTCGCTCTCGTCGAGCGCGCTGTCGATGCGCTGGTTGGCTTGGAGCACCGAGAAGGTGCTCACCGACTGCTGGTTCGTCTCGTAGCGGGCGCCGGCGTTCAGCCGGAAGCGATCGTTGACGCTCACGTCGATGCCGAGGCCGACGTAGTCGACGCGCTGATCGGCGACGTAGTTGTCGGTGGCGGCGGTCACTTCCTGCAGCACGAAGCCATTCGGACCGATGTACTGCGGCACCAGCATCTGGCCGAGGCCGGGCAGCGCGATCACCTGGTTGAACAGGTTGGCGTCGCTGAAGCGGAAACCGAAACCGTAGCGCCGGATGTAGCTGTCGCGATCGCGAAGGGTGCGGCCGGCATTGAGGTCGACGGTGCCATAGATGGCACCGTCATCGAACGCGAACGGCGCCTTGAAGCCCAGGTCGAGCGAACGCGAGTCGTCGTCGAGGTTGGCCCAGGTCTGCTCGTTGCTCTCGCCGAACTGCGACAGCGTCCGGCGGCCGCCGTCATCGAAGTTGAAGCGGAACTGGCGGGTGTTCGGCGCATAGCGGCGCGCCGCGGCATCGGTGTACTGCCAGTCGAAATCGGCCATCTCCGCGAAGAACGGGATGCGGTGCTGGCCGGCGAGCTGGTGGCTGAGCAGCGAGTTCTCGATCCACTCCAGACGATAGCGCTGCAGCTGCTGGGCGTCGATGATGCCGGTCTCTTCGCGGGCCTCGTCCTCGGCCTGTCGCAGCAGCATCGAGGTCAGCGTGAACCGGTGGTCGCTGCCGAGCTCGAGGCCCAGCACGCTGAAGGCCGACAGGTCGATTTCGCGGGTGGTGCCCAGCAGCCGGGTCTCGTCGCGGATGACGAGGCCGGCGTTGCTGGCCTGCAGGTAACGGCGCGTCTCCTCCTGGGAATCCCACTGCTGCGAGTAGCGCACCGAACCAAGCAGCCCGAAACGCACGTCGTCGCCAAGGTCGAAGCGCTGCCCGCCGGCGATCGACGCGCCGAGGTCAGGCCCGACCTCCGCCATGTAGGGGTCGTAGCTGCTGTTGCCGGCCAGGCGCTCGCCCACGGCTTCGATCTCGGCCGGCGTGAAGCCGTCAGGGTTTCCGAAGCTCTGGCCGGCGAAGAAGCCGCGCGCAGCACGGACGGCATCGAGCGTCGGGTCGGGATCGCGCGCACTGCGGTCGCGACCGGTCCAATCGTCGCTACCGCCGTCGTAGCGCAGGCCGTCCTGGAACGTCGTGCCCTGCTCGCCGCCCACCGTCACCGAGGCGCGGAAGAACGGCTGCAGCGGGATGGCCTTGGTGCGCAGCTGGATCGTGCCACCGCCGAACTCGCCCGGCATGTCCGGCGTGTACGTCTTCTGCACGACGACGCCTTCCAGCACGTCGGTCGGGAACAGGTCGAGCGGGATGACGCGACGCGTGGGATCCGGGGAGGGGATCGACGCGCCGTTCAGCAGCACGGAGGAGTAGCGCTCACCGAGGCCGCGCACGTAGATGAAGCGGCTGTTGACGAGGGTAAGGCCGGTGACGCGCCGCAGGGCGACCGCGGCGTCCGTGTCGCCCGCGCGGGTGATTTGTTCGATCGAGAGGGTGTCGTCCACCGACACCGACATGCGTTCCAGGTCGACGTAGGCGGCCTGATCGTCGACGCGGACGGCTTCACCGGCGACGTTGATCGCGTCGAGCGTGGCGGTGCGCCCCTCGTCCGTCGCTTCGGCGGGCGCGGCCGCGGCGGCCTCCCGCGCCGCGAGGTCCACCGTGGTCGTGCCCTTCACCGAACTCGTCAGCGTGTAGGCCGGCGGGCGGCCGGGCACGAACTGCAGGGCCACCTGCACCTGCTCGCCGACGGCAAGGTCGAGGTCGATGGCGACCTCGCGCTGCCCGTCGCGGACGACCAAGGTCTGCGGACCCGTCGTGACCGAGCCGCCCACCACGCCCTGCGCCGAGGTCACGCCCAGCACGCGGGCACCGAGCTTGGCTTCCACACCCGAGGCCGGCTGGCCGGCCCGGTAGGCATACACCCACACCTGGGCCGCGCCGCGGGGCTGCGTCTGGACGACCGCGCCGGTGGCCGGCGACTGGGCGTGCACGGGCACGAGGGCGAGCTTGATGGCCAAGGCCATCGACGACAGGGCAAGGGCGGTGGAGCGCTTCATCACGGGACGTCCGGGTGCGGGAATGCGCGGAAGTCTGTGGCGCTTGCGTTACAGGCCGATGGCAGGCGGACGGCGTTGTCACGGATGTGAAGGGCGCGTCATGACCATCGGCACAGGCCCCCCCCTCGGCCCCGGGCGCAGCATGGCGCCTCCCCGGGCCCTTCGCCCGTCCCTGAGCCACGCCCCATGAATACCCCCGTGCTGAAGCCCTTGGCGCTCGCCCTCGGAACGATCCTGCTGGCCGCCTGTTCGAAGGCTTCCGAAGCCCCGCCGCCGGCCGCCGCGGAGACGCCCGCCGCGCCGACGCTGAGCATCGACGCCAGCCAACTCCCGCCGGTCGCGGCGTTCGCCGCCGCGGACCTCGACGCGGCCACGCCCGCGTGCCAGGACCTCAACAGCCACGTGAACGGCTCCTGGCTCGCCGCGAACCCGGTGCCGGGCGACCGCACCACGTGGGGCAGCTTCGAGATGCTGGCCGAGCGCTCGCTGCACACGCAGAAGCAGATCGTCGAAGCCGCGGCCGCGATGACCGGCGCCACCGGCACGCACAAGCTCATCGGTGACTTCTACGCCACCGGCATGGACGAAGCCGCGATCGAAGCCGCGGGCCTCACGCCGGTGCAGCCGCTGCTGGCCGAGATCGACGCGCTGGCCGCGCCGGCCGACCTGCCCGCCTACCTGCGCAACGCCGCCAAGCGCGGCGCCATGGGCCTCGTGCTGTTCGGCGGCGAATCCGATTTCCAGGACAGCTCGAAGGTCATCGGCTACGCCACGCCGGGCGGCCTCGGCCTGCCGGACAAGAGCTACTACGAAGGCGATACCCACAAGGCCGAGCGCGAGGCCTACCAGGCCCACATCGCGGCGATGCTGACGCTCGCCGGCGCCGACGAGGCCACCGCCACGGCGCAGGCCGCGCAGGTGCTCGCCATCGAAACGGCGCTGGCCAAGGTGACGTACTCGAGCGAGGAGCTGTCGCGCGACGTCTCCAAGTACTACAACCCGGTGAGCATCGACGCCGCGAACGCCATCACCCCAAGCTTCGACTGGGGCGCGTGGTTCGATGCCAACGGCGTCGCCCGTCCGGCGCAGTTCTCGCTGTCCAACCCGGACTTCTTCAAGACGCTCGACGGCCTGTTCGCCTCGGTGCCGATGGAGGACTGGAAGGCCTACTTCCGCTTCCACACGCTGGACGGCCTGGCGCCCTTCCTGCCCAAGGCCTTCGCCGACCAGAACTTCGCCTTCTACGGCAGGACGCTGCGTGGCCAGGAGCAGCAGAAGGAGCGCTGGAAGCGGGTCCTCGACACCGTCAACGGCACCGTGGGTGAAGCGCTCGGCGAGCTCTATGTCGATGTCGCGTTCCCGGCCGAGAGCAAGGCGCAGATGGAAACGCTCGTCGGCAACCTGTCGACCGCGCTGAAGGCGCGCATCGAGGCCCTCGAGTGGATGACGCCGGAAACCAAGGCCAAGGCCCTCGAGAAGTGGGCCAGCTTCACGCCGAAGATCGGCTATCCGGACGAGTGGCGCGATTGGTCCGGCCTCGCCACCACGCGTGAGAGCTACGTCGGCAACATCATCGCCGCCGCCACGTTCAACCATGCCTACCAGATGGCGAAGATCGGCCAGCCGAAGGACCGCGGCGAGTGGGGCATGACGCCGCAGACGGTGAACGCCTACTACAACCCCCTGATGAACGAGATCGTTTTCCCGGCGGCCATCCTGCAGCCGCCGTTCTTCGACCCGAAGGCCGACCCGGCGCTGAACTACGGCGGCATCGGCGCGGTCATCGGCCACGAGATGATCCACGGCTATGACGACCAGGGCTCGCGCTTCGACGCCAAGGGCAGCTTCGCCAACTGGTGGCAGCCGGCCGACGCGGAAGGCTTCAGGGGCAAGACCACGATGCTGGTCGAACAGTTCGACGCCTACGAGGCGCTGGCCGGCAAGAACGTCAACGGCAACCTGACGCTGGGCGAGAACATCGCGGATCTCGGCGGCCTCACGGTCGCGCACGCGGCCATGCTCGCGGCGCAGGGCGAGGGCTACGCCGATCCGATGGTCGAGGGACTGACGCAGGACCAGCGCTTCTTCGCCAACTGGGCGACCGTGTGGCGCCGCAACTACACCGACAAGGAAATGAACGTCCGGCTCGTCACGGACCCGCACGCCCCGGCCCGCTTCCGCGCCAACGGTGCGCCGAGCAACATGCCGGCCTTCGCGGCGGCGTTCGGCTGCAAGGACGGCGACCCGATGGTCCGCCCGGACGCGAAGCGCATCGCCATCTGGTAAGGACGCCCCTTTCCGCCGGCCCTCCTCGTGCCGGCGGACTCCAGCGGCCCGGCCTACGCCGGGCCGTTTTTTCTTGGATCGGCCGGGGCGGCGATCCTCGCGGAACGACCGCGGGCGGCTCAGTGGTGCGCGTGCTCGTCCGGGGCGGCCTCGCCCTTCGTTGCCGTCACGGCGAAGTCGATGACCGTCTCCGTGCCGCTCTCGAACACCAGGGTCACCGGCACGACGTCGCCCTCGTTCCACGAGCGGCTGACGTCGATGAACATGAGGTGCTTGCCGCCGGGCTGGAACGCCGCCATGCCGTCAACCACCAGCGGCACGCCGCCGTCGATGGGGCGCATCTGCATGACGCCGTCGACCTCGGCCATGTCGTGCAGCTCGATGCGGCCCACGCCGTCGGCCCGCGCACCCACGAGGGTCTCCGGGGTCGTGGTGTGGTTCATCAGGTGCATGTAGCCGGCGGCCACCGTGGCGCCGGGCGCGAGCGGGCGCGACCACGGCTCATGCGCCATCAGGCCGACGTGGGCGCTCGCGGCCGGCACGGCCGCCGGGGCGACGGTGCCGGAAGCGGCGGTCGTGGTCGTCGCTTCGCTGGGGGTGGGTTCGGCGGCGCAACCGGCGAGGACAAGAGCAAGGGCAGGAGCAAGGACGGCAGGGATCAGGCGCATGGTGTGCTCGGGGACGGTGGTAGGGAACTCGGTGGTGGAGGATGGCGCAGGGACGGCATTGAGGCTGCCGCATCGACCGTTCAGGTGTAGTCGAGGGCCTGCGCCTTGCCGCCGAACACGCGATAGGCGAACACGGTGTAGCCGATGATCACCGGCAGGACGACGCAGGCGCCAACGAAGATGATCATCAGCGACTCGGGGGCCGACGCCGCCTGCCAGATGGTGATGCGATCCACCACGAGGTAGGGGAACAGGCTGTACGCGAGGCCGTAGAAGGCCAGCAGGAAGATGCCGATCGCCCCGGCAAACGGCACCCAGGCACCGTATTCATTGCCATCGGCGAGGCGCGTCGGCAGCCGGCGGAGGCTGCGATCGACGATGAAGAACAGCACCGCCGTCGCCAGCGGGACCGGGGCCAGCACCACGACCCAAGGCAGCGTGAACCATTTGTCGAAGATGCGTTCGGACAGCAGTGGGGTTGCCAACGAGACGGCGGCGATGCCGAGCGCTGTCAGCCACAGGCTGCCGCGAGCCCAGCGCACCGCCTGTTGTTGCAGCGCCCCGTCGGTCTTGATGATCAGCCAGCCGGCGCCGAGCAGCGCGTAGCCGGCGACGAGGCAGACGCCGATCAGCGCACCGAACGCGAACGCGCCCCAGCCGGCGTCGAAGCCCATCACCAGCTGGCCGAGCATGTAACCCTGCGCAAGCGTGGCGATCAGCGAACCGGCGTAGAACGCGCCGTTCCAGGCCGCCTTGTGCTGGGCCTTGGCCTTGACCCGGAAGTCGAAGGCCACCCCGCGCAGCGTCAGCCCCAGCAGCATCAGTGCCACCGGCAGGTAGAGGGCTGTGAGGATCGCCCCGTGGGCCATCGGGAAGGCCACCAGCAGGATACCGACGCCCAGCACCAGCCACGTTTCGTTGGCGTCCCAGAACGGGCCGATCGAAGCCACCATCCGGTCCTTGTGCTCCTCGGAGGCACGGCGCATCAGCACGCCGACACCGAGGTCATAACCGTCCAGTACCACGTAGGCCAGCATCGCGAGGCCCATGACGACGGTGAAGGCGACCGGCAGCCAGCCCGCCGGCGTGGCCAGGTCCGGCGTGGCCGGGGCGGCCACGGCGGAGGCCGGTGCCAAAGCGGCGATGACGCCCCTCATCCTGCGCATCTCACGCCCCCTTCGCCGTCAGGGCCGCCGGGGCGTTGGCGAACGGCACCACGCCCGGACCCTCCGCCTGCGGCGTTTCCGCTCGCGTGCCCGCCTTGCGAGCCATGTAGAAGACCACGCTGATGTAGGCGGCGAGCAAGCCCGCGTACATCACGAGGTAGCCGACGAGCGTCAGTCCGATCATCGGCGCAGGCACCGCGCTGGCGGCGTCGGCCGTGGTCAGAACGCCCTGAACCAGCCACGGCTGGCGACCAATCTCCGTGGTGTACCAGCCGGCGATCACCGCGCCCCAGCCGGAGAAGGTCATCAGCACCAGCGCCCGCGAAAGCCACGGCGTCGGCTGCTGCTTGCGCTTCAGCACCCAGGCGCCCCAGAAGCCGACGGCCAGCATCGCCATGCCGATGCCCACCATGATGCGGAAGGCCCAGAACACCGGCGCCACCGGCGGATGCTGGCCTTCGAATTCGTTGAGCCCCTTGAGTTCGCCGTCCGGGTCGTGGGTGAGGATGATCGACGCCAGCTTCGGCACTTCCACCGCCATGTGCGTCTTGCGCGCCTCTTCGTCGGGGAAGCCGAACAGCACCAGCGGCACGCCGCGTTCGGTTTCCCAGATCGCCTCGATGGCCGCGATCTTCTGCGGCTGGTACTTGAGCGTGTTGAGGCCGTGGAAGTCGCCGAGCACGATCTGCACCGGGATCAGCAGCGCGCCCATGAACACGCCGGTGCGCATGGCCGCCAGCACCGCCGGGGCGCGGTCGCCGCGCAGCCAACGGTAGGCGGAAAGGCCGGCCAGCAGGAAGGCGACGGTCAGGAAGGACGCGACCAGCATGTGGCTGAAGCGCCAAGGCATCGACGGGTTGAAGACGATCGCCATCCAGTCCGTCGCGTGCGCCACACCATCACGCAGCTCGAAACCGGCCGGCGTGTGCATCCACGAGTTCAACACGAGGATCCAGAAGGCGGACATCGTCGTGCCGAAGGCGACGAGGAAGGTGGCCAGCGTGTGGATGCGGTTGCCGACGCGCTTGAAGCCGAACAGCATGATCCCGAGGAAGGTGGCCTCGAGGAAGAACGCCGTCAACACCTCGTACGCGAGCAGAGGACCCGCGATGTTCCCGACGCGCTCCATGAAGCCCGGCCAGTTGGTACCGAACTGGAAGCTCATGGTGATGCCGCTCACCACGCCGAGCGCGAAGCTGAGCGCGAACACCTTCACCCAGAAGCCGTAGGCGTCCATCCACTTCTGGTCGCCGGTCTTGCCGAAGCGCCACTTGAAGAACAGCAGCACCCAGCCGAGCGCGATCGTGATGGTGGGGAACAGGATGTGGAAGCTGATGTTGGCCGCGAACTGGATGCGGGCGAGCAGCAGCGGATCGAGTGCGTCAAGCATGGCTCTTGCCTCCGATGAAGCGGTCACGGGCGTCCAGCAACTTGCCGACTTTCTTGCCGAGCTTCATCAGCTCGACGAGACGCTCCTGGTCCATCGCGCGCACTTCTTCGAACCAGCCCGTCGTCAGTTCGATCAGGTCGTGCATCTCGCGCATGCGCGCCTGCGCGTGGCGGTCGGCAGGGTCCGCCGGCGACTCGAGCAGGGCGTCGCGCAGCATCGACAGGGTCGGGTCGACCTCGCGTTTACGCCGCTCCTCGGCCAGCGTCTGGAAGATGGCCCAGACGTCTTCGGGGGCGGAAAAATACTCCCGGCGGTCGCCGGGAAGGTGCTGGAGTTTCACCAGCCGCCAGCTCTGCAGCTCCTTCAAACCCATGCTGACGTTCGACCGCGAGAAAGCGAGGGCCTCGGCGATCTCGTCGGCATTGAGGGCGCGGGGCGACACGAACAGCAAGGCATAGATCTGCCCGACCGTGCGGTTGATGCCCCAACGGCTGCCCATCTCGCCGAAGTGCAGGACGAAGCGTTGGACCAGGGGACTGAGCATGGCATTCGTGGACTTTCAGGATTTCCTGAAAGTTTAGTCACTCCCGTCAATCTCGGCGTGAAGAGCCGAGACTCCGTTCGACCGGCGTAAACTTGCGCCCCCACGGAACCCCGCCCTCCCATGCGCCAGCTTCCCCTGTCCGTCGCCCTCGCGGCGGCCGTCCTCGTCCTTTCCCCCGCCGCGGCCCAGAACCGGGGCGCCCGGACGCCCGCCGTGCCGCTGGCCTGCGCGGACTTCGACGGGCACGCCAACCACGCCTGGCGCCAAGCCAACCCGGCATCCCCGGCCCAGCCGGAGCGCAGCCGCCTGGCCGAATTGATGGAGGCCGCCAAGCGGAACCAGACCGCACTGCTCGCCACCGCAGGCAGCGCGCCGCAGGGCGAGGCGGAGGTGCTGCTCGGAGCCTTCTGGGCCGCGGGCATCGACGAGGCCGCGCTCGACCGCCAGAGCGCCGCCGCCGTCCAGAGGCTGCTCGCCCCGCTGGCCCAGCTGCGCCGGCCGCGCGATCTCGCCAAGGTGGGGGCGACCTACCACGCTCTCGGCGTGGCGCCGTTGGCGGAATTCGTCCGGCTCGAAGCGACGTCCAACGGCCATCGGCCGCTCGCCGCCGTGCCGGCTCCGCTTGGCCTGATCGACCCGGTCTTCTACACCTCCAGCGAACCGGAGGTCCGGACGCTGCTCGGGAAGTACCGGACTTACGTCGAGGCCGTTCTTCGCGCCGGCGGCTTGCCCGACGCCGAGATCACCCCGGCCTCGGAGGCCGTGCTGCAGATCGAAACCCAGCTCGCGCAAGCGCTGGTCGGCGAAGGCCCCGACGCCCGCAGCGCCGACACGCTGCGGGCCCAGGACCGCCGCTTCATCGCCCTCGGCTTCGCCGACCTGCTGAAGCAGCTCGGCGCGCGCAGTGAAAACCTCGTCGTGGTGAGCCCGGGCTACTTCGCCACACTGGGGCAACTGGTCGCGGCGGAACGCGATCCCAAGCGGTGGCAGTGGTACCTGCGCTTCCGCGTGCTGCATCGCTTCGCGCCGGAGCTCGGCAGCGATTTCCGACGCGCCCACGGCGGCTTCTTCGCGCAGACCCTTCGCGGCCTCCCCGCGGCACCGACGCGCGTGGAGCACATGGATACCTTGCTGCGCCGCACGCTCGGCGGCCTCAACGACGCGGCATTCAACACCCGCTACGCCCCGGAGGCCAGGCGCCAGCGCGCCAGCGCCGTCGCCGAGGCCGTCCGCGAGGCGGCGGTGGACCTGGTGGCCAAGGCCGGGGCGACCGACGACGCCAATCGCCTCAAGGCGGCGCGCTTCGACATCGCCGGCCAGGGCGCGCCGACGTTCGATGCCAGCGGCCTGGAGTTCAAGACCGACGACCACGTCGGCAACCTGCTGCACTACGGGCGCTGGTCGGAATCGCGCGTGCTCGCCGACCGGCCGCTCGCCATCGATCCGCAGCCGGCGCGCATGCCAGCCGTCCAATGGCTCACCGGCACCGAGACCCTGGCGATCTCTGCCGCCGCCTTGGCGCCGCCGCTGCTCGGTGAATCGGGCAACGTCGCCGACGCCGCCGACTTCGGGGCCTTGGGCGCGCTGGTCGGCCACGAGCTGTCGAAACGCTTGACGCCCGGCTCCCGGGGAGCCGGGCTCGGCGCGCTGTACAACAGCTTCCAGGCCGCCCCCGGCCTGCGGGTCGACGGGGCGCGCACCCTGCCGATGAACCGCGCCGACCTCGCCGGCCTCGAGTTCGCGTGGGCCGCCTTCCAGAAGGCGCAGCCGGAGGCGGATGCCAACACGAAGAAGGCCTTCTTCACCGCGTGGGCAAACCTTTGGGCGAAAAACCAGACCACGGACGCCCTGCGTATCGAAGTCCAGACTTCGCCCTACGCGCCAGCGGCTTTCCGCGTGAATGGCCCGCTGTCGCAACTGCCTGCCTTCGGCGAAACCTACGGCTGCCGCGTGGGCGCGGTGATGCGCAGCGCCAATCCGATCGCGGTGTGGCGCTGATGGCCCTGGTTCCCGGTCAACGCTGGTTCTCGTCCGCCGAGCCGGAGCTCGGCCTCGGCACCGTGCTGCGCATCGCCGGCCGCAGCGTCCAGTTCGTGTTCACCGCCTCCGGCACGGTGCGCCAGTATTCGCTGGAGGCCGCCCCGCTGGTGCGTGCGGTGTTCCGCGCCGGCGACCGCGTGCGCATGGACGGCAAAGAAATCACCATCGAGGCGGTGGAGGAGCGCGGCGGCCTCGTGTTCTACCGTGCCGGCAACGACGAGTTCATGGAAGGCGCGCTCGACGCCGAGCAGCCGGTGTCGAAGGCCGACCAGCGCCTGATCAGCGGCCGCATCGACCGCAACGACCAGTTCGAACGGCGCGTGCGCACGCTCGAGCTGCGCGCCCGCGCCCGCCGCCACCCGGGCTGGGGCGTGCTCGGCGCCCGCATCGACCTCATCCCGCACCAGCTGCGCGTGGTCGAGACCGCCGCCGCGCGCCGCACGCCGCGCCTGCTGCTGGCCGACGAAGTGGGCCTCGGCAAGACCATCGAGGCCTGCGCCATCGCCGCGCAGCAGATCGCCAGCGGTCGCGCCAAACGCGTGCTGGTGCTGACGCCGGAGAGCCTCGTCAACCAGTGGTTCGTCGAGCTGCTGCGCCGCTTCAACCTGCCCTTCGCCATCTACGACGAGGAACGCTGCGAGGCGCTCGAGATGAACGAGCCCTCGCGCAACCCCTTCGAGGACGAACAGTTCGTGCTGGCCTCGGTGGATTGGCTCACCGAACACGACAAGCGCATGAAGCAGCTGGTGCAGGCCGGCTGGGACCTGCTCCTGGTCGACGAGGCGCACCACCTCATCTGGACGCCGGAATTCGAGAGCCCCGGCTACACGCTGGTGGCGGCGCTGGCGAAGCGCGTGCCCGGCCTGCTGCTGCTCACCGCCACGCCCGAGCAGCTCGGCCGCGGCGGCCACTTCGCCCGCCTGCGACTGCTCGATCCGGCGCGCTACACCGACCTCAAGGGCTTCCTCGCCGAGTCCGATCGCTTCGTCGCGCTCTCGCAGCTGGCCGAGCGGATCGACGCTGGCGACGTGACCCGCGCCGACGGCGAGGCGCTCAACGACCTCTTCGCCAACGACCGCGAGTGGCTGGACACCACGCTCGCCGCCATCGAGGCTGGCGATCTCGCCGCCCGCGACGCGCTGATCGAGGCGCTGGTCGACCGCCACGGCACCGGCCGCGTGATGGTGCGCAACCGCCGCGCCGCGGTGGGCGGCTTCCCGAAGCGCATCGCCCACGTCGACCTGCTGCCCGCCACCGACGATGCCGGGCTGCTGGGCCGCCTGCGCGCCGAGTTCGCCTTCGAAGTCGGCGATCTCGACGAGGAGCCGGTGCATGACTACGCCAGGGATCCGCGCCTCGACTGGCTGCTGGACACGCTGAACGCGCTCGGCGGCGAGAAGGCCCTCGTGCTATGCCGCTCGCGCGCCAAGGTGCAGGCCCTCGAAGAGGCGCTGCGCCTGCGTTGGGGCCAACCGGTCGCGCGCTTCCACGAGGACATGAACCTTCTGCAGCGCGACCGCAACGCGGCGTTCTTCGCCGACCCGGACGGCGCACGCGTGCTGATCGCCTCGGAAGTCGGCGCCGAAGGCCGCAACTTCCAGTTCGCCCAGCACCTCGTGCTCTGGGACCTGCCGCTGCACCCCGACATGCTCGAACAGCGCATCGGCCGCCTCGACCGCATCGGCCAGCCGGGCGACGTGCACCTCCACGCCGCGGCCCTCGCCGGCAGCGCGCAGGAAGTCCTGCTGCGCTGGTACCACGAAGGCCTCGACGCCTTCCGCGGCGTGGTGCCGGACGGCCGCGAGCTGCTGCGTCGCAGCGTCGACGAGCTTGTCGCGCTCGCCGAGGCCGACCCGGTGGGGCGGGAGCCCGCCCTCGAGCAGCTGCTCGCCGACACCCGTGCGGCGCACGCCGAGCTGTCCGAACAGATCGCCCGCGGTCGCGACCGCCTGCTCGAGCATGCCAGCCAGCGCGCCGAAGCCGACGAGCTGCGCGCCGCCCTCGCCGACGACGACGCCGACCTCGCCTCGCAGGAGGCGATGCTCGAGCTGCTCGAAGCCTTCGGCATCGAGAACGAGCCGCTCGGCGAAGGCCGCTTCCTGCTCGACCCGGAATACCTCACCGTCGACGGCTTCGACGCGCTGAAGGGCGGGGCCCGCGAAGCCACCTGCGATCGCCGGCTCGCGCTCTCGCGCGACGACCTGCTCTACCTCCGCGCCGACCACCCGATGATCCTTGGCGCGCAGGACCTGATGCTGAGCTCCGAACTCGGCAACGCCTGCCTGCTCATCGACGAGACCTTGCCGCCGCGCACCGCGCTGCTGGAAGCCGTCTACGTGCTGGAATGCATCGCCGACGCCAAGCTCAACATCGCGCGCTTCCTGCCGCCCACGCCGCTGCGCGCCGTGGTCGACACCCGCCTGCAGCGCCGCGACGATTTCACGCCGGATGCCGACTCGGTGGCCAAGGCCGCCGACCGCCAGTTCGACCTCTCGCCGATGCGCAAGGTGCTGAACAGCCTCGTGCCGCCGATGCTCGGCGCCTGCGAAACGAGCGCGCGCCGCGATGCCGCCAGCGTGATCGCCGAAGCCGCTGAACTCGCCGAAACGCGGCTGGGCGGCGAACTCGCGCGACTGGAGTCGCTGGCCCGGGTGAATCCCGCCGTCAGCGAAGCCGACGTGCAGGCCCTGCGCGACGAGCGCGAGGCCGTTCTCGCTGCCCTGCCCGGCGCGCGTCCACGCCTCGACGCCGTGCGCCTCGTGACCAGCCCGGACTTCCTGCTGCTGCGCCGCTGAGGCGCGGACCCACGACGCCGCGACGCGGCGTCGTGGTCATGCGCCCCCCCTTCAGCGCACCGAGCGCAGGGTCGGACGGCGTTTGCCGAACGGCGGGTCCCCGCGCCAATAGCGCATCACCAGCCACGCGCCGAGCATGCCACCGAGGTGGGCGAAGTGCGCCACGCCGCCGGGCGAGGTCAGGCCCATGAACACCGACAGGCCGGCGAGGATCATGACGAGGTACTTCGCTTTGATCGGCACCGGCGGGATCAGCAGCATCAGCTGCTGGTTGGGATACATCAGGCCATAGGCCAGCAGCAGGCCGTAGGCGAGCCCCGAGATGCCGAGCGCCGGCCCGGGCGGGAACACGCCGGCGAGCCCGAACAGCAGGTGCACCGCGCCGGCGGTGAGCACGCAGGCCAGCACGAACTGCACGTAGCGCTGCGTGCCCCACTGCGACTCCAGCATCGCGCCGAGCATCCACACCATGAAGGCGTTGAAGAAAAGATGGATGAAGTCGCCGTGGAGCGCCGCGTAGGTCACGAGCTGCCAGGGCAGGAAGCCGCCGCCGCCGAAGCCCTCGCTGCCCACCGGCCACAGGGCGAACCACCGCACCATCGGCTCGCCGACCAGCCACTGCAGCGCGAACGTTCCGGTGAGGATCCAGAGCAGGTACAGCGTGACGGGAGGCAGGCGCGGCACGGGGCCCTCGATGCGATGGAGACAGGGGCCGGATGATACCGGCCTCAGCGTTCGCTCCGCGTTGCCGGCGGCGGCGCCCAGAGCAGGGCGTCCAGGGTCTCCGCCGCCGTGCGCCGGAGGCTGCGGACCCGCCCGTTCTCCACGACCACCCCCTCGGCGCGCAGACGGGCCGCCTGCTCGGCAAACCCCGGGCTGTCCGGCGGCATGGCAATGCGACCGTCCGAGCGCAACACCCGGTGCCACGGCAGCGCAGGATCGGTGTTCTCGCCGAGCACCCGCGCCACCAGCCGCGCGCCGCGGGTAAACCCGGCCTCCCGCGCCACTTCGCCGTAGCCACGCACCTCGCCCGCCGGGATGCGGCGGATCACCGCGAGGATGGCCTTGGCGTTCGTCGTCATGGTCATGGCGGTACGATACCGCCACCCAAGGAAACCGCCATGCAGAACTTCGAACAGATCCGCGGCCACGTGCAGTCGCACTTCCGCATCACCACCAACGACCCGTACGTGCTCTGCGTCGAACTTTCCCTGGACGCCGGCACGCGGCACCAGAGCGTGTTCCTGGCGGAACTGGAGGACGACGACGGCCGCCGGCTGCTGCGCGCCAGCACCATCATCGCGCCGATCACCGGCATCGACGCCCGCCGCATGCTGGCCTACAACTGGCACTCGCGCGTGGGCTGGCTGGCCATTGGCGAGCTCGACGGCGTCCCCTACCTCCAGCTCTGCGAGAATCGCCCTTACGCCGGCCTCGACGGCGCTGAGCTGGATCGCCTGATCCTGGAGATCGGCGGCCAGGGCGACCGCATGGAGCGACTGCTCTCGGCCGGCGGCGACCTTCTGTAACGCCGCCCGATACCGCCCCTTGGTAGACTCGCGGCCCGTTTGCCCCTTCACCCCGCATGCCCGACGACCCTGACTCGCGACGATCCCTGGCGCTGACCGCGACGGTGCGCCCGTGATCGAATTCCTGCTCATCATCGTCCTGACGCTGGCCAACGGCTTCTTCGCGATGTCCGAGATGGCCGTCATGACCTCCCGCAAAGGACGGCTCAAGCAGCTGGCGAAGGAAAGCCGCGGCGCCCGCAAGGCACTGGAGCTCGCCGAGCATCCGGACGGCTTCCTGTCCTCGGTCCAGGTGTGGATCACCCTGCTAGGCTTGCTGCTCGGCTACTTCGGCGCCGAGACCTTCGCCGTCCACCTGCGCCCACCGCTGCTCGATCTCGGGATTTCCGCCCAGTGGGCCGACTGGATCGCCAAGGCGATCGCCTTCTCGATGATCCTCTACGGGTCGGTGGTGTTCGGCGAGCTGGTGCCCAAGCGGATCGCCACCCTCTATCCCGAACGCATCGCCGCCGCGGTCGCCCTGCCGATGGGCGTGATGACGATGATCGCGAAGCCTTTCGTGTTCGTCTTGGCCACGTCGACGAAGGTCCTGCTCAAGCTGCTGCGCGCCGACCGGAGCGACGGCGACCGCGTCACCGAGGAGGAGATCCGGCTGCTGGTGGCCGAGGGCCACGAGCAGGGCATCATCGACGCCGACGAGCAGGCCATGGTGAACCGCGTCCTGCGCCTCGGCGACCGCAGTGCCGCCAGCCTGATGACGCCCCGCACGCGCATCACCTGGCTCGACGCCAACGCCCCGCTCGAGGAAAACCTCGCGACCATGCGCGAGACACCCTACTCGCGCTATCCCGTCTACCGCGGGAGCGACGCCGAGGTCCTGGGCGTCCTCGAAGTCAAGAGCCTCACCGGCCGGCTGGGCCAGGGCGGAAGCGTCGACCTGTTCGCCACGCTGAAGCCCGTGCTGTTCGTGTCCGAGTCGACCCAGTCGATGCGACTGCTGGAAATCTTCCGTGAGGAGCAGCAGACGATGGCGCTGGTGGTGGATGAATACGGCGAGGTGATCGGCGCCGTCACCGCCAGCGACCTGCTGGGCGCGGTCATGGGTCGCGGCCAGGCCCCCCACGAAGCCAGCGACGAAGAACCCCTGCTCGTCGGGCGCGATGACGGCAGCTGGCTGGTGGACGGTCGCCTGCCCAGCGACGAGACCCGCGAGCTGCTCGGCGTGAGCGCCCTGCCCGGCGAGGAAGACCACGATTTCCACACCATCGCGGGCATGGTCATGGCGCAGTTCGGACGCATCCCCGACACCGGCGAGCACTTCATCTGGGAGGGTTGGCGCATCGAAGTGATCGACCGGGACGGCGCGCGCATCGACAAGCTGCTGGTACAGCGACTCGATCGCGACGACGCCGTGCAGGCCTGAAAGCGGCGCATGGATGACGGGCTGACCACGCGGCGCCTGTTCGAACGCCTCTCCCGCGACCATCCGGCCACCCTGCCCCTCGGGGAACTCCTCGACGCCTTCAGCGAGCGCGCTTTCGGGCTGTTCCTCCTGCTTGCGATCCTGCCCGCCTTCCTGCCGCTCCCTGCCGGTGCCGGTGCCATCAGCGGCCCGCTCGTTTCGCTGGCCGGCCTGCAACTGCTGGCCCAGGCCGAGCATCCTTGGCTACCGCGTTGGCTGCAGCGACGACCGGTTTCCACCGCCTCGCTGGAACGTTTCCGCACGCGCCTTGCCCGGCCGCTGGCCTGGCTCGAACGCGTCAGCCAGCCGCGTTGGCCGGCGATGATCGACCATCCGGCCGCGAAGGCCGCGAGTGGCGCGTTGCTGGTGGTGCTTGGCGGCCTGTTGGCCCTGCCGATCCCGCTCACCAACTACCCCTTCGGACTGGTCTTGCTGGTGTTCGCCATCGCATTGATCGAACGCGACGGCCGCACGCTGGCGCTGGGCTGGGGCCTCGGCGTGGTCGAGATCCTTGCCGTGGCCCTGCTGGTCGACGACGTCGCCGAGGTCCTGACGGGCCTCCTGCAACGACTGCCCCCCCTCCTCTAGGCACGGGGGGAAGGCGGCCGGACGCCGCGGGCGCCCCCGTCAGCCGAACAAGCGCCCGACCTCCTCGGCCGGCAGGGGCCGACCGAGGTAGAAGCCTTGCCCCAACGGGCAGCCGCGCTCGCGCAGCAGGTCGTGCTGGCCTTCGTTCTCGATGCCTTCCGCCACGACCGTCACCCCGAGGGAGTGGGCCATCGCGATCACGCCGGTCGTGAGCGCCAGGTCGTTGGGATCGCGCAACAGGTCGGTGACGAAGCTGCGGTCGATCTTGACGCCGTCGACCGGGACGCGCCGGAGGTGCGACAAGCCGGAGAAGCCCGTGCCGAAGTCGTCGAGCCACACGCCCACGCCCAGGGCGCGAAGTCGGGTGAATGCGGCCGTCGCCTGGGCCTCGTCGCGCAGGATGGCCGTCTCGGTCAGCTCGAGGTGCAGCCGGTTCGGATCGAGGCCGGTGCGATGCAACGCGCCCTCGACCGTTTGCGGCAGGTCGCCAAGCGAGAGCTGGCGCGGGGAAACGTTGATGGCCACGAACGGCGCGCGCGAGCCGTGGGGCGCGGGCCAACGCGTCGCCGAGCGCATCGCCTCCTCGAGCACGCGGTGTCCGATGACCTCGACCTGGCCGCTGTCCTCGGCGATGGCGATGAAGATCGACGGTGGCACCAGTCCGAGCACCGGATGCGTCCATCGCAGCAGGGCCTCGGCGCCGACCGCACGGCCGTCGGTGAGGTCGAAGATGGGCTGGAACGCGAGGCTCATCTCGCCGCGATCCCAAGCGCCGCGCAGGTCATGCTCGAGGCGGACGCGCCGCTCGACTTCCTCGTCGAGTGCGCGGGAATAGAAGCGGAAGCAGCCCTTGCCCGCCGCCTTCGCTTCGTACATGGCCATGTCCGCGTTCTTGACCATCTGTGCCGCGGAAGCGGCGTCATCAGGGAACACCGTGATGCCGATCGATGCGGAGACGACGAGGTCGCGATCGTGCAAGGCCAAGGGGGCGTTGATCGCAGCGAGGATCCGGCGCGCCAGCGACTCCGCGCGCTGCCGGACGTCCATCTCGGGGAAGAGCACCACGAACTCGTCACCACCGAAGCGCGCCAGCTCCGCCGCGTCGATGCCCTCCTCGGCGCAGGCCGCGCGGATCCTCGAAGCCACGTCCACCAGGAGCTCGTCTCCGGCGTGGTGGCCCAGGGTGTCGTTGACGCGCTTGATGTCGTCGAGGTCGATGAACATCAACGCCAGTTCGCCGCTGCTGGCCTGCAGCGTCAGCAGCCGGGATTCGAGCGACTCGCTCAGCGCGAGGCGGTTGCCGAGGCCGGTCAACGGGTCGGTGTAGGCGATGCGGCGGATGTCGCGCTCGTGGCGAGCCACCGAATCGGCCATCCGCGAGAAGACGGTCGTGAGGTCGCCGATCTCGTCGTCGCGCGCCGCGAGGTTGCGGGCCTCCGCGTAGCGCCCGCCCTCGACCGCGGCGGCGGCCTCGGCCAGCGCGCGGATGGGCTTCAACACGTTGCGCCGAAGGGTATACAGCCCGACCAGCCCGAACCCCGCGATCAGGGCGAGGCCGCCGAGCAGCCAGCGGACGTGGGCGGCGCGCGTCTCCGCAAGGCGCGACTCGACGGTCTCGCTCCACACCGACGCGGCGCGCGCGCCCTCCTCCATGGAGAGCCCCACCCGCACCCAGCCGACCCGCTGCTCGCCAAGGCGAACCGGCGCGTTCAGGTGCAGGCGATCCTCCGACCAGTGTGCCTCGACGCCGCCATGCAGGTTCCCGGTCCGCGGGCCGCCGGCGGTGCCCAGCGCGGGCATCGATTCGCCGAAGCGGGCGATGTCGCGGCTGCCGTCGTGGACGATCCGGCCCTCGGCGTCAGCGACAAGCACGTACACCACGTCGGCCTGCTGGCCGGTGTTGCGCGCGTATTCGCCGATGCGTTCCAGGTCGAGGAAGTACAGCGGGTTGGCCACCGCGTTGGCGAGCTGGTTGGCCAGCGCCGAGCCGCGCTGCTGCAGACCCTCGCGCACGACATCCAGGACGAGGGCATCGCCGCCCTCCCGCATCGCGACGAAGCTGCGCTGTTCGCGCCATATCAGGCCGGCGAAGATCAAGGCCACCGTCGCCACGCACAGCGTGACCCAGCCCAGCATCTGGGCGCGCAGCGTCCAGCGGAACCTCACTCGATGGCCTCCCGCGTCCGGCGCGCGGATTCGGCGAGCACCTCGAGGGCCGCGGCATTCTCCGGCGTCACCTCGGCGAAGCGGGTCGTGCCGAAGAAGCGGCGCAGTGCCGGCGCCGCGGCCGGGTCGACCGACGCCTGCAGGAGCACGGCACGAAGGCGGTCGCGCACCCGCGGATCGAGGTCGGCGCGCACGATCTCCATGGCCCGCGGAGCGCTCATGCTCCGGCCGACCACGCGAAGCGAGGCGGCGCGGGGATCGCGCTCCACCAGCTCGGCGAAATCGACGTCGCTGAACGCCCCGGCATCGACCACCCCCTTCATCACCCAGGTGGCGATGTTGGCCTCGGTATTGCCGAAGACGTAGCCCACACCACCGCTTCGCGGGCGATCGGTAGGGGACGGCAGGATCTCCATCGGCACGCCGGCATCGAGCAGCGTGATCGCCGGCAGCAGATAGGCGCTCGTCGACGCCGGACTCTGCAGCGCGAGGCGACGGCCACGCAGGTCACCCATCGAGCGGATCGGCGAATCGCCTCTGACGAACACCACCGAACGGTAGTGGCTGACGCCATTGCGTTCGGTCAACAGCAGCACCGGCGCGCTCGCGCGATGGATGAGGGTGAGGCCCGTGGCGGCCGTTTCGGTCACCCAGTCGACACGCCCATGGCGCAGGTAGCTCGTCATCCGCGAGGCATCGCGCGCCATCAGGATGCGGCCTTCGCGGATGCCCACGTCGGCCATCCGCGGCACGACGTAATCGAGCAAGGGCCTCAGTTGGTCGTAGTGGCGCTGCGGATCGTCGCTGATGCGACCGAGGACGAGGACGCCGGGTCCGGCCGCGGCGATGGACGCCCAGGCCATGCACACCATCGCTGCAACTGCACGAAACCGCTTTCGCCCGTCCATCCTCGGCCTTGACACCGTGTAACCCGCCGAGTCTGACACGAATTGACGATTATTGTGACTTCTTTGCTCCGGCCAAACGGGCCATGCGCTGGGCGTCGGCGAGGATGCCATGCAACACGCGCACCTCGCGCTCGTCCGGCGCCGCGCGCAGGAACAACCGGCGCAGCCGGCGCATCACGGTCAGCCCGCTGCGGCCTTTGTGGAAGTCGATGTCGTGCAGGGCCTCGTCGAGGTGGGCGAAGAAGCGCTCCATCTGGTCGTGCGTGGCCGGCGGCCGTTCATCGAGCGGATCACGCGAGGCTGCCACGCCCGCTTCAGCCATCGCGGCCAGGCGGAGTTCGTACGCCAGCACCTGTACGGCCTGCGAGAGGTTCAACGAACTGAACGCCGGATCGGTCGGGATGCACACCGAGGCGTGGCAGAGCTGGAGCTCCGCGTTCTCGAGGCCGGTGCGCTCGGGCCCGAACACCAGGGCCACGTCTCCGTGCCGCGACGCCTCCAGCAGCCGCGCCGCGGCGTCGCGCGGCGTCAGCTCGGGCATCGGAACCGCACGCTGCGTCGCGGTGCTGCCCAGCACCAGCGTGCAGCCCGCCACGGCTTCGGTCAGCGTCCCGAAGATGCGGGCACCCTCGAGCAGGTCGTCGGCCCCGGCGGCCAACGCCGTGGCGTCGGCATGCGGGAACTTCTCCGGCGACACGAGATGCATGGCGCCGAACCCCATCGTCTTCAGCGCGCGGGCCGATGAACCGATGTTGCGCGGATGCTGGGTGCCCACGAGCACCATGCGGACCCGTTCAAGCGCGCGCAAGGTTGCCTCCGGGGAATCGGTTAAACTCCGCGCCGGCCCGGCACCGACCGGGTCCACGTTCTTCACACAATCCAGCGGAAAGAGGCGGGCAGCGCATGCAGAACCCTGTCGTCAATGTCATGGTCAAGGCCGCGCGTGCCGCGGGCAACGTCCTGCTGCGCAACATGTCGCGCCTCGAGAGCCTCAACGTCGTCGAGAAGGCCCGCCAGGATTACGCCAGCGAAGTGGACGGCCTCGCCGAGCGCGAGATCATACGCGAGCTGAAGCGCGCCTACCCCGACTACGCCATCCTCGGCGAAGAGACCGGCCAGACCGGCAAGGGGCGCTATACCTTCATCGTCGATCCGCTCGACGGCACCTCGAACTACCTGCGTGGCATCCCGCATTTCTGCGTGTCGATCGCACTCGTCGACAATGGCGAGCCGACCGACGCGGTCATCTACGACCCGCTGCGAAACGAGCTGTTCTGCGCCTCGCGCGGCGCGGGGGCCGTGTTGAACGACCGTCGCATCCGCATCAACACGAACCGCGAGATCGGCGGCGCCGTGCTCATCAGCGGCTTCCCGCCGCGTGAGCGCAAGCGCATCGGACCGCAGCTCAAGTGCATCGAGATGCTGCTCAAGGACGCCGAAGACGTTCGCCGCACCGGCTCGGCCGCGCTCGACCTCGCGTGGGTCGCGGCCGGTCGCTCCGACGGCTACGTCGAGGCGGGCGTGAAGGCCTGGGACATCGCCGCCGGCATCCTGCTGGTGCGCGAGGCCGGTGGCCGCGCCTGCGATTTCAAGGGCCGCAACGAGAAGATCCTGTTCGAAGGCCAGTGCATCGCCGGCCCGATGAAGGTCGTCGACGCCGTCCAGAAGGCCGTGCAGGAATCCGGCTGGCTCGCCAGCTTCGCGCCGCCGCCGCTGAACCCCGACAGCGCCGCCTGAGAGCCCCGGGTTCAGCGCGCCTGGGAGGCGATCAAGTGGGCGAGGCGGTCGGTATTGAGGTTGCTGGCCAAACGCACTTCGCCGGAAGTGAGCATCCTCGGCATGCGCTTCGTCAGCCACGCGAGGTCGGCGTCCGGCGCTAGCGGGACGTTCGGCAACAGGCCCAGCCAACCGTTCCTTCCGCCCTGCTTCACCGTGTAGAGCGCGAGATCGGCAAGGGCCACGACCGCTTCCCAGCCGAGCGCCTGCGGCGCGGCAGGATCCCACGGCAGGGGCGCCCAGCCGATGCTGGCGGTGATCGCGAACGGCGTCCCGTTGTGCACGAACGGCGTTCCGGCGATGGCGTCCCGCACCCGTTCGGCGAGCTCCGCAGCGCGTTCGCGGTGGGTGTCCCGCGCGACGACGAGAAACTCCTCGCCGCCCCAGCGGACGAGGTGGTCGCTGGTACGGAACACCGCCCGGAGTCGCTCCGCGAACTGGCGCAGAAGCTCGTCGCCGGCCGCATGGCCATGGCGGTCGTTGACATCCTTGAAATGATCGACATCGATGAGGAAGACCATCATGTCGTCCGGGGATTCGCCACCGGACTGCGACCGCCGGCGCATCCAGAGGGCCATCTCCGAAGCCATCTGCAGCGACATGAATCGCCGGTTCCGAAGCCCGGTGAGTGGATCGGTGAGGCTGGCCTCCTCGAATTCGCGGGTGCGGACGCGCAGGGCCTCCGAAAGCACGCGCAGCTCGGCGGTGCGCCGCTCGACCTCGCCCTCGAGGGCGAGGCGCGCGCGTTCCAGCGACCTCGTGCGCCAGCGCACCAGCAACGTGGTCGCGATTGCGGCCAGGGCAAAGGCCAGCACGGCGAAGGCCGGTGTCTGCCACCAACGGGGCTCGACGATGATCGCCAAGGCTTCCTGCGGCTCGCTCCACTCCCCGCCGCGATTGCTGCCTTGGATGAAGAACCGGTAGCGCCCCGGCCAGAGGTTGCCGTAGGCGGCGACGCGGTTCTCGCGCGTGGCTTCGATCCAGGCCTCGTCCACGCCCTCGAGGCGGTAGCGGTGTCGGTTGCGGGTGGCGGCGCTGAAATCGAGCGACGCGAATTCGATGGTGAACCCGCGCCCGCCGCTCGCGATGCGCAGCTCCCGCGCCTTGGGACCGAGCGGCTGCCTTCGGCCGTCGACATGGGCGCTGGTGACGACCACGGGCGGGGCGAACGTCCAGGGCGTGTACGCCTCCGGCGTGACCACCAGCACGCCCTCGCGACCGCCGAACGCGAGCCGGCCACCGCCCAGGCGGGCATAGGACCGGAACCATCCGGTCCCGACCTGTGCGCCGTCCGCCGGCAGCAGTTGGCGCATACGGTCCCCTGCCGGGTCGAACATCGCGCCCTGGGTCCAGATCCGGCCGTCCGCATCGTCGAGCAGGTTGGCTCCGAAGCTGACCCCCGCGCGGCCATGACGGACGCTGACCGCATCGAAATCGACCACCGCATCACGGCGGCCGATCGCCCGATGGAGGCCATCGGCATCGACCCACAGCACGCCGTCGCGATCCACGAGCACGCCATTGACGTCGAACGTGGCCTTTCGGCCCTCGACGCGCGTCTCCACCGGACGCAACGACCGGGCACCGGTATCCAGCCAGAACAGGCCCGCGCTGCCGCCCACCCAGGCTCCGCCCGAATCGAAGGCCAACGCCTCGATGCTGCCCGCGACCCGCCGGCCCGTGACATCGCCAATCCGCCGCGGTACGCCGCCCGTCGCGTCGACGACGAACAGGCCGTCGGCGGTGCCGACCCACAGGCCGCCATCGGACGCCGGCCACAACCGTCGGACCGCGGACCCCTCGAGGAACTCGGGACCGGCCACGCGCTGGAATCCGTCGGCACCGGGGCGGCGCAGGAACAAGCCGCGCTCCGTGCCGACCCACAGGCTGCCATCGGCGCCCGCGGCGACGCCGGACGGCTGGTCGCCTTCGAGCGCGCCAGCCTCCGCCTGCCCCGGCCGCAGCAGGTCGCGAAGCACCAGATCACCATCCATCCTCGCAACGCCCACGCCGGCCAGGCCCAGCCACAAGCCGCCCTCCCGGTCTTCGCCCATCGTCAGCACGTTGAACTGGGCCATCGGCGGATCGACGCCGGGCTGATGGCGGCGACTCAGCAGGCCGCGCGGCCGGGGGTCGGTGCGCTGCACGCCGCCGCCGAAACTGCCGACCCAGAGCAGCCCCGACGCGTCGACCAGCAGCGCGCGCACTTCGGCCGGGTCGAGGCCCAGGGCTTGACCGGGCACGGCCCGGAGGAACCGCAATGGACGCGCGTCGTCCCCGGCATGCACGTCGATGCCCCCCGGATGCCCGACCCACACCTCCCCGGGCAACGGCTCGGCGACGGCACTGATGCCGTTCCCCATCCAACGCCGCACTTCGGCGGCGGTCGGCACGCGGTCGGCCGCGGCGACGGCCCGGGGGATCACGGCGACCTGGCCCTGCTGCGCCCCGACCCACAAATCGCCCGAGCCGACCTGGGCGATCGCCCGGATGCGTGCGTTGGCGAAGCCGAGGGGATCGCCCGCCTCGGAAAGCACGCGCTCGAACGTGTCGCTGCCGGCACGCCGGCGGGCGAGGCCGCGCCAGGTCCCGACCCAGAGATGGCCGTCGCGATCGACCTGGATCGCCGAAATTCGGTCATCGGGGAGCGAGCCGGGTGCCGTCGGATCGTGGCGCCACACGTCGGTGCGCCGCGCGATGGGATCGAGACGGCGCAGGCCACCGCCGGTCGACCCGATCCACAGGCCCCCGTCGACGGCGTCCGCCAAGGCGCGGATCGGCAGCGTCGGGACGCCGTCCGACGCACCGAAACGCTCGAACCGGTCGGCCTCCGCGTCGTAGCGCGCGACGCCCCCGGACTCGGTGCCCACCCAGATGCGTCCGTCGCGTGCGCGATGCAGGACGCGAACCACGTTGCCAGGCAGGCTCGCGGGGTCGTCCGGGCGGGACTGGTAAAGGCGGAACCGGTAGCCGTCGAAGCGGACCAGGCCACCCGTCGTGGCGATCCAGAGCAAGCCTTGGGCGTCCTGGGCGAGGCCGGTCACCACGCCCTCGGGCACCTGCTCCACGTCGCCGACCCGTTCGAACATGAGCGGGGGCGGCGCCACCGCGGCAACGACGGGCGCGACCGCGACGAGCCCGACCACCGCGGCGACCATGACGACGATGCGATACCGCCAGCGGCGCCTTGCCGGCGCGGGCCGCGCCGGGCGCTTCATCGCGCCGTTCGAATCACCCGCCGCCACCGCGCTTTCCGCCATCCCCGCCCCCGTCCACGCCGAGACCGGCACTGTACCCGGAACGACGAAGGCCGCGGATGCTCCGCGGCCTTCGGAGGCCATGGGCGGCCGAATCTCAGGGCCGCCGGTCGAGCTCGCTGTCGTCCTTCGCCTTCGGCAGGAGGTCCTGCTTCGTCACGTTCATCCATACCAGCAGGGGGCAGGCGATGAAGATGGACGAGACGGTGCCGACGATGATGCCGATCATCTGCGCTTCGGCCATGCCGTGCAGGCTGTCGCCGCCGTAGAGGTACAGCGCGAGGACGGTCAGGAAGGCGACGGCCGACGTGATGATGGTGCGCGAGAGGGTCTGATTGACCGACCGGTTCAGCACCTCGTTCGCCGACACGTTGTGCAACCCGCGGAAATTCTCGCGCACGCGGTCGAACACGACGATGGTGTCGTTGATCGAATAACCCATCACCGAGAGGACGCCGGCCAACGCGATCAGGTCGAACTCGCGCTGCGACAGCGCGAACCAGCCGACCACCAGCACGACGTCGTGCATCGTGGTGATGATCGCGGCGACGGCGAACTTCCACTCGAAGCGGAAGGTGATGTAGACGAGGAAGCCGGCGACCACGAAGAACATCGCCAGCATGCCGTTGTAGGCGAGCTCCTTGCCCACCTGGGGACCGACGAAGTCGGAGCGGAGGACGCTGACGGCGTTTCCGGGCTCGCCGAGCAGGTCGGCCAGTTCGCCGCCGGTGGCCGCCGCGCTGGCCTGCAGGGCCGCTTCGCCGGCATCGGCGTCGCGGGGCTGCAGCCGGATGATGATGTCGCTCTCGGACCCGAAGGTCTGGACGATCGGGCTCGCATAGCCGGCGTCCTCCAGCTTGGCCCGGACGGCTTCCAGGTCGGGCGCCTGCTCGAACTGCAGCTCCGCGACCGTGCCGCCGGTGAAGTCGAGGGCGAAGTTGAAGCCGCGGATCGGCATCAGGGCGATCGCCGCCGCCATGAGGCCGAAGGCGATCGTCATCGCCAGCACGCGCCAGCGAAGGAAGTCGACGTTGGTTTCGAAGGGAATCAGGCGGAACACAGGGGAACTCCGGTCAGATCGCCAGGCCGGCCAGCTTGCGGCGGCGGCCGTAGATGAGGGTGGCGACGCCGCGCGACACCGACACGGCGGTGTACATCGAGGTCAGGATGCCGATGATCAGCGACAGGGCGAACCCCTTGACCGGGCCGGTGCCGAACACGAACAGCGCGACGCCGGCGAGTAGCGCCGTGACGTTGGCGTCGGCGATGGTGCCTGCGGCCTTCTCGTAACCGGTGACGATCGCGTTGAGCGGCGTGTTGCCGGCGCGCAACTCCTCGCGGATGCGCTCGTTGATCAGCACGTTCGCGTCGACCGACAGGCCGACCGTGAGCGCGATGCCCGCGAGGCCCGGCAGCGACAGCGTCGCGCCGAACACGGACATGATCGCCACCAGCATCAGCAGGTTGAGCAGCAGGGCGATGTTCGTGATCAGGCCGAACATCCGGTAGTACACGACGAAGAACACCAGCACCAGCACGAAGGACGCGGCGATGGACTGCAGGCCGCGCTCGATGTTCTCGGCACCCAGGCTCGGGCCGATGATGCGCTCCTCGGCGAACTCCATCGGCGCTGCCAGCGCGCCCGAACGCAGGAGGAGGGCCAGCTGCTGGGCCTCGGCGGGGCTTTCGAGCCCCGTGGTCTGGAAATTGCGGCTGAACACGCCGCGGATGGTGGCGCTGCTGATCACCTCTTCGGTGACCCGAGTGCTGCGCACTTCCTTGCCGTCGACGATGCGCACCTCGGGCACACGCTCGATGTACACCACCGCCATCGGCTTGCCGACGTTCTGCGACGTGAAGTCGAACATGCGCTGGCCGGCGGCGGCGTTGAGGGTGACTGAGACGCCCGGCGTGCCGCTTTCCTGGTCGGTGATCGACGTCGCCGAGACCAGCTGGTCGCCGGTGGCGATCACGCGCTTCGACAGGACGATCGGGATGCGGCTGCCGTCCGGATTGCGCTCGCGCATGTAGTAGATACGGCCCTCCGGCGGCACGCGGCCGGTGCGCTCGGCTTCCAGCGCGTCGGTGCCGAACAGCAGGGTGGCGCGGTACTCGAGTGTCGCCGTCGAGCCGATCACGCGCTTGGCCAGGGCGGTGTCCTGCACGCCGGGCATCTGCACGACGATGCGCGACTCGCCCTGGCGGGTCACCACCGGCTCGGCCACGCCGAGCGCGTTGATGCGGTTGCGCAGGATGGCCACGTTCTGGTTGATCGACTCGGTGAGCAGGGCCTGCAGCGTGGCTTCGGGGATGCTCGCGGTGAATCCCGGGCCGGCGCTTCCCGACAGCGCTCGCAGCTCGAGCTCCGGCGATTCGGCGGCGACGATGGCCAGCACCTTCGAAACGTCCTCCGCGCGGGTCAACCGCACGAGGATGTCGCGCGGGCGCACCAGAACCTCCTGCGAGGGGATCTTCTGCTCGCGCAGCACCACGCGGATCTGCTCGGCGTAGGCGTTCTCGCGCTTCTCCAGCGCGGACTGCTGGTCGACCTGGAGCAGGAAATGCACGCCACCCTGCAAGTCGAGGCCGAGGCTCATCGGCCGGGCGCCGAAGGCGTCAAGCCAGGCCGGGACGGTGGACGCCAGGTTCTGGGCCACGGCGTAGCCGGGCTCCAAAGCCGGGCGGAGGAGTTCCGCGGCACGCAGCTGGTCGGCGGCATCGAGCCGGACGAGCAGGCTGTCCCCTTCCGCCTGCACCGACTTCGCCGCGATCCCGGCGTCCTTCAACAGGCCCTCGACGCGCGCATCGAGGGCGTCGTCGACGGCGAAGCCGCGGTTCGCGGTGATCTGCACCGCCGCGTCCTGCGGGTACAGGTTGGGGAGCGCGTAGAGCGTGCTGGCGAGCAGCACGATCAGGGCGACGACGTATTTCCAGCGTGCGTATTCGAGCATGGCGTCACTTCAGGCCGGCGGCGAGGCGCCGACCAAAAAGCCGGCATGAAGCCGGCGTGATGGGGGCGATCAGAGGGACTTCAAGGTGCCCTTGGGCAGGACGGCGTTGATGGCGCCCTTCTGCAGCTTCACCTTGGTGCCCTCGGCGATCTCGACGGTGATGAAGCTCTCGCCCACATCGTCGATGCGGCCGGCGATGCCGCCGCTGGTCACGACCTCGTCGCCCTTCGCCAGCTTCTCGACCATCTGGCGGTGCTCCTTCTGCCGCTTCATCTGCGGCCGGATCATCATGAAGTACATCAGCACGAAGACCGCGCCAAGCATGATGACGCTGGGCCAGGGGCTGGGCGCCGGGGCGCCGGCGGCCTGGGCGTGGGCGGCGGGGATGATCAGGTCGAGGAGGGACATGGTCTTGGGGTTTCCTGAAGGCCAGACAGCCCCTGAGTATGCCACGAGCCGCGTTCAGGCCGGCTCGCCGGACGCCCGTGCTCGATAGAAGCCCTCACGGAATTCGGCGAAACGCCCCTGCCCGATGGCCGCCCGGATCCGCTCCATCAGCCGCACGTAGTAGCGCAGGTTGTGGGTGGTGGCCAGCATCGAGCCGAGGATCTCGTTGCAGCGGTCGAGATGCCGGAGGTAGCTCCGGGTGAAGCCGCCGGTGCAGGTGGCGCAGTCGCAGCCGGGCTCGATCGGCCGCAGGTCGTGCTCGTACTTCTGGTTGCGGATGCGCACCTGGCCGAAATCGGTGAAGTAGTGGCCGTTGCGGGCGTTCCGCGTCGGCATGACGCAGTCGAACATGTCGACGCCGCGCGCCACGGCCTCCACGATGTCCTCCGGCTTGCCCACGCCCATCAGGTAGCGCGGCTTGTCCTCCGGCAGCTGCGGGCAGATCGCTTCCAGCGTTTTCTCGCGCTCATGGGCCGGCTCACCCACGGCGAGGCCGCCCACCGCATACCCGTCGAAGCCGATCTGCTGCAGACCTTCCGCCGAACGGGCGCGAAGCTCCGGGTAGAGACCGCCCTGCACGATGCCGAAAAGTGCCGCGTCGTTGCCCTCGTGCGCACGCTTGGAGCGCTCGGCCCAGCGCAGGCTGAGCTCCATCGACGTGCGTGCGACCTTTTCCGAGGCCGGCACGCCGTCGACGAGGTAGGGCGTGCACTCGTCGAAGATCATCACGATGTCCGAACCCAGAACGCGCTGGATCCGCATCGACTCCTCGGGCCCGAGGAAGACCTTGCGGCCATCCACCGGCGAGGCGAACGTCACGCCCTGTTCGGTGATCTTGCGCTTGTGCGCCAGCGAAAAGACCTGGAAGCCCCCCGAGTCGGTGAGGATGGGCTTCTGCCACTTCGTGAAGCCGTGCAGGCCGCCGTGGGCCTCCATCACCTCGAGGCCGGGCCGCAGGTACAGGTGGAAGGTGTTGCCGAGGATGATCTCGGCGCCCAGCGCCTCGACCTCGGCCGGGCGCATGGCCTTCACCGTGCCGTAGGTGCCCACCGGCATGAAGGCCGGCGTCTCGATCGTGCCGCGCGGGAAGGTGATGCGGCCGCGCCGGGCTGCGCCATCCTGGCCGAGCTTCTGGAACGCCATCCGGCTCATGCGCCCTCCTCCGCCTGCGGCCAGAGCAGCATGGCGTCGCCGTAGCTGAAGAAGCGGTAGCGCTGTTCGACGGCATGGCGATACGCCGCCATGATCCGGTCGAAGCCGGCGAAGGCGCTCACCAGCATCATCAGCGTCGATTCCGGCAAATGGAAGTTGGTGAACAGCGCGTCCGCCGAGCGGATGCGATGGCCCGGCGTGATGAAGATCTGCGTGTCGCCGGCGAAGGGCAGCACCTCGCCGTCGCGCCATGCGGTCTCCAGCGCGCGGATCACCGTCGTGCCCACCGCGACGACGCGCCCGCCCCGCGCCTTGGTCTGGCGGATCTGCTGGCAGAGTTCGGCGCCGACGTTCAGCCACTCGCGGTGCATCACGTGGTCCTTCACGTGCTCGGCGCGCATCGGCTGGAAGGTGCCGGCGCCGACGTGCAGCGTGATGTGGCCGAAGGACACGCCCTTGGCCTGCAGCGCGGCCAGCAGCGCGTCGTCGAAGTGCAGGCCCGCAGTGGGGGCGGCGACGGCGCCGACGTGCTTCGAGAACACCGTCTGGTAGCGCTCGTCGTCGCGGATGTCCGCCTCGCGCTGGATGTAGGGCGGCAGCGGCATGCGGCCGGCACGCAGCAGCACCTTCTCCAGCGGTTCGGTGGTCTCGAAACGCAGGCGGTAGAACTCGCCGTCCCGGCCGAGCACCGTCACCACCGTGCCGTCGTCGAGCGTGATCGTGCTGTCGGGCTTCGGCGATTTGCTCGCGCCGACCTGCGCACGCACTTCATGCGCACCGGTCACGCGTTCGAGCAGGATCTCGACACGCCCACCAGTGGCCTTCTGCCCGTAAAGGCGGGCCGGGATCACGCGCGTGTCGTTGAAGACCATCAGGTCGCCGGGCTGCAGCAGCGACGGCAGGTCGCGCACGTGCAGGTCGGCCAGTGCGGCCGGCGACGCCGGCACGTGCAGCAGGCGGGAGGCCGAACGTTCGGCCAGCGGGGCCTGCGCGATCAGTTCCGGCGGCAGGTCGTAATGGAAATCGGACTTCTTCATCGGATCGGCTTGACAGGCCGGCCCTCCAGCGGGCGCCTCGCGGCGCGGGGGCGTGATTGTATGACGTCGGGCCGCCGCCGCAGACTCGGCGCGCCGTCCCCACCCCGACAAGGAGCTTCCATGCCCATCCGCGCCTACGCCGCCACCGCCTCCAAGGGCGCCCTGCAGGCCTTCGAGTACGATCCCGGCCCGCTCCATCCCGAATTCGTCGAGGTGCAGGTCGAGCACTGCGGCCTCTGCCACTCCGACCTCAGCATGGTGAACAACGACTGGGGCAACGCCCGCTACCCGCTGGTGCCCGGCCATGAAGCCATTGGTCGCGTGGTCGCCGTCGGCCCCGAGGCCAAGCGCGTGAAGGTCGGCGACCGCGTGGGCATCGGCTGGTACGAGAGCAGCTGCATGGCCTGCGAGCAGTGCCTGTCCGGCCACCACAACGTCTGCGGGAAATCGAGCGGCCTGATCGTCTCCGGCTACGGCGGCTTTGGCGAGCGCGTGCGCGCGCATTGGGTCTGGGCCACGCCCATCCCCGAGGGCGTCGATGCCGCAAGCGCCGGCCCCCTGCTCTGCGGCGGCATCACCGTGTTCGGCCCGATCGCGCATTTCGGCATCAAGCCGACGGACCGCGTCGGCGTGGTCGGCATTGGCGGTCTCGGCCATCTGGCCTTGCAGTTCCTCAACGCCTGGGGCTGCGAGGTCACGGCCTTCACGTCGAGCGAGAGCAAGCACGAGGAGGCGATCCGCCTCGGCGCCCATCGCGCGGTCGTCAGCACCGACGCGAAGGCGCTCGCGAAGGAATCGGGCAAGTTCGACTTCATCCTCGTCACCGCCAACGTCACCCTGCCCTGGGGCGCGTACCTCGGCGCGCTCGCCCCGAACGGCCGCCTGCACTTCGTCGGTGCAGTGCTCGAACCCGTGCCCGTGCCGGCCTTTGCCCTGATCGGCGGGCAGAAGTCGGTGAGCGGCTCGCCGCTGGGCAGCCCCGCGACGACCTCGCAGATGCTCGAGTTCTGCGCCCGCCACGAGATCGCGCCGCAGGTGGAGCGCTTCCCGATGTCGAGGATCAACGACGCCTTCGAGCGCCTGCACAGCGGCAAGGCGCGCTACCGCATCGTCCTGGACGCCGATTTCGCCTGACGCCCCGGAGTCGGCGTCCGGCCCCGTTTGGCGCCGTCGCCGCAGCGGCGAAAAAGCAAACGGCCGGGTTTCCCCGGCCGTTTGGCTCACGCGTACTGATCGCTGATCAGAACTTGTACTTGAAGCCCAGCATCGCCGACCAGCGCGAGACGCCGGTGTTGAAGCCGTCGTCGCCACGCACCTCCTGGACCTGCGGACGATCCGCACGGGCCGGGTCGAAGGTGTAGACGTAACGGCCGTTCTCGATGCCCGCGTAGTTCATCACGCGGCGGGTCGCGAAGAACCCGTAGTCCTCGATCACGCCCCAATCCTTATTGATCAGGTTGCCGACGTTCATGATGTCGAGCGAGATCTCGGCCTTGTGGCCGTCGAAGAACGCGGGGATTTCCTGCGAGATGCGGAGGTCGAAGTTGTTGACCCAGCCGGCGCGGAACGCATTGGCCTCGGTCACGCGACCACGGTAGGCCGCCAGCTCCGGGTTCTGGGCCAGCCACTCGAAGAACGCCGTTTCCATCGCGGCGCCGCCGGTGAAGATCACGTCACCGGGACCGGCGGGGACGTAGAACAGGTCATTCGTGTTCGCGCCGTCGCCGTTGATGTCGTTGAAGTAGATGTAGCTGAACGGACGACCCGAGCGGCCCTCGTAGAACATCGAGATCGTCGTGCGGTTGTCGCCGAAGAACGCCTTCTGGTAGGTGAGCGTGCCCGTGATGCGGTCACGGATCGCGTAACGCGAGTTCTGGACCACGTCCTCGCTGTGCTGGAAGTTGATCTGGTTGTTCCAGTTCGAGTTGTTGATCGAGCTGGTCAACGGGCTCACTTCCTCGGCCTCGGTGTAGGTGTAACCGAGGCTCCACGCCCACGAATCCTCCATCGGGCGCTGCAGGCTGACGGTGAACTGCTTGCTCTGGCCCTTGTCGGTGTTGTTGACGAGCAGCACGTCGCCGATATCGGAGGGGCGGTTGGCGCGGTTCGAGGCACCGCCGACGCCGTTCTGGACGCCCGTCGCCGCGTTGGTGCGCGTGCGGCCGGCGGCGTTCCAGTAGATCAGGCGGCCGTCAGGGCCGGTGACGGTCGGCGCGCCGGTATCGAGGCGCTGGATGAAGATGCCCGACTCGACGCTCGTGAGCACGAGCTCGGCCGACGCGATCATGCCCCACCACGGCAGCTCGTGGTCGAGGGCCAGGTTCGCCTTCCACACCGACGGAAGCTCGAAGTCGGGCGCCAGGATGTCGACGTTCTGGCGAGCCGCCGACGGGCCGACCGTGGGGGCCGGCTGCGGGACGTTCGGCGAGAAGTTCGGGGCCGCCGCGCCGCGCAGGTCGTACTCGACGAAGTTCAGGCCGGTGTTCTGGTAGACGCCGGCGATCCAGACGTTCGGGGCCGCACCGGCGAACAGGCCGAGGCCGCCGCGGAGCTGGGTCTGGCGTTCCGAATCGAAGGTGTAGTTGAAGCCGAAGCGCGGCTGCACCAGGGTGAAGTCGACCGTGTTGGTGTTGTCGAGGCCGTACAGCTGCTGGATGCGGGCGTTGGCGAGGCGCTGCTCGCTGAAGTCCGGGCGGTCGACGCGGACGCCCAGGTTCAGCGTCAGGTTGTAGTTCACGGCCCAGGTGTCCTGCACGAACAGGCCGAGGTTCTCCGCCGTGTACGTGGCGGGGATGTCCGCGAGCGTGCCGCCGTTCGGACGCGGCGTGCGCAGCAGGTACGTGGCCGGGCGACCGGCCGAGAAGTCGGCGATCGAATTGAAGACGTAGACGCCGTTGAGGTTGCGGCCGAAGAAGTTGAAGACGTCGTTTTCTTCGTAGTCGAAACCGACCTTCAACGTGTGGTCGCCGAGGAACAGGTTCGCCGCGCCGAAGGCCGAGAACTGCTCGGTCGCGATGGCGTTGACGTGGGTGTTCTGCTCCGTGCCGAGGAAGACGCCGTTGTTGCCGACGTTCACGCGGATGCTCGGGAGGTTGCTGGCCGGCACGCGCAGGGCGTCGTAGTCACGGGTCGAGACCTTGAACTCCGTCGAAAGGATGTCGGTCCAGTCGCTGAACACTTCGCCGACGAGGCTCTTGAAGGACTTCGGCTGGTCGTACCAGTACGAGCTGAGCGAGACCGTGCCGGTCGCGATGCCGGGGAAGCGCGGCACCGTCTGCTCCATCTCGTTGTAGCGCAGGGCGGCGCGGTGGGAATCGCTGATGTTCCAGTCGAGCTTGATGCCCTTCTCTTCGATCTCCGTCGTGCTCGTCGCGGAACCCTCCAAGCCACCGGCGTCGAAGCCGTAGCGCTGGGCGATCTGCGAGATCTGCTGGATGTCGGCGCTGGTGATCAGGCCGCGGCCGAACGGCGTACCCGACAGCGCGGCACCCTGCGCGCCACGCTCGAACTTCTCGTAGTTGGCGAAGAAGAACAGGCGGTCCTTGACGATGGGGCCGCCGAGGGTGAAGCCATAGGTCTCTTCTTCGTTGAAGCCGGTGAAGTCGCGACCGGCCTGGTCTTCGCCGACCCAGTTGCCGTCGCGCATGGTGTAGTACACCGTGCCGCCGAACTCGTTGGTGCCCGACTTGGTGACCGCGTTGATGACGGCGCCGGTACCGCCGGCGATGGTGACGTCGTAGTTCGCGACGTCGATGTTGATTTCCTCGATCGCGTCGAGGGAGACCGGCTGGCGCTCGGTCGGAAGGTTGTTCGCCTCGAGGCCGAACGGATCGCTGGCGCCGACGCCGTCGATCTTGATCAGGTTGTAGCGGGTGTTCTGGCCGCCCACGGAGATGGAGCCGTCCGACTTGCTGGTCTGCGCGATGCGCGGATCGAGGCGGATGTAGTCCTGGATGTTGCGCGAGGTCGACGGCAGCTGGTCGATGGACTGGCGGGTCACCGTCGTGCCGGCACCCATGGCCTCCGAGCTGAACGGGGTCACGCCGAAGTCGTCAGCGATCACTTCCACCGCATCGAGCGTGGTGGCGTCGGTCGCGAGCGCGGCGTCCACCTGGGTGGTCTGCGCGAGCTGCAGGAAGACGTTGTCGATGACTTCCGTCTTGCCGTCCTTGGTGATCGTCACCCGGTACGGGCCACCCACGCGCAGGCCGCGGGCGGCGTAGCGGCCGCTGGCGTCGGAAACGGCCTGGGCCGAGGTTCCCGACGGGATGTGCGTGATGACGACCTGGGCACCCGGGACGGCCGACTCGCCGGCCGTGACGCGGCCACCGATGTTGGCGGTGGTGTTCTGCGCCATGGCCGGCGCCGAGGCGAGGGCGATGGCGAGACCGAGCGCGAGCTTCGAGTAGCGCACCTTGCTGCGATAGTTCATGTGTGGACCTGCTCTGGTTTTTACTGCGGAGACAGACGATGGCGGCACCTGCCGCCACGGATGACGAGTTCCGCCGGGAAGCGGCGAAAGACTTCGCTGTGGCCGCCGTCGGCTGCGGACGGGCTTCGGATGGGCGATGACAGCCTAACGACAGTTTAACAGCGTAGAGCGCCCAGATGACGTTTCGATGACTGTCATCTCAACCCCATCTGAGACCAGACAGGCCCGATGCGTCGGGGCCGCCGGGCAAGGACGACGGCGAAAGGCGCTCAGGACGCCGTGCGACCGAGGTAGGCCGCGATCCCGTCGAGGGTCATCTGGACGGAAATGGCCACCAGCACCATGCCCATCAGGCGCTCCAGGGCCGTCAGGGCGCGGGGGCCCAGCAACCGGTAAAGCTTGGTCGCCGAAAACAGGATGGCCGCCGTGGCCGCCCAGGCGATCAGCAGGGCGAGGCTCCAGTCCAGCAGGCGGTCGGGGTCCTTGGAGCCCATCAGCATGACCGCCGCCATGCCCGAGGGGCCGGCCACCAGGGGCACGGCCATGGGCACGATGAAGGGCTCGCCCTCCGGGGTGTCGCCGAAGATCCCCTCGGGCGCCGGGAAGATCATCCTCAGGCCGATCAGGAACAGGATGATGCCACCGGCGATGCTCACCGACTCCTGCCGGAGGTTGATGAAGTCGAGGATGTAACGCCCGGCGAAAAGGAACAGGAACAGGACCGCGAGGGCGATGACCAGCTCGCGGGCCAGCACACGGCGCCGGCGGTGCTCGGGCACCGGCTTCAGCAGGCTTAGGAACACCGGGACGTTGCCCAGCGGGTCGAGGATCAGGAACAGCAGGATGGCGGCGGCAAGGAGGCTGGAATCCTGCATGGCGGTCTTTAGGCGGTGGCCGACTCGGCGGCGATGGGCACGTGGACGCTGCCGCGATGCGCGGCGCCTTCCGCGGAAAGCAGCATGACGCAGGCGCCAGCGAAGGCCTCGGGTCCGGGCACCCGGAGCATGGCCTCGTCGACGAAGGCGCGGCTGCGCAGCGGCGTCTTCATCGGGCCGGGGCGCAGCCCGCTGACGCGGACGACGGTGGTGTCGGTCTCGGCATGGAGCATCCGCACCAGACCCTCGCCCGCCAGCTGGGTCAGCCCATAGGCCCCCCAGTACGGCCGCAGCACGCGGGCCGGGTCGTCGAGCACGAAGACCACCGCGGCATCGGCCGACTTCCGCATCAGCGGCAGGCAGGCCTGGGTGAGGAACCAGCGGGCGTTGAGGTTGACCTGCACCTGGCGGGCGAACTGCTCGGGCGGCGTGTTCTCCAGTGGCGTCAGCCCGGCGAAATCGGCGGCGCAGTGCAGCACGCCGTCGAGCCGGCCCAGTTCACGGCCGATGGTGTCGGCCAGGCTCTCGAAATCGGCCGGATCGGCACCGGCGAGGTCCATCGGGTAGAGCGCGGGCTCCGGGCCCATGGCCTTGATCGCGTCGTACACGCGGCCCAGCTTCGGGACCTTGCGGCCGAGCAGCACGACCGTCGCTCCGGCCCGCGCGCAGGCCTTCGCGGCCTCGGCGCCGAGGCCGCCATGGGCACCGGTGACGAGGATGACGCGATCCTTCAGGGGACGGGGCGCAGCGGCTGGGAAAGCGACGAACTCGCTCATGCCGCCTGCGCCTCGGCCACGATGCGCGCCAGCTCGCCGGCCTCGGCGAGTTCGGCGACGATGTCGGCACCACCGATCAGCTCGCCCTGAACGTAGAGCTGCGGGAACGTCGGCCAATCCGCGTAACGCGGCAGGTTCGCGCGGATCTCCGGGTCGGCCATCACGTTGACGGTGTGCAGGCGCGTGGCGCCCGCCGCCCGCAGCGCGTCGACGGCGCGTTTCGAATAGCCGCACATCGGCACCTCCGGCGTGCCTTTCATGAAGAGCACGACCGGATGGGCCTCGAGCTCGGCCTTGATCCGCTCCATCGCCGCCATGGGAGTCCTCGCTGGTTTCACGACGCTGGCACCGTGGGGCGGTGCCGCAGGGCTACAATTCTAGCCCCTGCGGCGGCCCGGCCGTCGCATCGCCCGTCCGCCATCCCCACGGAGAGCCCCATGGCCATCACGCTGCCCGCCCTGCCCTACGCCCGCGACGCCCTCGCTCCGCACATCTCGGCCGAGACGATCGACTTCCACTACGGCAAGCACCACCAGACCTACGTGGACAACCTCAACAAGCAGATCGCCGGCACCGAGTTCGAGTCGCTCGACCTTGAAGCCATCATCCGCAAGTCGCAGGGCGGCATGTTCAACAACGCCGCGCAGGTGTGGAACCACACCTTCTATTGGAACTGCCTGAAGCCGGCCGGCGGCGGCGAGCCGAAGGGCAAGCTGGCCGACGCCATCAACGCGGCGTTCGGCTCGTTCCAGGCCTTCAAGGAGCAGTTCACCCAGACCGCCCTGACCACCTTCGGCTCCGGCTGGGCTTGGCTGGTGCAGCGTCCGGACGGCACGCTGGCCCTGGTCTCGACCTCGAACGCGGCCACTCCGCTGACCGGCAACGACACCGCCCTGCTGACCTGCGACGTTTGGGAGCACGCCTACTACGTCGACTACCGCAACGCCCGCGCCAAGTACGTCGAGGCCTTCTGGAACCTCGTCAACTGGGACTTCGTCGCGAGCCAGATGCGCTGATGGCGGAACCCCTGCTCTCGATCGATTCGCTGGCTGCCGCCCACGGCGGCCGGCGCGTCTTCGAGGGCGTCACGTTCGACCTGGCGCGCGGCGGCATCGCCGCGCTCCTCGGGCCCTCGGGCACCGGCAAGACCACGCTGCTGCGCGTGATCGCCGGGCTGCATGCTCCGGAGGCCGGCCGCGTTCGCCTCCGAGGCGCGGATGCCGCGGGCCTCAAGCCGGAAAAGCGCGGCGTGGGCTTCGTGTTCCAGGACCTCGCGCTGTTCCCGCACCTCGACGTGGCGGGGAACATCGCCTTTGGCCTCTCGGCCTGGCCCCTGGCAGAACGCGAGGCCCGCGTGGTCGACCTGCTGGCACGCACCGGCCTCGACGGCCTCGGCGCGCGCCGTCCGCATGAACTCTCCGGCGGCCAGCAGCAGCGCGTGGCCCTGGCCCGCTCGCTGGCGCCGAAACCCGACCTGCTGCTGCTCGACGAGCCGCTCTCCGGGCTCGATGCCGACCTCCGGCCGAAGCTGCGCGACGAGCTCCGGGCGCTGCTGAAGGCCGAAGGCACCGCGGCCCTGCTGGTCACGCACGACCAGGACGAGGCGTTCGCGTTCGCCGACACCGTGGGCGTGATGCTCGACGGTCGTCTGGCGCAATGGGCGCCGGGGTACGAGCTCTACCACCGCCCGGCCAGCGCCGACGTGGCGCGTTTCGTCGGCGATGGCCGCCTGCTGCCGGTGCGATGGCTGGACGCCGACCGCGTGGCCTCCCCGTTCGGGCCGCTCGCCGTGCCGCGAGGCCACTCGGCGCCCGCCGATGCCGGCCGCGAAGGCCTGCTGCTGCTTAGGCCGGACGACGTCGTGATCGGCGAAGGCGACACGCCCGCCGTGGTGGCCGACATCCGCTTCCAAGGGGCCGAATCACTGCATCGGCTGCGCCTCGACGACGGCACCGAACTCAGCGCGCTGGCGCCCAGCCATCGCCGCTTCGCCATCGGCGAGCGCGTGCACGTGCGACCCGACCTCGCCCACGTCGTGGTGTTTCCGCGCTGAGCCCGGCGAACGGGGCGTCGTCGCGCGCTACAGCCAGCCCTTCTGCCGCGCGAGGCGATGCGCCTCGGTGCGGTTGGCGGCGCCAAGCTTTCCGATGGCCTCGCTGAGGTAGTTGCGCACGGTTCCATTCGACAGGTGCAGCTTCTCCGCGATGTCCTGCGAGCTCAGGCCTTCGCCGGCGAGGCGCAGCACCGCGCGTTCGCGGTCGGTGAGCGGGTCGGCCTCCTCGCGCCACGCATCGACGGCCAGTTCCGGGGCGATGGCCCGGCCGCCGCGATGCACGTCGCGCAGGGCCTGCGCCAGCTTTTCGACCGGCGCGTCCTTCAACAGGTAGCCGCGCACGCCGGCGTCCAGCGCCCGGCGCAGGTAACCGCCGCGCGCGAACGTGGTGACGATCACGACGCGGGTCGGCAGCTTCGCCTCTTGCACCTTGGCGGCGAGATCGAGGCCGGTGAGGCCGGGCATCTCGATGTCGGTGAGCAGCAGGTCGGGCTGGTGCTGCTGCACGGCCTTCCAGGCGCTGTCGCCGTCGCCGGCTTCGGCGACGACGTCGATATCGGATTCGAGGCCGAGCAGGCCCGCGAGGGCACCGCGCAGCAGTGCCTGGTCTTCGGCGAGGACGATTCGGATCATGCCGCGACGCTAGCGGCGCGCGCCGGCTCCGTCCAGCGGCAACAACAGCCGGAGCCGCGTGCCGGCGCCTTCGGCACTGTCCACCGAGAGCTGCCCACCCAGCGCCTCGGCGCGTTCCCTCATGCCCGACAGCCCGTTCCCCGGCGACTTCGTGCTGCCCACGCCATCATCCTGCACCTCCAGCTGGACCGCGCGTCCCTGCCGTCGGATCTGCACCTGCACCTGCCGGGCCTTCGCATGCCGGAGCACGTTGGTGAGGGCTTCGCGCAGCCCCATCGCCAAGGCGTTCTCCTGGGCGGCGTCGAGTGGCGGCAGTGGATCGACTTCGGCCTCGAACGCAAGGCCGGCGCCCACCGCGGCCAGTCGCGCACTGACCAGTTCGTTCGCGATTTCCGCGGAGCGCATGCCGGTCACGGCCTCGCGCACCTGCCTCAAGGCATCGCGGGCCACCTGCTCCACTTCGCCGATGTGCGTCGCCGCGGCGGAGGCGTCGCGCTCGGCCAGTTTCCGGGCCAATTCGCTCTTCAGCGCGATCACGCTGAGCGTGTGGCCGAGCAGGTCGTGGAGGTCGCGGGCGATGCGCTCGCGCTCGGCGACGCGGGCGAGGCGGTCGACTTCCGCCTGCGTGAGTCGAAGCCGCTCGTTGCGCCGCATCTCGCGCTGGCCGAGGATCGCGCCGGCCAGCACCGCGCCGCCGATCAATGCCGGCGCGGCGAGGAACGGCATCGGCATGGCGAGCGCCCACAGCCACGCGGCATAGGCCGCGAGCAGCGCGGCGGTGGCGAGCACGGCCACGCGCCAACGCTGCGAGAAGCCCAGCGAGGCGAAGGCGTAGATGAGCAGCGTGTTCCCCCCGGGGTTCCACGGCGTGAGCGCGAAACCCGTGGCCGCCATGGCCAGCGCCGCGAGCAGCCCCATGCGGCCATCGAAGAAGAAGCTCTTCCAGTAGATCGGCAAGAACACCGCCAACGCGGCGAAGGTCAGGCCGACGGCGAGCGGCAGGTCCTCGTCCACCCAGCCGAGGGGCAGGAAAACGAAGATGAGGTAGACGAGGTTCAGGCGCCGCCACGCGCGTTGCGACGCATCGCCGGGCTCCGCCGCCATGGCGGCGCGCAGCGTGGCGATCGGCGTGGCCGCTTGGGGATCGCGGGCGGTGGCTCCGGGCGATGAGGTACGCATGGGGCCAGTCTAGCGGGCGCGCCGACGTTGCACGGCGAGCGCCATCACCAGGAAAAGAATACCTGCCCCCACCAGCACGGCGATGGCCAGCGGCACGTTGGCCTCACGCAGGCCCACGATCGTCAACGCGAGGTCGCCGAGATGGAAGGCGGGAAGGACGAGCGCGAAGCCCTGCATCGCCTCGGGGAACATGGTGATCGGAAACCAAAGGCCCGACAGCACGGACATCGGCAGGTAGACCAGGTTCACCACGGCGACCGCGCCTCGCGCAGGCACCAGCGAACCGATCAGCAGGCCCATCGCGCAGAACGGCAGCGTGCCCAAGGTCAGCGTGGCCCACAGCAGCGACCATCGCCCCATCTCCAACCTCACGCCGCCGGCAAGCGCCGCCAGCGCGCTGAGCGCCAGGACCACGGCGAGGGCGAACACCATGCTGGTGAGCACGCGGGCGATGAAGTGCACCGCCATCGGCATCGGGGAGACTCGCTTCAACCGCAGCCAGCCCATCTCCTCGTCGAGGGCCAACCCGACCCCGAACCCGAACAGTGCCGGCCCGATCACCGCGAAGGCGCCGTAGGTGGCAAGGAGGTAGTGCGCCGGCGCGGCATTGCCGGTCTGCGACGGCAGCAGCAGTCCGAACAGCGCGTAGAACATCAGTGGGAACAACAGGGTGGGGACGCTGAAGGCGGGCAAGCGCCAGACCTGAAGCAGCGCATGGCCGGTCTCGATCGCCTGGAGCCGGAACAGGGAGGTGGCTTGCGAGGTCATGCGGCACTCCGATGGGGCGTCGCGCCCCGAGGTTCGTCCTGGATGAGTTCAAGGAGGCTGTCCTCGAGGCTGGCGGGAACCACCTGCAGCTCGGCCAGCGCGGGATCGCGCCGCAGCAGCTCGCGGATCAGCGCATCGGCGTCCCCGCAGCGGAGGACGAGCCGCCCCCCCTCGTGATGGGCCTCGCGCACGCCGGGCAGCGTCCGCACCTCGTCGAGTCCGAGCCGGCTGCGGCAGCGCACGCGGGTGCCGCTGGCGCGCGCCTTCAGTTGCATCGGCGTGCCCTCGGCGATGGCGCGACCGGCGCGCATCACGACCACGCGGTCCGCGAGGGCATCGGCCTCTTCGAGGTAGTGGGTGGTCAGGAGCAGGGCGGCGCCCTCAAGCCGCAACCCGCGCAGCACGCCCCAGAAAGCGCGGCGCGCGTCGATATCGAGCCCCGTGGTCGGCTCGTCGACCAGCACGATCCGCGGCCGGCCACAGATGGCCAGAGCGAACTGCACGCGACGCTGTTGCCCCCCGGAGAGCGCGCCGTAGGGTCGTCGGGCAAGCCCGTCAAGCCCGGCAAGGGCCAGTGTTTCGGCCACTGGGCGGGGGGCTGGGTAGGCCGCGCTGAACTGGCGCACCAGTTCCCCCACGCGCAGGGTTTCGGGCAGGCGCGCCTCCTGCAGCATCGCGCCCAGCGCGCTGCGCGACGCTGGCGTCCGGGGGTCGCCGCCGCACAACTCGACGCGACCCTGCTGCACTCGGAGCAGCCCGGTCAGAAGGCCGAGGGCGGTCGTCTTGCCGGCACCATTTGCTCCGAGCAGGGCCAGCACTTCGCCCGGCCGGACATCAAGGTCCAAGCCATCGACGGCGACGAGGTCACCGTAGCGGTGGGTGACGCCAACCAGTCGGGCAATCGCAGCGGTGGGATCTGGGGTCATACGGTCCTCCTTGCCGACAGGCTCGCCGCGTTCACGCCACGCGTGCAGTCGCGGGCGTCAGCTGAACGCGATGACATCCGTCATGCGGCGGATGTAACGCCGGACGCCCTCGTCCCGAATCCCGTTCGAACCCCTTGCTGCCTGCCGCCATGACCACCGCCTCCACCTTCCGCCTCACCCTCGCCCCCCTGCTTGCCGGCCTGCTCGCGGCCTGCGGCCAGGCGCCGGTTCCGCCCGCGCTGGCGACCACCGTCGGGCCCAAGCCGGATGTGCCGCGCGAGCACCTCGACGCCGTCGTGCTGGGCATGGGCTGCTTCTGGGGCGCGGAACGCCGCATGGCTGCGCTGCCCGGGGTGATCGACGTCGAGAGCGGCTACGCCAACGGCGAGGTGCCGGGCACGTACGACGACGTGCTCAACACCGAACGAGCCCGAAAGCTCGGGCTTTCCGATGCCCGAAACCATGCCGAGGTGGTGAAGGTGGTGTTCGATACGCGCGCCACCACGCTGGCCGCGGTGCTGGCCGGGTTCTGGGAGAACCACGACCCCACGCAGGGCGATCGGCAGGGCAACGACATCGGCAGCAACTACCGCAGCGCGATCTACACCCATGGCGAGGGCCAGCTGCGGATCGCGCAGGCCACGAAGACGGCGTTCCAGGCCGCGCTGGCCGCCGAGGGCTATGGCGCCATCACGACCGAGATCCAGCCGCTCACGCGCTACATCGCCGCGGAGGACTACCACCAGGACTACCTGGTGAAGAACCCTGACGGCTATTGCGGCCTCGGCGGCACGGGCGTGAAGTTCCCGGCCGACGCGCTAGCGAGCCTCGGCGCCGCGGTGCCGGCGGCCGCCGGCCCGGTGCCCGAGGCCGCACCGACGAATGCTCCCTCGACGCCGGCCGCGCCCGGTCCAGCGCGCCTCGTCGGCGATGCGCTCGATGCCACGCGCCAGCTGGTGGTGTTCGAGGCCGCCGAATGCGCCTTCTGCGCCAGGTTCCGCGCCGACGTGAGCGATGCCTGGCAGTCGCCGGTACCGATCGTGCATACGTTCGCCACACGCGAGCCCGAGGGCTGGGCGCTGGAGAAGCCGCTGTTCGCGACGCCGACGATCGTGCTGTTCGAAGGCGGCAAGGAAGTGTCGCGCTACACCGGCTACGACGGCGACAAAGTGCGGTTCTGGCAGTGGCTGGGTTTCCGCCTGCTCACCGGGGAACAGCGCCGCATCGCCTTCGACAGCGGCACCGAACGGCCATTCACCGGCTCCCACCTCGACGAAACCCGCCCGGGCACCTTCGTCGACCCGATTACCGGCGCGTCGCTGTTCCGGACCGACACCAAGTTCGAAAGCGGCACCGGCTGGCCGAGCTTCTTCCAACCCCTTCCGGGCGCCGTGACCTACCACGGCGAATTGAGCCTTGCCGGCGTCATGACGGAGGTGCGCAGCGCCAGCTCGGGCATCCACCTTGGCCACGTCTTCCATGACGGCCCGCCGCCCACCGGCAAGCGCTATTGCATCAACGGCAACGTGCTGACGTTCGTGCCGGACCCTGTGACAGGCGTTTGAAACGCCGGGGGTTACGGCGCTCCGGGCCGGGTGCTAGGATCGGGTCCAAGTTGTTGTTCCCAAAGAGAAAAACAGCGCCTCGCATTGCGGCGGCGCTGTTTTCTTTTCACGCCACCGGAGTTCCCATGAGCCTCGCCGCCCGCCTTCATCCGATCCGCGCCCATGCCGGCCACGTCCGCACCACCGGCCTTGCCGACGAGGTGATCGAACGCTTCGGGGCGTCGCACCCGCAGCTCGGTGCCGCGATCGATGCCGCGCTGGAGGCGTTCGAGGCGATCAAGATCGAGTTCCCGGAGCTGCTGGAACTCGATGAAGCGGAGCAGATGCGTATCGCCCAGGCCGGGTTCCTGAACTTCTATCCGGACGACGCGGTGAACCCGTACATCGCCATTGCCGCACGCGGCCCGTGGGTCATCACCCTGAAGGGCGCGGTGGTCTACGACTGCGGCGGCTACGGCATGCTCGGCTTCGGCCACACCCCCTTCGCCGTGCTGTCGGCGATGGCCAAGCCGCAGGTGATGGCGAACATCATGACGCCGAGCCTCTCGCACCTGCGCCTCGACCGCGCCTTGCGGGCGGAGGTCGGCCACACCCGTGGCGGCTGCCCCTACGCCAAGTTCCTGGCACTGAACTCGGGTTCGGAGTCGGTGTCCCTCGCCGGCCGCATCGCCGATGTCAACACGAAGATCCATACCGACGCCGGTGGCCGCCACGCCGGCAAGCGCGTGAAGCGCCTCGCCATCAAGGGCGCCTTCCACGGCCGCACCGAGCTGCCGGCGCTGTATTCGGATTCCAGCCGGAAGAACTACGCGCTGCACCTCGCCAGCCACAAGCACCATGCCGACCAGCTGATCACCATCGAGCCCTACTCGATCGAGGCGCTGCGGCAGGCCTTCGCCGACGCCGAAGCCAACGGCTGGTACTTCGAGGCGATGTTCATCGAGCCGGTGATGGGCGAAGGCGACCCCGGCCGCGCCCTGCCGCCCGAGTTCTACGCCGAGGCCCGTCGACTGACGAAGGAGCACGGCACCCTGCTGCTGATCGACAGCATCCAGGCCGGCATCCGCGCCCAGGGCGTGCTGTCGATCGTCGACTACCCAGGCTTCGAGGGCCTCGAGGCTCCGGACATGGAGACCTATTCGAAGGCGCTCAACGCCGCGCAGTACCCGATGTCGATCCTGGCGGTGACGGAGCGGGCCGCCAGCCTCTACCGCCGCGGCACCTACGGCAACACGATGACGGCGAACCCGCGCGCGATGGACACCGCCGCCGCGACCCTCGGCCTGCTCACGCCGGAACTGCGCGCCAACATCCGTGCCCGCGGCGCCGAATTCCTGGCCAAACTCGAAGCCCTCAAGGCCGAGCTGCCGCCGGGCACCATCACCAAGGTGCAGGGCACGGGCCTGCTGTTCTCCTGCGAGATCGCCACGCACTACAAGTGCTACGGCACGACCAGCACCGAGGAATACATCCGCGAGAAAGGCGTCAACGTCATCCATGGCGGCCTGAATTCGCTGCGCTTCACCCCGGTGTTCGCGATCTCGAGCGCCGAGGCCGACCTCGTCATCGACGCCGTCCGCCAGGCCCTCCTGCACGGCCCACGACTCATGGAAGCCGAAGCCGCTTGAGCGCCTCGCGACGCCAGCGGGCCTGATGGGTCCCGCGCACGGAAGGAACAGACGCCCCGCCTTGCGCGGGGCGTCTTGCTTTCAGGGGCGAAGCGTTCATCATCGCGCCATCGATCTCCGACGGACGTCCGATGCGCCGAACGCCTCGCCACGGATGGGTCATGGGCCTGTTGCTTGCCCCCTCGATCGCCTGGGGCGCCGAGGGGGCGATGGCTCCGGATGCCAGCGCCTTCGATGCCGCGTTCGCGAAGGCGATGCGCGAGGGCATGGGCACGACGCCCGTGGAGGGTGCCGCTGCCGTCGACGCGCTCCGTGCCTCGCTCCCGCCGAACGATCCGCGGCGCCAACGCCGCTTCGAGGCGATCGCTTGCGGCGCCGCGCGTCGAGATCGGCAGGCGGCCTTGGCCAACGCCGACAGGCTGCTCGCGGCCGAAGCCGCCGAACCGACGCCCGACCCCACCAGCCTCGCCCTGCTGCACGCCTGCCGAGCGGCCTTCCTCGCGCTGGGCACGGACTCGACGGTGGTCGAGGCGGCCTACGACGCGGCGGTGGACGCCGCCCGGCGCAGCGACGATCCCGTCCTCCTCGGGCAAATGCTGTCGGCGCGCTCCAGTGCCCACTCGCTCGCCGGGGAATTCGCCAAGTCGCTGAGCGATGCACTGGCGGCGCAGGACGTGTTCGACGACGCCGGCGATCCGTTCGCGATCGCGGCCAACCTGCAGAATGTCGGCATCGCCTACCGTCGCATGGGCGAGTCGGCACGCGCGGAGGAGTACCTGCGGCGCAGCCTCGAGGACGAGGAGATCCGCTCGCGCTGGGCCTATGCGATGGTCTCGCTGCTGCAGCTGGGCTACCTCTATGACGAGACCGGCCGGTACGACGAAGCGCGACGCATGCTGGCCGACGCCGTCGAGCTTTGCCAACGCCACGCGAGCCATGCGGACTGCGGCTATGCCCGCCTTGGGCTCGCCGGCGTCGAGGTCAACGACGGCGCCCCACGGCGCGCGCTGGCGGCGCTCGAGCGGGCCGAAGCCGACTTCGCCGAGTCCGGCGACCCGGGCGATCCGACCATGCTCGCACTGGTTCGCGGCATGGCCCTCGCCGCACTCGGGGAAGATGCCGAAGCGCTCGCTCTTCTGGATCGCGCCGTCGCCACATGGACGAGGGAGGGCAACGAACGCTACCTCGCGCTGGCGCTGCCGGAGCGGGCACGCCTGCTGGAACGCCTCGGGCGCGAGAAGGAAGCGATCGCCGATCTTCGCCGATTCATCGAGGCCCATGCCGAGGACGACCGCCTGCGGGCGGAGCAGCGTACCGACTTCATGCGCGAGCAGTTCGACGCCTCGCGGCGCGAGGTCGAGAACGCCGAGCTGAAGGCGCGGGAAGCCCTGCGCCTCAAGGAGATCGAGGGCCTCAACGCCGCGCGCCGCTGGCAGTGGACGGCGATGTCGCTGGCCGTGGTGCTCGTGGTCGTCCTGCTCGTCGTGGTGGCGCGCCAGATCGCCAAGGCCCGCCGGCTGCGGCTGCTCGCGATGACCGACCCGCTCACCGGCCTCGCCAACCGCCGGCACACCGATTACCGCGGCAGCGAGGCCTTCAAGATGGCGCGCCTGACAGGGCAGCCCTTCTGCGTCCTCGCCATCGACATCGACCACTTCAAGGCCGTCAACGACACGCACGGGCACGCCGTGGGCGACACCGTGCTGCAACGCGTCGGCCGCGAATGCCAGCGCACGCTGCGCAAGCTCGACCTCATGGGCCGGATCGGTGGCGAGGAGTTCACCGGCCTGCTGCCCGAGACCGCCGAACCGTCGGCACGGCAGGTGGCCGAACGCCTTCGTGCCGGCGTGGAATCGCTGGACCTCGACGACGTGGTGCCGGGGCTGCGCGTCACCATCTCGATCGGCGTCGCGCAGATGCGTGACGCCGACCCTGACTTCGCCGGCGTGCTCGCACGCGCGGATGCGGCCATGTATCGCGCCAAGCAAAGCGGCCGGAACCGCGTGGTTTCAGACGAAACGGCTTGACGCGGCCTTGACAAAGGCAACGCAGGCGGGTTCAAGTGGGGCCATGCGCCACGACCTGCTCACGCTCACCGTTACCACGACCGCCCTCGGCGGCGTCATCGGTATTCGCGTGCCGGTCGCGGGTGTCACCACCACGACCGGCACCTTCGAAGGGCCGGGGTGGCCGAACTGATCCACCACCCCGCGCCGGTCACGGACGCGGGGTTTCCCATCCAAGACCGGCCTCCTCCCAGGAGTCGCCTTCATGGATGTCGCCCTTCTCGCCGATGCCCCCGCCGACAGCCACTGGTCGGCCGCGCTCGCGCCTGACGCCCACAAGTTCGGCGGAGCCGCGCTGTCCGACGCCGCCGGTTTCCGTCGCGCGGCCACGCTGCTGAGGGCCGGCGCGCCGCGCCCGCAGCTGGCCATCGTCTCGGCGACCTTCGGCACCACCGACCGGCTCGTCGCCGCGATGAAGAGTGCGCAGGCCGGCCGCGATCACGCCGACCTGCCCTTCCTCCTCGCCGCGCATCGCGCGCTGCTGGCACCGCTGGGCCTGCCCGGCGACCTGCTCGACGCCGACTTCGCGCAACTCGACGACGACCTCGCCCACCTGCGGACCGGTCGCGCCGATGCTGGGCAAGCCGCGCGGATCAGCGGCGCCGGCGAGGTGTGGTCAAGCCGCCTGCTTGCGGCCCTGCTCGGCCCGGACTGGGCGTGGCTCGACGCCCGCGCGGTGCTGGTGGTGACGCATGGCGAACTCGGTGCGCGACTCGACGCCGCGGCCACCCGCGACGCCCTGGCCGAGTGGCGGCGCGCGCACGCGCAGCCGAACCTCGTCGCCACGGGCTTCCTTGCCCGTCTCGGCGACGGCACCACCACCACGCTCGGCCGCAACGGCAGCGACTACTCCGCCGCGCTGTTCTCCGCGCTGTTCAAGGCCCGCGAGCTGACGATCTGGAAGGAAGTGGACGGCCTGATGTCCGCCGACCCGCGCCTCGAGCCCGAAGCCGTCGTGCTGCCCGAGCTGAGCTACGCGGAGGCGATGGAGCTGGCCTACTTCGGCACCAAGGCCTTGCACCCGCAGTCGCTGGCCCCGGCGATGGCGGCCGGCATTGCGCTGAACGTGCGCGACGTCCGCCAGCCCGAGAAGCCCGGCACGCGCGTGGTGGCCAACCCCGCGCCGTCGGCGAACCCGGTGAAGGGTGTGTCGCTGGTGCGCGGTCTCGCCGCGCTGGAGCTGCAGGGCTCGGGCCTAATGGGCGTGCCCGGCAGCGCCGAGCGCTTCTTTGCCGCCCTGCATCGCATCGGCGTTTCCGTGGTGATGATCACCCAAGCCTCGAGCGAGCACTCCATCTGCGCCCTCGTGCGCCGCGAGCAGGCCGAGGCCGGCCTCGCCGCCGCGCGCGCGGAGTTCGCCGACGAGATCGCCGCCGGCCATGTGCAGGGCATCGCGCTGGAGCACGACCTCGCCGTGCTGGCCGCGGTCGGCGACGGGATGATCGGCACGCCGGGCATCGTCGCGCGACTGTCCGGTGCCATCGCGAAGGCCGGCATCAGCCTGCGCGCCATCGCCCAGGGCTCGAGCGAACGGAACGTCTCCCTCGCGGTGCGCGAGGCGGACGCGGAGCGCGCCCTGCGGGTCGCGCACACGGCCTTCTGGCTCAGTGCGCAAACCGTCTCGATCGGCCTGATCGGCCCCGGCAACGTCGGTGGTGCGCTGCTGCGGCAGATCCTCGAAGCGCAGCCGCGCCTGAAGCGCGAACGCCAGCTCGACCTGCGCATCCGCGCGGTCGCGAACTCGCGGAAGATGCTGCGCTCCGACACCACGCTGGCCTCGCTCGACCTCGAGCGCGGCGAGCCGCTCGACCTCGATGCCTTCGCGAAGCACGTCAAGAGCGAGCACATCCCGCACGCATTGATCGTCGACTGCTCGGGCCGCGCCGACATGGCCGAGCGCTACGAGGGCTGGCTGGCGCAGGGCATCCACGTGGTGACGCCGTCGAAGCACGCGGGCAGCGGCGACGCCGCTCGACTCGCCGCACTGCACCGCGCCGGTGCGAAGTCCGGCGCGCGCTTCCGCTACGAGGCCACCGTGGGTGCCGGCCTGCCGGTGGTGATGACGCTGCGCAACCTGATCGACACCGGCGACGTGCCGCGCAGCATCGCCGGCCTGTTCTCCGGCACGCTGGCCTGGCTGTTCAACCACTACGACGGGTCGCGGCCGTTCTCCGAACTGCTGGCGGAAGCCCGCGCCGCCGGCTACACCGAGCCCGACCCGCGCGACGACCTCTCGGGCACCGACGTGGCGCGCAAGGCGGTGATCCTCGCGCGCGAAGCCGGCTGGTCGCTGTCGCTCGACCAGGTCGACGTGGAAAACCTGGTGCCATCCCAACTCCGCGACGTGCCGCTGCCCGAGTTCCTGCAGCGCCTCGGCGAGTTCGATGCGCCCATGGCCGAGCGCCTCACCGCGGCGAAGGCCCAAGGCCAGGTGCTGCGCTACCTCGCCGAGGTAGACGCCACGGGCACGGCCACCGTCGCGCTGCGCGCGGTCGATGCCACGCACCCGGCGGCCTCGGCGCAGGGCACCGACAACCTGTTCGCCTTCCATACGGCGCGCTACCACACGCGTCCGCTGGTGGTGAAAGGCCCGGGCGCCGGCCCGGACGTCACGGCGGCGGGGGTGTTCGGCGACATCCTCGCCATCGCCGCGCACCTCGGGGCCAAGCTGTGAGGCCTGCGGAAGCCACGGCCTTCGCCCCGGCCAGCAGCGCGAATCTTGGTTCTGGATTCGACTTGTTGGGCCACAGCCTCGAGGGGTGGCACGACCGGGCGACCGTGCGGCGCATCGATGCACCCGAGGTGCGCATCGACGGCATCGAAGGCGTCATCACCACGCTGCCCGCACGCGCCGAGGACAACACCGCAGGCGCGGCTTTGATCTCGATGCGTGCAGCGCTCGACCTGCCCTTCGGCTTCGCGGTGCGACTGCGCAAGGGCATCCCGCTCGGCTCCGGGCTCGGGGGCTCGGCCGCGTCCGCGGTCGCCGCGGTGGTGGCCGCGAATGCCTTGCTCGACACCCCGCTGTCCCCGGAGGCGCTGTATCCGTTTGCGCTGGACGGCGAAGCCGTGGCCAGCGGCAGCCGCCACGGCGACAACATCGCGCCCTCGCTGCTGGGCGGCCTCGTCGCCGCTTTCCACGGCGACGGCATGGCGCCGGCGCGGCTCCGTGCGCCCGCATGGCTGCACGCCGCCGTCGTGCATCCGGCCGTCGTGCTGGAGACGCGCGTGGCCCGCGCCGCGCTCGCCGAGCCCTACCCGATCCAGCGCATCGTCGCGCAGACCCACCACCTCGCCGCGCTGCTGCTCGGCCTCGAGCGCGACGACGAGGCGCTGATCCGCCGCGGTCTCGATGACGTGCTGGTCGAGCCACGACGCGCCGGCCTGATCCCCGGCTTTGCGGCCGTGAAGCAGGCGGCACTGGATGCTGGCGCCCTCGGCAGCAGCATCTCCGGCGCCGGGCCCAGCGTGTTCGGCTGGTTCCGCGGCCGTGCGGCAGCCGACGCCGGCGGCGCGGCGATGCAGCGCGCGTTCGCCGAAGCCGGCCTCGCCACCTCCCTTCTTGTCTCGCCCGTGGCCGGACCCGCCGCGGGCCTTGTCGCCCCCCAGGACTGACCGATGCGTTTCGTTTCCACCCGGGGCCATGCCCCTGCCCTGAACTTCGGCGCCGCGCTCGGCGCCGGCCTCGCACCGGACGGCGGCCTCTACGTGCCGGAACGGCTGCCGCGCCTCGATGCGCGCGATGTCGAGGCGATCCCCGACACGCACCTCGCCGGCACGCTGGCCGCGCTGCTGCGGCCCTTGCTCGGCAACGATCCGCTGGCCCAGCAGCTCGACGCGCTCTGTGCCGAAGCCGCGAACTTCGACATCCCGCTGTTGCCACTGAACGGCACCGGCGACCACCTGCTCGAGCTCTTCCACGGCCCCACGGCCGCGTTCAAGGACCTCGCCGCGCGCTTCCTCGCCGCCTCGCTGTCGGCGCTGCGCGCGCCGGACGCGCCGGTGCAGACCGTGCTCGTCGCGACCTCGGGCGATACCGGCGCCGCGGTCGGCGCGGCCTTCCACGGCCGCGAGGGCTTCCGCGTGCTGATCCTCTACCCCGACGGCAAGGTCTCGCCGGCACAGGCGCATTCGCTCGGCGCCTTCGGCGGCAACGTGCGCGCGCTGCGCGTGACCGGCAGCTTCGACGACTGCCAGCGCCTCGCCAAGCAGGCGCTGGGCGATGCCGCGCTGCGCGCCGAGGTGCCGCTGCTGACCGCGAACTCGATCAGCCTCGGGCGCCTGCTGCCGCAGATGGGCTACTACGCGATGCACGCGCTGCGCTTCCAGCGCCGCCACGGCCGGCCGCTCGGCTTCATCGTGCCCAGCGGCAACCTCGGCAACGCCGTGGCCGCGCTGATCGCCCGCGCCATGGGCCTGCCGATCGGCGAGCTGGTGCTGGCGACCAACGCGAACCCGACGCTCTCGGAGTTTTTCGACGGCGCGCCCTACCGCGGCCGTGACGCCATCCCGACGCTCGCCAACGCGATGGACGTCGGCGCCCCGAGCAACGTCGAGCGCCTGTTCTGGCTGGCCAACGGCGACGAAGCCGCAGCGCGTTCGCTGATCCGCGTGCAGCGCATCGACGACGCCCGCATCCGCGCCACGGTCGCGGCCGCCGAGGCCCGGCACGGCGTCGCGCCCTGCCCGCACACGGCCTGCGGTCTCGCCGTGCTCGAAGACCTGCGCACCGCCGGCGACGCCCGCGACTGGGCGGTGGCCGCCACCGCGCACGCCAGCAAGTTCCTCGACGTCGTCGGGCCGCTGCTGTCGAGCGCGCCCGCCGTGCCGGCGGCGTTCGCGGCGCTGCTCGCGAAACCGGCGCAGGCCGACGCGATGGCGGTCGACGGAACGGCACTGGCGGACGTGCTTCGCGCGCCATGGGGCCGGACCTGAACGCATGAGCGCCTGACGGATCGCCATGGCGACGCGATGCCGGCGTCGCCCCGGCTGCGGCACACTCGGGCGCCCTTCCCCACGCCCGACCTGCCATGTCCTACGTCCGCTGCCTGCGCGGCATCGCCTCCGGCGTCGAGTACCCGCACGACGTGCCGATGAACCTCGATCCGGTCGATGGCCGCCCGGTCGAGATGGTGCTCGACCTTGAGCGCCTCGCCCGCGAGAAGCCCCAAGCCGCGTGGTACGACCCGACGCGCCCGGACCTCTGGCGCTTCGGCGGCCTGCTCGCCCTCGACATCACCGACCCGCACGACGCCGCGCACATCGTGCCCTTGGGCGAAGGCCACACGCCCGAACTCGACTACCGCGAGCACGCCGTGGCAAAGGCGGCGGGGGTTTCCCTGTGGCTGAAAGACGAGGGCCAGCACTGGCCCGGCTTCGGCGGCAACCCGACCCGCAGCTTCAAGGATCGCGGCATGGCCATGGCCGTGGCGCAGGCGCGGCGACTTGGCCTCAAACGCCTCGCCGTGCCGACGCAGGGCAATGCGGGCGATGCGCTGGTGCGCTATGCGCTGGCCGGCGGCCTCGACGTCGTGGTGGCCATGCCCGAGGACACGCCGCTGCCGATCGTGGGCAGCGTCGCGGTGGCGGCGAAGAAGCACCCGGGCCGCGTCACGCTCGAGCTGGTCGGCCCGACCATCCGCGAAGCCGGCGCGTTCCTGAAGGAGCACTACATCCCGCAGTGCTGGTTCTCGGTCGCCACGTTCCAGGAACCGGGCTGGCGCATCGAAGGCAAGAAGACGCTGGGGCTCGAGATGGCGGAACCGAAGGACGGCAGCACGCGCTGGTCGCTGCCCGATGCGGTGATCTACCCCACCGGCGGCGGCACCGGCGTGCTGGGCATGTGGAAGGCCTGGGACGAACTCGAAGCCCTCGGCCTGATCGATTCGCGTCGCCCGCGGATGTACTGCGTGCAGAGCGAGGCCACGACGCCGCTGGTGCGCGCCTTCGAGGCCGGCGCCGAAGACACGACCGCCCTGCCCGCAGGCAGGACGATCTCGACGGGTTTGAACGTGCCGGGTGGCGTCGGCCACTTCCGCGTGCTGCAGATCATCCGCGCCAGCGGTGGCGCGGCCATCGCCGTCTCGGAGGCCGACACCGCGGCGGAGCTGCAGCGCGTCTGGCGCGAACGCCAGCACTGGATCAGCCCCGAGGGCGCCGCCTGCCTCGCGGCCCTGCCTCAACTGCTCGACCGTGGCCTGCTGAAGCGCGGCGAACGCGTCGTCGCGGTCAACACCGGCTCACTGGAGAAGTACCTCTCGGACCTGCGCGGGATCCTGGGCGCCTGATCGGCGGCGCTCGAACAGCACCCACGCCAGCGTCAGCCCGCCGAGCAGCCAGCAGTAGTGCAGGCTGCCGGCGAGATCGAGCGGCGAGACGCCGCCCAGCGAGGCCGCGAGCAGGATCTGCGCGCCCCACGGCAGCAGGCTCTGGGTGACGCAGGCGAAGATGTCGAGCAGGCTGGCCGCACGCGCCGGCGACACGCCGTGCTCGGCGGCGATGTCCCTGGCGATCGGCCCGGAGAGCAGGATCGCGACGGTGTTGTTCGCCAGTAGCGCGTCGCTGCCGGCGACGAGGCCGGCGATGCCGAGCTGGCCCACGCGCGGGCCCTTGCGGCCGCGTGCCAGCGCCTCGATGCGGGCGACGAACCACGCGAAACCGCCGTCGGCGCGGATCAACGCGCCCAAGCCGGCGACGAACAGCGACACCAGCACGGTGTCGGTCACCGACAGGAAGCCCTTGTGGACATCGCCGGTGAAGCCGAGCAGGCCGTAATCCGCGAAGGCGAGGCCGAAGGCGCCGGCCAGCACCACGCCGATCGCCAGCACCGCCAGCACGTTCACGCCGAGCACGGCGAGCACGAGCACCGCGAGGTAGGGCAGCGCCAACCACGCGCTCGGCGGATCGGCGGGCGGCACCGGCTGCGCATCCCCGGCGAAGGCCAGCAGCACGAGCGTGCCGAGCGCGGCGGGCACGGCGAACTTCAGGTTCTCGACGAACTTCGCGCGCACCGTGGTGCCCTGCGTTCGCGCCGCGGCGATGGCGGTATCGGAGATCAGCGACAGGTTGTCGCCGCAGGTGGCGCCGCTGAGCACGGCGCCCAGCACCAGGGCCTTGTCGAGCGAGGCCGCGTCGGCGAGGCCGAGCGCAATCGGCGCGACGGCGGCGATCGTGCCCATCGAGGTGCCGAGCGCCAGCGCGATGGCCGTGGCCAGCAGGAAGATGCCCGGCAGGATCAGCGCCGCCGGGATCACCGACAGGCCCAAGGCCACCACGGCCTCGACGCCGCCCGTGGCCCGACTCACCGCGGTGAACGCCCCGGACAGCAGGAAGATCAGCAGCATCAGCTGCACGTCCTTGTCGCCCATGCCGCCCAGCAGACGCTCGAAGGCCGGCGCGCCGCGGCGATGGGCCAACCACAGGGCGAGGGCCAGCGCGGGCACCAAGGCCACCGCGGCGGGCATTTGGTAGAAGGCGTTGGCTTCGCCCAGCGCCGTCAGCGAGAAGCCGACGCCGCAAAACAGCGCAATGAACAGCAGGAGCGGCGAAAGGGCGAGAAAGGACGGCGGCGAGGCGGGCGGATTCGGCGAGACGGGCGAGGACACGGAGGCTCCGGAGAAAAGACGAAGCCTCGGCCGCCACGCGGTCCGGGGGAGGGGGCGAGCGACGGCCGGGCTTCGAAACGGGTTCGACCACGGGCGTCAGGGGCCTCGCTACCCCGAGGGCCGGGGCCGGAGCGACGCGATGTGGTGAAGACCCTTATTCCACTCCGGATATGAGGCGGGGGCAAAGGCCCTTCGCCCATGCCCTCATGCCATCAAGGCATCAACCGGCCTGCCACGCCGCGACAAAGCCCCACAGCAGCTGGCCGGCGAGCACGAGCAGCAGGATCCACGTGCCAAGCGTGCCCCAGAAGCGCCCGAAGCTGGTACCTGCGGAGCCCGACAGACCCACCGCATGCAGCACGCGGGCCAGCACCAGGCCCGCGCCGCAGGCGTGCACGAACGCCACGCCGGCACCGTTGTTCTCCGCCACCAGCAGCATCACCAGCATCAGGGGCACGTACTCGATGGCGTTCGCCTGCGCGCGGATGGCGCGGGCGAGTCCGGCATCGCCGCCGTCGCCGATGCCCACCTTCAAGCGGCGGCGGAGGCCGACGATCCGCAGCGACAGGCCGAGGATGAGGAGCGCACACAGGGCGGCGTAGAAGCCGGTGATCATCAGAGCAGTCCTTCCTTCCAGGGGCCGGTGATGGCGACGGTGAAGCCCGGCGTGTAGACATTGACGAACAGCCACCGGCCGTCCGGGGAGAAGCAGGCGCCCGCGAACTCGCTGTTCGAGTAGTCGCCGGTGAGGCCGTGGAAATTCTCGTAGATGCCGTTGTTCTCGGCGAACTGGAAGAGGCCGCCTCGCGGCGTCAATCCGAACAGCGACTGCGCCTCCTTCCGATAGCTGTCCTGGCAAAGCACGAGGCCGCCACGCGGCGACATCGCAAGGTTGTCCGGGTAGTAGAGCGTCTCCTGCGCCGGCGACTCGAACACCAACTGCAGCTCGGCGGCCTTGGCGTCAAAGGCCCACACCTGGCCGGCACCGGCGTCGCCACCGCTGGTGGAGGTGAAGTAGATGGTGTCGCCCTGTGCGTAGCAGCCCTCCAGCCGGATGAATGCGCTGCCGCCATTCGCCAGTCCTTCCCGGACGTTGCCATCGGTTTTCCCCGACGGGCCGATGCCACGTTCCGGATGCTCGATCGGCACCCAGCTGGCCTTGAAGCGATCGCCGGTGCGGTGCCCGCGACGCAGGTCTTCCGCGCCCTCGGCCTTCAACATCCACAAGGTGCCGCCACGATGGAGCTCGCCCTTCACCGACGGAACGAACCGGTAGAAGCCCGCCACCGGGTCCGCATCTTCCGTCAGGAACACGTCACCGCTCGCCGCATGCACCGCGGCGGCCTCGTGCACACGCTGGCCCATGGCCAGCAGCGGCTCGGCCCGCGACGGCCCATCGAAGGGCACTTCGAAGACGAAGCCATGGGAATGCTTCAGCTCGACGACGCGCTCGTCGAAGACCGCCCGACCCGGGTCGAGGACCTCCTCCTCGCAGGAGAGCCAGCTGCGCCAGGGGGTGATGCCACCGGAACAGTTGCGCAACGTGCCGGACAGCGAAGCGCGCGATTCCAGGAGCTCGCCCTTCTCGGCATCGAACACCATCGTGGTGGTGCCACCGTCCACCTCGGGGTCGTAGGTCATCGCCGCATCGCCGAACGTGCCCCGCTCACCGTCGCACTCGTGGTTGCGCACGAGGGTGAGGCGCTGACCATCCGCGTGGACGATGCCCATGCCGTCATGGTGGGTGGGCGTCGGCCGCCCATCGCTCATCGGCGTGGTCGCCCAACCGAACGTGCGGTAGGTGAATCCGGCCGGCAGCTTCAGCAACGGCAGGCCGGTGGTCGCGTCCGCCACCGGCGAAAGCGGACCGAATCCCGCGACACGCCCCGCTGGGAGACCGGCATGGGCCAGCAGCCGGCCGAACGGGGACAGTCCCAGCACAGACGCTCCGGCGGTGGCGGCGGAAAGCGCAAGGAATCGGCGGCGGGCGAGCACGGGATCAGAACGCATGGGTCGGAACTCGAGGGACGGAAACCGCCAGTGGATCAGGGTTCGATGACGATCGAGGTGGCGAGGATCTGCCATTCGCGGCCGGCATCGATGCCGCCGCCACTCTCTTCGTTGTAGTGCTGGGCCTGCTCGGCACTGAGCTCGACCGGCATGAGCTCGCCGTAAACGATCGCGGTGCCGCTCACGTCTTTCGGCAAGAAGAACTCGTGACCGGTCTTGACACGCACGCCGGTGCCTCCCGCATCAAGCATCACCCAGCAACCCTTGGCCTGGCAGACCTGGGTGATCCGACCACTGAACTTCATCGAATGACCGGTGTGGGACGGCGCGTAGGAGGGAAAGAGCGCCGCCACGGGCGTCGGATCCCCGGCGGGCATCGGCGCACCGTAGGTGGCAGCGAAACCGCTCGGAGCCGACAGGGCGAACACCAGGGCGAAGGCAATCCGGATCAAGGGTTTGGGCATGACAAGGACCTCGAGGGGGGGGAAGGAGCAGCGGAGCGTCACGCCGGCAACGGCGTACCGGTGAGTTGAGCGTGTTCGTCCCGGGTGCCGAAGCGGCCCCGGTCGTCGCGCGCCACGCGCGCCATCGCGCAGCCATGGTCGTGCGTGAAGAAAAGCCGCACATCGCGCGCCAGCATGTCATCGAGGAACGTGCGCTTCTCGTCGACCAAGGCCTCCGGCGAACGGTCGTACCCCATCGTCACCGGCAGGTGCACCCAGGGTCGACCCGGGATCAGGTCGGCACAGAACACCACGCCGCCTCGGCCGCCCTCGCCGACGATCTCGGCCAGCATCAGGCCCGGGGTGTGCCCGTCGCTGTGGTGGAAGCGCACGGCGTCACCCAGCGCGCGGCTATGGGCGCCGTCGACCACCTCCAGCCGGCCACTGGCCTCGAGCAGCCCGGCGAGCTCGGGGATGAAACTGGCGCGATCGCGGGGGTGCGGGGCCATGGCTCGCGACCAGTGCGACGCACCGACGACGAAGGTGGCTTTCGGGAACAGCAGCCGAGGCGGCTGGCCCTCCTCCCATGGCGCCAGAAGGCCGCCGGCATGGTCGAAATGCAGGTGCGAGAGCACGACGACATCGACGTCCCCGTGCGACACGCCGGCCTCGGCGAGCGAATCGAGCAGGACGTGGCGCGCTTCGACGACGCCGAAGCGTTCGCGCATCTTCGGCTCGAAGAAAGCGCCGATGCCCGTCTCGAACAGCACGGTTTTGCCGGCGAGCCCCTTGGCGAGGAGCGCACGGCAAGCCAACGGGATGCGATGCTGCTCATCCGGGAGGATCCACTGCGACCACATCGCCCGCGGCACGTTGCCGAACATCGCGCCGCCGTCGAGGCGCTGCGAGTTGCCGAGGATCGACCACAGCCGGACGCCGCTCGCCGTGCTCATCGGAAGATGCCTCCGTCCTGCGTGCTGCCCTTGCCGACGCTCTTCCAGCGCGGGTCGGCGCCGGCCTCGACGTCGCCGTCCGTGAGGTCCCAGGTCACGATCTGCATGTTGCCCCACGAGCGGGGCTCCTCCTTGACGAGGTGCCCGCGGGCCTCGAGGCCGGCGCGAAGTTCCGGCGACAGCGCGTCCTTCTCGATCGACACTTGGTCGGGCAGGTACTGGTGGTGGATTCGCGGCTCGGCCACGGCCTCGAGCGCCGAAGCGCCGGCGTCGAGCGCGAGGACGCCCTGGATCACCATGCTGATGATGCGGCTGCCGCCCGGCGTGCCGAGCACGGCGACCTGCTCCTCGCCGAGCACAATCGTCGGGGTCATCGACGACAGCGGGCGCTTGCCCGGCGCGATGGCGTTGGCGTCGTCGCCCACCAGGCCGAAGGCATTCGGCACGCCAGCCTTCACCGAGAAGTCGTCCATCTCGTTGTTGAGCAGGAAGCCGGTGCCCGGGATCACCATGGCGTTGCCGTAGGGCAGGTTCACGGTCTGCGTCACCGACGCGATGTTGCCCTCGGCATCGATAATGGAGAAATGCGTGGTGTCCGGGCGCTCGAGCGCGGTGACACCCGGCAGCATCGCGCTCGGCGTCGCCTTCTCCGGGTGGATGCCGGCACGCAGTCCCGCCGCGTAGGCGGGGTCCGTCAGCAGTTCGACCGGCACGTCGACGAAGTCCGGGTCGCCGAGGAAGACCGCGCGATCGCGGTAGGCGCGGCGCATCGCCTCGATGCGCAGGTGCAGGCGGTCGAGCTCGCCGCGCGTCGCCCAGTCGTAGCCGTCGAGGATCTGCAGCGTCTGCGCCAGCGCGATGCCGCCCGACGACGGTGGCGGGGCCGTCACGACGGTCTTGCCGCGATGCCGGAACACCAGCGGCTCGCGCTCCACCACGCGGTACTGCGCCAGGTCGTCCAGCGTCCAGATGCCTCCGGCCGCGCGCACGCCGTCGACGAGGCGGCGGGCGATCTCACCGCGGTAGAAACCGTCGAAACCGTCGCGCCCGAGGCGTTTCAGCACCTCCGCGTAATCCGGATTGCGCATGCGCGTGCCAATCGCCGGGATCTTCCCATCGACCAGCAGCAGCGACGCGGCACCGGGATCGGCGGCAAGCGCCGCCTCGCGCCAGCCCATCATCGCGAGGTTCTTGTCGCCGAACACCCAGCCCTGCTCGGCCAAGGCGATGGCCGGTGCGAGCGCATCGGCCAGCGGCAAGCGGCCGTAGGTCGTCGAAACGTGCACCAACGCCGCGGGCAAGCCCGGGATCGCGGCGGCCAGCGGGCCGTCGATGGTCTGCCGCGGACGCGGCTCGCGGGTGGCCGGGTCGAGGAACATGTCGCGCGTTGCCGCGAGCGGCGCGCGCTCACGCCCATCAACGAAAACGACCTTGCCGTCGCTGGCGCGACGCAGCAGGAAGAAGCCGCCGCCGCCGATGCCGGAGCTCTCGGGTTCGACGAGGCCCAGCGCCGCGCTGACCGCCACCGCGGCATCGAACGCGTTGCCGCCCTTGCGGAGCACCGCCATGCCGGCATCCGTGGCCTGCGCGTTGGCACTGGCGATGGCCGCACCGTCCGGGCGCTGCCCGATGGCGGCCGGCACCTCGCGTGCCACGGAGATCGGGGGGAAGAGCCCTGCCACCAGGGAAAACGCGGCGGCGATCAGCATCGGACGGAACGACATCAGGCCATCTCCCGCTGCAGGGCTTCGAACTTCTGCTGCAGCTCGGTCTTGGATTCAGGGTGCGACGGGTCGAGCTCGATGCACTCGACGGGGCAGACCACCATGCACTGTGGTTCGTCGAAGTGCCCGACGCATTCCGTGCACTTCGGCGGGGCGATCTCGTAGATCACCTCGCCCTGCGAGATCGCACCGTTCGGGCACGCCGGGGCGCAGACGTCGCAGTTGATGCAGGTATCGAGGATTCGAAGGGCCATCGGCGGGACCCGGCGGGCGACGAGCACCCGCCGGCTGGGCGCGGATTACTTGGCTTCGACGAAGCGGAACTCGGCACCGGCCGAGAGCGCCGCCTGGCGGACGCGCGACTCGTCCTTCGATTCACCGATGAACAGCACGCGGGAGCCCTTCAGCGCCGTGTCCTTGATCGATTCGTCCTCGAAGGCCTCGACGATGAGGTCGGCCATCATCGTGCTGTTGGGGGACGAGAAGCTCAGCATGTTGCCCGGCAGCACGCCGCGCTGCAGGGCGCTGCGGACGTCGTTCATCATGCGCGAATAGGGGCCATCCGCCTCCGCCGGGTCGGTTTCGGCCGGCAGGTAGTAGTTGAAGGTGCGCTCGGTGATGCCATCGGTGTTGTTGCCGATGACCTGCCCGAGGTAGGTCTTCCACTCGGCATCGTCCTGGCCGGTTGGCGCGACGAGGGCCACCGCCTCGGCTTCGGGTTGCGCTTCCGACGCTTCGTCGTCCGCTTCGCCCTGGCAGGCAGTGAGGGTCAGGGCGAGGGCGGCCGATGCGGCCAGGAGGGCGAAACGGTTCATGGTGGTCTCCTTGGGTAAAGCGGGATCAGGGGCTGCGGAAACGCGCCTCCAGGGCGCGCGCCACGACCGGGGGCACGAAACCGGAGACATCGCCGCCAAGGCGGGCGACCTCACGGACGAGAGTCGAGGAAATGAAGCTGTGCTGCTCGGCCGGTGTCAGGAACAAGGTCTCGGCCTCCGGGATGAGGTGCCGGTTCATGCTCGCCAGCTGGAACTCGTACTCGAAGTCCGAGACCGCGCGCAGGCCGCGCAGCAGCACGCCGGCGCCACACTCGCGGACGAAGTTCGCCAGCAGTCCGTTGAAGGCGCGCACTTCGACGTTCGGATGGTGCGCCAGCGCCTCGCGGGCCAGCGCTTCGCGCTGCTCGACGGGCATCACCGGGTTCTTGCCCGTGCTCCCGGCGACGCCGACGATGACTCGCTCGAAGATCGGCGAGGCGCGCGCGACGAGGTCGGCGTGGCCATTCGTGATGGGGTCGAAGGTGCCGGGATACAGGGCGATGCGGTGACGGGAAGACATGCCGGGCCACGATTGCGGGACGCCCCGAGTGTAGCAACTCAGCCTTGCGGGACCCGGTAAAGCGCCCCCCGCACCTCGCGGGTGAGGGTTTCGCGCTGCAGCATCCAGCCATCCGGTACCGCCGGCACCGCGAGGGCTGGGCTCTCGACGTAGACGAGCGCCCCGGGCGCGAGGCGTGGCGCGAGCACCGGCAGCGTGGCGGCCCAAAGCCCAGCGGCGAACGGAGGATCGACGAACGCGAGGTCCCAGGGCCCCTGCTGGGCCGCAAGGAAGGCACCGGCGGTTTGCGCATGGACGCGCACGAGACCGCCGCTGCCATCGCGGCCGAGCCGGGCCGCTGCCTGCCGCAGCGCATCCACCGCCGGTGGCGCGCTTTCGACGAGATCCACGGAATCCGCGCCGCGCGATGCCGCCTCGAAACCCAGTGCCCCCGTCCCGGCGAACAGGTCGAGCACCCTCGCGCCCGACACGCGGCCGTGCAGCCAATTGAACAGGGTCTCGCGCACGCGGTCCGAGGTCGGCCGAAGCCCCGCCACGTCGGGCACCGGTAGCTTGGAGCCCCGCCAGGCGCCGCCGATCAGGCGGACTTGCCCGGCGACGGCGGGAGCGGCAGGGCGGGACTTCATCAAGGCGGTCCGGGTGCGGGTGGTAAACTGCACGGCCATTCTGCGCGATGCCGCCCTCCTCCGCGACGATGTTCGACTGGTTCAAGAAAAAGCAGCCCGCGGGCGCAGCGACCGCGAGCCAAGCCGAGCGCCCCACGGCCGCCGACGCGGTCGTCGAACCTGCCGCCGCGCCAGCGAGTGCGACCGTGCCGCCCCCCGCCGTCGACGAGTCCGCACCGGCATCCGGAGGCTGGTGGGGGAAGCTGCGCCAGAGCCGTTTCGCCACCGGCCTACGCGGCCTGTTCTCTTCCAATCCAAAACTCGACGACGCCCTGCTCGACGAGATCGAGACGGTGCTGCTCGGCGCCGACGTCGGCGTCGTCGCCACGGAGGCGCTCGTCGAAGACCTGCGGCACCGCGTCCGCGCACGCGAGTTCGAGGACGCCCACGCCTTGCAGCGACACCTTCGCGCGCAATTGCTGGCCTTGATCCGCCCGGTCGCGAAACCGCTCTCCATCGATGCGGCGAAGGCCCCTTTCGTCATCCTCACGGTCGGCGTGAATGGCGTCGGCAAGACCACCACCATCGGCAAGCTCGCTCACCGCTTCCGGAAGGACGGCCTGAAGCTCGCGCTCGCCGCCGGCGATACGTTCCGCGCCGCGGCCGTCGAGCAGCTCAAGGTCTGGGGAGAACGCAACGGCGTCATGGTCGTCGCGCAGGGCCAGAACGCCGACGCCGCGGCCGTCATCTTTGATGCGCTGCAGGCGGCCAAGTCGCGTGGAATCGACCTTCTGATCGCCGACACCGCAGGCCGCCTGCATACCCAGCAGGGACTCATGTCAGAGCTCTCGAAGGTCGTGCGCGTCCTCGGCAAGCTCGATGCCAGCGCGCCCCACGAGGTGCTGATGGTGATCGACGGCACCACCGGCCAGAATGCCGTCAACCAGGTGAGGCAGTTCCTCGCCGCGGCGAACGTCACTGGCCTCGTCGTCACCAAGCTCGATGGCAGCGCCAAGGGCGGCGTCGTGTTCGCGCTTGCCCGCGAATTCGGCCTGCCCATCCGCTTCGTCGGCCTCGGCGAGACGATGGAGGACCTGCGCGTGTTCGACCCGGACGCTTTCGTCGACGCGCTGCTTCCCGAGCTCGGCGGCGCGGAGCGTGCCACGTCGTGAAGCCGGGGCCAGTCGCGGCCGCGACGCCTGACGCGCCACGTCCGCCGCGTCGCTGGAGGAGGCCGGCGCTCGGCGCCGTCGGACTGCTCGCCGCCGCGCTGGTGGCCGTGCTGTCGTTGCCGTGGTGGCTCAACGCCCGCCGGGCGGCCGATCTCGCCCTCGTCCAGCTCGAGGCGTCCACGGGCCTGGATTGGTCCTATGGCGATGAACCCGCGATCCGCTGGCGCCCCCAGCCCTGGCTGTCACTGCCGCGACTGGAAGGTCGCGACGCCAACGGCCGCACGGTGCTCGCCGCTGCGCGCATCGAGATCGCGGTGCCTTGGGCGACCCTTCGCGGGGAATCGCTGCGGGTGGACGCCCTTCACCTCGACGCGCCGGCTCTCGACTTGGAGGCGGCAAGCGACTGGTGGGACGCTCGACCTGCGGGCGACGCCGCCCACCTACCCTGGATCGACGGGCTACGGATCACCCGGGGTCGTGTGATGTGGAGCAGAGGTGCCCTGCAGGACCTCGAACTGAGCCTGCCGCGCTTCGCCATCGACGAGCCGATCGCGCTTTCGCTCGGCGGCCGGATGGTCGGCACGACGGCCGGGGATGCCTCGTCTTTCCCGCTGTCGATCCGCCTGCTGGCGACGCCGCGGGAAGCGCCGCTGCGGCTGGAGGGTTTCGAATTGTGGGTCGATGGCACCGGCCCGATCGCACCAGCCGTCGCACGCGGTCGATTGCAGCTCGCCCCCTGGGTGCTCGAGGCGAACGGGGAGCTGGCCTCATGGCCCGAGGCATGGCCGGCATTGCCCGCGCCGCTCTCCGCGAGCCGTTCGCCCATCGTGTTCACGCTCACGCAGCACGGTGGCACGCCGACAACCGCGGCAACGCAGCTCGCGCTGTCGCGCGATTCGCATCGCGTCGAAACGGACGGCACGCCGGACTCCGTGATGGCATGGCTCGCGGACCGCGACGCCGCCGCGCTACCGCCGCTGCGGATCCGCGCCGAGATTCCGTCGCTCGACCTCGATGGCGTCCGCCTCGAGGGGGTCACCGTGGCGCTGGACGGCGGGGACGACGAAGACCGCGCGAAGCAGGGTTCGCGATGAGCCGCCGGGACTTCGCCGAACGGCTCCTCGACTGGTACGACCGCCATGGCCGCCATGACCTTCCATGGCAACATCCGCGCACGCCCTACCGGGTCTGGATCAGCGAAGTCATGCTGCAGCAGACGCAGGTACAGACCGTCATCGGCTATTTCTCGCGCTTCCTGTCGCGATTCCCCGACCTTGCGTCGTTGGCGGCGGCTGACGAGGACGAGGTGCTCGCGCTGTGGTCGGGGCTGGGCTACTACAGCCGCGCGCGCAACCTGCACCGCGCCGCGAGGGCGTGCATGGACAGGCACCAGGGCAAGCTCCCCGAGGGTATCGATGCCCTGTCCGCCCTGCCGGGCATCGGCCGAAGTACGGCCGCCGCCATCCTTGCGCAGGCCCATGGCCAGCGGCATGCCATCCTCGACGGCAACGTGAAGCGCGTCCTCGCTCGATTGCTCGGTGAAGCGGAGTGGCCGGGCAAATCGACGGTCGAGCGGCGGCTCTGGAGCGAGGCCGAGGCGCGGCTGCCGGCGTCGCGGCTTCCCGACTACACCCAGGCGCTGATGGATTTCGGGGCGACGCATTGCACCGCGCGCAAGCCGCGCTGCGGCGACTGTCCGCTGCAGGACGATTGCCGGGCCTACGCCGAGAAACGGGTCGACCTCGTGCCGGCGCGCAAGCCGGCCAAGGCGACGCCGACGCGTGCGGTCCGCCTCCTCGTGATCCGCGACGAAGCCGGGCGGGTGCTCTTGCACCGTCGCACGGGTCGAGGCGTATGGCAGGGCCTGTGGAGCGTCCCCGAGGCTTCCGATGAGGACGCGGCGCGGGAACTCGCCGCCACCCTTGGGATCGACGACGGCGTCGCGCTACCGGCCTTCGTGCATGCTTTCAGCCATTATCGACTGCAGGCATCGCCCACCCTGCACCGTGTCCGCGGGGCGCCGCCCCCCTGGCCGCCCGGCACGGGCGCCGGGGACGCACCGGAACAGCACCGCTGGATCGAGCCCGCGGACTACGATTCCGTGGGGCTCCCGCGTCCCATCCGAACCCTTCTGGAGTCCCTGCCATGAGTCGTACCGTCCTTTGCGCCAAACAGGGGGTCGACGCCCCTGCCCTCGCCTTCGCCCCCTGGCCGGGCGCACTGGGCAAACGCATCTTCGAAAACATCGGGCAGCCGGCCTGGCAAGAGTGGCTGGCCCACCAGACGATGCTCATCAACGAGAACCGGCTCTCGCCGATGGACCCGAAGCACCGCGCCTTCCTCGAGTCGGAGATGGAGAAATTCCTGTTCGGGAGCGGCGCGGAAAAACCGGCAGGCTTCGTTCCACCCGCCGCCTGAGCGCAGCGCCGATCAGCCTCCGCGGTCCACGACGTCGACCGCCGCCTGTCGCGCCGCCCTCTCGCTCTCGCGGAGCGCGGCAACGTCGACGGGCCGGATCGAGCGGATGCGGCAGTTGCCATCCGGCGTCCGGATGCGATCGAAACCGGCATAGACCCGCCCGGTGCTCGATGTGATGCCGATGGACGAAGACCAACGCAAAGCAGGGCACGGGGCATCCACCGTGAGCAGGTAGATCCGGCGTGGTCCGGTCCATACCGCCACCGCGTGGTCACCCAGCGAAGTGAAGCCGTCGATGCGGAAAAAACCGAAGCTCGCGACCGGCTCGCCCGCCGCCGACTCGTGGCGCGCCAGCGACGCGGCACCGCGGTCGGGGGCGTCCGTCGATCCAAGACTCGAACAACCGGCCATCGCCAGAGCGCCGGTGGCGACGAGCGCCTTGCGCATCCCCATGTTCATGGACTCCGCCTCGCTTGCAGGCCCCGGAGCAGGGCCTGATCACGCTACACCCGCCGCGCTGGCGGGGTCACCCGAGGTGCCGGGCGTCGGTTGGCCCCGGTTCACGCCATGCTTCACCCTTGCCAGCACGAGGTCCGGCTGCTAAAGTTTTGGCTTCGCTTCGGCGAAACGGCTAGGTAGCTCAGTTGGTAGAGCAGGGGATTGAAAATCCCCGTGTCGGGGGTTCGATTCCCTCCCTGGCCACCATTCCAGAACCCCGCCCCCGTGGCGGGGTTCTTTTTTTCCGGTCGCCGATGGGCCGCCCCCGTCAACCGGATCGACGCCCGGGCGTTTCTTCGTCCAGGTCCGCGAGCTGCCCCCAGGCCGGCGTCGCTTCGCAGGGGCGAAGGGATTGTGTGAGCTTCGTCATGCTATCGGCCTTCGGCGGCCGATTTGACGTTGTTTCACATACTGGCTTGGTCGTAGCCTGCGGCGGCGCAATACCTCCGCCCTGCCCCGAGGCTGTCCGATGGCGTTCCCCCTGATCCGCGTTGGCCTGGCGCTCGCGGGCGCCGTTTGGGCGGCTTCCCCCGCCCAAGCACAGAGCACCTTCACCAGCACGGCCGTGGCCGAGCACAGCGGCCTATGCCTCGAGGTGCCGGGCGCTTCCACCGGCGGCAACGTGCAACTCGTGCAGAACGCCTGCAACGGCCGGGGGGAGCAGAGCTTCCGGTTCGACGCCGTGAACGCCACCCAGCAGGTGTTCACCATCCGCGCGAGCCACAGCAACCTCTGCCTCGCCTCGAGCGGCACGGCTGCGGCCGACGGCCTGGCGCTCGTGCAGACCGCCTGCATCGGCGGAGACACCAAGCAGCAGTTCCGTCTCGAGAAACTCGCCGCCAGCGGGCAGCGCTTCCGCGTCCGCAACGCCTGGTCCAACCGCTGCGTGGACGTCGCGAACTCGGATGCACGGGCCAATCGGCCCGTGCACACCTGGACCTGCCAGGCCCTCGCGTCAGGTCGCAACCAGAACTGGACGCTCGGGGGCGCCGCGGCGGCAGGCTTCGGCGCCGGTGCCCCGCCGACCACGGCGCAGTCCGATGCTGCGCGCCTGCTGATGCAAGCGACGTTCGGGCCGACGGAGGATGAGATCAACCGGGTCGTCTCGATGGGGGCGGAGGCGTGGATCACCGACCAGTTCAACCGTCCGGCGTCCAGCCATCTCGAGTTACACCAGGCGATCCATAACGAGCTCGCCCCCCATCTCGGCGGCAACGCCGACGATCTCGCCTGCAAGTTCAGCTACGCCTGCCAGCTGACCCGCCACGACACCTGGTGGCAGATCGGGGTGAACGGCCAGGACCAGCTGCGCCAGCGCGTCGCCTTCGCGCTCAGCCAGTTCTTCGTCATCTCCGAAGTCAGCGACAACGTCGGCTACTCGCAGCAGGCGATCAGCGACTACTACGACACGCTTGCGGTCCATGGCCTCGGCAACTACCGCATCCTGCTCGAGGAGGTCACCCTCCATCCGCTGATGGGCCGCTACCTCGGCATGTTGCAGAACGAAAAAGCCGATCCGCGCACGAACACCGAGCCCGATGAGAACTTCGCCCGCGAGGTCATGCAGCTGTTCTCCATCGGCCTCGTCGAACTGAACATCGACGGGACGCCGCGGCTGGACGCCAACGGCCAGACCATCCCGACCTACGACAATGCGCGGATCACGAACCTTGCCCGCGCCCTGACCGGCTGGAACTTCAGCAATGCCGCGCGCTGGTGGGACTGGGAGGACAACGTCAAGCTGCCGGGCCTGATCAGCAACATGACGCCGTGGACGACCGCCCAGGGCGAGATCTATCACGACACCGGGGCGAAGACTCTCCTCAACGGCGTGGTGCTGCCCGCCGGCGGCAGTGCGCGCGCCGACTTGAAGGCCGCGCTCGACAATCTGGCGAACCATCCCAACGTCGGGCCGTTCCTTGCGCGCCACCTGATCCAGCGGCTAGTGACCAGCAACCCGTCCCCTGCCTACGTCCGGCGCGTGGCGGAGCGCTTCAACAACAATGGAAGCGGCGTGCGCGGCGACATGCGGGCCGTGGTTCGGGCGGTGCTGATGGATCCGGAGGCCCGCGATGCCGCCCAGGCGCAGCAATACGGCTACGGCAAAGTGAAGGAGCCGATGCTGCGCTTCTCCGCGGTGCTGCGCGCGTTCGGCGCCCAGGGCCAGGCCGTGGCAACCGCCGGCGGCGCGACGACGCGAGGGCTGCTCCGCAATCGCGGCATCGGTGTCGACATGGCGCAGACGGTGATGGGCTCGCCGTCGGTGTTCAACTTCTACCGACCGAACTACATGCCCACCGGCGACCTCCGGCAGCGGCGCCTGGTCGCCCCGGAGCTGCAGATCCTCAACGAGGCGGTGGCGGTCAGCACGCTGAACCACCTCCACGGCCGCCTGTGGCAGACCGACAGCGCCGACGCGGCGATCCCGACGACCACCAGCGATCCGCGCTTCTACTGGACGCGCTACCGATTCAACCTGGCGGCGGAGAAAACGTTGGCGGCAGCCCCCGAGAAGCTCGTCGACCGCATGAACCTGCTGCTGATGGGGGGCCGCATGCCCGCCGACATGCGCAGCATCCTCATCGCGTCGACTTACGCCACCCCGATGAACGACGGCGGCGGTGACCGCGTGGAAGACCTGATCTTCCTGATTGCTTCGTCGTCCCAGTTCGCCGCCCAGAGGTAACCCATGGACCGCATCGACAAGGCGAACGACCGCCGCCGTTTCCTGGCGGGCGCCACCCGCATCGCCCTGGGCAGCGCCGCCGCCATGGCGACCATGGGCCAGCTGCAGATGGTGCACGCTGCCACGAGGACGGCCGACAAGTACAAGGCGCTGGTCTGCGTCTACCTGTTCGGCGGCAACGACAGCTTCAACATGGTGGTGCCGCGCAGCAGCACGGCGTACGCGACCTACAGTGCTGCTCGGCCCGCCTTGGCGGTCCCGCAGGCCAACCTCCTCGCCATCACGCCCAATGCGGGCGGCGGCGGCGTGGACTGGGGCCTCCACCCGGCGATGGCCGAACTCCGCGCCCTGTTCGAAAGCGGGCGTGCAGGCCTGATCGGCAACATGGGACCGCTGGTGGCGCCGACCACGAAGGCGGACTACCAGAACCGTCGCGTGCCGCTGCCTCCGGAGCTGTTTTCGCACGTCGATCAGCAGGCCTACTCGATGTCGATGGGCAGCGAGACCGCGGCGAAGGCAGGCTGGGGTGGCCGTCTGGCCGACCGCCTGCAGTCGGCGGGCTTCGGCTCGACGATCGGACTGCCCATCGGCCTGACGATGTCCGGGGCCAATGCCTGGCTGGCCGGCTCGGAAACCGGCATGTATACGCTCGGCAGCTCCGGTCCGGCGCGCATCGACAGCAGCCTCCGCACCGCCACCGACGCGCGCAACGTCGCCCGACGCACCGCCTTCAACCAGTTGCTGGACGCGGCGCAGCGGGACGGTTCGGCCTTCGTCCGCGAGCACGGGCGGATGAACCGCCGCGCCATCGACTTCAGCGAGTCGGTGTTCAACGCGATCAACAACGGGCCGACCCTGGCCACGACATTCCCGACCGGCCGGTTCGGCGACACGATGCGCACCGTGGCCCGAACCATCGCCGCGCGTGGCGCGCTGGGCCAGCGCCGGCAGATCTTCTTCGTTGGGATCGGTGGCTGGGACACGCACGACGGCCAACCGACGGCCCACCCCGGCCTGCTCACCCAGGTCAGCCAGGGCCTCGCTGCCTTCTACAACGCCACAGTGGAACTCGGCATCGCCAAGGACGTCACCACGTTCACCATGAGCGATTTCGGCCGCACCCTGAACAACAACGGCGACGGCACCGACCACGGCTGGGGCGGCCACAGCTGGATTCTCGGCGGCGACGTCGTCGGTCGACGCATCTACGGCACCATGCCCGACTATGCGCTGGGCTCGTCGCTGGACGTCGGGCGCGGGCGGATGATCCCGACCACGCCGGTCGAACAGGTCGGCAGCACCATGGCGCGCTGGTTCGGCCTGTCGCTGTCCGACGTCAACGAGATTTTCCCCAACATCCGCAATTTCGGCACCGGCGCCGACTACCTGCCGATGCTCGCGAGCACCAATGCGCTGCTCAACGACGTGAACTTCACGCGTGGCCGCGGCGCCGGCAAGGGTTGATGCCGGGCCGACATCCCCAGCCATACGCACTGGTATGCTCCGGGTGAGTCGCTTCGTCCGGAGTCGTCCGTGTTTCGAGTCGCCCTGCTGGCCCTAATCGCTTCCGTGCTGTCCGCCTGCGTGAGCGGACCGGTGAAGCGCGTATTCCCTCCGGAGGCACGGGTGCAGGAAATCCGCCTCGTGGACGGTCGCACCGAAGTGCTGCTTCGCGTCCAGAGCTTCAGCACCGTCCCCAGCGAAGTGCAGTCCTATTCGCTCACGCTCGAGTTCGCCGGCGACGACGTCGCCAAGCTGGAAGGCACGACGTCCACGACGGTGCTGCCGCAGGCCGCCGAGGTCCTCACCATCGCAACGACGATCGACGAGACCGGAAGCCAGCGGGCTCGGTCCGCACTGGCCAACGGCACGGCGCTCCGCTACCGCATCCGCGGCACGATCACCGTGGAGCCCACGGGACGTGCCTATCCCATCGATTACAGCAGCGCGCTGAGCCGGGCCCCCGGCCTCGACGGCGTGCTGCGTTGACGCCGACGCTTCCCATTCCATTTACGCGAGCCACTTTCTCCACATGAACACTTACAAAGCCCCCGTGCGCGACATGAGCTTCGCGCTGTTCGACGTGATCCAGGCCGAAGCGCTCTACGCGAAGCTCGGCATCGAGGCCGCCCAGCGCGACGTCATGGATGCCGCACTCGAGGAAGCCGCGAAGTTCAACGAGACCGTGCTGGCGCCGCTCAACAGCGTCGGCGACCGCGAAGGCTGCACGCATGACAAAGCCACCGGCGCGGTGAAGACGCCGAGCGGCTTCAAGGAGGCCTATGCGCAGTTCGTCGAAGGCGGCTGGGCCGGCATCACCGCGCGCGCCGAACTCGGCGGCATGGACCTGCCGGAGAGCTTCGGCGTCCTGATGAAGGAGATGATCGACGCCGCCAACCTGAGCTGGGGCAACTACCCGCTGCTCTCGCACGGCGCTACCGAAGCCCTCAAGCACCACGGCGAGCCGTGGCAGCAGGAGGTCTTCCTGAAGGCGATCGTCGAAGGCCGCTGGACCGGCACCATGTGCCTCACCGAGCCGCACTGCGGTTCCGACCTGGGCCTGCTGAAGACCCGCGCCGAGCCCATTGCCGACGGCAAGTACGCCGTCACCGGCACCAAGATCTTCATTACCGGCGGCGAGCACGATTTCACCGACAACATCGTGCACCTCGTGCTCGCGCGCCTGCCGGACGCACCGGCCGGCACCAAGGGCATCTCGCTGTTCATCGTCCCGAAGATGAAGGTCGCGCGCGACGGCACGGTCGGCGAGCGCAACGCCGTGCGCTGCGGCTCCATCGAACACAAGATGGGCATCCACGGCTCGGTCACCTGCGTCATGAACTTCGACGGGGCCGAGGGCTACCTCATCGGCCAGCCGAACAAGGGCCTCTCGGCGATGTTCACCATGATGAACACCGCGCGCCTCGCCGTCGGCATCCAGGGCTTGGGCCTGATTGATCGCGCTTTCCAGAACGCCCTGCGCTACAGCCGCGACCGCCTGCAGATGCGCGCGCTCTCCGGCGCGAAAGAACCCGCGAAGCCGGCCGACCCGATCATCGTCCACGCCGACATCCGCCGCATGCTGCTCACCAGCAAGGCACTGGCCGAGGGCGGTCGCCTGCTGTCCTACCACGCGGCGACCCTGGTCGACATCATGGAGCGCAGCAGCGATGAAACGGAACGCAAGCAGGCCGACGACCTGCTGAGCTTCCTCACGCCGATCGTGAAGGCCTGCCTCACCGAGTGGTCGGTCGAGTGCACCTACAACAGCCTGCAGTGCTTCGGCGGCCACGGCTATGTCGCCGAGTGGGGCATGGAGCAACTCGCCCGCGATGCACGCATCACGACGATCTACGAAGGCACCACGCAGATCCAGGCGCTCGACCTGCTCGGCCGCAAGGTGATGCAGCAGCAGGGCGTGGGCCTGAAGCAGTTCCTCGGCATGATCCAGCAGTTCTGCGAACAGAACATTGGCAACCCCGCGGTCGCCGAGTTCATCGGCCCGCTGGCCACGCTCGCCAAGGAGTACGCCGACACGACGATGGCGGTGGGCCGCAAAGCCGCCGGTAATCCGGAAGAGATCGGCGCGGCCTCGGTCGACTACCTGTTCTACTCGGGCTACGTCGCCCTCGCCTACTGGTGGGCGAAGAGCGTGGCCGTCGCCGAAGCCGGCGACTACCCGGCGGACTTCAAGACGGCGAAGCGCGAGACGGCCCGCTTCTACTTCCAGCGCCTGCTGCCGCGCACCCGCTTGCACAAGGCCGGCATCGAAGCGGGCCCGGACTCGCTGCTCGCACTGGACGCCGCGCTGTTCGACAGCTGATCCGTCGGGCCGGGGGGCTTCGGCCCTCCGGTTCCAGCGCCAGCAAAAAACCCGCCTCTCGGCGGGTTTTTCGTTGCATCGAATTGGTCGGGACGGCGGGATTCGAACCCACGACCCTTTGCCCCCCAGGCAAATGCGCTACCAGGCTGCGCTACGCCCCGACCGGAAAATCATTCACTGCCAAGCAGCGAGGCCGCGCAGTATAGCGGCTGCCATCGCCGGGGTCGATGACCTTCGGACACAGGCTCAGGATCGCAGCAGCGCGAGCACCGATTCCAGCTCTTCGCGCACTTCGCGGAGGACGGCCACGTCGACCCCGGCTGACGCCGACACGGACACTGCGCTGGCCGCCTTGGCCTTCGCGCCACCGGCCGGCGCCTGCTTCTCGGTGTCGATGCGCAGGCGCGCACCGCCGATGGTGTAGCCCTCTTCGTACAGCAGGCCACGGATCTGGCGGATCACCAGAACGTCGGCGCGCTGGTAGTAGCGGCGGTTGCCGCGGCGCTTCACCGGCTTCAGGGTCGGGAATTCGGTTTCCCAGTAGCGCAGCACGTGCGGCTTGACGTCGCACAGCTCCGCCACTTCACCGATGGTGAAATAGCGCTTCGCCGGGATCGGCGGCAGCTCGCGGTTACTTCCCGGGTCCAGCATAGGCGTCCACGCGCTCCTTCAGCTTCTGGCCCGGGCGGAAGGTCACGACGGTCCGCGCCAGGATCGGGATTTCCTCGCCGGTCTTCGGGTTGCGACCCGGCCGCTCGTTTTTGCGGCGCAAGTCGAAATTGCCGAATCCGGAGAGCTTCACCTGCTTGCCCTGTTCGAGCGACAGCCGGAGCACGTCGAAGAACGCGTCGACGAACTCCTTGGCCTCGCGCTTGTTGAGGCCAACGTCCTCGAACAGCCGCTCCGCCATTTCGGCCTTGGTCAATGCCACGTCGCCCCCTCAGGTCATCGCAGACGGGCGCCGCAGTCGCGCTCCAAGGCCGCCAAGGCGGCCTGGACCGCCTGATCGACGTCCGAGTCGGTCAGAGTGCGGGAAACATCCTGCAGAATCAATCCCATAGCGAGGCTTTTGACCCCCGTTTCGAGGCCCTTGCCGGCATAGCGGTCGAACACCTTCACTTCCCGCAGCAGGCCGCCCAAGGCCCCGCGGAGGCTGGCCTCCAGGTCGGCCCAAGGCCGATCCTCGGCCACCACCACGGCCAGGTCACGCCGCACCGAGGGGAATCGCGACAGCTCGCCAGCCTTCGGCACGGCCCGGGCCTCGAGGCGAGCGAGGTCCAGCTCGGCCACGACCACCTCGCCGTCGAAGTCCAGCGCCTTGGCCAGGGCCGGGTGCAGGTGGCCCACGAACCCGAGGGGCTCGCCGCCCAGCGTCACCGCGGCGCTGCGGCCCGGGTGCAGCCAGGGCACGCCCGCCGCCGGCGCGAAGGCCAGCGCGGCCGCAGCCGGACCAGCGAGGGCTTCGAGGTCGCCCTTGAGGTCGTAGAAGTCGACCCCGCGCGAGGCCACGCCCCACTGCTCGGCCTTGGCGCTGCCAGTGGCGGCGAAAGCGATGCGGCGGGTTTCGACCGGCGCGGCGCCGGCCGAAGCCGGGGCGTGGAAGACGCGCCCGATCTCGCACAGGCGCACGCGCGTCTGCTGGCGGGCGAGGTTGCGGCGGATCGCCTCGACGAGGCCCGGCAGCAGGCCGGTACGCATCGTGCCGAGGTCGGAGGCGAGCGGGTTCAGCAGGGCGACGGCGCCCGCCTCGAGACCCCAGCGCTGCAGCAGCGCGGCGTCGACGAAGGCGAAGTTGATCGCCTCGTGGAAGCCCCGGGCGGCGAGCTGGCGGCGTAGGAAGGCGTCCGGCGCGCGCGTCTCGGTGTGGTCGGCCAGCGGGATCTCGCCGGCCGGCAGCGCGGCGGGCACGGCGTCGTAGCCGTGGATGCGCGCCACTTCCTCGACGAGGTCCTCCTCGATGGCGATGTCGAAGCGCCGCGCCGGCGGCGTGATCCGCCAGCCGTCGGCCGTCGCCTCGACGCCCATGCCCAGCGCCACGAAGATGCGCGCCACCTCGGCGTCATCGATGCGTTGACCGAGCACGCGGGCGAGGCGCTCACGCCGCAGCGTCACCGGGGCGCGCTGCGGCAGCTCGGCCTCACGGACCGCCTCGACCACCGGGCCGGCCGCGCCGCCGAGGATCTCAAGCACGAGCTTGGTCGCGTACTCCAGCGCCACGCGCGGCAGTTCCGGATCGACGCCGCGCTCGAAGCGGTGCGAGGCATCGGTGTGCAAGCCGAGCTTGCGGGCCCGACCGATGATCGCCGAGGGCGCAAAATGCGCGGACTCGAGGAAGACACGCGTCGTCGCGTCGGTCACGCGGGTGTCGAAACCGCCCATCACGCCCGCCAGCGCCACCGGCCGGTCGGCGTCGGTGATGACGAGGAAGCCGGCGTCGATCGCCGCTTCGCGCTCGTCCAGCAGCTTCAGCGACTCGCCGGCACGGCCGTGGCGTACGCCGACCGGGCCCTTCAGCGTGTCGGCATCGAAGGCATGCATCGGCTGGCCGAGTTCGAGCATCACGAGGTTGGTGATGTCGACCAGCGGGCTGATCGGGCGAAGGCCGCAGCGCTTCAGCTTTTCGGTGAGCCACGACGGCGAGGTCGCGTTCGGGTTCAGGCCTTCGATCACACGACCGCAGTAGCGCGGCGCGTCGGCGCCCGCATGGAGTTCGACCGGCAGCGTGGCCGTCACGGTCGCGGCGACCGGCGCGGCGTCGAACGGACGCACCTGCGCGCCGAGCGCGGCGGCCACGTCGAAGGCGATGCCGCGGATCGAGAAGCAGTCGGCGCGGTTCGGCGTGAGCTTCAGCTCGATGCGCGCGTCCGGCAGGCCGAGGTAGGCGCTCAGCGCCGTGCCCACCGGCGCATCGGCCGGCAGTTCCAGCAGGCCCGAGGCGTCCGGGTCGATGCCCAGCTCCTTGGCCGAGCACAGCATGCCGAAGCTCTCGACGCCACGGAGCTTCGCCGCCTTGATGCTCAGGCCACCCGGCAGCGACGCACCGACGGTCGCGAGCGGCGCCTTCAGGCCCGCGCGCGCATTCGGCGCGCCGCAGACGATCTGCACGTGTTCGCCGCCACCGATCGCGACCTTGCACACCTGCAGGCGGTCGGCTTCCGGATGGCGGACGGCCTCGACGATCTCCGCGACGATGACGCCCGGCAGCTCGCCGCCGATCGGCTCGACGCCTTCCACTTCCAGGCCGATGGCGGTGAGGGCCGCGCACAGCGCGTCGCGGTCGGCCTCGACGGCCACGTGCTCGCGCAGCCAGCTTTCGTTGAACTTCATGCGAACTGCCCCAGGAAGCGGACGTCGTTGTCGAAGAAGCTGCGCAGGTCGTTGACGCCGTAGCGCAGCATGGCAAAGCGCTCGACGCCGAGGCCGAACGCAAAGCCGGTGTATTTCTCGGGGTCGATGCCGCAGCTGCGCAGCACGTTCGGATGCACCATGCCGCAGCCCAGCACCTCCAGCCAGCGCGTGCTGCCGTCCGGCTGCTGCCAGGCGATGTCGACCTCGGCCGAGGGCTCGGTGAACGGGAAGTAGCTCGGCCGGAAGCGCATCTCGAAGTCGCGCTCGAAGAACGCGCGCACCAGCGCCTTCAGCGTGCCCTTCAGCTCGGCGAAGCTGACGTTCTCGCCGACGACGAAACCCTCGATCTGGTGGAACATCGGGGTATGCGTCTGGTCGCTGTCGCTGCGGTAGACCTTGCCGGCGGCGATCACGCGCAGCGGCGGCGTCTGGCCCTTCATCGCGCGCACCTGCACCGGCGAGGTGTGCGTGCGCAGCAGGCGGCCGTCGCCGAAGTAGAAGGTGTCGTGCATGGCGCGCGCCGGGTGGTGCGGCGGGAAGTTCAACGCCTCGAAGTTGTGCCAGTCGTCCTCGATCTCGGGGCCGTCGGCGAGGTCGTAGCCGAGGCCGCGCAGGATGCCGGTGAGGCGTTCGATGGTGCGCGACACCGGATGCACGACGCCCATTTCCCCATCGCGGCCCGGCAGCGTCACGTCGATGCGCTCGGAGGCAAGGCGTGCGTCGAGCGCCGCCTGCTCCAGCACGGCCTTGCGGGCGGCAAGCGCCTCGCCAATGGCATCGCGCGCCTTGTTGATGCCTTCACCGACGGCCTTGCGCTCGTCCGGCGGCAGGGTGCCCAGGGACTTCAACTGCGCGGTGATGCTGCCCGACTTGCCGAGCAGCGCGACGCGAAGCGCTTCGAGCGCCTCCAGCGTCGTGGCGGCGGCGATGTCGGCCAGCGCGGTGGTGGTGAGGGTTTGCACGTCGCTCATGCGAAGCGGACCTGTCGATGGATGTCGAGGGCCGAATCACGAATCCCGGCCCGGAAAAAACAAAAGGGAAGGACTTGCGCCCTTCCCTTTCGCGTTCGCTTGCCGCATCAGGCCACGCCGAAGCGCCGCCGATGCAGTGTCCGCTTTACGCCGCGAGAGCGCGCTTGGCCTGCTCGGCAACCGCGGTAAACGCGGCGGCGTCGTGGATGGCCAGGTCGGCCAGGGCCTTGCGGTCCAGCGTGACGTTGGCCTTCTTGAGGCCGTTCATCAGGCGGGAGTAGCTCAAGCCGTTCAGGCGGGCCGCCGCATTGATGCGGACGATCCACAGCGAACGGAAATCGCGCTTCTTGCGCTTACGGCCGATGTACGCGTACTGCTGGGCCTTGGTGACGGCCTGCTTGGCGACGCGGAAGACCTTGCGGCGGGCGTTGTAGTAGCCCTTCGCAGCGGCAATGACTTTCTTGTGACGGCGGCGCGCCGTGACACCACGCTTGACTCGTGCCATGGGTCAGTCTCCTCAGAGGTACGGCAGCATGCGGTCCAGACGGCCCGCGTCCTCGGCACGAACATGGTTCGTCTGCCGCAGGTTGCGCTTCCGCTTGGTCGCCTTCTTGGTGAGGATGTGGCTACGGTTGGCGTGGCCGCACTTGTACTTGCCGGAGGCCGTCTTGCGGAAACGCTTGGCGGCAGCCCGGTTGGTCTTGATCTTGGGCATAACGGGTCCTTTCGGAGTGCTTTTACTGGCCGGGCGACGGCGTGAACCGTGCTTTCCTTCCTGCCCGAACCGGCGGTAACCGGGCCTCGCTCAGCGCGGGGCTCCGGGGATCCTCTCCCGCAATGCGGGAACCATGAATTATGAAACAGAAACGCCCGCCATGGCAAGGCGGGCGTTCCGGGGTTCAGCCTGCGTCCGGGCATCCGGCCCGGCCGGCGCCCCTCGACCGGAGGACGGGCCTCAGGCCTTCTTCTTCGGCGCCAGCATCATCACCATCTGGCGGCCCTCGAGGCGCGGGCGCGACTCGACGATGATCTCGTCGGCCAGGTCGGCCTCGATCTTGGCCGCCATCGCGATGCCGAGCTCCTGGTGGCTCATCTCGCGACCGCGGAAGCGGATGTTGATCTTGACCTTGTCGCCTTCCTCGAGGAAGCGGCGGATGTTGCGCAGCTTGACGTCGTAGTCGCCGACGTCGGTGGTCGGGCGGAACTTGAGTTCCTTGATCTCGACCTGCTTCTGCTTCTTCTTGGCCGCCGAGGCCTTCTTCTGCATCTCGAAGCGGAACTTGCCGAAATCCATGATCCGGCACACGGGCGGATCGACGTTCGGCTGGATCTCGACGAGGTCGAGGCCGGCGTCTTCGGCCATGCGCAGCGCTTCATCGCGCGACAGGACACCGACGTTCTCGCCGTCCGCACCGATCACGCGCACGCGCGGGACGCGGATCTCGAGGTTCTTGCGATTGGGTTTTTCAGTACTGATGGGGCAGTCTCCAGGGGTGCTTCAACCCGCCGCTCAGGCGACGGGACCGTTCTCTGCTGCGAGCTTCGCCGCGAACGCCTCGACCGGCATCGACCCGAGGTCGACGCCCTCGCGGGTACGCACGGCGACGGTCCCGGTTTCCTTCTCGCGGTCGCCAACGACCAGCAAGTACGGGACCTTCTGCAGCGTGTGCTCGCGGATCTTATAGCCGATCTTTTCGTTCCGCAAATCGGATTCGACCCGGAAGCCTTGATTCATAAGGGTTTTCCTGACGCCGGCCACGTAGTCGGCCTGGGCATCGGTGATATTCATCACCACGGCCTGGATCGGGGCCAGCCAGGCGGGGAACGCGCCGGCATGGTTCTCGATCAGGATGCCGATGAAGCGTTCCATCGAGCCGACGATGGCCCGGTGCAGCATGACCGGGTGGCGGCGAGCGCTGTGCTCGTCCACGTACTCGGCGCCGAGGCGCTGCGGCATCATGAAATCGACCTGCATGGTGCCGACCTGCCAGCCGCGGCCGATCGAGTCGCGCATGTGGTACTCGATCTTCGGGCCGTAGAAGGCGCCCTCGCCCGGCAGCTCCTCCCACTCGACCCCGGCGGCCCGCAGCGCGGCGCGGAGGGCGTTCTCGGCCTTGTCCCAGGTCGCGTCGTCGCCGAGGCGGGATTCGGGGCGCAGCGCGATCTTCATGGCGATCTCGCTGAAGCCGAAGTCCGAATAGACCTTCATGGCCTGCTGGTGGAACGCGGTCACCTCGGCCTCGATCTGGTCCTCGGTGCAGAAGATGTGCCCGTCGTCCTGCGTGAAGCCGCGCACGCGCATGATCCCGTGCAGCGCGCCCGAGGGCTCGTTGCGGTGGCAGGCGCCGAACTCGCCGTAGCGGATCGGCAGGTCGCGGTAGCTGTGCAGGCCCTGGTTGAAGACCTGGACGTGGCCCGGGCAGTTCATCGGCTTCAGCGCGTAGGTGCGCTTCTCCGACTCGGTGAAGAACATGTTGTTCTGGTAGTTGTCCCAGTGGCCGGACTTCTTCCACAGCGACACGTCGAGCACCTGCGGGCAGCGCACTTCCTGGTAACCGGAATCGCGGTAGACGCGGCGCATGTACTGCTCGACGACCTGCCACAGGCGCCAGCCCTTCGGGTGCCAGAAGACCAGGCCCGGGCCCTCCTCCTGCACGTGGAACAGGCTCTGCGCCTTGCCGATCTTGCGGTGGTCGCGCTTCTCGGCTTCCTCGAGCTGGGTCAGGTAGGCCTTCAGGTCCTTGTCGTTCAGCCAGGCCGTGCCGTAGATGCGGCTCAGCATCTGGTTGTTCGAATCACCGCGCCAGTAGGCGCCGGCGACCTTCATCAGCTTGAACGCGCGCAGCTTGCCGGTGTTCGGCACGTGCGGGCCGCGGCAGAGGTCGGTGAACTCGCCCTGCGAGTACAGCGACAGGTCCTCGGTGGCCGGGATCGACTCGATGATCTCCGCCTTGTAGTGCTCGCCCATCCCCTTGAAGAAGGCCACGGCCTCGTCGCGCGACTTCACCGAGCGCGCCACCGGCAACTGCTCGGCAACGATCTTCGCCATCTCGGCTTCGATCTTCGGCAGGTCGTCGGGGGTGAACGGCCGCTCGTACGCGAAGTCGTAGTAGAAGCCGTTGTCGATGACCGGGCCGATCGTGACCTGCGCACCGGGGAACAGGCGCTGCACGGCCTGGGCCAGCAGGTGGGCGGTGGAGTGGCGCAGCACGTCGAGGGCGTCGGCATGCTTTTCGGTGACGATCTCCAGCGAGGCGTCGGCCTGCAGCGGGAAGCTGGCATCGACGAGCCGGCCGTCGACCTTTCCGGCCAGCGTGGCCTTGGCAAGCCCCGCGCCGATGCTGGCGGCGACGTCGGCGACCGTGGTGCCGGGCTCGTACTGGCGCTGCGAACCGTCGGGAAGCGTGATGGCGATCATGGGCGGTGGGGCTCGGAATTCGGGGATTCGGAAAAGAAAAAAGGGCGCACAGGCGCCCTTTCAAGGATCCAGAGGGACTGCGCGGGATTCAGCGATGGATTCCGTTGCGCGTCATGGTGATCGTGTTCGTTCGAACTACGTCTCTCTGGTCGACATGTTGTGGTGGGCGGTACAGGGTTCGAACCTGTGACCCCTACCATGTCAAGGTAGTGCTCTACCGCTGAGCTAACCGCCCGAGCAGGAACCCGAGGGCTCCGCCGAGTCGCGCACTATACCGGGACCGGCGGGGCCGGGCAAGCCCGCGGACGCCGGGTCGGCGCGAGGGCTCAGGAGCCGATGATCCGCGCCTTCAGCTTGTGGATCTGGTCGCGCACCTCGGCGGCCTGTTCGAATTCGAGGTCCTGCGCATGCTTGAACATGCGCGACTCGAGCTCCGCGATGCGCTTGGCGGCAACCTCCGGATCGAGGTAACCCGCCGCCTCCTCGGCCACCGCCATCGCCCCAGGCGCCGCACCCCTGACCTTGCCGCGCCCGCGCGCCTTGGGGGCATCGGCCTCGGCCCGCGCGCCTTCCATGATGTCGCGGATCTCCTTGCGCACCGATTTCGGCTCGATGCCGTTGACCCGGTTGAACTCGGCCTGCTTTTCGCGGCGACGTGCGGTCTCGTCCATGGCCGCGCGCATCGACGGCGTGATCTTGTCGGCATAGAGGATCGCCTTGCCGCGAAGGTTGCGCGCCGCGCGTCCGATGGTCTGGATGAGGCTGCGCTCCGCGCGGAGGAAGCCCTCCTTGTCGGCGTCGAGGATGGCCACCAGCGACACCTCGGGCATGTCGAGGCCCTCGCGCAGCAGGTTGATGCCGACCAGCACGTCGAACGTGCCCAGCCGCAGGTCGCGGATGATCTCCACGCGCTCGACCGTCTCCACGTCGGAGTGCAGGTAGCGCACCTTGATGCCGTGCTCGCCGAGGTAGTCGGTGAGGTTCTCGGCCATCTTCTTGGTCAGCGTGGTGATCAGCACGCGGTCGCCCCAGGACACGCGCTCGCGGATCTCCGACAGCACGTCGTCGACCTGCGTGGCCACCGGGCGCACCTCGACCTCGGGATCGAGCAGGCCCGTGGGGCGGACGACCAGTTCCACGATCTCGCCTTCCGACTTCTCCAACTCGTAGCTGCCGGGCGTGGCCGACACGTAGATCGAGCGCGGCGAGCGACGCTCCCACTCCTCGAAACGCAGCGGGCGGTTGTCGAGCGCCGACGGCAGGCGGAAGCCGAAGTTCACCAGCGTTTCCTTGCGCGCCCGGTCGCCCTTGTACATGCCGCCGATCTGCGGGATGGTCACGTGCGACTCGTCGACAACGAGCAGCGCATCGGGCGGAAGGTAGTCGAACAGGCAGGGCGGCGGCTCGTCCGGCATGTGGCCGGTCAGGTGCCGGCTGTAGTTCTCGATGCCCTTGCAGAAGCCGATCTCGGCGAGCATCTCGAGGTCGAACTGCGTGCGCTGCTGCAGGCGCTGCGCTTCGACGAGCTTGTTCTGCGAATAGAACCACTGCAGCCGGTCCTGCAGCTCGGGCTTGATGGTCTCGATGGCGTCGAGGATGGTCCGCCGCGTGGTGACGTAATGCGACTTCGGGTAGAGCGTGAAGCGCGGCAGGTCGCGCTGCACAGCACCCGTCAGTGGATCGAACAGCGACAGGCGCTCGATCTCGCCATCGAAAAGCTCGATGCGCAGGCACTCGTCTTCGACCTCGGCCGGATGCACGTCGATGGTCTCGCCACGCACCCGGTAAGTGCCGCGCCGCAGCTCCATGTCATTGCGCGTGTACTGCATCTCGGTGAGGCGGCGGATCAGCTCGCGCTGGTCGATGCGGTCGCCGCGCACGAGGTGCAGCACCATCCGGAAGTACTCGTTCGGGTCGCCGAGGCCGTAGATCGCCGACACCGAGGCGACGATCAGCGCATCGCGACGCTCGAGCAGGGCTTTCGTCGCCGACAGCCGCATCTGCTCGATGTGCTCGTTCACCGCGCTGTCCTTCTCGATGAAGGTGTCGGTGGACGGCACGTAGGCTTCCGGCTGGTAGTAGTCGTAGTAGCTGACGAAGTACTCGACCGCGTTCTCCGGGAAGAACGACTTGAACTCGCCGTAGAGCTGGGCCGCCAGCGTCTTGTTCGGCGCCAGCACCAGGGTGGGCTTCTGGATGCGTTCGACGACGTTCGCGATTGTGTAAGTCTTGCCCGACCCGGTGACACCCAGGAGGGTCTGCGCAGCGACGCCCGCCTCGAAGCCCGCCGTCAGGCGCTCGATGGCCTGCGGCTGGTCGCCGGCGGGACGGTACTCGGACTGCAGCTTGAAGCGCTGGGTCATCGGTGGGGGCGAATGGGGCAACACGCCAGTATAGGTCCCGAGCGCGAGCAGGCCGCGTGGAATTCCTACGCCACTCGGGGTCCGCGGATGACAGCCCGCGAGGCGGCCCCGGTCTGAGCATGGGGCCCACCCCCCAACGGCCCCCCAAGGACGTCCCGATGCGCGCACAGCAAGGCCTCACCCTCCCCGAACTGCTCATCGGCGTCGCCTTGATCGGCGTGCTCGCCGGGCTGGCGGTACCCGCCTTCCAGGGCGTGATCGAACGGACCACCGCCCGGACGGTCGCGGACCGATTCCAAGCGGAGCTGGCCTTCGCCCGCAGCGAGGCCGTGTTTCGCCGCCGGCAGGTCGTCATCTGCCGCACGCGGGATTTCGCCCGCTGCCTCGACTGGGGCGCCTGGTCCGCCGGCGCGATGACCTTCGAGGACCGCAACTACGACCGCGACCTCTCGCCCGGGGAGCCCGTGCTCCGCGTCCAGCAGGAAAAGGACTTCCACGGCCTGCACATGGTCGGCAGCGCGAACCGTCCGGTCATCGGCTTCCGCCCGGACGGGCGCTCTGCCGGCAGCAACACCACCCTGCGCATCTGCGCCAAGTCACTGGAAGCCCTGCGCCTGCTGGTGATCAACACCGGCGGCCGGACGCGCAGCGCCGCCGCGAGGCGCGACACCCCAGCCTGCGGCTCGGGCTGACGCGTCGGCAGGGCTTGACGCGCCCGCGCCGGGAAACGAGAATACGCGCCCTGCCCGAATAGCTCAGCCGGTTAGAGCACTTGACTGTTAATCAGGGGGTCGTTGGTTCGAGTCCAACTTCGGGCGCCAAATGAAGCAAACAAAAAGCCCGCGAAAGCGGGCTTTTTGCTGGGTGGTTGAACCGGGCGCTCACCAGCACTGTGCCGCAGTCACACCCGTGCCCGAGAACGTTTTGGTGCCGGCTTGATTCAACGTGAGGGTGCCGCAACTCTGTTGGTCTTGGCCACCGGCAGGATTGCGTGTGGCGGTCAGCAGGAAGCTGGTGCGCGGGGTTGCGCCCGGATGCGTCAGGGCGATGTTGTAGTAGGCCGTGCCCGTCCTCGGCGACGTCGTGAATGGCAGGTCACATCCGACATACGTGTTGTTCGAGGCGAAGCAGCGCTCCATGAACTGCGCGAGTTCGAGCATGTCGGCCTGCGCCTGACCCATGCGCCCCTTGCGGACCTGCGTCTGGTAGGACGGATAGGCCACGGCCGCGAGCACGGCGACGACCGCCACGACGATCATCAGTTCGATCAGGGTGAAGCCGGTTTCCTTGCGCACGCTCATGACGCCCTCGTTGATTCTGTGGGGGCGGCCGCGCCGCCCCCGTCGATGGTAGTGGATGCGCGCCGTCAGCGGACCTGTCGCCACGACTGGCGGCCGCAGACCTGCGGCAAGTCACCCATATCCCTAATGCCTATGGGATTGCTGATCGAGCACTGGAGCTCTGCGGGGTCGCAATCGCCGCGCAGTACACACATGCAGTTGTCATAATCCGGATTGAACGTGGCATCGTCCGGATTAGGGCTGCCACAGGCCGCAGGATCCGGCTCGCTCAGCAGCGGGCATTCGGGGTCGATGCCGCGACGGCAGGGTCGCTGCGGCTGCACCACGGAGCTTCCCGTCACCGGCGCACCGCCGGCCTGCACCAACAGGCCACCACAACCTGTGGTCGGACAGACCGGACTGCCCCCCGGACGCTCCATGAGGTTGAGCACGGGCCCCCCGGAGAACAGGTCCAGCTTGTAGCCCCAGCTGCGGAGACCGGGAGCACACTGCGTGTCGCCGGAGGGCTCGGAGGTCGGGAAGACGATGGTCTGGCCGATGACCCGCGGGTCGCCGATCATGCGCTCGCCGTTCGGCGTCGTGCTGCCCACGCGGAGATCGAGGTACCAGCCGTTCTGGGTGGTGTAGTCGACCCGGTTGTTGCTCAGGGTCCGGCCGAGATCAGTACCGGAGCCGAACTGGGTGAGGATCTGCTGCTGGCGCAGCGACGCCCGGGTAATGCCACTGATCGTGCCACGGTCCCAGACGCCATAGAAGGACTGCAGCTGCTGGGTGCCGCCGGCCACGGCGTCGGTATCGGTGAGATAGCGGCCGGTGCCGAAGTTGACCATGACCCCACCCGAGGGCCCCCGCGCCACGGTGATGCCGCCGGTGATCGGCTGCGGGTCACCATTGATGTCCCGCGCGCGAGCCAGAGGGTTACCCGCCAAGCCCACGCCCCAACTGCTGTTCGACGTCGACGACAGGTCGAACTTCCACAGGTTGCCCTGGAAGTCACCGCCGTAGACGGCGTCCACGCGACCGTTGCTATTGACGTCGGCCAAGGCAATGCGGGTCAGGCCGTTGGTGAGGTTGCCACCGTCCTCGGCCGTGATGCGGCGCGCGACCACGCCCGTGGAGAGGTTGACGAGGTAAAGCACGGGGTTGGCGTTGGCGCTGTTGAGCCCGTTGGCGAACACCGCGTACCAGACGCCGTCCTCGCCATACATCACTTCGACGCGACCGAGGCCCAGCCCCAAGTCATTGTCACTCGTCGGGAGCTCCCACATCACCTTGCCGGCATCCACGGAGGCGGGGTCGGTGACGTTGATCGCGAAGACCGAGCGGCCACCGCGCCCCATGTTGCCGAGCAACACCGTGCCCCAATTGCCATTGATCACCGCATCGGTGACGTTGATCTGCCCGTCCACGAAATAGCGGTGCTGGTAGTTGCGGGCCAGCAGGAGGCCCATCTGGCCGATGGCCCCGTTCGGGATGTACGAGAAGAGCTCGGCACCGGTGTCGGCGTTGAAGGCATGCAGCATGCCGGCATTGGCACCGACGTAGACCGAATTGGTGAACGATGTGCGCTTCGTCGCGCGGTATGCCCGATAGGCGACACCCTCGGCACCCGGCAGCGCGTCGAAGGCGGAATAGAAGGTGCGCCTCGTCTCGACCTCTGCGGCCGAGTTGATGATGTCCCCCAGACGACCTGAGCGCGCGCGGAAACCCAAGGGCACCGTCGCTGACTTCTCACGGGACTGGTCGCCACGCAGGTAGTTGTAAGCGTCGGTCATCGTCGAGCCGGCAGTGTAGTTCGCAGCGAACGAGGACAGGCTCACACCGATCGCGCTCGCGCGATCGGCTTCCGTGGTGCCGAAGTTCGTTGCGAGGAAGGGCACGACGTTCCGGGTGGCGGTCGGACCGGGGGTGCGCATGGCAAGGATGTTGCGCGAGCTCGCGGCCGGGAGCTGCGATTCGGCACTCCACAACTGGGCACCGATCGAGCCGTCGGCGTTGATGCGGAAGGCCTCCACGCTGCCGACCCAATCGCGCGCGTTGTCGCGCACCAGGAATCCAGTCTGGTACGTCGCGGAGTCGGCGCCGATGCGGGCACCAGCGACGGGCGGAGTGCCCACCGGCTGGGTCGAATCGAGAACCGCGTTCACGACCTCGTTCATGGCCTCCGAAATGGCCTGCGGGGACGAGGCGTTGATGTAACGACCGCGCCCCGTCAGGGTCGCCTGCCAGAGCTCATCGACCGACTGGAGGCAGTCGTCGCAGTTGTCGGGCCAGGCCGGCGGATTGGCAAAGGGATCGGCGGTGGCGGCCGCGTTGACGCCGTACACCGTGCCGATCGCCCCCAGCGTCACGCCGTAGAAGTTCATGTGCGGATCGGTGCGGCAGTCGAGGCGCGGATCCGGATTGGCGGTGGCACACGCCGGCGGCACGCGCACCAAGCCGGCTGACAGGTCGGGCCGGATGTTCTGCATGTAATGCCGGGCGACGATGTCGCTCTTCTTGTTCGCAAACGTGTCGGCGAACGGCGGACCCAGGGTGCCGTCGAGGTTGGCGACCGTGACCTCGCCACCGTTCGAATAGCCGTCGGTGAACAACATGCCCGCATTCATCTGGCAGGCGAGCTGCACCGGCGCACCCGTCCCCGTGCGGCGGAACTGGTTGCCCAGGTGGTCGATGGCGAACCGGTTGGGCGTGCCGCCGTTGCCATTGAACGCCGTGACCAGCGTGTAGAACGCGTTGCGATCCGCCTGCACGCCCATGTCGTACATGGTCACGTTGTTGCGGTTGTTGATCGTGAAGGCGCCGACGCGCATGAAGTCGATATCGACGAATGCCTTGGTGATGGCCGCGATGATCGAGAGGTTGCGGTTGCGGTAGTACGAGAAGTAATTCGCGAAATTCTGGATCGCCGCCTCGTACGCGTCCGCCGTCATGTTGCCGGGCCGGATCTCGTAGCGGTACAGGGTGGTGTTGGGCGGCCCGCCGGCCGGATTGACGATCTCCAGAGGCGTGGCCGTATACCCGGGAAAGGTCGGCGACGTCAGGTAGAACGTGGCCGGGTAATAGCGCACACCGGAGCGGCAGTTGGCCGCGACCGCGGTGTCTGCGTTGACAGTCCACCAGCCGGTCGTACCGATTTGGGTGCCGCCGAAGTTGCAGTTGGTGCCGGCATTGCGGGAGTAGACCGTTCCTGCGGGGATACGCATCCCAACTCGGAAGTCGAACAACCATTCGGTGTTGTTGTCGAGTTGGCGATCGACCGTCAGGTCGAACGCGACGCTACCCGCATTCCGGGGATCGACCAAAGCCGCCGCGCGGTTGGCATTCGGCCAAAGCGTCCGATCTGCCCGCGCCCAAGGCTCGTAGATGTTGTAGGGGTTGAAGGCCGCGGGATTGAACTCGTGGGAGCGGGCGAAGCCGAAGTTCGGCAGCGGGGGGAAGGTCTGGCGCGGCGTCCCTCGGCCTGTGAACGGGAACAGCTCAAGGAAGTCGCTCTGCCCGTTGCCGTTGCCGGTTTCGTTGTTGCGGTAGGGCCGCGGCCGACCGTTCGGCGCCAATTCCGTCGGGTGGTAGAAGGAATTCTGGACGGCGTTCCAAGTCGCGCGGCCGTCCTGCGTCGGGAACAACGCCTCCCACTGCATCGAGCCCGAGTCATCGATGGCCATGATGAAGGCCGGCTTGATGCGGTTTGTGATGTACAGGGGTTCCTGCGAGATCGGCAGGGCGGCCGCCTGGGCGTTCACAGGCGTGGAGAAACCGGCCGACAGCGTCAACAGCGCCGTGGCGATCAGCAGGGGGATGCGGTTTGTGCTCATGGTGTCCTCGCGAGTCACGGTGCCGGCGGGGCCGCCCGAGGCGGCACGACATAGACGGTCTCGATCACAACGACCGAGGTGGGGGAGCCCGACGGATCACGATCGGCGGCCGCGGCGATCAGCTGATAGTCCATTTCGCCAGGCTTGGGCACGCCGCCCTCTTCAGTAGGACTGAGCGGTCCGTCGCCCGTGCAAGCGCCGCCTTGGATCTTGCGAACCTGAGGCGCCGGAACGTCGGCGGGCTCGATGGTGTTCGCCCAATTGGTCGCATCGCCGAGACAATAGACCTCGGCGCGCAGGGCTTCGGTATCGAAGGAGCGCTGCAGTTCGAACTCGCTCTGCCGAAGCGCGCCCTCGGCCCGTTGGAAGGCCAGAGAGAAGTCGTTGAAGTTGGTGGCCATGCGCTGCTGCAGGGAGGCGACCTGCATGGCCGCGACGCCGATCAGCGTGAGCAGCAACAGCATGATCATGGCGACGTACAGCGCGGCGCCGCGCTGGGTCTTGGCCTTGGCGAATGAAGGGAAGGCTGGTCGGGTCATGGCTCAGTTGCCGAAGAGGCGATTGCGCAAGGCAATCGTGGTTTCGTAAGGACGCCGGAGGATGGCTTCGTTCGGGTTGCTGTTCACCGTGACGCCGACAACCTGCACCGCACCGTTGTCTCCGACATCCCGATCGGGTGTGCCGGCGCGCTCCGGGCTGCGCAGCACGAGGCCGAGTTCGACGCTCGCGACCTGGCGCCAGCGATCGGCGATGTCTCGGTACGCAGTGACACCGGCAACGATCTCGTCAGCACGCACGTAACCGTCGACAGAGCCGTTGCCATCGGTGTCGCGGCCGTACATCAGCTGCAGCGTGTCCACCCCCTCTACCAGCTCTTCGCTTGCGCCCCAGAGGCCATTGGCGAAGCGGGCACGGTAGAGCGAGGGCATGCCATCCGCACCGCGCAGGCCGACGTAGTAGACGTACGACTCCGCACGAAAAAGTTGCGTGGTACCGGCCGTGAACTTAGAGGCCTGCAACCCTCCCGCTTCCGCCCCCAAAGAGAAGCCCGTTGCGAGGTTGTTTCCACCGGCACTGACTGAGAAGGTTCCGGCCGTTCCGGCTGAGCGCGCCTGGAATACCGCGACGTTCTCGCAGGACGCCAGGCCGTAGTAGCGACCGTTTTCGATGAAGGCGTTGCTCGCCGCATCGATCGTCACGGTGCCCGGCGCAGACGTCGGACGGCCCGGATCCGGAACTGCCTTGATGTCGAGCGCCAAGGGCGCTGCGTCGCCAGTGAGAATGCGCAACACGAGGACGTCGGAACCGGGACGGGGGGCCGGATTCAGGCCCGCGCTGCCCGTGAGGGCCGGGTCGAGGGCCGGGGTCCAGCCACCGGTAGGCGCCGACACGTTCACAGCGCCGCCGCGACCGGTGCCGGCCGCCTCGTAGCCCTGGATCGGCACATCGAACTGGAGCGGAAACGGCGCGGCCGCGTAGTTGCCGGCATCACGATTGGCGTTGGACAGGAAGAAACTGTCGAGAAATCCTCTCGGAGCACGTTCACTGCGGGCGCGATCGTTCGAACAGCCCATGTGGCCGGCCATGCGGATGTCGCGCTGCAGGAAGTCGGCGGCGAACCGGCTGCCTTCCTGCACGCGGGCGAGGCCCGTCGTGGTCTGGTAGGCCAGGCGCGAAGCACTGAACACCTGGATCAGGCCAAGCAGAAGGAAGGCCGACAGCGCGACGGCGATCATCAGCTCGACGAGGGTGACGCCCGACTGGGGGTGGCGGAGATTCATTCCTTCGTCCTCACAGGCCGCTGCGGGCAACAATGACGTTCACGGTGCCGGCGCAAGCCGGTGTGAACAGGGGCGCAAACTCCGGAGTGCCGCTCATCGCGCCACCGCGCGGATCGCACCACTCCAGGCGGACTTCGATGGTCGCCGGCGTGGCGGCGCCTCCGTCGGCGGGGACGACAGCACCCGTCACCGTCACGCGGCCTCGCGCGTCCGGGATGGCGCGGCGGACGGCGCAGACCCAATCGTTCCGATCGGCGGCCACGCGCTGCGCCGGAACCGCGGCACCCACGGCACAGAGACCATCACGGCCGTTGCCGAAAAATTGGTTCTCGCGGATCAGGCCGTACTGGCTAGCCTGCCGACGGTTGGTGCGGACCATGTCCATCATCTCGTAGACGAGCATGGTGGCCTGGCTGCGCTCGTTGGTGGTCTGCGCCGCGCGCAGCGAGGTCGACTGAAGCAGGGCCATGCCGAGCAGGCCGACGCTGAGGATCACGACGGCGATCATCACCTCAAGCAAGGTGAAGCCGGCCTGGCCGCGGGCTGCGCGGAACGGATGGGAGTATCGCGTCATCACGCGCAGTTCCCCTTCGAGATGCGGACCATGCCGCCACCGAGGACTTCCAGCGTGCGGCGGAAGGGCTGGCCGGTGGTGCAGCCCACGGGCTGGACGACCACGCTGGCCGCGCCGGAAGCCACCGTGCCGCGGGGCGAGAAGCGGATGGGGGTCGTGCCCGGCGCCGTCTGCCTGTACAGGGCGTCCTGGCGGCGCAGCACCGGCTCCGCAGGGTCCTCGCGGGTGCCGTTGGCGTTCTGGTCGGCCCAGACGATCCAGCCGTCGGCCCAAGTGCCACCGCAGGAAGACCCGTTGCTGCTCGGGCACATCACGGCGCCGCGATTGTTGCGCATCGCTTCCGAACGCGCGTAGGCCACCGAGGCCATGAACTCGTTGCTGGTCGTCGCCACGCGGTTCGACTGCAGGGCGCTGCTGAAACTGGGCAGGGCGATCGACCCGAGGATGGCGATGATCGCGACCGTGATCATCAACTCCAGCAGGGTGACGCCGCGCGAGGCCTGGAACGGGATGCGGGACATGGACGCCTTCTCGTTTTTCACGGAGGCACCATAACAACCGCCCCGGGCACTGTCCCGGCCGGCCCGACGACCGGCGATCCGGGGGGGACGAGCGTCGCGGCAGCGCAGCAAACCGGGACGGTGGGCACGGTCCGCCCCCTCCCTTGCCGGCCTCCGGCGTCACCCCAGCGCCTTCACGCCAGGGTGCCAGCCCAGCTTCTCCGACTCAGGCCACCACGCGGTAGCAGGGCTTGTATTCGCCCGACATCTTCATCCGGCGCTGCTCGACGAAGGCCCGCAGCAGGTCGTCGAGGCTGGCCATGATGGCCTTGTCGCCATGGATCTCGAACGGACCGTGCTGCTCGATGCGGCGCATGCCCGGCTCCTTCACATTGCCGGCAACGATGCCGGAGAAGGCGCGGCGCAGGTCGGCGGCAAGTTCGTGCACCGGACGCCCAAAGTGGAGGTCGAGGGCCGACATCGCCGCATGATCCGGCTCGAAGGGCTGCTGGAAGGCGAACGGGATCTTCAGCGTCCAGTTGAAGAAGAAGGCGTCGCGGTTGGCGATGCGGTGCTCGCGCACCTTCTTCATGCCGTCCCGCATCGCCTTCGCCACGGCCACCGGATCCTCGACGATGATCGTGTAGAGCTTCGCGGCCTCATCGCCGAGCGTCAGGCGGATGAAGCGGTCGATCTGCTCGAAGTAGGCGGCCGAGGCCTTCGGACCGGTGAACACCAGCGGGAACGGCACGCCGGCGTTGTCCGGGTGCAGCAGGATACCGAGCAGGTAGAGGATCTCCTCGGCGGTGCCGACGCCGCCCGGGAACACGATGATGCCGTGGCCGAGGCGCACGAAGCCTTCGAGGCGCTTCTCGATGTCCGGCATGATCACCAGCTGGTTGACGATCGGGTTCGGCGATTCCGCCGCGATGATCCCCGGCTCGGTCATGCCGATGTAGCGCGGGTTGCGCTGGCGCTGCTTGGCGTGGGCGATCGTGGCGCCCTTCATCGGCCCCTTCATCGCGCCCGGGCCGCAGCCCGTGCAGATGTCGAGGCCGCGCAGGCCGAGCTCGTAGCCGACCTTCTTGGTGTAGAGGTATTCATCGCGACCGATCGAATGGCCGCCCCAGCAGACCACGAGGTTCGGGTCCTGGTGCGGGCGCATGGCCCGGGCATTGCGCAGGATCTCGAACACCGCGCTGGTGAGCCCCTCCGAGGTCTCGAGGTCGAACTGGCCGCTCTGCACTTCGATGGCGGTGTAGGCGATGTCACGCACGACGGCGAACAGCAGGTCGGCGACGCCGCGGATCAGCTCGCCGTCGACGAAGGCGATGGCCGGCGCGTTCTTCAGCTCGAGGCGGATGCCGCGGTCCATCTGCTGGACCTCGATATCGAAATCCGGATAGCGCGCCGAGGCGGCACGCGGGTCGTCGGAGTCGGAGCCGACGGTCAGCACCGCCAGCGCGCAGCGGCGGAGGGTGTCGCGCAACCCGCCAGCCTGGGTGGCATCGGTAAGGCGCGCGATCTCGGCGCGCGACAGGATGTCGAGGCCGCCGCGCGGGCTGATGCGGGCGTTGACGGTGGGCAGGGGGGCGTAGGTGTCGCTCATCGGGTGATCGGTCGTCTTCATCGGACCGCCGACTCTAGCAGCCCCCGGGGAACGGGGATGGGTAGCGGGACGCGACGGGCCGGATCAACGGAAACTGCGGTGCTCGACCACCAGCGGCTTGCCCTCCAGCGTGGCGAGCAGGTCGTCCAGAGGCTCGACGTGCTCGACGATCAAATGCGTGACGCCCTCGTGTGCCTCCCAGCGCCCCCGCGCGCCGAGCAGCTGCGATTCGACGATGGCGCGACGGTAGCGCTCGACCACGGCTTTCCAGCAGATCAGGTTCGTCAGCCCGTGCTCGTCTTCCAGCGTGAGGAACCAGGTGCCGTTCGCCGTCTGCGGGCGCTGCCGCAGGGTGACGAGGCCGGCGGTGCGGGTGCGGCGCGGCGCGGCGAGCCGGCGCAGGGCGCGGTGGTCAAGATAGCCGCGCGCCCGCAGCCGCGGACGCAACAGCGCCATGGGATGCGCGTTGAGCGTGAGCCCGGTGCTGGCGTAATCGGCCAGCGTGGTCTCGCTGGCCGTGGGCGGACGGATCACCAGCCGCCCCTCGTCCACGGCGGGCAATTCGGCGAACAGCGGCAGCGTGCCCTCCTCCACCCCGGCCATGGCCCAGCGCGCGCGATGGCGGTGGCCGGTGAGGCCACGCAGCGCATCGGCCTCGGCAAGCGCGGCGCGGGCGCGTTCGTCGAGATCGGCGCGCCGGCACAGGTCCTCGATGTCGCGGAACGGCGCCAAGGCGCGGGCCGCGACCACGCGTTCCGCGGCCTCGCGCGGCAGCGAGCCGACCTCGCGGAGGCCAAGGCGGATCGCCGGCTGCGGGGCCTCGGGCCCGCGCCGGGCATCGACCGGCTCGAGGCTCGATTCGACCGTGCTGTAGCGCACGTCCACCGGATGCACCGCGATGCCGTGCCGCCGCGCATCCTGGACGATCTGCGACGTCGTGTAGAAGCCCAGCGGCTGCGCGTTCAAGAGCGCGCAGGCGAAGGCCGCAGGCTCGTGGCACTTGAGCCAGCAGCTCGCGTACGTGAGCAGGGCGAAGCTGGCGGCGTGCGATTCCGGGAAGCCGTAGCTGCCGAAGCCCTTCACCTGCTCGAAGATCTGTTCGGCGAAATCCGGGGGGTAGCCGCGCTCGGCCATGCCGGCGAGCAGGCGTTGGCGATGGTGATCGAGGCCGCCGCGGCGCTTCCACGCTGCCATCGAGCGGCGCAGTTCATCGGCCTCGCCGGCCGTGTAGCCCGCCGCCACCATCGCGATCTCCATCACCTGCTCCTGGAACAGCGGCACGCCGAGCGTGCGGCCGAGCACCGTCTCCAGCGCCTTCGAGGGGTAGCGCACCGGGTCGATGCCCTGCCGACGCCGCAGGTAGGGGTGCACCATGCCGCCCTGGATCGGGCCGGGCCGGACGATGGCCACTTCGACGACGAGGTCGTAGAAAGTGCGCGGCTTCAGGCGCGGCAGCATGGTCATCTGCGCGCGCGATTCGATCTGGAACACGCCCAGCGTGTCGGCGCGCTGGATCATGTCGTAGGTCTTCTTGTCTTCGGCCGGGATCGTCGCCAGCTCGAGGTGCCGCCGGCCGTTCGCACGCAGCAGGTCGAGGCAGCGGCGGATCGCGCTCAGCATGCCGAGCGCCAGCACGTCGACCTTCAGCAGCCCGAGCGTTTCGAGGTCGTCCTTGTCCCACTGGATGATGGTGCGCTCGGGCATCGCGGCGTTCTCGACCGGCACCAGCTTCGACAGCGGCGCGTCGCTGATGACGAAGCCGCCGACGTGCTGCGACAGGTGCCGCGGGTGGCCGAGCAGTTCGTGGGCCAGCAGCAGCACCTTGGCCAGCAGGGGGCCGTCGGGGTCGAGCCCGCGTTCCCGGCAGCGGGCTTTCCACACCTCGAGGTCCTCGGCATGCCCGACCGCGGCGGAGAGTTCGGCGAGCTGGTCCTCGGGCAGGCCCAGCGCGCGGCCGACGTCGCGCAGCGCGCTCTTCGGCCCGTAGGTGATGACCGTCGCGGCCAGCGCGGCGCGCTCGCGGCCGTACTTCGCGTAAACGTACTGGATGACCTCCTCGCGGCGCTCGTGCTCGAAATCGACGTCGATGTCGGGCGGCTCGTCGCGCTCCTTCGACAGGAAGCGGCCGAACAGCAGGTTGGCGCGCGCGGGGTCGACGGCGGTGATGCCCAGCGCGTAGCAGACCGCCGAGTTCGCCGCCGAGCCGCGCCCCTGGCAGAGGATGCCGCGCGAGCGCGCGAACACCACGAGGTCGTGCACGGTGAGGAAGAAGGCTTCGTACTTCAGCTCGGCGATCAGCGCGAGCTCGGCCTCGATCTGGGCGCGCACCGTCGCCGGCACGCCGTCGGGCCAGCGCAGCGCGGCGCCGTCCCAGGTGAGCGTGGCGAGCCAGCTCGACGGCGTCTCGCCGTCGGGCACCAGCTCGCAGGGGTAGTCGTACTGGAGGTCGCGCAAGCGGAACCGGCAGCGTGCGGCGATGGCCACGCTTTCCTCCAGCCATTCGCGCGGGAAGATCGCCGCCAGCGCCTGCCGCGTGCGCAGGTGCCGCTCGCCGTTCGGGAACAGCCGGCGGCCGGCCTCCCGCAAGGTGGCGCGGTGGCGCAGCGCGCAGAGCACGTCCTGCAGGCCGCGGCGGCGGCGCAGGTGCATGTGCACGTCGCCGCAGGCGACGACGGGCAGACCACTGTGCGCGGCCAGCGCCGCGATGGCGGCGCGGCGGGCGTCGTCGTCGGCGCCGCGATGCAGCTGCGCGGCCAGCCAGAGGCGATCGGGGAACAGGCCGCGCAGCCACGCGACCGTCTCCAAGGCCGAATGAAGCGTCGGAAGCGCGGGACCCGAGCGCATACCCACCGGGATATGGTCGCGAGACGACGGCGGTGCCAACCCGAGATCGACCGGCGTCGGCCGCCACAGCGCGAACACGCCGTGGTCGCCCCCCTCCCCGCCTTCGCCGAACGCGGCCTCGAGATCGGCGCGATGCAGCGCGTAGGTGCCCTTCGCCGCGCGTCGCCGAGCCGTGGTGATCAGCGAAGAAAGCCGCTCGTAGCCGCGCGTGGTTTCGACCAGCAGCACCAGCGCCGGCCCATCGGCCAGTTGGACTTCCGTGCCGCAGACCAGCGGCAGGCCCGTGGCCTCGCTGGCCTCCAGGCCGCGCACGAGGCCGGCGAAGCTGCATTCGTCGGTGATCGCCAACGCGCGGTAGCCCAGCGCCTTCGCGCGTTCGAACAGCTCCAGCGCCGTGGACGCGCCGCGCTGGAACGAGAACGCCGACAGGCAGTGCAGCTCGGCGTAGTCCGGGAGCGCGGCCTTGGTCGCGCGCGCTTCAGGCGAACCAGCCATGCAGCCACCACGGCCCGCCCTCGCCGCCCACCGGCCGGAAGGCCCAGGCGTCCTGGCCGCTGCGGGTGCGCAGGCGGTAGTAATCGCGGCGCACGGGTTCGTCGTCCCACCACGCGGTCTCGATGCGCTCGGGGCCGGCGATCACGGCCTCCACCGCCTCGCGAAGGACGATCGGGGGGTCGATGAGCCACAGCGGCCGCGGCCCCTCGGCCAGCGCCGGCAGGCGCGTGCGCGGCGTGTCGACCCAGCACCACGCGGCTTCCGGGCGATGCGTGTCGACCACGGCCAGGGCCTGCACGGCCGCATCGCCGAGCCGCGCGCGCAGGCGGCTGTCGAGCAGGTCGGCGTCGCCACCGCGCGTCCGTGCCTCGAACAGGTCGCGATGCTCGGGATGGAAGCCGGGCAGGTCGTCCGCCTCAAGGCCAAGGCTCACCGCCGGCGCCGGCAGACGCGCGCTGTCCAGCTTCAGGCGCGCAAGGTCGAACAGCCGCGCGGCGTCGCGCTCCGGCGCGGCCAGACGAACCTCGAGGCGCGTCGGGGCGACGCCGTCCTCGTGGCCGAACACCAGCCGGAAGCCGGGCACGCCGCCGTCACGCTGCACGAGGAACAGCGCGAACTCCTGCAGCAGCCGACGCAGCGGAAACACCAGCACCGTCGCATCGGCGAGCGGATGGTCGAAATCGAGACGCGCGGCATAGCGCGTGGGGGGCTCGTACAGGGGCATCGGGTCGGGCGCGCGGCCGACGAGGCGATCGAGGCGGTCGAGCACCGCCGGGCCGATGCGCTTCGCCAGCGCGGCCCGCGGCAGGGCCAGCACATCGCCGAGGCGCTTGAAGCCGCTGCGTTCGAGCAGGCGCAGCGCGTCATCGGGCAGGCCGGCCAAACCGAGCGGCAGGCGCGCCAGCAGACGTTGGAGCTGGGTGGCGTCGGCCACGGCGAGGCCATCGTGCGCCCGCGCCAGCCCGCGCGCCGCCAGCGGCGTGGGCGCGCAGGCGATGCGCACCTGCACGCCGCAGCCGGCGAGTTCATCGCGCAGGCGCTGCTGCCAGCGCGGCCACGGCCCGAACAGGCCGAGCGAGCGCCCGGCTTCGAACAGCACGGTGTCGGGCTCGCGCAGGCTCACTTCGGCCGAGAAGCCGTAGGCGTAAGCGGCCAGCCACTCGCGCAACGCGGCATCCCGCACCGGCTGGTGGGCGGCCAAGGCGAGCCCCGGGCACAGCAGCTGCGCGCTGGCGACGGCCTGCCCGGCCTGCACGCCCTGCGCGCGGGCGGTGGCATTCGCGGCATGGACGCGGCGCTGCTGCGGGCCGTCGGTCAGCGCCCAAGGCAAGGCGTCGTCGAAGGCCTGCAGCGCACGACGATGGCGTGCCTCGGCATCCAGCGCCAGCTGCGGCAGGTGCAAGGCGCACCACCACGGCGACGCGGGACGGAAGGACGGTGGGCTGGCGGGCATGGGGGCGCCGGAACCTCAGTGCACGGCGCGCAGCGCGACGCGTGGCGACGGGCTCGACGCATCGACCATGGCGCGTGTCGGCATGGCCGGCGTGGCGCTCCACGCCACCGCTGCGGCCGGCACGGCCCCGCCGCGGCACTTGTGCAGGCGCACGCGATCGCCGGGCATCACCTCCATCCGCAAGGCCGCCGGCGAAGGCTGCTGCAGGGCGCGCAGCGGCCGGAAGGCGAAACCGAGAGCATCGCCCTGCTCGGCCGCCACCGAGAGCCGGCGCAGCGCGCGATCATCTGCGCCCTGTGGCCAGCACAGCACCGCGCCGCAGGCCCCGGAACGCAGGCCCTGCTCGGCGGCCCACAGCGCATCGCGGCCCTCGGCCCGCACCACACGCAGTCGCGCCAGATCGAGCCCGGCCGCGGCCAGTGCCGGCGCATACGGCAGGTAGGGCGGCGCCACCATCAGCAGGCTGCGGCCCTGCCGCACCAGCCGCACCAGGGTGGGCAGCAGCAGGCGCAGCTCCCCCACGCCATCCATTGGCAACAGCAGTTCCAGCAAAGACGCGCCGGGCCACCCGCCCCCCGGCAGTGCGGCGTCGAGCGCGGCGTGGCCAGTGGCCTCCCCCGGCCGTCCGGCCGCCTGCCCCGCGGCCGGCCACAGGCGGCGCTCGTGGATCAGGGCATCAAGGGAAGCGAGGGCGGCAGGCATGGCAGGTCACCGATCCGGCGGAGAAAAGTACCACACAAATATGTGGCTTTCGTGAAGCCGGCAGGCCGGCGTGCTGCCATGGGAATCGATGCGCGTCTCAGGGTTCGCGACCGACCCGTCACGGGGGCCGCCGGCTATACTCCGCAGGCTCTTGCTCGCGGCGGGAGAAGCGGTGGCACCGGGCCTCGATCCCCGGCGCCGACGCTGCCGAAGGCGCAACGCCCGTAATCGCTCAGGCCCCCGTACCGTCGCGCGCGAGCAACTCTGGAGAGACCGGTTGAATCCGGCGCCGAAGGTGCACGCGAAGCGCGATCCCGGCTTCGCAAACTCTCAGGCAGAAGGACAGAGGGGCGAGAAGGGGATTTTTCGCTGCGGAAGCAGCGAACCCTTCGAGCGCCACCGCGCATGCAGGCGCGGTGGCCGGACGAACCTCCTCCATCGCCGGGAATCCTCATGACCACGCCTTCGCTTCGCGCCCTCGAGCACCACGACGCCTTCCTCGAGCGCCACATCGGCCCCAACGCGGCCGAGATCGCCCACATGCTGAAGGTGATCGGCCAGCCCTCGCTCGAAGCCATGACCGACGCCATCGTCCCGGCCTCGATCCGCTCGACGCAGCCGCTCGCCCTGCCCGAGCCGGTCTCGGAAGTCGAAGCGCTCGCCAAGATCCGCGCGATCGCGTCGAAGAACCAGGTGTTCAAGAGCTTCATCGGCCAGGGCTACTACGGCACCCACACGCCGAACGTCATCCTGCGCAACATCCTCGAGAACCCCGCGTGGTACACGGCCTACACGCCGTACCAGGCCGAGATCTCGCAAGGCCGCATGGAGGCGCTGATCAACTTCCAGACCATGGTGACCGACCTCACCGGGATGGAGATCAGCAACGCCTCGCTGCTCGACGAGGCCACCGCCGCCGCCGAGGCGATGACCCTGGCCAAGCGCTCGGCCAAGTCGAAGTCGAACCGCTTCTTCGTCTCCAAGCACGTGCACCCGCAGACGCTCGCCCTGCTGCACACCCGCGCCGACGGCATCGGCATCGAGGTGGTGGTCGGTGACGACGCCGACGCCGCCGGCGCCGACGTCTTCGGCGTGCTGCTGCAGTACCCCAACACCTTCGGCCAGATCCACGACTACGCCGCGCTGGCCGACGCCATCCACGCCAAGGGCGGCCTCGTCGCCGTCGCCACCGACCTGCTGGCGCTGACGCTGATCAAGGCGCCGGGCGAATGGGGCGCCGACATCGTGGTCGGCAACACCCAGCGCTTCGGCGTGCCCTTCGGCTTCGGCGGCCCGCACGCCGCCTTCCTCGCCTGCAAGGACGGATTCAAGCGCTCGATGCCGGGCCGCCTGATCGGCGTCTCGGTCGATGCCCAGGGCAACCCGGCCTACCGCCTCACCCTGCAGACCCGCGAGCAGCACATCCGCCGCGAGAAGGCCACCTCGAACATCTGCACCGCGCAGGTGCTGCTGGCGGTGATGGCCTCGATGTACGCCGTCTACCACGGCCCGGAAGGCCTCACCCGCATCGCCACCCGCGTGCACCGCTTCGCCGCGATCCTCGCCAGTGCGCTGCGTGCCAAGGGCGTCACCGTCGGCACCGACTTCTTCGACACCCTGCACGTGGTCGGCGTCGATGCCGCCGGCTTGCACGCGAAGGCCAAGGCCGCACGCATCAACCTGCGTGCCATCGACGCGACGAGCCTCGGCATCAGCCTCGACGAGACCACCACCCGCGAGGACATCGCCGCGCTGGCCGCGCTGTTCGGCGCGACGGTCGCCGACATCGACGCCGCCGACGCCAGCACCCCGGACGCCCTGCCCGCCGGCCTGCGCCGCACCTCGGCCTTCATGCAGCACCCGGTGTTCAACACGCACCACAGCGAGCACGAACTGCTGCGCTACCTGCGCACGCTGGCCGACAAGGATCTCGCGATGGATCGCACGATGATCCCGCTGGGCTCGTGCACCATGAAGCTCAACGCCACGGCCGAGATGATCCCGGTCACCTGGCCGGAGTTCGCCAACATCCACCCGCTGGCGCCGGCCGAGCAGGCCGAGGGCTACCGCGAGCTGATCACCACGCTCGAAGCGATGATCGTGGAGTGCACCGGCTACGACGCCGTCAGCCTGCAGCCGAACTCCGGCGCGCAGGGCGAGTACGCCGGCCTGCTGGCCATCCGCGGCTACCACCGCAGCCGCGGCGAGGGCCATCGGAACATCTGCCTGATCCCGGAGTCGGCGCACGGCACCAACCCCGCCTCGGCGCAGATGGTCGGCATGGACGTCGTCGTCGTGGCCTGCGACAAGGACGGTAACGTCGACGTCGCCGACCTGCGTGCCAAGGCCGAGAAGCACTCGGCGAACCTCGCCGCGCTGATGGTCACCTACCCGTCCACGCACGGCGTGTTCGAGGAGGCCATCGTCGAGATCTGCGAGATCATCCACGCCCACGGCGGGCAGGTGTACACCGACGGCGCCAACATGAACGCCATCGTCGGCGTGGCCAAGCCCGGCAAGTGGGGCTCGGACGTCTCCCACCTCAACCTGCACAAGACCTTCTGCATCCCGCACGGCGGCGGCGGCCCGGGCGTCGGCCCCTGCGCGGTGAAGTCGCACCTCGCGCCCTTCCTGCCCGGCGCGCTGACCAAGGACGGCTTCCGCACCGCCGGCGTCGGCGACGGCCCGATGGTCTCGGCCGCCAGCTTCGGCTCGGCCAGCATCCTGCCGATCAGCTGGATGTACATCGTGATGATGGGCGCGGAAGGCCTGCGCCGTGCCACCCAGGTGGCGCTGCTCAATGCCAACTACGTGGCCAAGCGCCTGGCGCCGCACTTCCCGACGCTGTACACCGGCAGCAACGGCCTCGTCGCCCACGAGTGCATCCTCGACCTGCGGCCGATCAAGGACGCCACCGGCGTCAGCGCCGAGGACGTGGCCAAGCGCCTGATCGACTTCGGCTTCCATGCTCCGACGCTGAGCTTCCCGGTGGCCGGCACGCTGATGGTCGAACCGACCGAATCCGAGTCGCTGCACGAGCTCGACCGCTTCGTCGACGCGATGATCCAGATCCGCAACGAGATCCGCGCGATCGAAGACGGCCGCCTCGACCGCGAGGACAACCCGTTGAAGCACGCACCGCACACGGCCATGGTCGTCACGGCCAGCGAGTGGACCCGTGGCTACCCGCGCGAGCTGGCCGCGTTCCCGCTGCCCTCGCTGAAGCAGGTGAAGTACTGGCCGCCGGTGGCCCGCGTCGACAACGTCTACGGCGACCGCAACATCATGTGCGCCTGCATCCCGGTCGAGGCCTTCAAGGACGCCGAGGAGCCCGCGGCGGGCTGATCGCCGCAGCGCCGGCCGGGGCCTCCCGGCCGGCCCGATGAGGAGGTGCGGCCATGCCGCTCGACCGGATCAGTTCCGCCACGCCGTACGCCGCCCTCGCCCTCGTGCAGGCGGCCACGGCGAACGCGCCCCGGCTGGAATCGCCCCGCGTGATGCCGGCCATGGCGTCCGTCGCGATGGACGTGAATGCGCTGGCGAATCGCGTGAACGGCGGGGGCGCCAACGGCATGGCGGCCTTGCCCGACGGCCTGCAGGGGCGTGAAGACCGTCTCGGCCAGCGCTTCGACGCCCGCGCCTGAGGCGCCACCCGGCCCGCAGGCACAGGCGTAGGCGTAGGCGCTTCCAAATCCCCGCCCGCCTTCACGGTTTCCCGGCGCGGGAGGCGTACGCTGGTGCCACTTTCCCGAGGGTCGCGCCATGATCAACGGCATCTCCTCCAACGCCTCGCAATCCGGCATGGCCGTCGCGCTGCAACGCGTCGACGCCGCCGCGAGCAACACCGCGAACCGCCAGACCGAGGGCGCCCAGCGCCTGCGCGTCGAGCAGTCCGAGGCCCCGAACGGCGGCGTGCAGGCGCGCACGGTGCGCACCACGGAGGCCAACAACACCGACCGGGCCGCGATCAGCGATGCGATCGACGCCCGCGTGGGGCAGCGCGATTTCGAAGCGAACGCCGCGGCCTTCCGCGCCCGCGAAGACGCCATCGGCAGCCTGTTCGACGAGCGCGCCTGACCCCGTCGAAGCGACGGAACAAAAACGCCCCGCAAGGCGGGGCGTTTTCGTCTCCGCCGGACTCGGCCCTCAGGCGAAGGGATCCTGCAACACGATGGTCGATTCGCGACCGGGACCGGTCGACACGATGGACAGCGGGCAGCCGGCGAGTTCCTCGAGCGCGCGCAGGTAGGCGCGCGCCGCAGGAGGCAGCTTCTCCCACTCGGTGACGCCGGCGGTGCTTTCGCTCCAGCCCGGGAACTCGAGGTAGACCGGCGTGCACTCCTCCCAGCCCGCCGCGTCGAGCGGTGCGTACTCGGTGCGCTTGCCGCGGTACTCGTAGGCGATGCAGATCTTCAGCTTCTCCATCCCGTCGAGGATGTCGAGCTTGGTGATGCACAGGCCGGTGATGCCGTTGATGGCCACGGCGCGCTTCAGTGCGACGATGTCCATCCAGCCACAGCGGCGCGGACGGCCGGTGGTCGCGCCATACTCCTGGCCGCGGTCGCGGATGCCCTGCCCGATCTCGTCATTGAGCTCGGTCGGGAACGGGCCGCCACCGACGCGCGTGGCATAGGCCTTGGCGATGCCGAGGACGTAGTCGATCGCATCGGCGCCGACGCCGGTGCCCGCCATCGCGCCACCCACCGTGGTGTTCGACGAGGTGACGTACGGATAGGTGCCGTGGTCGATGTCGAGCAGCGAGCCCTGCGCGCCTTCGAACATCACGCGCTTCCCCTGCTTGCGCAGGTCGTGGAGGATGCCGGCCACGTCGGCCTTCATCGGATCGACATAGGCACCGAAAGCGAGCGCCTCGTCGAGCGTCTTCTGGTAGTCCACCGCCTCGACGCCGAGGTACTGCGTCAGCACGAAGTTGTGGTAATCCATCGTGGTGCGGAGCTTCTCGGCCAGCTCCTTCGGATAGGCGAGGTCGGCCACGCGGATGCCGCGCCGCGCGACCTTGTCCTCGTACGCGGGGCCGATGCCGCGGCCGGTCGTGCCGATGGCCTTGCCGCCGGCCGCCTTCTCGCGGGCCTGATCGAGCGCGATGTGGTACGGCATGATCAGCGGCGTGGCCGGGCTGATCTTCAGGCGCGAACGCACCTCGACGCCGCTCTCCTCGAGCTGGGTGATCTCCTTCTGCAGTGCCGCCGGCGACAGCACCACGCCGTTGCCGATCAGGCACAGCGCGCCCTCGCGCAGGATGCCGGACGGGATCAGGTGCAGCACCGTCTTCTTGCCGTTGATGACCAGCGTGTGGCCGGCGTTGTGGCCGCCCTGGAAGCGCACGACCGCGCCGATCTCCTCGGTGAGCAGATCGACGATCTTGCCCTTGCCCTCGTCGCCCCACTGGGCGCCCAACACGACAACCGATTGACCCATGGCCGAAGCCCTCTCTTCAATGGAATGCGGGCCCTTGCGGGCAGGCCTTGGCCGGGCGGGAGCGGCGCCACGGGCGCCGGGCATTCCCTAGCCCCAGACAAGACAAAAGCCGGTGGCGCTTGAGGCGCCCCGGCTTTGCGAAATTATCCGCCCTTTTTCCGCCCCCCGCCACCCCGAGGGGCGGCGGGCGGCCACGGCTCAGCGCCGGGCCTGCTCGAAGTACTCGAAGAACTCCGAATCCGGATCCAGGACGAGCGTGGTCCTGCCGTCGGCCAGCGCGCCGCGGTACGCCTCGAGGCTGCGGTGGAACGCGTAGAACTCCGCGTCCTTCCCATAGGCCGCGGCATAGATCTCGGCGGCGCGGGCATCGCCTTCGCCGCGGATCTTGGCGGCATCGCGCTCGGCGTTGGCGAGGATCACCTGGGCCTGCTGGTCGGCCTCGGCACGGATCTTCTCGGCGAGCTCGTTGCCTTCGGCGCGGGTGCGGGTGGCCACCTCGTTGCGATCCGTACGCATGCGGTTGAACACCCGGTCCAGCACCGACTCGGTGCCGGCGGCACCGTCGTCGGGGAGGTCGATGCGCTTGATGCGGACGTCGGCCACGCGGATGCCCAAGGTGGCCGAACCGCGGTTGATCTCGTCGAGCAGACCGGTGGTGACATCGCGGCGGCCGGCTTCGGCGAGCTGGCGCAGGGTGCTGCGGTTGATCAGGTTGCGCAGCGCATCCTCGACGATCGGCGTGAGGCGGTTGATCGCCTGCGATTCCATGCCGCCGCCGGCGGCGCGGTAGTACTGCGCGACGTCCTCGATACGCCAGGCGACGAAGTAGTCGACCTGGACGTCCTGCTGCTCCGAGGTGAGGTAACGCTTGTTCTCCGCCGTCATGGTGAGCAGGCGCCGGTCGAAGGGGCGCACGGTGTCGATCAGCGGCACCTTGAAGCGCAGGCCGGGTTGGACGTCCTGTCGGACGACCTCGCCGAGGCGCAGCACGATGGCGGTGTCGGTCTGCTGCACGGTGAAGACCGAACCCATGAGCAGGAGGACAAGAAGGGCCGAGGCGATGAGCAGATTGGGGAGGTGGCGCATGTCAGCGGCTTCCTTCGCGGGTTTCGCGCCCGGTGGGTCGGGCCTGGCGTGCGGTTTCGCTGGCTTCGACGGTGGCGGCTTGGACATCCGGACGCGCGAGGACCGACGGCGCGGGCACGGCGGATGATTCGGCAGCGCCCTGGGGTTGCAGCAGGAGCGTGTTGCCGTCGGCACCGGCGAACACACGCGGGTTGGCCGCCAACACTTGCTGGACGGTCTCGAGATAGAGGCGCTTGCGCGTCACTTCGGGCGCCTTGCGGTACTCGGCGAGCAGGAGGTCGAAACGCTGGGCCTCACCCTGCGCGCGAGCGACCACGGCTTCGCGGTAGCCGTTCGCGGCGGCCAGGATGCGGGAGGCTTCGCCTCGAGCACGCGGGACGATCTGGCCCTCGTAGGCCTTGGCCTCGTTCTGGAAGCGCTGGGCGTCCTGCTCGGCGGCGATGACGTCGTCGAATGCCGACTTGACCGGTGCCGGGGGTGCAGCCACCGGGAGGCCGAGCTGGGTGACCGTCAGGCCGGTACGGTAGGTGTCGAGGGCGGACTGGACGGCTTCGCGCACGTTCGGCGTGAGTGTGTCGCGCTTGTTCAGCGCCGTCTCGAGGTCGGCGTTGCCGATGGCCTCGCGGACGGCGCTTTCGGTGATCTGCTGGATGAGGTCGCGCGGCAGGCGCGTGCCGAACAGGAAGGCTTCGGGATCGGTGATCTGGAACTGGACGTTGTAGCCGATCTGGACGAGGTTCTCGTCACGCGTCAGCGCCAGCATCTGCTCCTCGACGGCCGCGACCTCCTGCGCCGGCACGACCGTGACGCTTTCGATCGGCCAAGGCAGCTTGAAGTTCGGGCCGGGCTCCATCATGCGGCTGTACTCGCCGAAGCGCAGCACGACGCCGCGGTCGCGCTCGTCGATCAGCTTGAAGGAGTTGAACACCAGCCACACCACGAGCAGGCCGCCGACCAGGTACAGCGGATTGAAACCATCGGCGCCACCGCGGGCGCGGCCGCCAGCGCTGCCGCCACCGCCAAACATGCCGCGCAGCTTCTCGACGAAGGCCTGGACCTCGCGGTTCGGGTCTTTCCCGCGCCAGGGATCGTTGTTGCGGTTTCCGGGTTGGTTCCAGGCCATGGGGGCTCCGTACGGGCGCTCGCAGGCCGCGGGCGCCGATCAAATCACGATTCTAGGTAGGGGTGGCAAGGCCAACAAGCAAGAGGCCGTGAAGCGGATGGCCTCCCGGGGTCGCCGCGAGCCGTTCGGCCGCAGCGCGCGGCAGGCCGACCTCGAGCCGCCACCCGGACTCGTCGACGACCTCGGACCGCACGGCCCCCAGCGCATGAAGCTGGGCCCGCAGGCGTCCGTCGGCAGGCCCGAGCAGGAGCCCCCCCACCAGCAGGTCATGGGCGAACCGGCTCCCCAGCGCCGCCAGCAAGTCCTCGAGTCCGTCGCCCTGGCGGGCCGACACCCAAGCCCTGGCCGCTTCGCCATCGCGCGCATCGACGTGCGGCGACAGCCCTTCGATGCGATCGATCTTGTTGAAGACCATCCACTGCGGCACCTCCCCGGCGCCGATCTCCACCAGCACGTCGTTCACCGCGGCGATGCGCGCATCCCTTTCCGGATCCGCGGCGTCGACGACGTGCAGCAGCAGGTCGGCCTCGCGGGCCTCGGCCAGCGTTGAGCGGAAAGCGGCGACGAGATCGTGCGGCAGGTCGCGGACGAAACCGACGGTGTCGGACAGCAGCAACGCACCACAGGCCAGGCCGTCGATGCGTCGCACGGTCGGGTCCAACGTGGCGAACAGCTGGTCGGCGGCGTAAACGCCGCTGCCCGTGAGCGCATTGAACAGGGTTGACTTGCCGGCGTTGGTGTAACCGACCAGAGCGACGCGCGGCAGCTCGTTCCGCATCCGCGCGCGTCGCATCTGCGTGCGCTGTACCTCGATGCGAGAGAGGCGTTTCTCCAGCGCGTCGATGCGGGCGCGGATCAGGCGGCGGTCGGTCTCCAGGGCGGTTTCACCCGGGCCGCGCAGGCCGATCGAGCCGCCACGCTGCGAGTCCATGGCCTGCCCCTTGCCGACCAGCCGCGTTGCGGAATGTTTCAACTGGGCCAGTTCGACCTGGAGCTTGCCATCAGCGCTTGCCGCACGCATGGCGAAGATGTCGAGGATGAGACCGACGCGATCAACCACTCGTCGCCCGAGGTCGTCGCCGAGGTTGCGCTCCTGCACGGGGCTCAAGGTGGCGTTGACCAAGACGAGGTCGACGTCGGCGACCTCGCAGAGGCCTTTCAGTTCCTCGACCTTGCCGCTGCCGAGGTAATGGCTGGCGCTGGGGCGTTCAAGGCGCGCGTCGACCACCGCGACGACCTCGGCGCCGGCGGAGCGGGCCAAGTCGGCGAACTCCTCGGCGATGGCGGGGTCGCGCTGTCCGGGTGCCGCCGGCTGGACCAGCAGGGCGCGTTCAGGGCGGGGGCGGTTCATCGCATCACGGGGCGGCACCCACGCCGCGCACCGTCCTCACTCGTGGCTGTCGTCGGCGAGCTCGTCGCCGCCGTCGCCCACGGGGTTGACCTGGCCGCCACCGGGGCCGACGCGGACGTTGCGCGAAGGAACGACGGTGGAAATGGCGTGCTTGTAAACCATCTGGCTGACCGTATTGCGCAGCAGGACGACGAACTGGTCGAAGCTCTCGATGGTGCCCTGCAGCTTGATGCCGTTGACGAGATAGATGGAGACCGGGATCCGCTCGCGTCGCAGCGCGTTCAGAAACGGGTCTTGAAGGCTTTGGCCTTTCGACATGGGGATCCGGCGTGGTTGTTCTTCTCGGGGTGGGCATCGTAGCCCGCCGGACGGTCACGTGCGAGTGAGCGCGGGACGTGGCGCCGCGGCGATTCAGGCATAGGGAGCGAGGAAGCGCCGCATGGCGCCATCCAGCGCCGTGCGCGAGGTGGCGGGGTCGAACCACAATGCATCGTGTTCGCCGCGCAGCCAGGTGAGCTGGCGCTTCGCGAGATGACGCGTGGCCGCGATGCCCTGCTCGACGAAGGTCGCGGCATCGGTCGCGCCGTCGAGGTGCTGCCACGCCTGCCGGTAACCGACGGCGCGCATCGCCGGAAGGTCCGGATGCAGCCGCGGATCGCCCTTGAGCGACCGGACTTCGTCGAGGAATCCCGAGGCCAACATGGCCTCGAAGCGGCGCGCGATGCGCTCGTGCAACACGACGCGGTCGGTCGGCGCCAGAACCAGCTTCAGCACGCGGAACGGGAACCGCGCAGGCGTGCCGCGACACCGCGACTGCCAAACGCTGATCGGCACGCCACTGAGGCGGAACACCTCCAGGGCGCGCAGGGTCCGCTGGGTGTCTCCCGGCTGGATGCGGGCACCGGCTTCCGGATCGACGGCGCGCAGCTCGGCGTGCAGCGCCGGGAGCCCGCGGGCACCCAGCTCCCGCTGGAGCTGCGCGCGCACCATCGGGTCGGATTCCGGCAGGTCCGACAGCCCTTGCAGCAGGGCCTTGAAGTAAAGACCGGTGCCGCCAACGAGCAGCGGCACGCGCCCCTGTCCAGCGAGATCGTGCATTGCGTCCCGGGCGTCGCGGGCAAAATCCGCGGCGGAATAGCGCTCGTGGGGATCGCGGAGGTCGATGAGCCGGTGCGGCGCGCGCGCGCGCATCGCGGCATCCGGCTTGGCGCTGCCGATGTCCAGTCGCCTGTAGACCAGGGCGGAGTCGACGCTGATGACCTCGGTGGCCAGCCGCTCCGCCCAATCCGCCGCGAAATCGGTCTTGCCCGACGCCGTCGGCCCCATCACCGCGACGGCACGCGGGCGGCGGTCGATGCGGGGATCGGTGGCGAAGGTCGGGGTGGCGGTGACGGGATGCGACATCGGCGCGCAGCATAGCGGCACGGCGCGAAGGTTCGTCGCACGCCGTTGTGCGGGCTCGGGGCGGGGCGTAGATTCGGCGGCGCCCCCTGCAACCTTTGCCCGCCGGAGCCGGCCATGACGCGACTGAAGGCTTTCGGATTCTTGCTGGTCTTCCTGATCCCGGCCACCCTGCCCGTCGCCGCCTGGCTGGCGTCGCGAGGGCTGGCGCCGGGCGCCGCGGCGTGGTTCCCGCTGGTGGCGCTTTTCGTGCTGCTGCCGCTTGCCGATTACGCGCTGGGCCACGACAGCGTGGACGTGCCGGTGGCGCAGGAGCGCGCCTTCGCCCGTTCGCGCTGGTTCCGGGGCCTCACCGTGCTCGCCTTGCCGGTGCACCTCGGCGTGCTGGCGTGGAGCGGATGGTGGTTCGCCGGCACCGACCTCTCCGCCGTGGCCATGGCCGGCTGGCTGCTCTCGCAGGGCGTGGTGGGCGGCGTGCTCGCGATCAACACCGCCCACGAGCTCATCCACAAGGATGGCCGCTTCGAGCAGTCGGTCGGCGGGCTGCTGCTGGCTTCGGTCGGCTACCACGGCTTCAAGGTCGAACACATCCGCGGCCACCATGTCCACGTATCGACCCCCGAAGACGCCTCGAGTGCTCGCTACGGCCAGAGCGTCTGGCACTTCCTGCCGCGCGCCCTGTTCCACAACACCCGCAACGCCTGGGTGCTGGAGGCGCAGCGCCTGCACCGGCTCGGCCTGCCGGCGTTGCACTGGCGCAACGAGCTCGTCGGCTGGACGGCCGCGTGGTTGGCGATGGCCGCCGGGATGACGGCCTGGCTCGGACCGGCCGGTCTGCTGTTCTTCCTGCTGCAGGGGCTTTTCGCCGCGGGCTCGCTGGAGATCATCAACTACATTGAACACTACGGGCTCGAGCGCCGGAAACTGCCGGATGGCCGCTATGAGCGGACGACGCACCTGCACAGCTGGAACAGCGACTACCGCCTCTCGAACCTGATGCTTTTCCAGCTTCAGCGCCACAGCGACCACCACGCCTTCCCCAAGCGGCCTTACGCCATCCTTCGCCACCATGCCGACAGCCCGCAGCTGCCCGGCGGCTATGCATCGATGTTCGTCCTCGCCCTCGTGCCGCCCCTGTGGTTCCGCATCATCCATCCACGCGTCCGGGCCTTCCGCGCGCGCGTCGCGACGGCCTGAGCGGCGCACGACACAACCGCCCCGCCTCGACAAGGACCCCGGATGCCTTCCCCCACCTCGGCGTCGACCGCCCTGCTCTTCACACTGCTGGCGCTCGCTCCCCAAGCTTGGGCGGGCGCGCTCGCCACCAAACTGCTGCCGATGCCGCTTGCTCCGGGGATGGAAAGCTCCGCGCAGCTCCACCTGCCCGACACCTTCGACCCGGGGCAGCCCACTTGGGTGTCATACACGCTGATCGCGATCTCCCCCACGGACGACCCGCAAGGCAAGGTCGTGGTCACCGGCATGTTCGAGCGCGAGCCGACCTCGCCCGTCGCGGGCACGGTGCTGTTCGAACCCCGGGATCTGCGCGTCACGACCTCGGCCGGCACGATCCAGCGGCAGTTCGAGCAGGATTTCGGCAAGCGCAGCGAACGCGAACTGCGCGCCATGTGGGGGGATGCCATGTACGACGCCTACGTGGCAGTGAATGCCGGTACCGGCCGTCTTCTCGACGGCACGGCGCTCCGCCACCTGCCGCCGCTGTCGCAGGGCGACCCGATCGTGCTGGTCGGCGTCGAGCGCGCGGAAGGCCTCCAGCCGGCCGGCCTGCTCGTGACGGTCGGCCAGGGCGAGATCCCCGCCATCCACCAGCCCAACGTCGAATCCACCGGCGCCTTCCAGCTGGGGTTGGGGCTCGGGAAGCTGCTTCCGATCCTGCTTTTGATCGCTCTGGGCTACGTCGTCTATCGCATCATCCTCGCGCGACGCAGGGGCTGAGCCGGTCGTCGGCTACTCCTCGTCGGGCCAACGGATCGCCGGCGCCGTGGGCTTGCCGCGCGGCGTCGGGACGGCGGCCACCGCCGCCCACACCTTCAGCGCATCGACCGTCGCGGCGACATCATGGACGCGGACCACCATCGCGCCGTTCTGCACGGCGACGAGGTGCGCGGCAACCGATGCCGCCAAGCGATCCGCCACCGCCCGACCGGTGATCTGGCCAAGGCTCGATTTCCGCGACAGCCCCGCCAGCACCGGCACGCCGATCTCGGTGAAGCGTTTCAGCTGCACCAGCAACGCAAGGTTGTGCTCGAGCGCCTTGCCGAAGCCGAAGCCGGGATCGATGACAATGCGCCGCTTGTCGATGCCTGACATCTCGCAGGCGAACACGCGCTCGGCGAGGAAGCGATGCACCTCTCCGACCACGTCGTCGTAAGCGGGCGCCTCCTGCATCGTCCGCGGTTCACCGGCCATGTGCATCAGCACGACGGCGGCCCTCGACGCCGCCAAGGCCTCGAGCGCGCCTTCGGAGCGCAGCGCCATCACGTCGTTCACCATGCCCGCGCCCGCCGCCAGGGCCGCGCGCATCACTGCGGGCTTGGTGGTGTCGATGGAGATGGGCACCGCCGTCCTCGAGGCCAGCGCCTCGACCACCGGCAGGACCCGCGCGAGCTCCGTGGCCTCATCCACGGGCTCCGCACCGGGACGCGTGGATTCACCGCCGATGTCGAGGATATCGGCGCCCTCGTCCACCAGCCGCAAGCCGTGCGCGACGGCCGCCTCGACGGAGGCGTGATGGCCTCCATCGGAGAACGAATCCGGGGTGACGTTGACGATGCCCATCACACGCGGGCGATCGAGCCGCAGCACGCGCCCGGCGCAGTCGAGAGTGGGAACGGTGTCGAGGTCGAACAGCATGACGTCCCCCGGATGCGGCTCAGCCACGCGTGCGCTCGAGCAGCAGCATCATGAAGATCCCCTGCAGCACGGCATCGCGGGCCTCGCCATCGATCGCGGCATGCGCATCGATGCGGTAGCGGCCTTCCATCAGCGCCGGCACCTTCTGAACCCGCATCACCAGCGTTCCGTCGCGCGCCTTGATCAAGTAGGCCGGGTGGAACCAGTAGCCGGCGAACAGGCCGATGATCGGCAGGTCCGACACGAGGCCATCCAGCACCTTCACCCACGGGTTCTCCTCGCTGACGGTCAGCAGGAGGCCATCGGCGGCCTGGATCTCGTAGTGGGCACGCCACAGCGAGCGCATGCCATGGCGGCGGACGACGCCGATCGGCTTGCCCGTGGCATCGGCGATGCGGTACGCCGCGTTGAAATCCAGCATGCGATCGGCGCGGATCTCGAACAGTCGGCGCGTCTGCGCCTCGTCGGCGAAGACGGTGACGCTCTCCTTGAGCTTGAAGAGCTTCTGCTTGACGTAGTGGGTGAGCGTGCCGCGGGCGTCCGTGACGCGGATCTGCGGCGAAAGCGCGACGCGCTTGAAGGCGATCTGGAGGGGAAACTGCATGGATGGGACCGAGGGGAAGGCGCGCCATGCTCGCCGTTGCGCCCGGCCTCCACAAGCCCAGGGACTAGTCGCCGATCTTCAGGATCAACCAGCCGCCGACGAGTGCCATGGGCAGACCGAGCAAAAGACCGGCCCAGACCAGCGGCGCGGGTTTGCCGAGCCAGAGGTTCAGACCCGAGACGACGAGGGCGGCGAATCCACTGCCCACCAGGCCCCCGCCCACGGCGCCGCGCAGGCGGTTGCGCCGTGACGCCCGCAACAACGCCCGCGCATCGACCGGCGACGACGAGGGCTCGGAGGCGATCAAGCCTGTGGCGCCGCGGGACCCAGGGGGGCGCCCGCCGACGGGCCGTCATTGTCCTTGGCCGGGGCGTTGCCCGCCTTGCCCCAATCGGCCGGCGGGCCCGGGCGGCGCCCTTCCATGATGGCGTCGATCTGCTGCGCGTCGATGGTCTCGTAGGTCAGCAGGGCCTCCGCCATCACATGGAGCTTGTCCATGTTGTCCTTGAGGATCTGCGTCGTCCGCCCGTAGGCCTTGTCGAGGATGCCCCGCACGACCTCGTCGATGCGTCGCGCCGTCTCGTCCGAGACGTTCTTGGTCTGCGACACGCTGCGGCCGAGGAACACCTCGCCTTCGTCTTCCGCATAGGCGATCGGACCCAACTCGTCCGACAGGCCCCACTTGGTGACCATGTTGCGGGCCATCTTGGTGGCGCGCTCGATGTCGTTCGACGCTCCGGTGGTGACCTTGTCGGCGCCGAAGATCAACTCCTCGGCGACGCGGCCACCATAAAGCGAACAGAGCATCGACTCGATGTGCACCTTGTTGTAGCTGTAGCGGTCCTGCTCCGGCAGGTACATGGTGACGCCCAGCGCGCGGCCGCGCGGGATGATCGTCACCTTGTAGACCGGGTCGTGGTCGGGGACGACACGGCCGACGATGGCATGCCCGGCCTCGTGGTAGGCCGTCAGGCGCTTCTCGTCCTCGCTCATCGCCATGGAGCGCCGCTCGGCGCCCATCATGATCTTGTCGCGCGCCTTGTCGAAGTGCTCCATGCGCACCAGCTTGGCGTTCTCGCGGGCGGCGAACAGCGCGGCCTCGTTGACGAGGTTGGCGAGGTCGGCGCCGGAGAAGCCCGGCGTACCGCGCGCGATGGTCATGGCGACGACGTCATCGGCCATCGGCACCTTTCGCATATGCACCTTCAGGATCTGCTCGCGGCCCTTGACGTCGGGCAGGCCCACCACGACCTGGCGGTCGAAGCGCCCCGGACGCAGCAGGGCCGGATCCAGCACGTCCGGACGGTTGGTCGCCGCGATGACGATCACGCCCTCGCCGCCTTCGAAGCCATCCATCTCGACCAGCATCTGGTTGAGGGTCTGCTCGCGTTCGTCATGGCCGCCGCCGAGGCCGGCACCGCGGTGGCGGCCTACGGCGTCGATCTCGTCGATGAAGATGATGCAGGGCGCGTGCTTCTTGGCCGTCTCGAACATGTCGCGCACGCGGCTGGCGCCCACGCCGACGAACATCTCGACGAAATCCGAGCCGGAGATGCTGAAGAACGGCACCTTGGCCTCGCCGGCGATGGCGCGCGCCAGGAGCGTCTTGCCCGTGCCCGGCGGCCCCACCATCAGCACCCCGCGCGGGATCTTGCCGCCGAGCTTCTGGAACTTTCCCGGGTCGCGCAGGAACTCGACGAGTTCGCCGACCTCCTCCTTGGCCTCGTCGCAACCGGCGACATCGGCGAAGGTGACCTTGATCTGGTCCTCGCTCATCAGCTTGGCCTTCGACCGGCCGAAGCTCATCGCGCCCTTGCCGCCCCCCTGCTGCATCTGCCGCATGAAGTAGATCCACACGCCCACGAGCAGCAGCACCGGCAGCAGGCTGACGAGCAGCGACAGGAAGAAGCTGTTCTTCGGCGGCGGCTCCTGCGTGAACGTGATGCCCTTGTTGAGCAGCTCGTTCGTCAGGTCGCGGTCCTCGGGCTTGAAGGTGACGAAGGTCTCGCCGTTCTTCCGGGTGACCCGAGTGGTCACGCGGTCGGCCTCGATCTCGACCTTCTGGATGTTGCCGCTGCGGACTTCCTCGATGAAGTCGCTGTACGCGACATCGCGCCCCGCGCTCGGGCCGCCGGAGAAATTCTGGAAGACCATCGCCAGGACGATGGCGACGACGAGCCAGAGGAGGAGGTTGCGGGCGAGATCGTTCATTTCATCGGTCCTTCGCGCTTGGCGGTCGCCAGCGCATACACCTCGGTCGACCGCTTGCGCGACGCCTCGGGCTTGCGGATCACCACGCGCTCGAAGCGAGTGCGCAGCTGCCGCACGTAATCGTCGAAACCCACCCCCATGAACAGCTTGATGAGGAAGGCGCCGCCGCGTTTCAGGTGGCCATCGCAGAAATCCAGCGCGAGCTCGGACAGATGCATCGCCCGCGCCTGATCGGTGACAGCCACGCCACTCATGTTGGGGGCCATGTCGGAAAGCACAAGGTCGACCGGCGCGCCCGCCAAAAGGGCTTCCAGTTGCGACAGTGTTTCCGCCTCTCTGAAATCGCCGTGAAGAAAATCGACGCCAGCGATCGGCGGCATGTCGAGGATGTCCAGCGCCACCACTCGTCCTCGCTCGCCGAGCTGCTTCCGGGCGAGCTGCGACCAGCCGCCGGGCGCCGCGCCGAGGTCGACGATGGTCATCCCGGGCTTCAGCAACTGGTCACGTTCGAGCAGCTCTTCGAGCTTGTACGCCGCGCGCGAGCGCAGACCTTCGGCCTGCGCCTTCTTCACGAAGGGATCGCTGAAGTGCTCCTTGAGCCAGCGTTGGCTGGACTTGCTGCGGGTGGCCATGGCGCCGCCGTGGGATGGGCACACCATGATACCCTGCGCGCCCTTCGGGCCGCCCCGGGCCGAAGGTCCTGCTGCCGCCCAAGGTCCCCGCCATGCCCATCGCCCTTTCCTCGGCCCAGAAGCGCTACCTGCGCGGGCTCGCCCATGACCTGAAGCCGGTCATCCTGGTCGGCGGCAAGGGCGTGACGGACGGCCTCGTGGCGGAAACCGCCAGCGCCCTCCAGATCCACGAGTTGATCAAGGTGAAGGTCGCCGCCGAGGACCGCGAGGCCCGTGACCTCGCCATCGCCACCCTGGCGGACGCGGCGGACGCGGCCCTCATCGCGCGGATCGGCAACATCGCCGTGATGTTCAAGCCGCGCGCCGAGAAGCCGCTGATCGCCTTGCCGCGCTGAGCGCATCGCCCGCAGGCGTCCCATGCCCCTGGCCCAGGAACAGCCCGACTTCCGCTACGTGCCCCGCGGCGTCGACGCGCAGGGCCGGGTGACGATCAACGACACCCGGCATGAGGCCAGCTTCTATCTGTCGGGAGACCAGCTCGTCGAAGGCTGGCGCCCGACCACGGTGGCCGACCTCCAGCCCACCGACCTCGACGCGCTTTTCGCGCTGCAGCCGACCGTCATCCTGCTCGGCACCGGCACGCGCCACGCCTTCCCGGCCCCGGCCGTCATGGCCGCCGCCCTGACACGCGGCATCGGCTTCGAGCCGATGGTGAACTCGGCCGCGGCCCGCACGTTCGCGGTGCTGGCCGGCGAAGGCCGCAAGGTCGTCGCCGCCTTCCTCATCGACGCCAGCGCCTGAGGCGCCGCCGGGCGCTCAGCGCCGCGGCAGCAGCGGGGTCGGATCGACCGGCTTGCCGTTGCGACGGATCTCGAAGTGCAGCATGTCGCGGCTGGTGCCCGTGCGGCCCAGTTCGGCGATCTGCTGCCCGGCGCTGATGTTCGCGCCTTCGGCGACGAGGCGACGGCGGTTGTGGCCGTAGGCGGAAAGCCACTCGTCGTTGTGCTTGATGATGATCAGCTCGCCGTAACCCACCAGCCCCGCACCCGAGTAGACGACGGTGCCCGCGGCCGCCGCGCGCACCGGCTGGCCGGCAGTGCCGGCGATGGCGATGCCCTGCCGCGCCTTGTCGCCCTCGGCGTAGCGCGAGATCACCTGGCCCTGCGTGGGCCACTGCCATTGCCCGGGGCGGAAGGCACCGGTGCCCGAAGGGCCCGTCGGGGTGGACGCCGGAAGCGGGGCGGGAGGCACCGCAGGCGGCGGCGACGGCGCGGCGGCGACCGGCGCCGCGGGCCGAGGCGCGGCAGAGGGCGCAGGGGCTGGGGCAGCGGCCGGGGCGACGGGCGCCGGGACCGAGGCGCCGGCCGGGCCGCGCGGGATCGGCGGCGGCCCCGAGGCAACCACCGGGGATGCCGGCACCGGGGCTGCCGTCGCAGCGGGGCGACGCGACGGACTGGCGCTGCGCGGCGCACTCAGCCGCAACACCTGGCCCGGCTGGATCAGATAGGGCTCGCCGATACCGTTCCAGCGAGCGACTTCGCGCCAATCGAGGCTGTTGCGGAACGCGATGCCGTACAACGTGTCGCCGGCTTTCACGACATACGATGGGCCGCGCGACACGTCGTTCGACGCCGCCGGCCGTTGGGCGGTGTGAAGCGGCCGCGGCGCGGGCTCCTCGCGAACGACGGTCGTGCTGGCGCAAGCGGCCAGCAGCGCGGCCACGGCGGCCAGCGCGAGGCCACGCACGACACCACGGGCCGGATTCCGATTCCGCATCACTGCACTCCCGACAGCAAAGGCACGAACACCACGCCCCCCAGATCGTCCTGTACGACGGCGTCACCCTCGCGACACAGCCGCAGCAGTCGCTGGGCGCTGGCACCGCCGACCGGCGCCACCAGCGTGCCGCCGGGCGCCAGTTGCTCGAGCAACGAGGCTTCGAGCGCCGCGCCGCCCGCGGTGACGATGATGGCATCGAAGGGGCCGTGCTCCGCCCAGCCGAGGCGGCCATCGTCATGCCGCGAGCGGATGTCGAGCGAGAGCTGGCGGAAGCGGCGGCGCGCGTCGCGCAGCAGTTCGTCGATGCGCTCGACGGTGAACACCTCGATGCCGAGCGTGGCCAACACCGCGGCCTGGTAACCGCTGCCGGTGCCGACCTCGAGCACCCGCTTGGGCAGGCCGCGTTCGATCAGTGCCTCGGTCATGCGCGCCACCACCCAAGGCTGGGAGATGGTCTGGCCGCGGCCGATCGGCAAGGCCGTGTCCTCGTAGGCACGGCTGGCCAGCGCCTCGTCGATGAACTGGTGGCGCGGCACGCTGCCGATGGCGCGCAGCACGCGCTCGTCGGTGATGCCCTGCTCGCGCAGGCGCTGCAGCAGGCGTTCGACGGCCCGTTGGCCGGTCATGCCGACACCGGGGACGGCACGCGGGGCGAGCTTCAGCGGCGTGGTCATGCGCGAGCCAGGCCCTTGGCCAGCCCCCCCACCCAGCCGGCGACCGTTTCCAGCGCCTGGTAGCGCGTGAGGTCGACGTGGATCGGCGTGATCGAGACGAAACCGCGCTTCAGCGCGTCGAAATCGGTGCCCGGGCCGGCGTCCTGTTCTGGGCCCGCGGGACCGATCCACCAGACCGGCCGGCCGCGCGGGTCGGTCTGCGCCACGCAGGGCTCGGCGCGATGGCGGTGACCGAGGCGCGTCACTTCGAAGCCGGCGACGTCGGCCCAGGCGCGATCCGGCACGTTGACGTTGAGGATGGTGTCGGCGGGCAAGGGATCGGCCACGAGGCGGGCCACGAGTTCGACGGCGACGCGCGCCGCGGTGTCGAAGTGCAGGCCCTGGTGGTCGCGCGTCACCAGCGACATCGCGATGGCGGGCAAGCCGAGGAAGCGCCCCTCCATCGCCGCGGCGACGGTGCCCGAGTAGATGACGTCATCGCCGAGGTTGGCGGCGTTGTTGATGCCGGAGACGACGATGTCCGGCTGTTCGTCCAGCATGCCGGCCAGCGCGAGGTGGACGCAGTCGGTCGGCGTGCCGGCGACGCTGTAGACGCCCTCACGCACGCGCTTGGCGCGGATCGGCATGTCGAGCGTGAGCGAATTGCTGGCGCCGCTGCGGTCACGGTCCGGGGCGACGACGGTGACCGCGTGGCCGGCGGCCTTGAGCCCTTCGGCGAGGGCTTGGATGCCGGGGGCATCGACCCCGTCATCGTTGCTGACCAGAACGCGCATGGAATCCCCACTGGAGCGAGTCGCCATGATAGCGAATGCCGACGGCGTCGATGCCGCGCTCGCACGCCTTGGGCTAGCCTGTGCGGGCATGAAGATTCCCCGCGCCCTCCGCAAGGCCGTCACCCGCAAGCCCGCCCCCGTCGCGGCGCCCGAGCCGGAGCCGGACGACGCCGCCCTGTTCCGCGAGGCGATCGGGCCGGTGCGGGTGATCGCCGCGGAGGCGCCGGCCGTCGAGGCCCCCAAGCCCCGGCCCAACACCCGTCGGCACGACGAGGACGAGGCCGAGGCCCTGCGCGAGACCATGCGCCAGCCGCTCGACGCGCTGGCCTACGCCATGGGCGAAGTGCTCGAGTTCCGCCGCGACGAGGTGCCGATGCCGACACTCAAGCGTTTGAAGCGCGGCGAGTTCGCGGTGCAGGACGAACTCGACCTGCACCGCCTGCGCGTCGACGAGGCGGAGGCGGCGCTGCGGGTGTTCCTTGGTGAAGCCCGGCGGGCGCAGTTTCCCTGCGTGCGGCTCGTGCACGGCAAAGGGCTGCGCTCGGAAGCCGGCCCGGTGTTGAAGGCGCTGGTTGATCGGGTGCTGCGCCATCGCGGCGACGTGCTTGCCTTCGCCTCCGCCCCGCCGGCGCAGGGCGGCACGGGCGCCACCCTGGTGCTGCTGCGCGGCGCCTGAGGCTCAGTCGCCGTCCGGCAGGGCGTCGCCCGCGCCTTCGCCGCTCTCGCCGCAGAGGCCTGCCAGCACGGCGGTGGCATAGCAGCCGGGCGGCAGGCGGAAGCGCAATTCCAGCGCGTCATCGGCCGTCCACGCCCAGGCGAGGCCCTCGGCGCGCACGCGCAGGGCACGGCGTTCCTGCGAGAGCCCGGCCTCCTCAAGCCCTTGGCACAGGCCGGGCTCATCGGCGGCGATGGCGGACTCCAGCGCGTTCGCGGCACCGGTGCTGCGCAACGCGCCACGCCCCCACAGCGGGCCGGTGGGGTGCAGGTCGAAGGTGGCCACGCGGGCCTCGAGTTCGGGCGTGATCGGCTCGGGGCCGAACACGCTCTTGCGGCCATCGAGCATGAACACCTCGCCGTCGATGGCGCGTTCCCAGCTGCCGTCGGCCACGCGCGCGTCGAGCACGCGATTGAACAGCTCGGAGCGCGCGGCCGAGAGCAGCATCGATCGGGTTTCGCGACCGACCTTGGCGCCGGCGAACATCCGCCGCGCCTGCCCGACGTTGTCGCCGAAGCGACCGAAGCGCTGCACGCCGAAGCGGTTCGGCACGCCGCGCGCGGCGATCGACTGAAGACGCACGTCAATGGCGGCGCGCAAGGCATCGTCGGGCACGTCACCGCCCGGACCGCGCAACGCACGCAGCGTGATCGTGAAGGCGTTGCCCGCCAGCCCACCGCGCGGCAGCTTGCGCGCATGCCACGCGTGCTCAAGCACGCGCAGGCCCTCGCCCTCGAGCGTCTCGAGCGGCGGTGCCATCCGCTTCGGCAGGTGCACGGTGAAGCGCTGGCGCGTCACCGCCTGCTTGTCCTTCAGGCCGGCGAAGCCGATCGCCACCGGCGCGACGTTCGCCCAGCGGCACAGGCGCTGGACGATGTCGGTGGTCGCGTGTCCGCGCTTCTCGATCCACAGCTGCAGGTGCTCGCCCTGCCCGGTCGCCGGCTCGGTGGCGATCTCCTCGACGACGAAGTCCTCGGGGCTCGCCTTGATCCGTGCCGAGAACAGTGGCGCACCGAACGGCGAGGCGCTCACGCGCGCTCCAGCAGCACGACGGCCAGAGCGGCAAGGCCTTCCTCGCGACCGGTGAAGCCGAGTTTCTCGGTGGTCGTGGCCTTCACCGACACCGCGTCGAGGCCCACGCCCAGATCCGTCGCCAGCGTTTCGCGGATGGCCTGCGCATGCGGGCCCACCCTCGGACGCTCGCCGACGACGGTGGCGTCGACGTTGCCGATGCGCCAGCCGCGTTCGACAGCCAAGCCCACGCAGTGCACGAGGAAGCGTCGCGAATCCGCGCCCTTCCATTGCGGATCGGACGGCGGGAAGTGCTTGCCGATGTCGCCGAGCGCCAGCGCGCCGAGGATGGCGTCGCAGAGGGCGTGGATCAGCACGTCACCGTCGGAGTGGGCGACGATGCCCTGCGTGTGCGGCACGCGGATACCGCCGAGCACGACGTGGTCGCCGGGGCCGAAGGCGTGGACGTCGTAGCCCTGCCCGATGCGGATGTTGGCCATGGTGGGGTTGCCTCAGGCGCGTCCGTCGCCCATGCGACGGAGGATGGATTCGGCCACGGCCAGGTCGGCGGGCGTGGTGATTTTCAGGTTGTCCTCGCTGCCTTCGACCAGCAGCGGCTTCAGGCCAAGGCGCTCGATGGCCATGGCCTCGTCCGTGGCGACGACGCCCGCCCGCTCGGCGGATTCCAGCGCCCGCACGAGGCTGTCGCGACGGAAAGCCTGCGGCGTGAGCGCCCGCCACATCGAACCGCGCGGCACCGTGGCCTCGACGCGGCCGTCGTCGCCGGCGCGCTTCAATGTGTCGCGCACCGGCGCCGCGAGCAGCGCGCCGACCGGGTCGGTCTTCAAGGCGGCGAACAGACGGGAGAGATCAAGGGCCTTCACGCAAGGGCGGGCGGCATCGTGCACCAGCACCCAGTCGTCGGCGGGCACCGAGGCCGGCAGGGCGCGGAGCCCGGCCAGCACGGAATCGGCGCGCTCGCCGCCGCCGAGGCAGGTCAGCACCGGTTTGCCGTCCAACTCGCGCCAACCGCGCCAATGCGGGTCGTTCGCCGACAGCGCGACCATGGCGCCGCTGATTGACGGATGCGCCAGCAGCGCGCGCAAGGTGTGTTCGATCAGCGGGCGACCGAGCAGATCGAGGTACTGCTTGGGGATCTCGCCGCCGAAGCGCGCCCCCCGCCCGGCGGCGGGCACCACCACCCAGCTCATTCGCCCTGCCCGTCGGTGGCCGGCACCGCTTTCCCGGTTTCGACCACGCGATAGAAAGTCTCGCCGGGCTTGATCATGCCGAGTTCCGCGCGGGCGCGGTCCTCGACCGCCGCCTCACCGGACTTCAGCTCGGCGACGTCGGCCGCGAGCGCCTGGTTGCGCTGCTCGAGGCGGGCGTTCTCCGCCTGCTGCGCGGCCACCCGGGCCTGCAATTCCGCCAGCTGCCCGCGTCCGCCGTCGCCGCGCTCGAGCTGCCAGAGCAGCGCGAAGGCGACGAGCGCGAGGACCGCGTGCGGCAGCCAGCGTCGGATCACGCGGCGGTCAGCGCTTCAGGCGGGTGAACGCGGCGCGGCCGGCGTAGCGCGCCGCCGAACCCAGCGCCTCCTCGATGCGGAGCAACTGGTTGTACTTGGCCACGCGGTCGGAGCGGCACAGCGAACCGGTCTTGATCTGGGTCGCCGTGGTGGCCACCGCGATGTCGGCGATGGTCGTGTCTTCCGTCTCGCCCGAGCGGTGCGAGATCACCTGCGCGTAGTGCGCGGCCTCGGCCATCGCGATGGCCTCGAGGGTCTCGGTCAGGGTGCCGATCTGGTTCACCTTGATCAGGATGGCGTTGGCCACGCCCTGGTCGATGCCCTGCTTGAGGATCTTCGGGTTGGTGACGAACAGGTCGTCGCCGACCAGCTGCACGCTGCCGCCCACGGCCTTGGTGAGCTGCGCCCAACCGTCCCAATCGTGCTCGGACATGCCGTCCTCGATCGTGATGATCGGGTACTGGCGCGACCAGCCGGCGAGGAACTCGACGAACTGCTCGGTCGAGAGGCGCTTGCCCTCGCCCACGAGGTTGTACTTGCCGTTCTCGAAGAACTCCGAGCTGGCCACGTCGAGGCCCAGCAGAACGTCTTCGCCGGCACGGTAGCCGGCCTTGCCGATGGCTTCGAGGATGACTTCGATGGCTTCCTCGTTCGACTTGAGGTCCGGCGCGAAGCCGCCCTCGTCGCCGACCGCCGTGGACAGGCCGCGGCCCTTCAGCACCGACTTCAGCGCGTGGAAGATCTCGGTGCCGGCGCGCAGCGCCTCGGCGAAGCGGTCGAAGCCCACCGGCAGCACCATGAACTCCTGCATGTCGACGTTGTTGTCGGCATGCGCACCGCCATTGATGATGTTCATCATCGGCACCGGCAGCACCGGCGTGCGGTCGCCGGCCAGGTGCTTCCACAGCGGCAGGCCACGCGAGGCCGCCACCGCGTGCGCCGCGGCCATCGACACGCCGAGCAGCGCGTTGGCACCCAGCGTGCCCTTGTTCTCGCTGCCGTCCAGCGCGATGAGCTTGCCGTCGAGGCCGGCCTGGTCGGCGGCATCGAAACCCTTCAGCGCATTCGCAATCGTCGTGTTGACGTTGCCGACGGCCTTGGTCACGCCCTTGCCGAGGTAGCGGCTCTTGTCGCCGTCGCGCAGCTCCACCGCCTCCTTGGTGCCGGTGGAGGCGCCCGAGGGCACGGCCGCGCGGCCGGTGTGGCCGCTGGCCAGCGTGACGTCGGCTTCGAGCGTGGGATTGCCGCGGGAATCGAGGATCTCGCGGGCGTGGACGCGGGTGATGGCGGTCGTCATGGGTGGCGTGTGTCGGGAGGAAAGGGAACGTGGGGATCAGAGCAGCGAGGCGTCGCGGGCGAGCGCGCGCTTGGCGACCTGGTCGATCTCGACCAGCGTCTCCAGCAGGGCCTTCATCTTGCCCAGCGGCCAGGCGTTCGGGCCATCCGAGAGGGCCTTTTCCGGGTCCGGGTGCGTTTCGGCGAACAGGCCCGCCACGCCCACGGCCACGGCCGCACGCGACAGCACCGGCACGAACTCGCGCTGGCCACCGGAGCGGCCGTCGAGGCCGCCCGGCTGCTGCACCGAATGCGTGGCGTCGAACACCACCGGGCAGCCGGTGTCGCGCATCACCGCGAGGCTGCGCATGTCGGAGACAAGGTTGTTGTAGCCGAAGCTGGCGCCGCGCTCGCAGGCCATGATCTGGGTGTTGCCGGTGGCCAGCGCCTTGGCGGTGACGTGCTTCATCTCCCAGGGCGAGAGGAACTGGCCCTTCTTGATGTTCACCGGCTTGCCGGCGCGCGCGACCTTCTGGATGAAGTCGGTCTGGCGGCACAGGAAGGCCGGGGTCTGGAGCACGTCGACCACGCTGGCGACCTCGTCCATCGGTGTGTACTCGTGCACGTCGGTGAGCACCGGCACGCCGACCTGGCGCTTCACCTCGGCGAGCACCTTCAGGCCTTCGTCCATGCCCGGACCGCGGAAGCTGGTCGACGAGGTGCGGTTGGCCTTGTCGAAGCTCGACTTGAAGATGAAGGGCATGCCGAGCGCCGAGGTGATCTCCTTCAGCCGGCCGGCGACCTCGATCTGCAGTTCCATCGACTCGATGACGCAGGGGCCGGCGATCAGGAACAGGGGCTGGTCGAGGCCGACCTTGAATCCACAGAGGTCCATCAGGAGGCTTCCTTCAGCAGCTTGCCACCGGCCTTGTGCTCGCGGGCGGCGCGGATGAAGCCGACGAACAGCGGATGGCCGTCGCGCGGCGTGGAGGTGAACTCGGGGTGGGCCTGGCAAGCCAGGAACCACGGATGCTCGGACTGCGGCAGCTCGACCATCTCGACCAGCAGGTCGTCCATCGACTTGGCGGCAATAACGAGACCGGCGTCCTCGAGCTGGGTGCGGTAGCGGTTGTTGAACTCGTAGCGATGGCGATGGCGCTCGCCGACCACGTCCTTGCCGTACAGGCGGTGCGCGAGCGTGCCGGGCTTCAGGCGCTGCTCCTGCAGGCCGAGGCGCATGGTGCCGCCGAGGTCGGAGTTCTCGTCGCGCTTCTCGACCTCGCCGGTGGCGGTGCGCCACTCGGTGATGAGGCCGATCACCGGATGCTCGGCCTTGCGGTCGTTCTCCGTGGTGTTGGCGCCGGCGAGCCCGGCCTTGTGGCGGGCGACGTCGACGACCGCCGCCTGCATGCCGTAGCAGATGCCGAAGTACGGGATGCGGTTCTCGCGGGCGTGCTTGGCGGTGGCCACCTTGCCCTCGAAGCCCCGGTCGCCGAAGCCGCCGGGCACGAGGATGGCGTCGACGCCGTCGAGCACCCCGGTGCCCTCGGCCTCGACCTGCTCGGATTCGAGCCACTTCAGCGTCACCTTGGTGCGCTGGCGCAGGCCGCCGTGCTTGAGCGCCTCGGCCAGCGACTTGTAGGCGTCCTGGTGGTCGACGTACTTGCCGACGATCGCCACGGTGACGGCGTCGACCGGGTGCTCCATCGCGTCGACGACGGCGTTCCACTCGGTGAGATCGGCGGCCTTGGCCCTGGCGTCGAGACGCAGGCGGTCGATGACGATCTGGTCGAGGCCCTGCTGGTGCAGCCAGCCGGGGATCTTGTAGATGTTGTCGAGATCGACCGCCGAGATGACGGCGTTCTCCGGCACGTTGGTGAACAGCGCGATCTTGCGGCGCTCGCCGTCCGGCAGCGCCTGCTCGGAGCGGCACAGCAGCACGTCGGGCTGGATGCCGATCGAGCGCAGCTCCTTGACCGAATGCTGGGTGGGCTTGGTCTTCAGCTCGCCGGCCGCCGCGATGTACGGCACCAGGGTGAGGTGCATGAAGATCGCCTTGTCCGGACCGCGCTCGGTGCGGATCTGGCGGATCGCTTCGAGGAAGGGCAGCGACTCGATGTCGCCGACCGTGCCGCCGATCTCCACCAGGCCGACGTCGAAGCCCTCGGTGGCGGCATCGATGCAGCGCTTGATCTCGTCGGTGATGTGCGGGATGACCTGCACGGTCGCACCGAGGTAGTCGCCGCGGCGCTCCTTGCGGATGACTTCCTCGTAGATGCGGCCGGTGGTGATCGAGTTCTTCCGCGAAAGGTGGGTGCGGATGAAGCGCTCGTAGTGGCCGAGGTCGAGGTCGGTCTCGGCGCCGTCGTCGGTGACGTAGACCTCGCCGTGCTGGAACGGGCTCATGGTGCCGGGGTCGACGTTGATGTAGGGGTCCAGCTTCATCATCGTCACGCGCAGGCCGCGCGATTCGAGGATGGCCGCGAGCGAGGCCGCCGCGATGCCCTTGCCAAGCGAGGACACCACGCCGCCGGTCACGAAGATCAGGGGAGTCATGGGAGTAAGCCGCGTGAAAGCGGCATTTTACCGGCTAGGCGCCCCGAGCGCGAACCCGCCCGCTCAGCCGGGGTTCCGCTAGGCTATGCGGCCCGCCTCGCCGCCGCCCGCGGCCTGGCAGACTCCGTGGAACCCCGCACCGAATGAGCACCCGCTACAACGCCGCCGACATCGAAGTCCTCTCCGGCCTCGACCCGGTCAAGCGCCGCCCCGGCATGTACACCGACACCTCGCGCCCGAACCACCTGGCGCAGGAGGTCATCGACAACGCGGTCGACGAGGCCCTTGCCGGCCACGCGAAGACGGTGGAAGTGACGCTCTGGGCAGACGGCAGCTGCGAGGTGAACGACGACGGCCGCGGCATGCCGGTGGACATCCACCCGGAGGAGAAGATCCCCGGCGTCGAGCTGATCCTCACGCGCCTGCACGCCGGCGGCAAGTTCAGCGGCAAGAACTACGCCTTCTCCGGCGGCCTGCATGGCGTCGGCGTCTCGGTGGTGAACGCGCTGTCCACCAAGGTCATCGTGCAGATCCGCCGCGAAGGCAGCGAGTACCGGATGGAGTTCCGCGACGGCGACCGCTTCTCGCCGCTGGAGACCATCGGCACCGTGGCCAAGCGCAACACCGGTACGCGGGTGCGCTTCTGGGCCGACCCGAAGTACTTCGACACGCCGAAGTACAACCTGCGCCACCTGCGCCACCTGCTGCGCGCCAAGGCCGTGCTCTGCCCCGGCCTGAAGGTGACCCTGTACGACGAGGCCACCGCCGAGCGCAACGAGTGGTACTACGAGGACGGCCTGCGCGATTACCTCAAGGGCGAGCTGGCCGCCCGCGGCGGCGACGCGGACTGGCTGCCGGCCGACCTCTTCATCGGCAAGCTGGCCAAGGACGGCGAGATCGCCGAGTGGGCGCTGTGCTGGACGCCCGAAGGCGAGTGCCCGCAGGAAAGCTACGTCAACCTGATCCCCACCGCGCAGCACGGCACGCACGTGAACGGCCTGCGCTCCGGCATCACCGACGCGCTGCGCGAGTTCTGCGACTTCCGCAACCTGCTGCCGCGCGGCGTGAAGCTGGCGCCGGAGGACGTCTGGGACCGCGCCAGCTTCATCCTGTCCCTGAAGATGGGCGACCCGCAGTTCAGCGGCCAGACCAAGGAGCGCCTGAGCTCGCGGCAGGCCGCCGCCTTCGTCGAGGGCGCGGCGCACGATGCGTTCTCGCTGTGGTTGAACCAGCACGTCGAGCAGGGCGAGGCCATCGCGCAGATGGCGATCGCCCGCGCCCAGGCCCGCCTCAAGACCGAGAAGCAGGTCGTCCGCAAGAAGATCACCCAGGGCCCCGCCCTGCCCGGCAAGCTGGCGGACTGCATCCTGCAGGACCTCGGCCGCACGGAACTCTTCCTCGTGGAGGGTGATTCGGCCGGCGGCAGCGCCAAGCAGGCGCGCGACAAGGATTTCCAGGCCATCCTGCCGCTGCGCGGCAAGATCCTGAACACGTGGGAGGTCGAGAGCGGCTCGGTGCTGGGCTCGCAGGAAGTGCACGACCTCGCCGTGGCCATCGGCTGCGATCCGGGCGTCGACAACCTCGAGGGCCTGCGCTACGGCAAGGTCGTGATCCTCGCCGACGCCGACTCGGACGGCCTGCACATCGCCACCCTGCTCTCCGCGCTGTTCCTCAAGCACTTCCCCGCCCTCGTGCGCGCCGGCCACGTCTTCGTGGCGATGCCCCCGCTGTTCCGCGTCGACGTGGGCAAGCAGGTGTTCTACGCGCTGGACGAGGAGGAGAAGCGCCTGCTGCTGGAGAAGATCGAGCGCGAGAAGATCCGCGGCCAGGTCACGGTGACGCGCTTCAAGGGCCTGGGCGAAATGAACCCGTCGCAGCTGCGCGAATCCACCATCCACCCGGACACGCGCCGACTGGTGCAGCTCACGGTGGAGGATGGCGCCACGACCAGCGCGCTGATGGACATGCTGCTCAGCAAGAAGCGCGCGGGCGACCGCAAGAGCTGGCTGGAGACCAAGGGCGACCTTGCGTCGCTCGACGTGTAACCCCCTGAAACGACGACGCGCGCCGGGAGGCGCGCGCTCAAGCGCCCTGCCCGGTGGCAGGGCCACGGTATGGCGCGGGCGGGTCAGGCCGAGGCTTCGGCCTTGGCGATCGCCAGCATCAGCACGGCGATGAAGCCAGCAACGAGGAAGCGGGCGAGGGACATTCCGGGGGTCATGGCGGGCTCCGTGCACCGGGGGCGCGGCGATGCCCCCCGGATTAACGATAGATTTACACGGCGAAGATGACGGTGTGCTGACGATTCCGTCGCGATTTAGCGCGCATTTACTGGCCGGCCGGTGGCCACCACGGATCAACCCAAGGCGGCCTCGATCAAGCGTTGGATTTGCCGCTGGAGCGGGGCCGCCTCCCCGGGCTCGAAGCCGCCACCAGGTTCGACCATGTAGGCGCGCTGGGCGGTTTCGAGCTGGACGGCCTCGATGCCGTCCTCCGGGCGGCCATAGTGCCGGGTGATGTAGCCCCCCTTGAATCGCCCGTTGAGCACCCACGAAAAGCGCGACTGCTCCGCCAAGGCATCCTGCAGCGCCGCTTCCGTGGCCGGTCGGCAGCTCGCGCCGTCGGCCGTCCCGAGATTGAGTTCGGCCAATTCGCCCTCGAACAGGAAGGGCACGATCGAAGCGATCGAGTGGCCTTCCCAGAGCAGCACGCGGCCATGCCGTCCGCGCAAGCGGGCCAGCTCGGCAGCGAGGGCCTCGTGGTAGGGGCGCCAATAGGTCTCGACGCGCATGGCGATCTCATCGGGCTCCGGCCCTTGGCCGTCGAGGTAGACCGGAGCGCCGCTGAAGCGCACGGCGGGGCACAGACCCGTGGTGTTCTGGCCGGGGTAGAGAGGGACGTCGTCCGGGGGGCGGTTCAGGTCAACGACGTAGCGCGAGTGCGTCGGGACGATCAGGGACGCCCCCAGCGCTTCGGCGATCGGGGCATAGAGCTTCGACATCCACCAGTCGGTATCCGGCGCCCGACGGGCTTCGGGCGTCATCCTCGCAGCGAGCTCCGCTGGGATGTGGGCGCCATCGTGCGGCACGCTGATCAGCAGCGGCGCATGGCCACGTCGGAGGGAGAAAAGATCCATGCGAGAGGTGCTGCTCAGCCGAAACGGGTGATGGCGTAAGGGGTCGGATCGATCACCGGGGGCCGCCCCGTGACGAGATCGGCGACCAGTCGCCCCGTCACCGCGGACATGCCCATGCCCATCATCCCGTGCCCCACCGCCAGCCACAGACCGGACTGGCCGGGGACGGCGCCGAGGACCGGCAGGTCGTCCCACGTCATCGGCCGCCAACCGAACCACTCCTCGCGCTTCGTCGGCCCGGTCGGCTCGCGCAGGGCGGCGGCGGCGCCGCGCTCCAGGGCATCGAGGCGCGCACGGGTGAGGCGCTCGTCATGGCCGGCGAACTCCATGGTGCTGCCCAGCCGGTAGCCGTCATCCCACGCGGTGACGCAGACGGAATGGTCCTTCAGGACCAGCGGCCGGCGGGGAGCCAGCGCGGGGCGCGCATAGGTGATCGAATAGCCCTTGCCCGGGACGATCGGCAGGCGCAACCCGAGCGGCCGCGCCATGCGTGCGGCCCACGGGCCGCTGGCCAGCAGCAACGCGCGAGCATGCCAGCGGCGGCCGTCGCGAGCGGTGGCCTTCCAAGCGTCGCCGTCACGGAGGAGTTCGACGATGTCGGCCCCCTCTTCGATGACGGCACCGTCCCGCCCGGCGATCCGGGCGAGTTCCGCCGTGTAGCGCTCCGGGCGCAGGTGCCCGTCATCGGGGAAGAACAGCGCACCGGCCACGCCCTCGCGCAGCGCCGGCTCCTCGCGTTCGGCACGTGCCCCGTCCCATTCGTCCACCGCGATGCCGTGGTCGCGCAACAGGGCGTGGCTGCGGCAACCGGCCTCGAAGCCGCCGGCATCGCGCCAGACGTAGAGCAGGCCATCGCTGCGGTGGCCGCAATCGATGCCCCGCGAGCGCACGAGTTCGTCGAGAAGGGTCTTCGACGCATTCAAGAGCGCGGCCTTCGGTGCAATCGCGGCGCGGAACGTGCGCTCGTCGCAGCGCGCTGCGAAGCGCAACAGCCACGCCCACAACGCGGGATCGAACCGCGGACGCACGAGGAACGGGGCGTCGGGTTTCAGCATCCACCCCAACGCCTTCGCCACCATGCCCGGCGCCGCCAGCGGCAAGGCGTGGCTGGGGGTGAGCGTGCCGCAGTTCCCGTGACTGGTGGCCGCCCCGATCCGGTCGCGCTCCAGCAGGCCGACGGCGCGCCCGGCGGAGGCAAGGGCCTGCGCGCAGGCGAGGCCGATCACGCCGCCGCCCACGACGAGGACGTCGTAGCGCACGTCAGGCACGGGCGATCCTCCGCATCGGCGGCACCTGCAGGTACGTGCCCGCGCGCCACAGCCATTCGATCGGGCCGAGACGGAATCGTGACAACCACCAGTGGCTGAAAACGACCTGCAGGCCGAACACCGCCACCACGATCGCGACCTGGCCGCTGCGGCCGATCTCGCCCCATTGGCCCAAGCCATAACCGTAGAAGATGAACGTGCCGACGATGGACTGCAGCAGGTAGTTCGTCAGCGCCATGCGGCCGGCCGGCGCGAGGAGGGCAAGCGGGGCGCGCAGCGGCCCGCTGGCCAGCAACACCACGATCGCGAGGTAGCCGAGGGCCAGGGGCAGGTTCCCGAGGGACATCAAGGCCGCGGCGACCGTCGACGCGGCAACGTCCTCGACGAGATCGAACTGCGCCCCGAGCGACAGGCTGCCCGCCACGCCCATCAGGCCGAAGAGCACGCCACCCAGCGCCAACTTCAGGAAGAAGCCCCGGTTCGCCGACGGGTCGGCGAGGTACCCCGTCCCCACCAGCCAACGGCCGAGCAGGAACACGCCAAGCATCATCGGGATCTGGAAGGGCAGCGCACCGGTGGCGACCACCTGGTAATCGGAAAGGCGCTGGCGGGTGATCTCGAGGAAACCGCCCTCGCGATAGACGGTGGCGGCGCGGTCGGCCTCGGCGACGAGGCCGAGCATCTCCGCGCGGACCATGGCCGAAGTCGACTCGGGCATGGCCATGAGGACCATGCCGAACAGCAGCCAGAGAACCGCCACGCCGAGGTACAACCCGCCGCCGACCACCCACGCCGCGGTGCCGCGCAGCCATGCCAAGGCCAGCAGCAGCAGCGCGGTCATCGCATAGGCCAGCAGGATGTCGCCAACCCAGACGAAGGCGATGTGCAGCGCGCCGAACAGCGCCAGCAGCAAGGTACGCCGCAAATGGAGCCCGAAGAACGGGCGACCGGAGGTCGACGCGCGGTCGCGCATCAGCGCGAACCCCATGCCGAACAGCAGCGCGAACAGCACCCAGAACTTGCCCTGCACGGCCACGTAGATGGCGAGTCCGAAGGCGTAGTCCCAGCCTTCGGAGGGCGCCACGCCGCCCGAGTAGGTCTGCAGCGTCCGTGTGAAGAACTCGATGTTCATCAGGAAGATCCCGAACAGCGCGAAGCCGCGCAGGATGTCCAGGACGGGAAGGCGATCGCGGTCGGCGATCGGCGCCGCGGCGGCGGGAAGAGTCATCGGGGCTCTGGAAGAGAAACGCCCCCGAAGCCTAGGGGCTGCGGGGGCGTCGTGGCTACCGGAAGCGGCAAGGGTCAGTGCTCGACACCGCCCTCGCCGTGGACGTGGCCATGGTCCTTCTCTTCGGCCGTCGCATCGCGCACGTCGACCACTTCGACGTTGAAGCTCAGGCTCTTGCCGGCCATCGGGTGGTTGAGGTCGACGTCGACCACGGACAGGCCGACCTTCTCGACGGTGACCGGACGTGGGCCCATCTGCGTCGGGACGACGATCTGCATGCCCACGGCCAGCTTCTGGTTCTTGAAGTGCTTGCGCGGGATGCGCTGCACGAGGCCCGGACGTCGCTCCCCGTAGGCCTGGTCCGGCGCCACGGTGACGTCGAAGGTCTCGCCGGCCTCGCGGCCGACCAGTGCGGCCTCGAGACCGGGGATGATGGCGTTGTGGCCGATCAGCACGGCCAGCGGCTCGCGGTCGCGCGAGCTCTCGATGGCCTCGCCACCCGCCTCGGACACGGTGTAATGCAGGCGGACGACGTGGTCTTTCTCGATCTTCATGGGAATTCCAAACTCGGGATGGGGCGCTGGAAGGCAGCGCGCGGGATGGGGCAGACTCCGCGGCCATGAACGGCCGCAACGCCACGCCCACCCATTATCCCGCCCGCCGCGGCGCCACGCCAAGCGCCGTGGCGCTGGCGCTGGCGCTCGGACTGCTCTCCGGCTGCACCAGCCTCGGCGACCGCAAGGCGATCGCTGGGGCGAGCGCTTCGGAACCGAGCGCCCTGCGCAGCGCCCGAACCAGCAGCGCGGTACCGCTCGACCTCCGCGCGGACGACGTGCTGATGCAGGCGATGGGCCTGATCGGCACGCCCTACCGCTACGGCGGTACCACGCCGCAGCGCGGTTTCGACTGTTCGGGCTTCACGTCGTACGTGTTCCGCGAATCGCTGGGGCTGGAGCTGCCGCGCACCGCCAACGACCAGTTCGTCGGGGCCGGCACGCCGGTCGACAAGTCCGCGCTCTCGGCCGGCGACCTGGTGTTCTTCCGCCAGGGCCGCGGCCGTATCGACCATGTCGGCATCTACGTCGGCGAGGGCCGCTTCATCCACTCGCCCAGCCGGGGCGGCCGGGTGCGCATCGACGCGCTTTCCGCACCGCACTGGACCCGCAGCTACAAGGGCGCGAAGCGCATCCTCGACGCGGCGCCCTGAACCCGGCCCCGGGCTATTCCGGCCGACGCCAGAGCCAGATCGCGACCACGGCCATGCAGGCCGTGCCGGTCGCGGCCATCCACCACGCCGGAGCCGTCGCGAACATCAGGACGGCACACAGCGACATCGTCAGCACCGCCATGCGCTTGGCCTTCCGGCTGACCGCGCCGCGGGCCTGCCAATCGCGCACCATCGGGCCGAACAGGCGATGGTCGAGCAACCACTGGTGCAGGCGGCGCGAGCTTTTCGCCGCGGCCCATGCGGCGACCAGGATGAAGGGGGTGGTGGGCAAGCCGGGCAGGACGACGCCGATGACACCCAAGCCCAGCGCCGTATAGGCCAGGGCGATCCAGAGCCCACGGCGCAGGTCGTTCCACATCGGCGCAGGATACTTGACCGAGGTCATGCGACGGACGCCCGCCACCCCGCAAGGTGCAAGAACCGCCCCCGGGAGCTCCGCCCATGCCCCACGCAGCGTCCGTCCCCACCCCCTCCCACCTGGTGGTGGCCAGTGATTTCAGCCCGTGCGCGGACAACGCCCTGCTGCGCGCCGATGCGCTTGCTGCCGCCCTTGGAGCCCGGCTCAGCCTGATGCACGTGGTCGAACCGCTGCCCGTCGTCTCGGCCTGGGGCGACCCTGGCAGCGTGGCGTGGATCGGACTGGAAGCCCTGCAGGAGGCCGGCCTCGCGCGGCTCCGCCAGCAGCGGACCCGGCTGGCCACGCTGACGCATCCGGACATCACCGTGCACTGCCTCGTGGGCCAGCCCCGACGCGACCTCGGTGCCCTCGCCGCCGAGCTCGGCGGCGACCTGCTGGTGCTCGGCGCCCATGCGCCGACCGGCCTTGGCCAGCGGCTGCTCGGCACCACGGCCCAAGCGGCCGTGCACGCCTGCCCGCTGCCCCTGCTCGTCTGTCGCCGTCCCGCCACCGCGCCTTGGCGACGCGTCCTCGGCGCGTCCGATTTCAGCCACGGCGCCGAACGCGCCCTGCCTTGGGCGCCGCTGCTGGCCCCGGCCGCGGAGAAACACCTGCTGCACGTGCATCCGTCGCTGCCCGAGGCCACGCTGGCCCTCGTCCAGCCCGATCCCGCCGCGCTCGAGCGCTTCACCGTCGAAGCGGAGAAAGCGGCGCTGGCCCGCTTCGAGGCGCTGTCGGCGCGCTACCCGGACTGGGTGGCGCACTTCCGCCGCGGGGACGCGGCGGAGACGGTCGAACGGGAGGCCGCTGAGCGAAGCACGGACCTCGTGGTGATCGGCACCCGCGGCCGCGGCCCGTGGCTGGGCGGCCTGCTGGGCAGCGTGGGCCAGCGCCTGCTGGCCAGGCTCGATGCCGACGTGCTGCTGGCGCCGGATCCGGCTTGAGGCGATGGCTCGCGGCTGAACCGTCGGAACGCCGGGCTGGCGCGGCGGCCGCGCTTGCCGTAGGGTGCGCGGCTTCCGGTGCCGGGTGATCCAAGGTCCCCACGCCGGCCGCGCGCCTCGGCTTGAAGCCGTCGCCCCGGCCCTTCCGCCCGCCCAAGGGCACCGTCAGCGGTTCGTCCGCACCTTCTCGCAGCGCGGTTCCAGGGAACGCTCCGGGTTTTTCGCTAGGAGTGTTCCATCGTGACTTTTGAATCCCTCGGGCTCACGCCCGCGCTCTGCCGTGCGCTCGACGGCCTCGGCTTCACCACGCCCACGCCGATCCAGGCCGAGGCCATTCCGGCGGCCCTCGAAGGCCGCGATCTGCTCGCCGGCGCGCAGACCGGCACCGGCAAGACCGCCGCCTTCGGCCTGCCCCTGCTGCAGAAACTCAGCACGGGGGAGCGCAGCCGCAACCCGCGCGCGCTGATCCTTGCCCCCACCCGCGAACTCGCCCAGCAGGTGCACGACAACCTGCGCGACTACGCCAAGCACCTGTCGCTGAAGATGGCCGTCGTCTACGGCGGCGTCTCGCTGGTGAACCAGGCCAACACCCTGCGCCGCGGCGTCGACATCATCGTGGCCTGCCCGGGCCGCCTGATCGACCACCTGCAGCAGCGCAACGTCGACCTGCGCGAGGTCCAGGTGCTCGTCCTCGACGAGGCCGACCGCATGCTCGACATCGGCTTCCTGCCGGCGATCCGCCGCATCATCGCGATGGTGCCGAAGCAGCGCCAGACGATGCTGTTCTCGGCCACCTTCGACAAGGCCATCCGCGAGATCGCCAAGGAAGCGCTGCGCGAACCGCAGGAGATCCAGGTCACGCCGCCGAACGTCGTCGCCGCCACGGTCACCCACCGCGTGCACCCGGTGCGCGACACGCAAAAGCGCGAAGTGCTGCTGAAGCTGCTCTCGACGCATTACCAGGACCAGACGCTGGTCTTCGCCAAGACCAAGCACGGCTCCGACCGCCTCGCCAAGCAGATCACCGCCGCCGGCATCCCGGCCGAGGCCATCCACGGCAACAAGTCGCAGAACGCCCGCCTGCGCGCGCTCGGCGATTTCAAGAAGGGCACGGTGCGCGTGCTGGTGGCGACCGACATCGCCGCCCGCGGCCTCGACATCCCGGCCCTGCCGCGCGTCATCAACTTCGAACTGCCGATGGTCCCCGAAGACTACGTGCACCGCATCGGCCGCACCGGCCGCGCCGGCTGCACGGGCGAGGCGATCTCGCTGGTGTCGAAGGACGAGGCCAAGCTGCTCCGCCAGGTGCAGCGCATCCTCAAGGACCCGCTGGAGGTGCGTGGCCTCGACGGCTTCCCGCCGGACTGGAGCTTCCGCGACGGCAACGACATCAACGACGACAGCACGGCCGGCCAGCAGCGCGCGCGCCGCCCGCAGGGCCCGCGCCCGCCGCGTCGCGATGGCGAACGTCCGGCCGGTGGCAACGCCGGCGCCCCGCGCCGCGACGGCCACGCCCACGGCGCGCGCCGTGACGGCGGCCGTCCGCAGGGCCACGCCGGCGGCCCGCGCCGCGACGGTGGTGGCGGTGGCCAACGCCAGGGCGGCCAGCGCCGCGACGGCACGCGCCCGGCCTGATCGGCCCCGCCATCGCTGAACGAGGAACGGGCCTTCGGGCCCGTTTCCTTTTTGGCCCGGGCTGCCGCAGTCTGGGCGCTCCTTGGGGAGGGAGAACCACCATGCTGCGAGCGATCTTCGCGTTCCTCGCCGGCGCCGTCGCGATGAGCCTGACGGTGGCCGGCGTGCAGATGATCGGCCACCACCTGTGGCCACTGCCGCCAGGCATCGATCCGGACAGCCACGAGCAGATGGCGACCATCGTCGAAGCGATGCCCGTCGCGGCGAAGGCGTGGGTGGTGCTGGCCTATGCCATCGCCACGGCGGTGTCGGTGCTGGTCGCGACCGCCATCGCCCGGGCCCGATGGAAGGGCCTCGGCATCGCCCTCGGCCTGCTGATGGTGGTGCTGTGCGCCATCAACATCAGCCTGTTGCCACACCCGCTGTGGATGGCCATCGCGACGCTGGCGATCCCGCTGCCCATCGCGATGGGCGTGGCGCGCTGGCGCCGCCCGGCAATCGCTTGAACCCCATGCGGCGCATCGTCATCAAACGGCCCGGCGGCTACGACGCGCTGCGCCTCGTCGAATCGCCCGACCCGCTGCCGAAGCGCGGTGAAGTGCGTCTTCGCGTCGAAGCCTGCGGCGTCAACTACGCGGACGGCATCATCCGCATGGGCCTCTACGAGAGCGCCAAGCGCCTGCACGGCTACCCGATCACGCCGGGCTTCGAGGTGGCCGGCGTGGTCGATGCGGTCGGTGACGGCGTCGAGGGCTGGCGGATGGGCGACCGCGCCATCGGCGTGACGCTGTTCGGTGGCTACACCAGCGCGATCTGCCTGCCCGAGGACCGCGTGTTCGCGACCCCGGCGTCGCTGTCCAGCGCGCAGGCCGCGGCCCTGCCCACGGTGTTCCTGACCGCCTGGTTCATGGCGCACCAGCAGGTGCATCCGCGGGCGGGTGACCGGTGGCTGGTGCACTCGGCCGCCGGTGGCGTGGGCGGCGCCCTGCTGCAGCTGGCTCGCCTGGCGGGCGTCGAGGCCACCGGCGTCGTCGGCGCCGCGCACAAGGTCGACGCGGCGAAGGCGCTCGGCGCGACCCACGTCATCGACAAATCGACATTCGACTGGGTCGCGGCGGCGAGGGCGATCGCTCCCGAGGGCTTCCACGCGGTGTTCGACGCCAACGGGGTGTCGACCCTGCAGGCCAGCTTCGACGCCCTCGCCCCGATGGGAAAGCTGGTGGTCTACGGTTTCGCCTCGATGCTGCCCAAGGACGGCCGGGTGAACTGGCTGAAACTGGCCTGGGACTGGTGGCGGACGCCGCGCTTCAACCCGTTGGCGATGACCACGAGCAACCGCAGCGTCATGGCCGCGAACCTCAGCTTCCTGTCGGCGGAGGCCCCGCGCCTGCGCGAGGGCATGCTGTGGCTGCTCGAGCGCTTTGCCGACGGCCGCCTTCTGCCGCCGCCGGTGGAAGCCTTCCCGCTCGTTGACGCGGCGCAGGCACACCGGCGCATCGAGTCCGGGCAGAGTGTCGGGAAACTCGTGCTCACCCCCTGAGCCGCCCTGCCGCACCGCACCAGAGACGCCATGGCCGACAACCCGATCTTCAGCCTCTTCCTGCCGATCGCCTTGGGCATCGTGATGATCGGCCTCGGCCTGCACCTCACGCTCGCCGACTTCAAGCGCGTGGCGACGGCGCCGAAAGCCGTGGTGGTGGCACTGGCGGTGCAGACGGTGCTGCTGCCGCCGGTGGCGTTCGGGTTGGCCATCGGCTTTGGGCTGCCGCCGGAGCTGGGCCTCGGCCTCGTGCTGCTCGCCGCCTCGCCCGGCGGCGTGACGGCCAACCTGTTCTCGCATCTGGCCCGCGGGGACGTGGCGCTGAACATCACGCTCACGGCGATCAACAGCGTTCTGGCCCTGGTGACCCTGCCCCTCTGGGTCACGCTCGGCCTCGCCTGGTTGATGGCCAGCGAGCAGGCCGTGCCGCCACCGACCCAGAAGATCATCGAGGTCGGCGTGCTGGTGATCCTGCCCGTGGTGATCGGCATGGGCTTGCGCGCGTGGCGTCCGGTGATCGCCGAAAAACTCGACAAACCCATCCGCCTCGCCTCGACGCTCATCCTCGTCGTGCTGATCGGTGCCGCGGTGGTCTTCGAATGGGAGACGCTGTCGACCTACGCCGCGGTCGTCGGCCTTGCCGCCCTGCTGTTCAACCTCGCCAGCCTGCTGTCCGGCTACGCCGCCGGCCGCGCCGCGCGATTGGGCGTGCCGCAGGCCACCGCCATCGCCTTCGAGATCGGCATCCACAACGGCACGCTGGCGATCTTCGTCGCCCTGCACGTGCTGTCGATGCCGGGCGCCGCGGTGGTGCCGGCGCTCTATTCGCTGCTGATGTACGTGACCGGCGGCCTGTTCGCGTGGTGGGTACTGAAGCGGGCGCTGCCCAACGCGGGAGCGCCCGCGTAAGGCCGGCCCGTCAGATCGGCTTGATGAACACCAGCACCAGGATCACGAGCAGCAACACCACCGGGATCTCGTTGAACCAGCGCAGCCACGTCGCCGACTTCGGCGCCGCGCCTTTTTCGATGGCCTTTACCATCCGGCCGGCGACGATGAAGTGGGCGAGGACGCCGAGCACCAGCAGGAACTTCAGATGCATCCAGCCGCGGCCGGCGGTGATGTGCGGCCACAGCGAGTCATCGATGACGCGGCCGAACCACAGCAGGAAGCCGAACAGGAACACGAAGCCCAGCATCACGTGGCCGAAGCGGTAGAGGCGCTTGCCCATCAGCACGAGGCGGGCGACGACCGCAGGCTCCGAGGCCGCTTCCGCGATGTTCACGAGGATACGCGGCAGGTAGAACACCGTGGCCATCCAAGCGATCACGAAGAGCGTGTGGAGCAGCTTCGTCCACAGGTAGGTGTTGCCGGCGTAGAGCTCCATCGGACGGGATTCCAAGAGTGGGAAGGCGGCGAAGGATGCCATGCCGCGCCGGCGCTCGCGTCGCCATGACGTCGTCGTGACGCCGGCGTCGATGCGGCCCTGCACCATGCCGCATCGCCCGTCGGGCGCTACCCTGCGCGCCATGGACACCGACACCACGCAACTCGCCTGCCCGCACTGCCTGTCGATCAACCGCGTGCCCGACGCACGCCTGGGCGACGACCCGAAGTGCGGGCGCTGCGGCCACGGCCTGTTCACCGGCATGCCCCTGTCCCTGACGGCAAAGAACGCCGAAGCGCTGCTGCTCAAATCCGAACAGCCGGTGATCATCGACGCGTGGGCGGCGTGGTGTGGCCCCTGCCGCAGCTTCGCGCCGGTCTTCGCCGCCGCTTGCCAGCGGCTCGAACCGCAGTTCCGCTTCCTGAAGCTCGACACCGAGGCCGAGCCGCAGCTGGCTTCGCAGTTCCGTATCCAGAGCCTGCCCACGCTGATCGCCTGGCAGGGCAGCCGCGACGGCGGCCACGAGGTGGCCCGCACCAGCGGTGCTCTGCCGCTGCCCGCCTTCATGCAGTGGCTGGCGACCAGCTACGGGCTCGCCTGAGATCCCATGTCGAGCCCCCGAACGCCCGGGCGTCGCGACCGTCGCGCCACGGCCATCGCCCTGCTGGCCGTGACGCTGAAAGGCGCCGCCTTGGCGGCGCTGGCCTGGTGGTGGTGGCGCTGACCCGGATCGGCCACTCGACGTCGCAACCGCCGAGCGTAGGCCGGCGATGCGACACAACGTCGCACCCCGCTTGCGCTCCGCGCCCGGTCGCGGCGGGCTACCCTTTGCCCCATGTCCACCGATGCCCGCCACGACAGCCTCGATGCCACGCTGTATGCCCTGCGCTGGTGCGCCGTGGCCGGCCAGTTCATCGCGTTCGCCGTCGCCCAGGAGGCACTGCGACTCGAACTGCCGTGGCCCGCACTGCTGCTCGGGGCGTGCGCGCTCGGCGCGTCGAACGCCCTGATCGGCCTGTGGCGCCAACGCCAGCCGGCCAGCGAAGCGCGCCTGATGGTCGGACTCGGCATCGACCTCGTCGCCCTCACGTGGGTGCTGTTTTTCTCCGGCGGGGTCATGAACCCCTTCATCCAGCTGTATCTGGTGCCGGTCGCGCTGACCGCCACGGCGCTGGCGCCCTCGCGGGTGCTCGCCATCGGGGCCGCGGCCGCGATGGGCTACGCCCTGCTCGCGCGGTTCGCGCCGCCGCTGGCGCATCAGCACGGCGCCGTGCTGTTCGATTTGCACCTCACCGGCATGGCGGCGAACTTCATCCTCGGCCTGGTGTTGTTCTGCGTCTTCGGCCTGGCGCTGGCCCGTCGACTGAAGGCCCGGGACGACGCCCTGCGCGACGCCCGCGAACGGCGGCTGCGTGACGAGGGCCTGCACGCCCTGGCACTGCAATCCGCGTCAGCGGCCCACGACATCAACACGCCGCTGAACACGGCCGCCCTGCTCGTCGACGAGTGGCGTGCCGATCCTGACCACGGCCCCTCGCGCGAGGACCTCGCACTGATGGCCCAGCAGCTCGCCTTCGCCCGCGATGCCGTGCGCCGACTCGCCGCGACGACGCGCGAGACGCCCGCCCCACAACCCTTGGCGGCGATGCTCGACACCCTGAAGGACCGCCTGCTGCTGTTGCGCCCCCAGGCCACCCTCACGGTGCACGTCGACCCGGCGGTCGCCGGGCGCACCGTGCAACCCTCGCTCGCCCTGTGGGGCAGCCTGGGCCACCTGCTCGAGAACGCCGCGGATGCCGGCATCGCCGCCGGGGACGCCCGGCTTGCCCTCCGCGCGGAGCCGGGGCCCGACGGTGGCCTGCGGATCGTCGTGCAGGACCGCGGCGCCGGCTTCGACAGCCGCGCCGCCCGCCGCGCCGCCGAACCGGACTCGCCTGGCTTGGGGATCGGCCTCGCCATCGCCAACGCGACCATCGAGCATCTCGGGGGTGCCCTGCACGTGCATCCCGCGAAGGGCGGGGGCAGCCTGAGCCGGCTCGACCTGCCGTGGCGGGCGTTCGAACCCTCGGTGGGCGTGTCCCGATGACGACGCTCCCGGTGCTGCTCATCGATGACGACGCGGCCTTCGCCGCCGTGCTGGCGCGCGCGCTGGAACGACGCGGCCAGCCCTGCCGTCACGCCGCCGAGGCTGCGCAGGCGCTGCGGCTGGCCCATGAACCCCTCTCCGGCATCGTGCTCGACCTGAAGCTCGGCGCTGACAACGGGCTCGCGTTGATCGAGCCCTTGCGCGTGTGGCAACCCGACACGCCGATCCTGCTGCTGACCGGCTATGCCTCGATCGCGACCGCCGTCGAGGCCATCAAGCGCGGCGCCACCGACTACCGGCCCAAACCGGTCAGCGCCGACGACGTGCTTCGGGCCCTGTTCGGCGCTGACGACATCGACGACGGGGACGAGGACCTCCTTCCCGGCCCGTCCGACGGCCCCCTGCACCCGAAACGCTTGGAATGGGAGCACCTGCAGCGCGTGCTGGCCGAACACGACGGCAATGTCTCGGCGGCCGCCCGCGCCCTCGGCCTGCACCGCCGCAGCCTGCAGCGCAAACTGGCCAAGAAACCGCTGCCAGAGCGCGGGCCTGGCGAGTAGCCCCGGCCGGCGGGCGTTGTCGCAGGGCCCGCGACGGCCGACCCGGTAAACTCGCGGCCCCGATCCACCGGCTGCCCGCGTTCCGATGACCGACCCCGCCCGCCCCGCCTTCCACGGTTTCGAGCAGATCCCGCTGCACGAGTACGCCGAGCGCGCCTACCTCGACTATTCGATGTACGTGGTGCTCGACCGCGCCTTGCCCTTCCTCGGCGACGGGCTGAAGCCGGTGCAGCGCCGCATCATCTATGCGATGAGCGAGCTGGGCCTCAACGCCGGGGCCAAGCCGAAGAAGTCGGCGCGCACCGTCGGCGACGTCATCGGCAAGTTCCATCCGCACGGCGATTCGGCCTGCTACGAGGCGCTGGTGCTGATGGCCCAGCCGTTTTCGTACCGCTACCCGCTGATCGAAGGCCAGGGCAACTTCGGCTCGCCGGACGACCCGAAGAGCTTCGCGGCGATGCGCTACACCGAGTCGAAGCTGACGCCGATCGCCGAAGTGCTGCTCGGCGAGCTCGGCCAGGGCACCGTGGAGTGGTCGCCGAACTTCGACGGCACGCTCGACGAGCCCACGTGGCTGCCGGCGCGCCTGCCGCACCTGCTGCTCAATGGCACGACCGGCATCGCCGTCGGCATGGCCACCGACGTGCCGCCGCACAACTTGAACGAAGTCGTGAGCGCCTGCGTTCGCCTGCTCGACGACCCCGACGCCACCACGCGCGACCTGTGCGAGCACATCCGCGGCCCGGACTACCCGACCGGCGCGGAGATCATCACGCCGGCCGCCGACCTGCTGTCGATGTACGAGACGGGGAACGGCAGCGTCCGCGCCCGCGCCACGTACATCAAGGAAGGCCAGAACATCGTCGTGACGGCCCTGCCCTACCAGGTGTCGCCGTCGAAGATCATGGAGCAGATCGCCGCCCAGCTGCGCGCGAAGAAGCTGCCGTGGCTGGAGGACCTGCGCGACGAGTCGGACCACCAGAACCCGGTGCGCCTCGTGCTGGTCCCGCGCAGCAACCGCGTCGACATCGACGCGCTGATGGGCCACCTGATGGCGACGACGGACCTCGAGAAGAGCTTCCGCGTCAACCTCAACATCATCGGCCTCGACGGCCGTCCGCAGGTACGCGGCCTCAAGTCGATCCTCGGCGAATGGCTGCAGTTCCGCACCGACACGCTGAAGCGCCGACTGAAGCACCGCCTCGACAAGGTCGAGCGCCGCCTGCACCTGCTCGAAGGCCTGCTCGTCGCCTTCCTGAACCTCGACGAGGTCATCCGCATCATCCGCACCGAGGACGAGCCGAAGGCGGTGCTGATCGCGCGCTTCGGCCTGTCCGAGGATCAGGCCGAGTACATCCTCGAGACCAAGCTGAAGCAGCTGGCGCGCCTCGAGGAGATGAAGATCCGCGGCGAGCAGGACGAGCTCGCCAAGGAGCGCGAGAAGCTCGTCGCCACGCTGGAGAGCAACGCCAAGCTGAAGAAGCTGCTGAAGGACGAGCTGCTGGCCGATGCGAAGAAGTTCGGCGACGCCCGCCGCAGCCCGCTGGTGGCGCGCCAGGCCGCGCAGGCCATCGACGAGACCGAGCTGGTGCCGAGCGAGCCGGTCACCATCGTGCTGTCGCAGAAGGGCTGGATCCGCGCCGCCAAGGGCCACGACGTCGACCCGGCGTCCTTGAGCTACCGCGAGGGCGACGCGCTGCAGAGCTTCGCGCGCGGCCGCAGCAACCTGCAGGCCGCCTTCCTCGACTCCACCGGCCGCGCGTACTCGACGGGCGCCCATACCCTGCCCTCGGCGCGCGGCAACGGCGAGCCGATCACGGGCCGCTTCACCCTGCCGGCCGGCGCGCAGATGGTGGCCACGCTGGCCGCCGAGAACGACCAGCGCTTCCTGCTGGCGTCCTCGTTCGGCTACGGCTTCACCACCCGCTTCGAGAACCTCGTCGGCCGCAACAAGTCGGGCAAGGCGCTGTTCAACCCGGACAGCGGCGCCAGCCTGCTGCCGCCGGTGCCGGTGAACGACCCGGCCACCGACTGGGTCGTCGCGGTCACCACCGCCGGCCATCTGCTCGCCTTCCCGCTGAAGGAACTGCCGGAGCTCGACAAGGGCAAGGGCAACAAGCTGATCCAGATCCCGCCGGCGAAGCTGAAGAGCGGCGAGGAGGTGGTGACCGCGCTCGCCGTGGTGCGCCACGGCGGCGAGGCCACGCTGTTCTGCGGCGCGCGCAAGCTCACGCTCGGCTGGCGTGACCTGCAAGCCTATGAGGGCGCACGCGCGAGCCGCGGGCAGATGCTGCCGCGCGGGTTCCAGAAAGTGGACCGGATCGAGGCCGCCTGAGGCACCGGTCGCGCGCCCGGGGCGCGCGGCCTCACATCCGGCAGGCCGGGCGCCGTCCGTCCGTGCGCGCCTGCGCCGCCACCGGCTGCAGTTCCGGCACCCGCGCCTGCAGGGCGGCGATGCGGTTCTGCGGGTCGGGATGCGTCGAGAGGATCTGCGGCACGCGATCGCCACGGCTTGCGTCGATCATCCCCTGCCACAGGCGGACCGCACCCGCCGGGTCGAAGCCGGCTTCGGCCATGATCCGCTGGCCGAGCACGTCGGCCTCGGTTTCGTGCACGCGCGAGAAGGGCAGCATCACGCCGAGCTGGGCGCCGAGGCCGAGCGCGCCCATCAGCAGACGCGTGTTCTCGGGCGAGGTCCGCGATCCGCTGTAGGACTGCGCCGCTTCGAGCGCGACGCCCGCCGCCATCTGCTGCGAGACGCGTTCCGCCGCGTGCCGCGCCACGACGTGCGCCAGTTCGTGCGCCATCACGGCCGCCAGCTCGTCCTGTGTCCTGGCGACGGTCCACATCCCGGTGTTCACGCCAACCTTGCCGCCCGGCAGGGCGAAGGCATTCGGATTGGCGTCCTCGAAGACCTGGACCTCCCAGGCCACGCGCTGGCCGGCCGGTGGCAGGGCCGGCATCAGGGCATCGACCACGCAACGCGCCGTGGCGAGTTTTCGCGCGTCACGCGAGAGCCGGTCGCTCTGCTTCATCCGCTCGAAGGAGGTGGCGCCCAACTGGTCCATCTGCACATCGCTGACCGCGATGAACTGGCTCCGCCCCGTGGGCGAGGTGGCGCAACCGGCAAGCAGCAGGGCCGCCGCGATCACGACGATTCCGGCGCTACGACGGGAGGCCAGGGACGCGGACGGAAATCGGTGGAAACACGGCATCGCAGCATTCCTTCTCGGTCGAGGGCGGGGCCACTCCCGCCGGCCATCGGGCTCAGCTAGTCTGCCGGCTCATCCGAGGGGAGTCGACCAAATGCGGACGTGGATCACCCGCCTTGTCTGGGCGCTTGCGGCACTCGCCCTCCTCGTCGCTCTGGCCGCATGGCTGCTCCTCCGCGGCAGCGTGCCGACCTACGAGGGCAGCCTCGCGCTGCCCGGCCTTTCGGCACCCGTCTCGGTGACGCGCGATGCGAACGGCATGGTCGACATCGAAGCGGCGAACGAGTTGGACATGGCTCGTGCCCTCGGCTTCGTGCACGGCCAGGAGCGGTTCTTCGACATGGACCTGACCCGCCGCGTCGCCGCCGGCGAGCTCGCCGCGCTGTTCGGGAACCGGGCGCTCGAGGTGGATCGCACCAACCGCCTGCACCGCCTGCGTCCCCGCAGTGAAGCGGCCTTGGCCGAAATCACCGGAGCCCGCGCAGCGGCATTGAAGGCCTACACCGAGGGCGTGAACGCCGGGCTGGATTCGCTGGCAGTCCGCCCCTGGCCTTACCTCCTGCTGCGACAAACGCCGGAACCCTGGAGCGAAGTCGACTCGGCGCTGACCGGCTACGCCATGTTCTTCGACTTGCAAGACGAAGCGAATTCGCGCGAGCTCGCGCTCTGGCGCATCCGCGGCGTCCTGCCGGCGCCACTGGCCGACCTGCTGCTGCGCGACGGAACGGCATGGGACGCCCCGCTGTTCGGCGAGGCACGAGGCGATGCCATCCTGCCTGGAGCGGACATGCTGGATTTACGCACACTGCCGCAACCTGCCGAGGACCGGATTTTCGCGGCGGCCGAGCCCGCGGCACCGGGCAGCAACAACTTCGCCGTCGGCGGAGTCGCCACTGCGGACGGCCGCGCCATCGTGGCCGGCGACATGCACCTCGGCCTACGGGCACCGTCCCTGTGGTATCGCGCCCGCCTCCGCTACGCCGACCCGCAGGCGCCCGACGGGCGGGCGGACGTCACCGGCGTCACCTTGCCCGGCGTGCCGGGCGTGATCGCCGGCAGCACGCCCCGCGTGGCCTGGACCTTCACCAACAGCTACGGCGACTGGCTCGATTTCTTCCGCGTGGATTTCGCCGATGCCGCGAAGACGCGATACCGCACCCCGGAGGGCGACGCCGAGATCGTCGTTCATCGCGAAACCATCGACGTGGCGGGTGCGCGGCCCGAAACGCTTGAGGTCCGCGAAACCCGTTGGGGTCCGATCGTCCACGAGGGGCCTGACGGCAGCGCGCTCGCCCTGCGCTGGACGGCGCAGCTGCCCGGCAGCCTCAACTTCGCCCTGCTCGACCTCGTGCGCGCCAACGACCTCGACGAGGCCTTGCACGTGGCGCGCGAGGCCGGCGTGCCAGCACAGAACATGCTGATCGGCGACGCGGAAGGCCGCATCGCCTGGCGCCTCGTCGGACGCATCCCCGTGCGTGTTGGCGGCTGCGATCCGAAGGCACCGCTGCTGCCCCTGGAGGGCTGCGACTGGGCGGGCTGGCATCCGGCCCATTCCCCGCTGCAACCGGAACTCGTGGATCCCCCCTCGGGCCGGCTGTGGTCCGCGAATGCGCGGATCGCCGATGGCGAGCTGCTCGCCCTGATCGGCGACGCGGGATACGCGCTGGGCGCACGGCAGAAGCAGATCGCAGACGCCCTCGCGGCCGGAGCGACGCCCGACGAGCCGGCGCTTCTGGCGCTGCAACTCGACGACCGCGCGCTGTTCCTCGAACGCTGGAACGCACTGCTGAGGGATACCGCGGCGACCCTGGCGCCCGCAGAGCGCGAATCGATCGCCGATGCCGCCGCCGATTGGAGCGGCCGCGCCTCGATCGATTCCAGCGGGTACCGCCTCACCCGGGCCTTCCGGCTCGAAGTGCTGGCCCGGGTGCGCAACGGCCTGCTGGGCCCGGCGAAGGCGGCGCTCGGGGAACGCTTCGTGATGCCCGATCTGCCGCAGCTCGAGGGCGTCCTATGGCCCCTGGTCACGCGGCAGCCAGCGCACCTCCTGCCACCGCGATTCGAGAGCTGGGAGGCCTTGCTCGCCGATGCCGCCACCGCCGCCGCCGCCGACGTCCGCGCCGGTCGGGACGGCCCGCTGACGGCGCGGACGTGGGGCGAAGCCAATCTCAGCCGCGTGTGCCACCCGCTGGCGAGCGGCGTCCCGGAGTGGCTGCGCCCCTCCCTGTGCATGGTGTCGGAGCCCCTGCCGGGCGACGTGCAGATGCCGCGCATCCAGGCGCCTGCATTCGGAGCCAGCCAGCGCCTGGTGGTCTCGCCGGCGCATCGCACGGAGGGGATCTTCCAACTGCCGGGCGGCCAGGTCGGACACCCCCTGTCGCGCTTCTGGGGAGCCGGTCACGCCGATTGGGCCTCGGGGCGGACGGCGCCCTTCCTGCCCGGACCCGCGCACGCACGGCTCGAACTCACGCCGTGATGACGGCTTGCAACCTTCAAACTGGGCAAACCGCCATGAAAGCGCTGGCGGGCCGGCGGCGGTTTCCGCCACTATGGGTTGCATCGGGGCATCGAGGGGAAGCTCATGGCTGGCAATGACGGCATGGTTCGCGGCACGCAGGTCAACAACCCGGGGCCCGACTGGAACCATCTGCGCGAAACAGTGCTGATGATGGAGCTGGCGGTGGCGCAGGTCGAAGCCGCGATGACCGACAGCAATGCCTCCGTGGACGCGCTCACCGGCACCTTCACGACGATGGCCAACACCATCAAGCTGATCAACGAGCGCATCTCCGGCCTCGCCGATACCGAGGCGACCGGGCCGGTGAAGATGGAGTTGATGATGGCGACGATGAACGTCGCCGGCATGGTCAACCAGGCCATCGTCGCCTTCCAGTTCTACGATCGCTTGTCCCAACGCCTTGCCCACGTCAACAACGGCCTTGCCTGGCTGGCCGAGCTGGTCGGCGACCAGGACCAAGCGGCATCGGCAGCGGCATGGGCGGCGCTGCAGGGGAAGATCCGGGCGCGCTACTCCATGCCGGAGGAAGTGGAGATGTTCGAAGCGGTGCTGTTGCGCGGCCTCACCGTCGAACAGGCGATCAGGGAGTTCATGGACAAGATGAACAGCAAGGGCGACGACATCGAGTTGTTCTGATGGCGGGATGGCGCTCCGCCGCTGCGTGCGCCCTTCTGCTGGTCGCGGTCGGCGGGGCGGCGGCGGCGTCCACGGTGGTCGTCCAGTTCGACGCCAACAGCCCACCGACGATGTACCGGGGCCCCGATGGCCGCGCCGAGGGCCTCTACCCGACCATCGTCCGCGAGGTCTTCCGGCGCTTGGGGCGGCCCGTGGAGGTACGCGCCGTCCCCTTCAAGCGGCTGATCCGCGATCTCCAGTCGGGCCGATCCGCGGCCGGTGGCGTGGTCTGGACGCCGCGGCGCGAGGCGTTCGCGGCCTACAGCGCCCCTTACGCCGTCGAACGCATCGAGGTCTACTCCCGCGCCGACGGCGCATCGCGCTTCACCCGGCTGGAAGACCTCCATGGGCGCCGGGTGGGCGTCATCCGCGGCTGGTCGTACGGCGAGCACTTGGACGAGGGCGCCAGGGAGGCACGTTGGCAGGTCGAGGAGGTCGACAGCGACGTCCAGAACCTCAGCAAGTTGGCGTCCGGACGGATCGACTACGCCTTGGTCAATCGATTCGCCGCGGAGCGGCTGATGGACGACCCGCGATTCGCCGCGCTGATCCGCGGCGATGCAGCGGCCGTCGAAATCGGCATCCACCTCGCCCTGCCCCGAGAAGACGCTGATGGCGCGTTGCTCCGGGCGTTCGACGCACAGGTTGCGTCCATGCAAGCCGACGGCACGATGGCGCACCTCGAGGCCGAGGCAAGACGCATCCGGGGCGATGCCCGGGATGCCGTCCGCTGAGCCCCGCGGCCGCTTCAGCGACGGAAGCGCTTGGCGCCTTCCACGACCAGCACGACGATCCCACCCACGCAGGCGCCGACCAGCGCGGCAAGGAGGGCGGCAACGACGTCCGACGCGGGCCCTGTCGCAGCAGCCACCGCCTGCACCGCGTGGTGGACGGCGGGCATGTTGTGGACGAGGATGCCGCCCCCCACGAGGAACATGGCGGCCGTGCCCGCGACGGAGAGGAATCGCATCAGACGCGGCGCGCCGGCGACCAGGGCGCGACCGAAGGCGCGCCCCACCGTGTTCGAGGTCCGTTGCAGCCACAGACCCAGGTCATCGATCTTGACGATGCCCGCCACCAGGCCATAGACGCCGACCGTCATCAGTACCGAGATACCGGCGAGCACGCCGAACTGCGTCACCAGCGGCTGCGCGGCAACCGTGCCCAGCGCGATGACAATGATCTCGGCCGACAGGATGAAGTCGGTGCGCACCGCGCCTTTGATCTTCTCCTGTTCGAAGGCGACCATGTCGACGCCCTCGTCGGCCAGCGCGGCGCGCAAAGCGGCCGTCGCCGCCTCGCCTTCGCCGGGATGGAGCCAGCGATGGGCGATCTTCTCGACCCCTTCGAAGCACAGGAAGGCCCCACCAACCATCAGCAGGGGCGGGATGGCCCACGGCACGAACGCGGCGATGGCGAGCGCCGTCGGCACGAGGATGAGCTTGTTGATGCTCGAGCCCTTCGCCACCGCCCAAACGACCGGCAACTCGCGATCGGCGTTCACCCCCGCGACCTGGTTGGCGTTCAAGGCAAGGTCGTCGCCGAGCACGCCGGCGGTCTTCTTGGCGGCGACCTTGGTCATGACCGACACGTCGTCCAACAGGGTGGCGATGTCATCGATGAGGGCGAACAGGCTGCTTCCGGCCATGGGTCGGTCTCTGAGGGGCGGGAGTGAAGGGAATTTTCACACGCCGCGGCATCAATGCGGAGGCTTTTCAGCCCGTGGCACAATTTTCGCCAGTTCGACGGAGTGGCCTGATGGACCCGTACCTGACCCACCGCCACGCCTGTCGTGGCGTCGCGCTTTTCGTTTTTTTCGGCCTGACCGCCTGCGGTCAAGCCGATGCACCGGACAAGACCGCGGCCGCTCCTCCGCCGTCCGCAGGCCCCACCGCAACGGTATCGCCTCCGGCGGCGGCGAAAGCCATCGGCGTCCCCAAGGACTACGACTGCGCGGGCGCGGCGATCGAAGCGATCTACTTCGAACACACGGCGACCCTGCGCCTCGATGGCGAGACCATTCGCTTGGATCCGGTGGCCGTGGCGTCGGGTTCGCGTTACCAAGGCTGGCGCGCCGACGGCGTCCTCGTCGATTTCTGGGAAAAAGGCGGCACGGCGATGCTCAACGTGGCCGGCAGCGACTACCCGGAATGCGTGCTCGTCGAGACGCCCGTCGACACCGCGGCGGGCGTCTCGACCACCACGCCGCCCCCCGGAATGCAGACGGAGTCGCCCGTGTCGAACGCGGTCCGTACCTACACCGCACGCGGCCATGAGCCGTTCTGGCTGGCGCAGGTCGATGCAACGGAGGTCCGCTGGAACACGGTCGACCATTCGTCCAGCGACGTGTTTACCGACCTGAGCCGCACGACACGCGAGGGCGGTTTCGAAATTTCCGCGGCACGCGACGGGGCGACGCTCGCCCTTTCCTCGACGGACACGATCTGCCGGAGCAGCATGAGCGGGATGCCTTACCCGCACACCGTCACGGTGCGCATCAACGGCGCGTCGTACCGCGGTTGCGGCGGTGATCCGCTCGATCTCCTCCTTGGCCGCGAATGGACGGTGTCCACTCTCGACGGCAACGCTGTCGGGACGCCAACCCCGACGCTGCGGTTCAGTGCCGACGGGCGCGCTTCAGGCTTCGCTGGCTGCAATCGCTGGATGGCGGGCGCGGTCCTCACCGGCGAACGCCTCGCGTTCGAACGGCCGGCAGGCACCCTGATGGCGTGCCCGGAAGCTGCCATGGCCACGGAACAGGCCTTCCTGGCGACGCTCGCAACAGTGAGTCGCCATGATTTCGACGAAGCCGGGGCGCTCGTGCTGATGTCCGGCGACACCGCGGTGATCGTCGCCACGCCGGGCCCAGGCACCGACTGAGTCCTCCGCCTTAACCGGCGGACGCGGCCACCGCCTGTTCGTGCACGCCGGCGATGGCGCGGCCGCTCGGGTCGGCCGCCTTGGCGAAGGCCGCGTCCCAGGCGATCGCCGCCGGCGAGGAACAGGCGATCGACTTGCCGCCCGGCACCGTCGCCGCCGCCGCGCCGCCGGGGAAGTGCGTTTCGAAGATGCGGCGGTAGAAGTACGCCTCCTTCGTCTGCGGCGGGTTGATCGGGAAGCGGCGCTCGGCCCCGGCGAACTCGGCGTCACTCACTTGCGCCTCGGCATGCGCCTTGAGGCCGTCGATCCAGCCGTAGCCGACGCCGTCGCTGAACTGCTCCTTCTGCCGCCACAGGATGCTCTCTGGCAGGCAGCCCTCGAAGGCCGTGCGCAGCAGCCACTTTTCCACCGGGCGCCCGCCAACCGCGCGTGCACGCACGCGCTTCTGCTCGGGGTCGATCGCCATCGCCGTGTCGAGGAAGGCGAGGTCGAGGAAGGGCACGCGGGCCTCGATGCCGAAGGCCGCCATGCTCTTGTTGGCGCGCAGGCAATCGAACTGGTGCAGGGCGTCGAGCTTGCGCACCGTCTCGGCGTGGAACTCGCGCGCATCCGGCGCCTTGTGGAAGTACAGGTAACCGCCGAACACCTCGTCGCTGCCCTCGCCCGACAGCACCATCTTGATGCCCATCGAGCGGATGCGCCGCGCCAGCAGGAACATGGGGGTTGACGCCCTGATGGTCGTCACGTCGTAGGTCTCGATGTGGCGGATGACCTCGGAGAGCGCATCCAGCCCCTCCTCGAAGGTGAAGTGGAACTCGTGGTGGGCGGTGCCCAGCGCCTCGGCGGCGACGCGCGCGGCCGCGAGGTCGGGCGAGCCTTCGAGGCCCACGGCGAAGCTGTGCAGGCGCGGCCACCAGGCCTCGCTCTTGCCGTCATCCTCGACGCGCTGCTTGGCGAACTGCGCCGCGCACCAGGCCACGACCGAGGAATCGAGGCCGCCCGACAGCAGCACGCCGTAGGGCACGTCGCACATCAGCTGGCGGCGCACGGCCTGCATCAGCGCATCCTTCAACGCGGCCGGCGCGATGGCCTGGCCGTCGACCTTGGCGAAGTCGCGCCACTCGCGGGTGCGGTAGGGGCGGAGCTGCCCGTCCGCCGAATCCAGCAGGTGGCCCGGCGGGAAGATCGCCACGTCGTCGCAGACGCCGACCAGCGCCTTCATCTCCGAGGCCACCCACAGCCGGCCCTCGCGGTCGTGGCCGAAGTACAGCGGGATCACGCCCATCGGGTCGCGGGCGACGAGATAACGCTGCTGCGCCGAATCCCACAGCGCGAACGCGAAGATGCCGTTGAGCGAATCGACGAAGCCCGCACCCTGCTCGCGCCACAGGGCGTTGATCACCTCGCAGTCGCTCTGCGTGGTGAAGGCATAGGGCACGGTAAGCGCGGCCTCGAGCTCGCGGTGGTTGTAGATCTCGCCGTTCACCGCCAGCGCCAGCGCGCCGTCGGTCGAACGCAACGGCTGCGCGCCGCCGTGGATGTCGACGATGGAGAGGCGCTCATGCGCCAGCACGGCGCCGGCATCGGCGTACACACCGCTCCAATCCGGCCCACGGTGGCGGATGCGCGCCGCGGCCTGCACGGCCTGCCGGCGCAAGGGTTCGAGTTCGGTGGAGGCTTTAAGCCCGAAGATCGCGACGATGCCGCACATGGGAATCTCCTTGGGGTTTCGAAAGCGCAAAAAGGAGAAGGCCCGCGCTGTTGCCAGGCGGGCCTTCGGAGTTCGAGGTTCGATGTACTGAACGCGCCTAACGCCGCGGCCGCCTTTCGGCGTTGCGGTTATTGGCGTTATTGCGGTTGAGGGCGTGCATCAGCATGGGCCGACGCTAACCCGCCGCATGCACGGGACGCAAGCGAACGGTTGCGCGCGCAACCAAACGCCCCGACTCAGCCGCGCGCGGCGTGCCCGGCCCACACGCGCTCGATCACCTCGGCGAACAGCGTCGGGAGCGCCTCGAGTTCGTCGAGGCGCACGCCCTCGTCGATCTTGTGGATGCTCGCGTTGCCCGGCCCGAGCTCGACGCACTCCGCGCCCAGCGGCGCGATGAAGCGCGCATCGGAGGTGCCGCCCTTGGTGTTCTCGTCGGGGGTGATCCCGCAGCGCGCCTGGATGGCCGCGCGCGCCGCGCGGCGCAGCACGCCTTCGTCGCAGTGGAAGGGTTCGCCGGAGTAGCGCCAGCGGCAGGCCGCATCGACGCCGTGCTTGGCCAGGATCGCCTCGAACTCGGCCACCAGCGCATCGCTGCTCCAGTTCGGGTTGAAGCGGAAGTTCGCCACGAACTGCAGCGCGCCGGGAATCACGTTGTCGGCGCCGGTGCCGGCCGTGAGGTTGGACACCTGGAAGCTGGTCGGCGGGAAGCTCGCGTAGCCCTCGTCCCAGCGGCGCGCGCAGAGCTCGGCCAGCGCGGGCGCCAGCGCGTGGATCGGGTTCAGCGCCTTCTCGGGATAGGCCACGTGGCCCTGCACGCCGCGCACGTCGACCGCGACGGACAGCGAGCCGCGACGGCCGACGCGCAGCACGTCGCCGAGGCGTTCGCTGGACGAGGGCTCGCCGGTGATGCAGTAATCGATGCGCTGGCCGGTGGCGCGGAAGTGTTCCGCCACCTTGCGCACGCCGTCGATCGACGGGCCTTCCTCGTCGGAGGTCAGAAGCACGGCCAAGGTGCCGGGGTGGTCCCGGTTCGCGGCGACGAGTTGCTCCATCGCCACGACGAAGGCGGCGACGCTGCCCTTCATGTCGGCGGCGCCGCGGCCATGCAGCACGCCCCCGCGCACCGTCGGCACGAAGGGATCGGAGGCCCAGGCCTCGCGCGGGCCCGGCGGCACCACGTCGGTGTGGCCGAGCAGCACGACCACGGGGCTGCCCTGCCCGCGCGTGGCCCAGAGGTTCTTCACGTCGCCGAAGTCGAGCGATTCGCAGCGGAAGCCAATCGCCGCGAGGCGCTCGGCGATGAGGGCCTGGCAGCCGGCGTCCTCGGGCGTCACCGACGGGCGCGCGATCAGGTCCTTGGCGAGCGCGACGACGGGAGCGTCGACGGCGCTCACCTCTTCACCCCGAAGCGCGCCTTGTAGGCGTTGTCGGTGAAGCCCACCGACACCACGCCGTCGTCGGTCACCAGCACCGGGCGCTTGATCAGGGCGGGATGCTCCTTCAGCAGCAGCAGCCACTCCGGGTCGCTGCCGGGGCTCTTGCGGGCCTCGGGCAGCTGTCGCCACGTGGTGCTGGCCTTGTTGAGCAGCTTCTCCCAGCCCCCCAGCTGCTCCGCCCAGCCTTTCAGCGTCTCGGGCGCCTGCCGCTCGGCGCGGTAGTCGACGAAGGCGTGCGCGACGCCGAAACGGTCCAGCCAGTTCCGCGCCTTCTTGCAGGTGTCGCAGGCCGCGAGGCCGTAGAGCGTCGTCGCCATCGGTCAGTCCCCGCTGCGCAGGAGCTCGTTGATCGAGGTCTTGCTGCGCGTCTTGGCGTCGACCTGCTTCACGATCACCGCCGCGTAGAGCGAGTACTTGCCGTCGGCCGAGGGCAGCTGGCCGGAGACCACGACGCTGCCGGCCGGCACGCGCCCATAGCTGATCTCGCCGGTCATGCGGTTGTAGATGCGCGTGCTCTGGCCGATGAACACGCCCATGCCGATCACGCTGCCGCGCTCGACGACGACGCCCTCGACGACTTCCGAACGCGCGCCGATGAAGCAGTCGTCCTCGATGATCGTCGGGCTGGCCTGCAGCGGCTCCAGCACGCCGCCGATGCCGGCGCCGCCGGAAAGGTGGCAGCGCGCGCCGACCTGGGCGCAGCTGCCCACGGTGGCCCACGTGTCGACCATCGTGCCCGGACCGATGTGCGCGCCGATGTTCACGAAGCTCGGCATCAACACGACGTCCTTGCCGACATGGGCGCCACGGCGCACCACCGCGCCGGGCACCACGCGCGCCCCGACCTCGCGGAAATCGGCGGCATCGAAGCCCTCGAAACGCAACGGCACCTTGTCCCAGAACGGCGCCGGCTCGGCCTCGACGAGGCGCATGTCGTTGCAGCGGAAGTACAGCAGCACCGCCTTCTTCAACCACTCGTTGACGCGCCACGTACCGTCGCTGTTCGGCTCCGCCACGCGCGCCTTGCCGGCCTCCAGGGCCGCGACGACGGTCTCGACCGTCTCGCGCAAGGAACCTTCGATCTCGGCCTCCGACAGCGAGGCGCGGCGTTCGAAGGCCGATTCGATGATCGGCTGGAGGTCAGCGAGGACGGGGGTCTTGCGACGGGGCATAGGGTCGGTCTCCTTCGAGGCAGGCGGTGAGCGCCGACGTCAGGCGCTCGATCTGGGCGGTGTCGGCGAGCGCGTGGTCGCGCTCGTCGGAAATCAGGAACAGGTCCTCGGCGCGTTCGCCGAAGGTCGCGATGCGGGCATCGTGGACGCGCAGGCGCTGCTCGCGCAGCACGCGGGCGATGTCGGCCAGCAGGCCGGGGCGGTCCGTGCCGATGAGCACCAGCTGCGTGCGCGCGCCGTCACCCATGTCGCGCACCTCGACGCGCGGGGACACGCGGAAATGCTTGAGCGCGGCCGGCATGGCGCGACGCGGCGGGTGCAGCACGGCCGCCGGTCGCGACAGCATCTCGGTGAGCACCCGGCTGGCATGCGCGGCGCGTGCGTCGGGGGTCTCGCCGGTGTCATGGATCGGCAGCAGCTGGAAGGTGTCGAGGCTCATGCCCGAGGTGGAGGTGACGATCCGGGCGACCGCCACCGAGAAGCCGAGGCGGTCCAGCGTCGCCGCCAGCGTGGCGAACAGGCCGTCGCGATCGGGCGAGTACACGAACACCTCGAAGGCTTCGCCCTGCGGCCGGACGATGATCAGCGGCTTGCCGGGCTCGCCATGCCGAAGGATCGCGCGGGCCTGCGTCGCGAGCTGCTCCGGGTGGTACCGGAGGAAGCTCTCGTCGGGGAATTCGGCGAAGACCCGCGCCAGCGCGGCATCATCGATGTCGGCCAGCAGTGCGCGCACTTCGGCCCGGGCCTCGGCCACGCGCGCGTCGGCGTCCACGCGATGCTCGAGGCCACGGCGGAAGGCCAAGCGCGTGGCGTCGTAGAGGTCGCCCAGCAGGCGCTCCTTCCACGTGTTCCACAGCTTGGGGCTGGTGCCGGCGATATCGGCACAGGTGAGCAGGTAGAGGAAATCGAGGCGCGTGCGGTCGCCGACCGCCCGGGCAAAACGCTCGACAACAGCGGCGTCGCTGATGTCCTGGCGCTGCGCGGTCGTCGACATCAGCAGGTGCTGCTCGACCAACCAGGCCAGGAGCTCGATGTCGTGCTCCTTGAGCCGGTGCGCGGCGCCGAACTCGCGCGCGTCGACCGCGCCCAACACCGAATGGTCGCCGCCGCGGCCCTTGGCGATGTCGTGGAAGAGCCCGGCCACCAGCAGCAGCCACGGCGCCTTCAGGCGGTCGTGCACGCTCTTGGCCTTCGGGAAGCGGGCGTCGCTGCCATCGATGAAGGTCGCCATGATGCGCAGCACTTCCAGCGTGTGCTGGTCGACCGTGTAGACGTGGAACAGGTCGTATTGCATGCGCCCCGACACGCGGGCGAAGGCCGGCAGGTAGCGCCCCAGCACGCCAAGGTGCGCCATCCGCGCCAGCGTCTCGACCGGCTGCGGCCCCTGCAGCAGCGAGAGGAACATCGCCCGCGTATCGGCATCCTGCTGCTCGCCCGGCGCGATGCGCGGCAGGGCCTCGGCCATGGCGCGTGCCGTCTCCGAATGCAGGCCCTTGGCCTCCGGGCAGCCGGCCCAGGTCGCGAACACCGCGAACGCTTCGATCGCCGAGCGCACCGGTCCCTGCGCCTCGCGTTGCAGGTAGCCGTTGACCAGCGCGAAACCCGGCGCCACCGGCACGCGCTCGACGCGGCCGGCGAGCTGCTCCTCGAAGCGCTGCAGCAGGCGTTCGCTGATGCGCTGCACGGTCTTCGCCGCGCGGAACATCGCCTGCATCATCTGCTCGACGGCGAGGTTGTCGCTGGCTTCGTCCGTGTAGCCGAGCCGAGCGGCCAGCACCTTCTGGTGGTCGAAGCGCAGACGCTCCTCGCGTCGGTTCGCCACGAGGTGCAGGCCGAAGCGCAGGCGGGCGATCACCGCCCAGTCACGCCGCAGCGTGGACTCCTCGTCGGACCCCAGAAGGCCGAGAGGCACCAGGGCCTCCAGGCCGGGCACGCGGTAGATGCGCCGCGCCAGCCAGGTGAGCGTATGCAGGTCGCGCAGCCCCCCAGGCCCCTCCTTGAGGTTGGGTTCGAGGTTGTTGGCGGTGTCGTTGTAGCGTGCATGCCGGCCGTTCCATTCCGCACGCTTGGCGTCGAAGTAGTCCGCGGCCGGCCAGAGGCGTTCGCTGCGCAGCGCCTCCTCGAGCGTGTCGAGCACCGCCGGCGAGCCGGCCAGGAGGCGCGCTTCGGTGAGCGCGGTCAGCGTGGTCACGTCCTCCCGGCAAGCCTGCACGCAGTCGGCCAGCGAGCGCACGGCTGTCCCCGGCTTCAGGCCGAGGTCCCACAGCGCGGCGAAAAAAGCCCCCAGGGCTGCCTCATGCGCGTGCTGCGATTCGACGTCGCCCAGCACCAGCAGGTCGACGTCGGAAAAGGGGTATTGCTCGCCGCGACCGTAGCCGCCGGTGGCCAGAAGGTCGAGCTTGGCCCCGTGCGGCACGCAGGCAGCCCACGCGGCGCGCACCGCGGCATCGACGGCGGCGGCCTGCGCGCCCAGCAGGCGCTCGATGCCTTCGCCGGCATCAAAGCGGGCGACGATCGCCGCGCGCGCCTCGAGGAAGGCGGCCTTGGCCGCGTCCTGCCAGCCTCGCGCACCGCCGGGCGTCGCGTGCGACGCCGCCTCCGGCGCGGGCGAGGCCGGCGTGCTCACAGGTCGTTGTCGTCGCCCGGCAGGCGCGTGAGGATCTCCACGCCGTCGCGGGTGACCGCCACGGTGTGCTCCCACTGCGCCGACAGCGACTTGTCCTTGGTCACGACGGTCCAGCCATCCGGCAGCAGCTTGGTGTGGCGGGCGCCGGCGTTGATCATCGGCTCGATGGTGAAGGTCATGCCCTCCTGCAGGCGCAGGCCTTCGCCCGGACGGCCGTAGTGCAGCACCTGCGGGTCCTCGTGGTAGATCTGGCCGATGCCGTGGCCGCAGTACTCGCGCACCACCGAGAAGCGCTCGCTCTCGGCATAGCTCTGGATGGCGTGGCCGATGTCGCCGAGGGTGGCGCCGGGCCGCACCATGCGGATGCCGCGGAACATCGCCTCGCGGGTCACGTCGATCAGGCGCTTCGCCAGCACCGACGGGCTGCCCACCACGTACATCCGCGAGGTGTCACCGTGCCAGCCATCCTTGATGACCGTGACATCGATGTTCAGGATGTCGCCGTCCTTCAGCACCTTGGCTTCCGACGGGATGCCATGGCAGATGACGTTGTTGACCGAGGTGCAGACCGTCTTCGGGAAGCCCTTGTAGCCCACGTTGGCCGGGATGGCCTTCTGGACGTTGACGATGTGTTCGTTGCAGATGCGGTCGAGTTCGGCGGTGGTCACGCCGGCCTTCACGTACGGCGCGACGACCTGCAGCACTTCGGCGGCCAGCCGGCCGGCCTCGCGCATCTTCTCGATCTGCTCGGGGGTCTTGAAGGTCACTTTCATGCCCGGGATTGTGCCGACTTGTCCACAACCCTGCCAGCGGGCTAGAATCCCGCGCTTCGCAAGGCCGGAACCCCGGCCCGGCGGGCGCCGACCTCCGGCGGCCGTGGCCTCGAGGCCATCGCGACAGAGGAATCCACACCCGCGTGAACCATCCCGTGCCGGGGTGCCCCCAAGCCTTCACGAAGGCGCCGGGGTTCGGCCACGGACGCGCGGGGAGGCCCAACCCCGGAGCTCACGAGCCGCGATGCCCGCGAACGGGCCCGGCCGCGCTCCATTCAGAAGGAAAGAGCAATGCCCCAGGTCACCATGCGCCAGATGCTGGAAGCCGGCGTCCATTTCGGCCACCAGACCCGCTACTGGAACCCCAAGATGGGCCCGTACATCTTCGGCGCCCGCGGCAAGATCCACATCATCAACCTCGAGAAGACGCTCCCGCTCTTCAACGACGCGATGAACTTCATCTCGGGCATCGCCCAGAAGCGCGGCACCATCCTGTTCGTCGGCACGAAGCGCTCGGCGCGCGAGTCGCTGAAGGAAGAGGCCATCCGCTGCGGCATGCCGTACATGAGCCAGCGCTGGCTCGGCGGCACCCTGACCAACTTCCGCACCCTGAAGGGCTCGATCTCGCGCCTGAAGGAACTGGAAGCGGCCGAGACCGACGGCACCTTCGAGCGCCTGGTCAAGCATGAAGTGCTCTCGCTGCGCCGCGAGCGCGACAAGCTGGAAGCCTCGCTGGGCGGCATCAAGGGCATGAACCGCCTGCCGGACGCCCTGTTCGTGATCGACATCGGCCACGAAGAGATCGCCGTGCAGGAAGCCAAGAAGCTCGGCATCCCGGTCGTCGCCGTGGTCGACTCGAACTACGACCCGAACCTCGTCGACTACGCCATCCCGGGCAACGACGACGCCATCCGCGCCGTGCAGCTGTACACCCGCGCCGTGGCCGACGCCGTGCTGGAAGGCAAGGCCGCCGCGCCGATCCAGGCCAATGCCGGTGACGACGAGTTCGTCGAGCTCGACGCCGACGGCAACCCGGTCGCCAAGGAAGCCGATGCACGCCGTCCGCGCAACGACAAGCCGCGTGGCGACAAGCGCCCGCCGGCCAAGAAGGGCGCCCCGCGCCGGGGCAACGGCTCGGGCCGCGCCACCGCCGAGAACGACGGCGAGTAAGCCCTGACGCGCCAGCGGCGGCACCGGGCTTCCGCCCTGCCGTCGCCTGGCCGCAACGCGGCCCGCGCATGATCGCGGGCTCCGCCCCGAATTCCCCGCGGCCGACCCCAGGTCGGCCGCGACCGCATCCAGACACCAAGAGGTTCCCCATGGAAATCACTGCTTCGCTCGTCAAGGACCTGCGTGAGCGCTCCGGCGCCGGCATGATGGAGTGCAAGAAGGCGCTCACCGAGCACGGCGGCGACATCGAAGCCGCGATGGAAGCCCTGCGCAAGTCGGGCCTCGCCAAGGCCGACAAGAAGGCCGGCCGCGTGGCCGCCGAAGGCCGCATCGCCATGGCCGCCGCCGGCAGCAAGGCCGTGCTGGTCGAGATCAACTCCGAGACCGACTTCGTCGCCAAGGACGCCAACTTCGTCGCCTACACCGACGGCGTCGCCAAGGCCGCGCTGGATTCGGGCGTGGCCGACGTGGAAGCCCTGAAGGGCGTCAAGCTCGGCGACGTGACCGTCGAGGAAGCCCGCGCCCTGCTGATCGCCAAGATCGGCGAGAACATCCAGGTGCGCCGCATGGTGCGCGTGGACGGCGGCAACACCGTCGGCGCCTACATCCACGGCGGCAAGATCGGCGTGCTGGTCGAGCTCAAGGGCGGCAACGACGAGCTGGCCCGCGGCATCGCCATGCACGTCGCGGCGATGAACCCGCCGTACATGACCGCTGCGCACGTCCCGGCCGAGTTCCTCGCCAAGGAAAAGGAAATCGAGCTGGCCAAGATGTCCGACAAGGACAAGAACAAGCCGGCCGACATCCTCGAGAAGATCATCAGCGGCAAGATCGCGAAGATCGTCAACGACAACACCCTGACGGGCCAGGCCTACGTCATGGACACCAACGTCACCGTCGAGCAGGCCCTGAAGGCCGGCGGCGCCGAGATGGTGTCGATGACCCGCCTCGCCGTCGGCGAAGGCATCGAGAAGGTCGTCGAGGACTACGCCGCGGAAGTAGCGAAGGCCATGCAGGTCTGATCGACCGCGTCATCGTCGATGCAAGGAAGAGCCCGCGAAAGCGGGCTCTTCTGCGTTACGGGGTCCGCCATGCGCCGCGCGGGGTGCCCGTCGAGCCGCCCATCGGGGTCAGCGCGCCTGCGGCTGCCAGGCGATCTCCTCGAAGGGCTGCACCACCACCCAGCCCTCGCCCTGGAACTTCATCTGCACGCTCTCCCCGGAGCCCCGGCCGAGCAGCGTCCCCAGCTGGATGTCGGTGGCGAACTCCGGCTCGAGGTTGCCGGACCAGGCCACCGTCGCGTTGGGATCGGTGTACAGGGCCTGCCCACGCTTCACGGCCAGGGTCATCGGGTCGTAGTGGCTGGCGATGGCCACCACGCCCGCGCCGGAGAGGCGGATGTTGAACAGGCCGCCGGCCAGCATCCCGGCCACGCGGCGCATCATCGTGATCTCGCTCTGGATGCCGTCCTCGAAGGCCAGCACGTCGTTGCCGTTGACGACAATGGATTCGCCGTGCAGCCGCAGCAGGGTGATCTTCTTGCCCCGATCGGCGAAGTAGACGCGACCATTGCCTTCGACGGCCATCAGCGTCGCGCCCTCGCCGCTGATCAGCTTCTTCAACAGCGTCCCCATGCCCTGCTCCATCAGGCCCTGGCGCTTGAACTTGAGGCCGCCCCGGTAGGCGACCATCGAGCCGGCCTTCGCCCAGACCCGCCCGGTCACCTTGGCTTCCAGCATGTAGGGGCTTTCCAGCTCGAACACCTCCCCTTGGACGCGGTCGCGCTCGGCGGTGGCGGCGAGGAAATCGGCGACGTTGGTGATCGGCATGGCGGGGCTCCCGGTGGTGGACGGATCGACGCGGCGAAGCCTGCGCCACCGGCCCGCCAATGTCATCCGCGCGTGACGGCACCCGGGCCAGCCGCTAGAATTCCGCCGTTTGCCCAACGGAGATCACGAATGAGCGTGCCTGCACTGAAGTACAAGCGCGTCCTGCTGAAGCTCTCCGGCGAAGCCCTGATGGGCCGCGGCGATTACGGCATCGACCCGGACGTGCTGACCTGGCTGGCCAAGGAGGTCATCGAGGCGCAGAAGGCGGGCGCCCAGATCGGCCTCGTGATCGGCGGCGGCAACATCTTCCGCGGCGCCGGCCTGCAGTCGAAGGGCATGGACCGCGTCACCGGCGACCACATGGGCATGCTCGCCACCGTGATGAACGCGCTGGCCATGCAGGATGCCCTCGAGCGCCTCGGCGCCTACGCGCGAACCATGAGCGCGCTGAAGATCAACGAGGTGGCCGAGGACTACATCCGCCGCCGCGCCATCCGCCACCTCGAGAAGGGCCGCATCGCGATCTTCGCCGCCGGCACCGGCAACCCGTTCTTCACCACCGATTCGGCCGCCGCCCTGCGCGCCATCGAGGTGGGGGCCGAACTGCTGCTCAAGGCCACCAAGGTCGACGGCATCTACGAGGCCGATCCGAAGAAGGTGCCCGAAGCCAAGCGCTACGAAAGCCTCACCTACGACGAGGTCATCGCCCGCAACCTGCAGGTGATGGACACCGCCGCCTTCGCCCTGTGCCGTGACCAGAACCTGCCGCTGCGCATCTACGACATGATGCAGCCCGGAGCGCTGATGCGGATCCTGCGCGGCGAGCCGCTCGGCACCCTCGTCCACGCCGGCTGAGCCCGGCCCCACCGCGCCCGGGAGCCCCGGCGGCGCGGCGATCTATACTTCCCGGCCGGGCCACCGTGCCGCACCACCCCCAGAGATCCGCCCCATGATCAACGACATCAAGAAGGACGCCCAGACCCGCATGCAGAAGTGCGTGGAGGTCCTGAAGACCGACCTCACGAAGCTGCGCACGGGCCGCGCCACCACGGCGATCGTCGATCACCTGCAGGTCAACTACTACGGCTCCAACGTGCCACTGTCGCAGGTCGCCTCGGTGGCCGTCGCCGACGCGCGCTCGCTGACGATCACGCCGTGGGAGAAGCAGATGGTCGGCGCCGTCGAGAAGGCCATCCTCGCCTCCGACCTCGGCCTGACGCCGAACACCGCCGGCACGGTCATCCGCATCAACCTGCCGCCGCTCACCGAGGAGCGTCGCCGCGACCTCTCCAAGCACGTGGCCGGCGAAGGCGAGAACACCAAGGTCGCGATCCGCAACGTCCGCCGCGACGCCATCACCCACGTCAAGGAGCTGCTCAAGGAGAAGAAGATCTCCGAGGACGAGCAGCGCAAGGCGGAGGAAGACATCCAGAAGCTCACCGACACGTGGGTGAAGGGCGTCGACGAGGTGGTGAAGGCCAAGGAACAGGAACTGCTGGCCCTCTGAGCGCCGGCCGCATGTCGCCTCCCGCCGCGCTGCCCCGCCACCTCGCCGTCATCATGGACGGCAACGGGCGTTGGGCGAAGCAGCGCCAGCGTCCGCGCACGCTGGGCCACCGCGCCGGCGCGCGCGCGGTGCGGACGATCGTGGAGTACTGCCTGAAGCGGGGCATCCCCGCGCTCACGCTGTTCGCGTTCTCCAGCGAGAACTGGAACCGCCCCGAGGACGAGGTGGGCGCGCTGATGCGCCTGTTCCTCCGCGTGCTGGAATCGGAAGTCGAGGAGCTCACGCGGCGGCAGGTGCACCTGCGCTTCATCGGCGACCGCTCGCGCTTCCCGGAGGCGATCCGGACGCGGATGGCGGCGGCCGAGGCCATCCGCCTGCCGTCGCCGACGCTCACGCTCACGCTGGCCGCCGGCTACGGCGGCCGCGCCGACGTCGTGCAGGCGGCCCGCCACCTGGCCGAGCGCGTGCAGGCCGGCACGTTGCGCCCCGAGCAGATCGACGAAACCACCGTCGGCGAGGCGATGAGCCTCGCCGGGCTGCCGGCCCCGGACCTGTTCATCCGCACCGGTGGCGAGCATCGCATCAGCAACTTCCTGCTTTGGCAGCTGGCGTATACCGAGCTCTGGTTCACCGACGTGCTCTGGCCCGACCTCGACGACGCCCTGCTCGACGCAGCCATGGCCGACTTCGCCGGGCGCGAGCGCCGCTTCGGCCTCATCTCCGAACAACTGCCCACCCCGGCCCTGGAGGCCCGATGAGCCGCACCCGCATCCTCACCGGGCTCGTGCTCGCACCGACCGCCGTGGCCGGGGTGCTGTGGCTGCCGACCCCTTGGCTGGCCCTCGTCGCCGCCGTACTGCTGTTGGCCGGACTGTGGGAGTGGACGCGCCTGACCGGCCTCTCCGATCCGCTACCTCGCCTCGGCTATGTCAGCGCGAACGCCCTCATGATCGCCGCCCTGGCTTGGGCCGCCGGACCGAACCTCTTCGCGCTCAAGGCGGCCGCGCTCCTCGGCGTGGTGTGGTGGGCGTTGGCGCTGGCCTGGCTCTGGCGCTTCGAGTTCGGGCAGGCCGACCGCGGCCGATTCCGCATCCTGAAGCTGTTGGCCGGCAGCCTCGCCGCCGTGCCGGCATGGGCGGCCTTGGTCTGGCTGCACCAGCTGCCGGAGCATGGCCCGCGCTGGGCGCTGTTCGCGGTGATGCTGGTCTGGGCGGCGGACACCGGCGCCTACTTCGTTGGCGTGCGGATGGGCAAGCACAAGATGGCCCCGCGCATCAGCCCGAACAAGAGCTGGGAGGGCCTCTGGGGCGGCCTCGCCGGGGCTTCGCTGATCGCCGTGCTCGCCGTGAAGCCCTTGGGCCTCGGCTGGGACGACCTGCCGGTACTGGTGTTCCTGACGATCGTCGCCGCGATGATGTCGGTGGCCGGCGACCTCTTCGAAAGCCTGCTCAAGCGCCACTCCGGCCACAAGGATTCCGGCCGCCTGATCCCCGGGCACGGCGGGATGCTCGACCGCCTCGACAGCCTGCTCGCGGCACTGCCGGTGTTCATGGTGGGCAAGCTGTGGCTGGGCCTCTGAAGCGCATCGCGCTTTTCGGGGCGACCGGATCGATCGGCGCCTCCGCCCTCGACGTCATCGCCCGGCACCCCGACCGCTACGCCGTCGACGCCCTGAGCGCGCACTCGCAGGTCGACGCGCTCGTCGCCCTTTGCGTCCGCTTCCGTCCGCGCATCGCGGCGATCACCGAGGAAACCCGCTATGCCGCCCTTCGCGACGGACTCGCGGCAGCCGGGCTCGAGACCCGGCCCGTGGCGGGCGCCGGGGCGCTGGACGCGATCGCTGCCGACGAGCGAAACGACACCGTGATCGCGGCCGTCGTGGGGGCCGCCGGGGTGTCGTCGACCCTGGCCGCCGCGAGCGCCGGCAAGCGCCTGCTGCTGGCCAACAAGGAATCGGTGGTGCTGGCCGGCGAGCTGTTGATGGCGGAGGTCGCCACCGGTGGCGCCACGCTCGTCCCGATCGACAGCGAGCACAACGCGATTTTCCAGTGCCTTCCGCAACACGGCGGCCGCGGCGGGGTGAGGCGCATCGTGCTGACGGCTTCGGGCGGCCCCTTCCGTGGCCGGTCGCGCGAGCAACTCGTCGACATCACCCCGGAACAGGCGTGCGCGCATCCGAATTGGTCGATGGGCCGAAAGATCTCGGTGGACTCCGCCACCCTGATGAACAAGGGGCTCGAAGTGATCGAGGCCCATCATCTGTTCAACCTGCCGGCGGAACGCATCGACGTGGTCGTCCACCCGCAATCGACGATCCACTCGCTGGTCGATTACGTCGACGGCTCGATGCTGGCACAGTTGGGCCAGCCGGACATGCGCACCACCCTCGCCGTCGGCCTCGCCTGGCCGGAGCGCATCGACGCCGGCGTGGCGCCGCTTGACCTCGTCGCCCTCTCCCGTCTGGATTTCCAGGCCCCGGACACTCACGCCTTCCCCTGCCTCGGCCTTGCCTTCGAGGCCTTGCGCGCCGGCGGAAGCGCCCCCGCGGTCCTGAACGCGGCGAACGAGGTGGCGGTTTCAGCCTTTCTTCAGCGCCGCCTCGCTTTCCTTGGCATCCCTGCGCTGATCGAACGCACGATGCACCGCCTGCCTGCCCTGCCCAGTGCGACCCTCGCCGACCGTCTTGCCGCGGACGCGGAAGCGCGCCGCATCGCCACCGGGCTGCTGGCGTGAGCGAGGTCCTCTCCTCGGCCTTCTGGCTGGCCGTCGCGCTCGGCGTGCTCATCACCTTCCACGAGTTCGGCCATTACTGGGTGGCTCGGCGCTGCGGCGTCAAGGTGCTGCGCTTCTCGATCGGCTTCGGCCGCGCCCTGTGGTCCCGCGTTGATCGCGAAGGCATCGAATGGCGGATCGGCCTGATCCCGCTGGGCGGCTACGTCAGCATGCTGGACGAACGCCACGGCGAGGTCGCCGAGGCGGACCGCGCGCGAGCCTTCACGTCGAAGCCCGTCGGCCAACGCATCGCGATCGTCGCCGCCGGCCCCTTGGCCAACGTCATCCTGGCCATCGGCCTGCTCTACGCGATGTTCGTGGTCGGCAAGCCCGACTACGTGCCCGTACTGGCGGAACCGCAGGCCCTGGCCGCGGCGTCGGGCTTCCAGGCGGGAGACCGCCTGCGGCTCGTCGATGGCCGCGAGACGCCGACCTGGACCGAGGCGCAGAATGCCTTGCTGGGTCCGATCGTCGACCGCCGCGACATTGCCGTCGAGGTGTCCGACGCCGACGGCAACCTCGTCCAGCGGCACCTGCGGCTGGCAACGCTCGACCGGGCGCTCGACGAAGCGGAGGCCTTCCGCGCCCTGGGCCTGGTGCCGCGACGCCCGGTGCCCCCGGCCGTCGTTGGCGCGCTCGCGCCCGATGGCCCGGCCGCCGAGGCGCTCGAGGTGGGCGACCGCATCCTCGCCATCGACGGCGCGGCCATCGCCGACTTCAATGGCCTCCAGGCGGCCTTGGCCGCCCATCCCGTGGACGGCCCGGCGCCGACCCTTCGCCTTCGCATCCAGCGTGATGGAGAGACCTTCGAACGCACGCTGGTGCCGCAGCGGGTCACGCCCGAGGCCGGTCCATCGGTCTGGCGCTTGGGCGTGGCCGCGCCGGACCCGCGCGACGCCCTCCTCCGCCACGGCCCCGTGGAGGCACTGCCGGAAGCCGTGAAGGCCACGGGCCAACTGGCCACCGACACCGTCGGCATGCTCTGGCGGATGGTCACGGGCGCCGCGTCCCTGCAGAACCTGTCGGGACCGATCACCATCGCCCAGGTCGCCAACACCACCGCGGCGCGCGGCCTGGCCTGGTTCCTCTACTTCCTCGCCATGCTCTCGGTGAGCATCGCCATCCTGAACCTGCTGCCGATCCCTGTCTTGGACGGGGGGCACCTGCTGGTTTACCTTATCGAGCTGGTTCAAGGGCGGCCGCTGGGCGACCGCGTGCTCGTGGCCGGGCAGTACCTCGGCCTCGTCCTGCTCGCATCGCTGATGGGCCTCGCTCTCTTCAACGACGTGCTGAGGCTCGTTCCCTGACCGTCACCCCGCGGGCCCACCGGGCCTGCCGCTTTTGGACGTTTCCATGACGCATCGCCCCACCCGCCGCCTGCTCGCCCTCGCCCTCGCCGCCGCCCTGTCCGGCACCGCCGTGGCCCAGTCCATCGGCGTCTTCGAGGTGCAGGACATCCGCGTCGACGGCCTGCAGCGCATCTCGAACGGCACGGTCTTCTCCTACCTGCCGGTCGAACGCGGCGAAACGCTGGACCAGGCCCGCGCCGGCGAGGCGATCCGCGCCCTCTTCCGGACCGGGTTCTTCAGCGACGTGTCGTTGGCCCGCGAGGGCAACATCCTCGTCATCAAGGTGGTCGAGCGTCCGGCCATCAACAAGATCACCCTCTCCGGCAACAAGGACATCAAGTCCGAGGAGCTGCTGAAGGGCCTGCGCGGCATCGGCCTCGCCGAAGGCGAGACCTACAACCCGCTGAACGTGGACCGCGTCACGCAGGAGCTGATCCGCCAGTACAACAACCGCGGCAAGTACTCGGTCACGATCACGCCGACCGTCACCAACCTGCCGATGAACCGCGTCGACGTGGCGATCACCGTCGACGAGGGCAAGGCCGCGCGCATCCGCGACATCAACATCGTCGGCAATACCGTCTACGGGGACGCCGAGCTCCGCCGCAACTGGGAGTCGAACACCAGCAACTGGCTTTCCTGGTACCGGCGCGACGACCAGTACTCGCGGGAGAAGCTCTCCGGCGACCTCGAGAAACTCACGAACTACTATCTCGACCGCGGCTACGTCGACTTCAACGTCGAATCCACGCAGGTCGCGATCAGCCCCGACCGCCGCGACATGACGATCGGCGCCAGCGTGACGGAAGGCGAGGTGTTCTCGATCTCGTCGGTGCAGGTGAGCGGCGACACGATCCTCCCGGTCGAGGAAGTGGAGGGGATGCTGTTCGTCCGCGAAGGCCAGACCTTCTCCCGGCAGCTGCTGGAACTCACCTCCGACAGCATCACCGCCGTGCTCGGCAACATCGGCTACGCCTTCGCCGAAGTGAACCCGGTGCCGACCATCGACCGCGAGAAGAACGAGGTCGCGATCAACTTCGTCGTGAACCCGGGCCCACGCGTGCAGGTCCGCCGCATCGTCTTCAAGGGCAACGACACCACCGCCGACGAGGTGATGCGCCGGGAACTCCGCCAGTTCGAGGGCACGTGGTACTCCCAGGCCGCCATCGACCGCTCGAAGATCCGCCTCCAGCGCCTCGGGTACTTCGACACCGTCGAGATCGAGACGCCGGCCGTCACCGGCGAGCCGGACAAGGTCGACGTGGTGGTGAGCGTCAAGGAGCGCCAGTTCGGCCAGTTCCAGTTCGGCCTCGGCTACAGCCAGCTCTACGGCGCGAGCATCCAGCTGTCGCTGTCGCAGAACAACTTCCTCGGCTCCGGCAACAAGGTGTCGGTGTCGGTGCAGAACAACAGCTACAGCAAGGGCGTGAGCTTCTCGTTCATGGACCCTTACTTCACCGACAGCGGGATCTCGCTGGGCTACAACCTCTCGTACAGCGAGAACGACTTCAGCGATTTCAACATCGCCAGCTACCAGACGGACAACGCCGCCTTCGAAGCGGTGTTCGGCCTGCCGCTGTCGGAAACGGACAGCATCTCGGCGTCCGTCGGCATCGACAAGGTGGACCTCACCTCGATCGACGGGTCGACGCCCCCGGAGCTGATCGATTACCTCGTGGCCACCCTCGGCGACCGCGCCCGCTTCGCCTTCGCCCCCGGCGACACGCCGAACGCCTTCCCCTGCGTGCCGGACGTCGACGCGGGCGGGAATACCCTGCCGACCTGCACGATCCGCCAGGTCGCGGGCAGCCGGCTCTGGACCGTCAACGCGTGGCGCATGCAGGCCGGCTGGGCGCGCGACTCCCGTAACGACTTCTTCGCTCCGACGGCGGGCACCTACAACCGCATCGGCGCCGAAGTGACCCTGCCGGGCTCCGACCTCGAGTACTACAAGATCGCCTACGACTTCTCGAAGTTCTGGCCGATCAACCGCGCGCTGGTGGTCGAGACGCGCGCATCGATCGGCTATGGCGACAGTTACGGCAAGACCGGTGACTTCGGCCTGCCCTTCTTCGAGAACTTCTACGCCGGCGGACCGGGCTCACTGCGCGGTTTCGAGCAGAACACCCTGGGACCGGTATCGTCGCTCGACTTCGGCAACGCTTCGGACTTCCGCCAGTCGCTCGGCGGCGCGTTCAAGGCCATCGGTTCGGTCGAGACCTACTTCCCGTCGCTGTTCGATTCGCGCGGCGTCCGCCTTTCGGCCTTCATGGACTTCGGCAACGTCTGGCGCAACACGCGGGAATTCGGCTCGGGCGACATCCGCGCCTCGGCCGGCGTCGCGCTGCAGTGGCAGTCCCCGATGGGTCCGATCTCGATCTCGTGGGCATCGCCGTTCCGTTCCGAGGACAGCGACCGCACGGAGAACCTGCAGTTCACGTTCGGCGGCCAGTTCTGACGGCGGATGGAAGCGACGATCCCGCGCTTCCGCCTGTCGGCGCTCGCCGAACGGTTCGGGCTCGAGTGGCGTGGCGATGACGCCGAGATCGCCGGCGTCGCCCCCCTCCAGGCCGAATCACCGCCGGCCGGGTCGCTGGCCTTCCTGGCCAACACGGCCTACCGCAAGCACCTCGCCGCCACCCGCGCCGCGGCGGTGGTGCTGCACCCGTCGGAAGCCGCCCACAGCCCGGTACCGGCGCTACTGAGCGCGAACCCTTACGCGACCTATGCGCGCATCGCGTCGCTGTTCGAACGCACGCCCTCGCGTCCTCCGGGCGTCCACGCCAGCGCCGCCATCGACCCGACCGCGACCATCGATCCGAGCGCCCACATCGGCCCCTTCGTCAGCGTCGGTGCGCGGAGCATCGTCGAGGCGGGGGCGGTGCTCGGCGCCGGCAGCGTGGTCGGCGAGGACTGCATCGTCGGCGCGGGCTGCGAGCTGGTGGCCCGCGTGACCCTCGTCCGCCGCGTGCGCCTTGGCCGACGCGTCCGCATCCATCCGGGGGCCGTGCTTGGCGCCGACGGCTTCGGGCTCGCCGTCGACGGCGGGCGCTGGATCAACGTCCCCCAGCTCGGCGGCGTGGTGGTCGGCGACGACTGCGAGATCGGCGCGAACACCACGATCGACCGCGGCGCGATCGACGACACCGTGCTCGAAGACGACGTCCGCCTCGACAACCAGATCCAGATCGGCCACAACGTGCGCATCGGCGCGCACACGGCGATGGCCGGATGCGTCGCCGTGGCGGGCTCGACGCGGATCGGCCGCTGGTGCCTGGTGGGTGGGGCAGCGGGCATCCTCGGCCACCTCGAGATCGCCGACAAGGTGACGATCGGTGCCATGAGCCTCGTCACCCATTCGCTCGGCGAGCCGGGGGAGTACGCTTCCGGGACGCCCCTGCAGCCGAAGCGCGAATGGCGCAAGAATGCCGCGCGCTTCGGCCAGCTCGACCGACTCGCCAGAATCCTGCTCAAGAAGACCGATTCCAGCCCATGACCCTGCCCCCCTTCCCGCTCGATGTCCGCTGCATCGAGCGCCTCCTGCCCCATCGCCATCCGTTCCTGCTCGTTGACCGCGTGCTCTCGGTCGACCCTCGCCAGCGCATCGTCGCACTGAAGAACGTCACCGCCAGCGAGCCGCACTTCACCGGCCACTTCCCGGGCAACCCGGTGATGCCGGGTGTGCTGGTGATCGAGGCGATGGCGCAGGCCGGCGGCCTGCTCTCGATGCTCTCGGAGGGCAAGGCCTGCGCCGAAAACAACGGCCCGAGCCAGTTCTACCTCGTGAAGGTGGACAACGCCCGCTTCTCGAAGATGGTGGTGCCCGGCGACCAGCTCATCCTCGAAGTCACGCTGAAGCGCACCATCCGCAACATGGCGCTCTATGAAGGCAAGGCGCTCGTGGACGGCAAGGAAGTGGCCAGCGCCGAGATGCTTTGCGCGGAGACCAAGGCCGCATGAACGCGAACGCCGCCATCCACCCGACCGCCATCATCGACCCGAAGGCCCGGCTGGACGACGGCGTCTCGGTCGGCCCCTTCACCGTGATCGGGCCCGACGTCGAGATCGGCGCGGGCACGAGCATCGGTTCGCACTGCTCGATCCTCGGCCCGACGACCATCGGCCGCGACAACGTGATCCATGCGCACGCCAGCCTCGGTGGCGAGCCGCAGGACAAGAAGCACAAGGGCGAGCCGACTCGGCTCGTCATCGGCGACCGCAACACGATCTTCGAATTCACCACGTTCTCGCGCGGCACCGTCGACGGCGGCGGTGTCACCACCATCGGCAACGACAACTGGGTGATGGCCTACGTTCACGTTGCGCATGACGTCGTCATCGGCAATCACTGCATCTTCGCCAACAACGCCACGCTCGCCGGCCACGTCATCGTGGAGGACTGGGCAATCCTCGGTGGCTTCGCGGGCATCCACCAGTTCTGCCGCATCGGGGCCCACGCCTTCGTCGGCATGGGCAGCCTGGTCAACGCCGACGTCGCGCCCTTCGTGATCGTCGCCGACAAGTACGCGGTGCCCCGCGGCATCAACGCCGAGGGGCTGAAGCGCCGCGGCTTCGACGCCGAGCGCATCGCCGCGATCAAGCGTGCCTACCGCGCCGTGTTCATGTCGGGCGCGCCGCTGGCCGAAGCCAAGCAGCAGCTTGCGGAAGCGGCCCTCACATCGGACGACGTCGCCCGCATGCTCGCCTTCATCGAGTCGAGCGAGCGCGGCCTGCTGCGCTGACGGCGCGCCACCCGCATGGGCGAGGTCGACCGCATTCCGGTGAGCCAGCCGCTGCGCATCGCGCTGGTCGCCGGCGAGGCGTCCGGCGATTTGCTGGGGGCCGCGCTCGTCCGCGACCTGAAGCAGCGCCATCCCGACGCCGAGTTCGTTGGCGTCGCGGGGCCGGAGATGCGCGCCGCCGGCGTCACGGCGTGGTACGACTGCGAGGCGCTCGCGGTGATGGGCCTCGTCGAGGTGCTCAAGCACCTGCCCCGGCTGTTGCGCCTGCGTCGCGAACTGCGGGAACGGCTGCTGGCCTGGCGGCCGGACGTCGTCATCGGCATCGACGCCCCCGATTTCAACCTCGGGTTGGAGCAATGGCTGAAGCAGCGCGGTGTCCGCACCGTGCATTACGTCAGCCCCTCGATCTGGGCCTGGCGCGAGGGCCGCGCGGCGAAGATCGGCGCTTCGGCAGACCGCGTGCTCTGCCTGTTCCCGATGGAGCCGGCCATCTACGCCAAGCACGGCGTCGAGGCGAGTTTCGTCGGCCATCCTCTGGCCGCCATGCTGCCGATGCGCCCGGACCGCGACTCGGCCCGCCGCGCGCTGGGCCTCGATGGCGACGCCCCGCTGCTCGCCCTGCTGCCCGGCAGCCGCGGCAGCGAGATCGCGCGCCTCGGCCCGGTCTTCCTCGACGCGGTCGCCCTGCTGCGCGAACGCCTACCGCACCTGCGCGTCGTGGCCCCGATGGCGAACCCGCGCTGCCGCGAGCGCTTCCAAGCGTTGCTCGCGGCGCATCCCGCCTCGCTCGCCCTGCACGGCGGACTGCACCTCGTCGACGGCCGAGCCCGCGAGGCGATGGTGGCCAGCGACGCGGTGCTGCTGGCCTCGGGCACCGCGGCCCTCGAGGCGATGCTCGCCAAGCGGCCGATGGTCGTGGCCTACCGCATCGCGCCGCTCACGCACTTCATCGTCAAGGCCTTTGGCCTGCTGAAGGTCGAGCGCTACAGCCTGCCGAACGTGCTGGCCGGCGAATCGCTGGTGCCGGAGCGCATGCAGGCCGACTGTCGTGCCGAGGTGCTGGCCGACGACATCGAGCGCCTGCTGCGCGAGGGGCTGACGGCGGCCCAGCGCCAGCGCTTCGAAGGCCTGCACGAGGCGCTGCACGCGCCGACGCCGCGCGCCGCTGCCGAAGCGGTATCCACGCTGCTGGCGCGATGATCGATCCTTCGTGGACTGTGCCGGGCCTCGCCGGGGTCGACGAAGCCGGCCGCGGCCCCTTGGCCGGCCCGGTGGCGGTGGCTGCGGTGATCCTCGACCCGGCACGACGCATCGACGGGCTCGGCGATTCCAAGGCGCTCACCGAAGCCCGCCGCGAAGCGCTGTTCCCGCGCATTCAATCCGACGCGCTCGCCTTCGCCATCGTGTTCGTGCACGCCGACGAGATCGACCGTCTCAACATCCTGCAGGCGACGATGGCGGGCATGCGGCGGTCGGTCGCGGCGCTCGCCAGCCCGCCGTCGCGCGTGCTCGTCGACGGCAACCGCGTGCCGCCGGGGCTGGGCGTCGATGCCGAAGCCATCGTCAAGGGCGATGCCAAGATCGCGGCGATCTCGGCGGCCTCGATCCTCGCCAAGGTCGCGCGCGACCGCTGGATGCTGGAGCTCGATGCGACCCATCCGGAGTACGGCTTCGCCGCGCACAAGGGCTACCCGAGCCCTCAGCACCTCGAGGCCCTGCGCCGGTTCGGGCCCTGCCCGGCGCACCGCCGCAGCTTCGCCCCCGTGCGCGCTGCGCAGACGCCCGGCCTGCTCTGAAGCGCCGTGACTTCCGGCATTGCGCCGGTGGTCATGCTGACTTTTGTGACTTCGCGCACGACGGGCGGACACGGAGACTGTCGCCACCTCGCCGCGGCCCCGTGGCGAGGCCACGAGACCCCGATGAGCCCCGCCATGAACGCCACCAGCCGCCCGCACCCCACCCACGCCCCGCAGCCCAGCCCGTCCCCGCGCACCGAGCACCAGCGCCGAGAAGACGAGTACCTGGCCCTGCGCCAGCTGGCCGAGCAGGTGCAGCGCCTCGATCGCCAGCTGCACCGCGGCCGCAGCTACGCCGACGCACGCTACGCGCGCTGAGGGCGCGGCGGCCGGGACCGGAACGTCAAGTCCTTGTCCCGTCGATGCGAGGCACGTAGCCTGCGGCGTCTGCCCCGGACGCCGCCATGCCGCCCCGCTTCGTCCACCTCAACGTCCACAGCGAGTACGCGCTGACGGATTCGACCATCCGCCTGCCCGACCTCGCCAAGCGCTGCGCGCAGCGCGGGCAGCCGGCGGTCGCGCTCACCGACCCGACCAACCTGTTCGGGCTGGTGAAGTTCTGCAAGGAGGCCGAGGGCAAGGGCCTGAAGCCGATCGCCGGCGCCCAGCTCACGCTCGACGACGGCGAGGCCGTGCAGGGCCGGGTGACCGCGTGGTGCCTCGACCGCCGCGGCTACCTCTCGCTCTCGCGCCTCATCACCCGCGCCTACGCCGACGGACAGCGCGGCGACGTGCTGGGCATCCGACCGGAGTGGCTGTTCGACGACCACGAGGGCCTGCTGCTGGCGCTGGGCGCCGACAGCCCGCTCGGCCAGGCGTTCAGCGGCGGGCGCGACGACCATGCGGCCCGGCTGCTCGACCGCTACGCGCGACGCTTCGACGACCGCCTCTACATCGAGCTGACCCGCACCGGCAAAGCCGGCGAGGAAGCCTTCAACCGCGCCGCGCTGGAGATGGCCGCGGCGCGCGGCCTGCCGGCGATCGCGACCAATGCGGTGCGCTTCCTCGACCGCGACGATTTCGACGCGCACGAGGCGCGCGTCTGCATCGCGACGGGCCGCGTGCTCGACGACCCGAAGCGCCCGCGCGACTTCACCGCCGAGCAATACCTGAAGTCGACGGAGGAAATGGAGGCGCTGTTCCACGACCTGCCGGACGCGCTCACCAACACCGTCGATCTCGCGGCGCGCTGCAATTTCGCGCTGTCGCTGGGCACCTACTACCTGCCGGCCTTCCCGGTGCCGGACGGCGAGACGCTGGACACCTGGATCCGCTCCGAAGCGGAACGCGGCCTCGCCAAGCGCCTTGCCTCGCACGATCCGGCACCCGGGCTCTCGGCGCAGGACTACGCCGACCGCCTCACGCGCGAAGTCGACGTCATCATCAAGATGGGCTTCCCCGGCTACTTCCTGATCGTGGCCGACTTCATCAACTGGGGGAAGGAACACGGCATCCCCGTGGGCCCGGGCCGTGGTTCCGGCGCCGGCTCGCTGGTGGCCTACGCGCTTGGCATCACCGACCTCGACCCGCTGGCCTACAACCTGCTGTTCGAACGCTTCCTCAACCCCGAACGCGTGTCGATGCCCGACTTCGACATCGACTTCTGCATGGACCGCCGCGACGAGGTCATCGACTACGTCAGCCGCAAATACGGAAGCGACCGCGTCAGCCAGATCATCACCTACGGCACCATGGCCGCGAAGGCCGTGGTGCGCGACTGCGGCCGCGTGCTGGGGCATCCGTACGGCTTCGTCGACGGCGTCGCCAAGCTGATCCCGAACGTGCTCGGCATCGCGCTCGACGACGCCTTGGGCGAGACCGAGAAAGGCAAGACCGACGACACCGTGCGCTCGGGCGAGCTGATCGAGCGCTACGCCCGCGAGGACGACGTCCGCGACCTGCTCGACCTGGCGCGCCAGCTCGAGGACCTCACGCGCAACGCCGGCAAGCACGCGGGTGGCGTCGTCATCGCGCCGACGCCGCTCACCGATTTCTGCCCGCTGTTCTCGGAACCCGGGGGCAAGGGCGCCGTCACCCAGTTCGACAAGGACGACGTCGAGGCCATCGGCCTCGTGAAGTTCGACTTCCTCGGCCTGCGCACGCTGACGATCATCGACTGGGCGGTGAAGGCCATCAACAAGCGGCGCGCCGAGAAAGGCGAGCCGCCGCTCGACATCGCGCGCATCCCGCTCGACGACCGCCCGACCTTCGAGCTGTTCAGCCGCGCGCAGACGGTGGCGGTGTTCCAGTTCGAATCCTCGGGCATGCGCAACCTGCTGCGCGAGGCGCGGCCGGACCGCTTCGAGGACCTGATCGCGCTGGTGTCGCTGTTCCGTCCCGGCCCGATGGACCTGATCCCCAGCTTCAACGCTCGAAAGCACGGCAAGGAGGCGGTCGAGTACCCCGACCCGCGCGTGAAGCCGGTGCTGGAGGAGACCTACGGGATCATGGTCTACCAGGAGCAGGTGATGCAGATGGCGCAGGTGCTGGGCGGCTATTCGCTCGGCGGCGCCGACCTGCTGCGCCGCGCGATGGGCAAGAAGAAGCCCGAGGAGATGGCCAAGCACCGCGCCATGTTCCGCGAGGGCGCGGCGAAGAACGGCATCGACGAAGCGAAAGCCGACGCCGTGTTCGACCTCATGGAGAAGTTCGCCGGCTACGGCTTCAACAAGTCGCACGCCGCCGCCTACGCGCTGGTCTCGTACCAGACCGCCTGGTTGAAGACGCACTACCCCGCCGAGTTCATGGCCGCGGTGCTGTCCTCCGATATGGACAACACCGACAAGGTCGTCAATTTCCTCGACGAGTGCCGCGCGCTGCAGCTCACCGTGCTGCCGCCGAAGGCGAACCACTCGGCGACCATGTTCGAAGCCACGGACGCGCGCACGATCCGCTACGGCCTCGGCGCCATCAAGGGCGTGGGCACCGGCCTGACCGAAGCCATCGTGCAGGCCCGCGAGGCCAAGGGCCCGTTCCGCGACCTGCTGGATTTCTGCGAGCGCGTCGACCCCACCAAGATGAACCGCCGCGCGGTCGAGGCGATGATCAACGCCGGTGCGCTGGACGGCTTCGCACCCAACCGCGCGTCGCTGCTGCTGCAGCTGCCCGAGGCGGTGAAGGCCAGCGAACAGGCCGCGCGTTCGGCCGCTGCCGGCCAGGTCTCGCTGTTCGGCGGCTTCGCCGACGCGCCGGTGGCGAAGGTCGACCTGCCGGCCTGCGACGAGTGGCCGCTGGAGCAGCTGCTGGCCGGCGAGCGCGAGACGCTGGGCCATTACCTCAGCGGCCACCCGATCGACCCGTGGCGCACCGAGCTGTCGGAGCTGGTCAACATCCACCTCGGCGAGGTCGAGGCCACCTGGGCGCAGCGCAAGGACCGCCGCAACGAGGCGACGATGATCCTCGCCGGCCTCGTGGGCAACGTGCGCAAGCGCGGCGACGCCATGGCCTTCGCGCAGATCGACGACGGCCACGGCCAGATCGAGCTGGCCTTCTTCCGTGAGGCCTGCACCGGCTTCGGCCACCTGCTGTCGCGCGACCGCATCCTCATCGTCGAGGGCCAGGTGGGCGCGGACCGGGTGAGCGGCGAGCTGTCCATGCGGGTGAAGCAGGCCTGGGACTTCAAGGCCCTGCTCGACACCCATGCCCGGCGCATCGCCCTGTCGGCCGACCTGCGCGGCAAAGGGGCCTTCGAGCAGCTGCAGGGCCTGCTGGCCGAGTACCGGCCGGGCCCCACCCCGCTGCGGCTGGACCTCAAGCGCCCCGGCGCGGCCGGCAGCCTCGACCTGGGGGGCCGGGAGGGCGTCCGGACGGCCTCCGACCTGCTGTCCCGCCTGCGCCGCCTGCCTTTCGTGGAGACGGTCAAACTCCAACTGCACAAACCCTGGCTGCAGGGCTGAGCGCCGGGGCGCCCGCGCCCCATGGCCGGCACCCCGCCCCCCCAGCTAGACTCTTTGCTCTAGCGGCCCGGGTTCTCCCGGGGAACGCCCTCCAAGTCCCAAGCAAATGAATCCGAACTTCCTCGATTTCGAACAGCCCATCGCCGATCTTGAAGCCAAGATCAACGAGCTCCGGCACGCGAGCACCGGCCCGGCCGTGGATATCGAAAGCGAGATCCGTGGCCTCGAGGAGAAGCTGAGGGCCCGCACGGCGGAGATCTTCGCCACCCTCACGCCATGGCAGATCAGCCAGCTGGCCCGCCACCCGCAGCGCCCCTACACGCTCGACTACCTCGGCCTGATCGCCGAGGAGTTCCACGAACTGGCCGGCGACCGCGCCTTCGCGGACGACGCCGCGATCGTGGGCGGCCTCGCCCGCATCGACGGCCGCAGCGTGATGGTGATCGGCCACCAGAAGGGCCGCGACACCAAGAGCAAGATCCGCCGCAATTTCGGCATGCCGCGCCCCGAGGGCTACCGCAAGGCGCTGCGGCTGATGCAGATGGCCGAGCGCTTCAAGCTGCCCATCCTCACCTTCATCGACACCCCCGGCGCCTACCCCGGCATCGGCGCCGAGGAGCGCGGCCAGTCGGAAGCCATCGCCCGCAACCTGCTGGAGATGGCCGAGCTCAGCGTGCCGATCCTGTGCACGGTGATCGGGGAAGGCGGCTCCGGCGGCGCGCTGGCCGTGGGCGTCGGCGACATCACGCTGATGCTCGAGTACGGGACCTATTCGGTGATCTCGCCCGAAGGCTGCGCGTCGATCCTGTGGAAGTCGGCCGACAAGGCCAAGGACGCCGCCGAGGCCATGGGCCTCACGGCACCGCGGCTGAAGGACAACGGCCTGATCGACCTCATCGTCAAGGAACCGCTGGGCGGGGCCCATCGCGATCCGCAGGCCATGGCCCAGACCCTCAAGGCCACGCTGATGGCCGAGCTGGCCAAGCTCGAGGGACTGCCCAAGGAGACGCTGCTCGATCGCCGCTATGCGCGACTGCGGAAGTACGGGGCGTTCGCGACCGCTTGAGGGGGAGGCGATGCTGCGTTACCGCACGCCGCGAGGCCTTCCAAACTGAACCATTCCGCACCGCAGCAAGGGAATGACGAGCGAATCGCAAAAACGCGTGTCTACAGCGTGAAATGCGGGATTCCCGTCAAACGTTCATCCGAATCCGAACGTTAAAGTTTCGCTACCCGGGGTCGATGCCCCGCTTGCGTCACCACCTTTCGGAGAATTTCGATGAAGCGCCTTTTGGCCCTCGGCATCCTTGCCGCCCTTTCGGCGACGTCTATCGCCGCGCAGAACGTCCAGATCACCGGCTTTGGCCAGATGGTGGCCGGCACGGTCACCGACGGGGACGCGTTCCCCGGCACCGGCTACGACGGCGATTGGGACTTCAAGGACGAGTCGTTGTTCGCCTTGCAGATTCGCGGTGACTTGAACGAGCAGTGGTCGGCCACGGCGCAGATCGTGGCCCGCGGCCGCGACGATTTCGACCCTGAATTCGCCTGGGCCTATGTCGGCTGGAACGGCGGCAACGGCTGGTCCGCGAAGATCGGCCGCCAGCGCGTGCCCTTCTTCCGCTATTCCGACTTCCTCGAGGTCGGCTACGCCTACCCCTGGCTGCGCCCGCCGCATGCGGTCTACAACGCCACGTTCAGCAACTACGATGGCGCCAGCGCGTCCTACGCGTTCGGCTCGGGCGAGTGGTTCTCGAACATCGGCGTGATCGGCGGCAAGAACGAGGACAGCCTCACCATCAGCAACCTCCCCGCCACCCAGGAGCTGGGCTCGCTGGTTGGCGTCTATGCCGACACCACGTACGCGGACTGGCTGACGTTGCGGGCCAGCTACATCCAGGCCGATGTCTCGGTCGATGCCGATGCGATCAACCCGCTGCTGTCCGCACTTCGTGGCAACGGCTTCGCGAATGTCGCCGAAGCGGTCGACTTCAGCGAGGACCACGGTCGCTTCATCGGCCTCGCCGCCGAAGTGAACAAGGGCAACTGGCTGCTGATCGGCGAGTGGACCGACACCCAGATCGACGATGCGTACTACGCCGACCGCACCCAGTACTACGTGACCGGTGGCTACCGTTTCGGCGCGTGGATGCCGAGCGTGACGTGGGCGCGTCGCGACAATGAAGCCAAGCCGGGCATCGTCGCGTTGTTGCCGAACGTGCCGCCGCTGGCCGGCCTGCGCGCGGCGACCCAGGGCGTGGTGCTCTCGGAAGCCCTCGACGCGACCTACTGGAGCTACGGCCTGCGCTGGGACGTCGCCGCCAACGTCGCGTTGAAGGCCGACTACACGCAATACACCAACGACACCCCGGCGAGCGCGGACGCGGACACGTTCGCCGTCGGCGTCACGTTCACGTTCTGATCCGGAGGACGACCATGAATCGCATCTTCAACATCGCCGCCCTCGCCCTCGCCTTCGCTTCGCCGGCCTTCGCCGGCAAGGTGGTTGTCGCCGCGAACTCCAGCCAAGGCACGCTCGACAAAGCCGCCGCCCAGGCGATCTTCCTCGGCCGCACTCCGACCGTGGGTGGCCAGCCGGCCGTCGTCGTGTTCCAGAAGGGCCCGGTCCGCGCGCCGTTCGAGTCCGGCGTGGTCGGCCGCGCGGGCGCCCAGCTCGCCTCGCACTGGTCGCGACTGGTCTTCACCGGGCGCGCCAAGGCCCCGGAGGACCTCGCCGACGACGCGGCCGTGAAGGCGAAGGTCGCCTCGACGCCCGGCGCCATCGGGTACATCAGCGACGACGCCGTCGACGGCACCGTCAAGGTGATCCTCGACTTCTGAGCAAGACCGCGTTTTCACGCCGTCAGCGCCCGCCCCACGGCGGGCGCTGTCGTTTCCCGCCCAGGGTTTGCGCGCCGAGGGCGGCGGGCGGCAGGCTTGCACGATGGACCTCACGCCTTTTCCCGCCGATGCGCCGCGACGATTGCTCGTCGGCTTCAGTGGCGGGCGCGATTCGACCGCCCTGATGCACCGCCTGTCGGCGATCCCCGCGCCGCCGTGGACCGGCCTTCGCGCCGTCCACGTCGACCACGGCCTGCATGTCGATGCTGCGCGCTGGGCGGCCCATTGCGAAGCGCAGGCGGCCAGGATGGGCATGGACTGCGTGGTACGCCGGGTGGCGGTGGCGGCCCGGGGCGGCGGCCTCGAGGACGCGGCGCGACGGGCGCGCTATGCGGCCTTCGCGGCGGAACGCCAAGCAGACGAATGCCTGGTGCTCGCCCACCATCGCGACGACCAGGCCGAGACGCTGCTCCTGGCCTTGTTGCGCGGCAGCGGCGAGCGCGGCCTATCGGGCATGCGCGAGTTCACCGTCGATGCTCGCGGGCCGATCTGGCGGCCATTGCTGCGAACACCCGCGCAGGCCGTCGCACAATACGCGGCCCGCTTCGGGCTGGACTGGATCGACGACCCGTCGAACCGCGACGAACGGCTGTCGAGAAACCATCTGCGCCGGACCGTGCTGCCGCTGCTCCGACGGCAATGGCCGCAGGTGGACGCCAGCCTCGCACACAGCGCGCAGCGACTCGCCGAAGCCGACGACCTGCTGCGCGCGCAGGCGCGGAAGGATGTCGCCACGCTGCTGGGCCTTCGCGGCGACGTGCTCGATGCGAAGGCGTTGCGCGCACTTCCCGCACCCCGGGGAACGCGGGCGCTGCGCTCTTGGGCGGAAACGCAGGGTGCCCGCCTGACGACGGACGTGGTCGAACGCGTGCTGGGGGAGTGGTCACGGCAACCTCCCGGCCGGGTACTCGCGCATGCGCTGGGCGACGCGATGCTGCGTCAATGGGGCGACCGTCTTTGGTTGACACCGCGCGATGCGGCGGGTGGCAGCGGCGCGTCGCGAAGTCCGGACGCCGCGGCATGGGCATCGGTGCCTTGGGACGGCCGGTCGCCGCTCCGGCTGCCGTTCCCCCCCCGGGAGGGACGCCAAGGCACGCTCACGCTGCTTGGGGCGGAGGCCTTCGACCAACCGATGGCGCTGGTACCGCGGTCAGCCGCCCCACCTCGTTTCCTCGCGGCCGGCGCGCGGCACTCGCACCCGCTGAAGGCGCATTTCGTCCGCCTTGGCCTGCCCCCGTGGGAGCGCGACGCGGTCCCCCTGCTGGTGGATGGCGACGGGCGACTGCAGGCCCTCGGGGACCTCGCCTATGGCGCTTCGTTGGAGGCCTGGCTGCGGGCACGCGGGGCTCGCCTGCTTTGGCAGCCGGGCGAGCCTCCCGGTTAAACTGCGGCGATGAGCCCGACACCGCCACAGGATTTCGAGCGCGCCCTCGATGAACTCGAGGCGCTGGTGCAACGACTCGAGGGGGGCGACCTGAGCCTCGAGGAATCGCTCGGCGCGTACGAACGCGGCGTTGCGCTCTACCGGCAATGCCAGGGGGCACTGGAACAGGCGGAATTGCGCGTCCGTCTCCTTGCCGATCCGGCCGACCCCGGCAGCGCGCGCGAGTTCCGCGCCGATGCGGAGTAAGGCCACGCTCGACGCGTGGCGCCGCCGCGTCGACGCCGCGCTGGCGCGGCAACTTCCTGACGACACCCGCGAACCGCACGCCCTGCACGCCGCCATGCGCTACGCCGTGCTCGGCGATGGCAAGCGGCTGCGTCCGCTGCTGGTCTATGCCGCCAGCGCCGCGATGGGCGCCCCGCCCGCGCCATCGGGCGAGGACGCGCTCGACGCGGCGGCCGTCGCCATCGAGCTCGTCCACGCGTACTCGCTGGTGCACGACGACCTGCCGGCGATGGACGACGATGCGCTGCGCCGTGGACGCCCCACGGTCCACGTCGCGTTCGACGAGGCCACGGCCATCCTCGTCGGTGATGCGCTGCAGTCGGAAGCCTTCCTTGCGCTTTCGGCAGCCCCAGCCCCTGCGGAAACGGTGAGGGCCGCGCTGCGCGAATTGGCTCACGCGACGGGTTCACGCGGCATGTGCGGCGGCCAGGCCATCGACATGGCGATGACCGGCCGAGCCCAGTCGCTGGACGCGCTGGCGACCATGCATCGAATGAAGACCGGCGCGCTGATCGAGGCCGCCGTGGTGATGGGAGGCCAACTGCGCGGTGCGGATGCCGAGACCCTCCAGGGACTCCGGCGCATCGGCGCCCTGCTCGGCCTCGGCTTCCAGATCAAGGACGACCTGCTCGACGCCGAGGCGGACTCGGCAACGCTGGGAAAGACCGCCGGCAAGGACGAGGCACAGGGCAAGAGCACCTATGTGACCCTGCTCGGCCTCGAGGGCGCCCGCGCGCGGCTCGACGCCGTGGCAAGAGACCTCGACGCGGCGCTGGCCCCGTTCACCGGCGCCGGAAACGACGACGGCCAGGCCCTCGCGGACCTGGCCGTCATGGCCGTGCGGCGCGCCCGCTGATTACTTGATCAGGCGAAGCGAGAACGGGTAGCGATAGGCCTCGCCACCGTTGGCCTTGATGGCCGCGAGGATGGTCAGAACGATCCAGGCGATACCGATCAGCGGAAGCAGGAGCAGCCCGATCAGCACGATCGTCAGGATGCCGGCGACGATGGCCGCGATCGTGACGGTGATGTTGAAGTTCAAGGCCTCCTTGGCCTGGTCCGTCACGAACGGCATTTCGTCCTTCTTGACCTGCCAGACGATCAGCGGGCCGAGGATCGTTCCCAGCGGGATGATCAGACCGGAGAGCGCGGACAGGTGGGCGAACAGGCCCCACTGGCGCTGCTCGGCGGAGACGTCACCGGCCGGGGCGGGCGGGGGGGAAAAAGCGTCGGACATGGGCTTCCTCAAGAGGGTGTGAACGCGTCGCCCACTGTCGTGAATGCGTGAATGCCTGTCAAGGCAAAGCGAAATCAGTCTCCGCCACCCGCCACCGTCATCCGGCCCACCAGAAGGCTGCCGACGGCCGTGGCCGAGCGCCGGTCGACGTCCGCGCCGACGGCCTCGATCCCGAGGAACATCTCGCGCAGGTTGGAGGCGATGGTGAGTTCGTCGACCGGGTAGGCGATGGCGCCGTCCTCGACCCAGAAGCCGGCCGCGCCGCGCGAGTAGTCGCCGGTGACGGTGTTGACGCCCTGCCCCATCAGCTCGGTCACGACGAGCCCGCGGCGCATGCCCTTCAGCATCGCGTCGAAGCCGTCGGCGTTCGCCGCCACTTCGAGGTTGTGCACGCCGCCGGCGTTGCCGGTGCTCTCCAGGCCCAGCCGCCGCGCGGAATAGGTGCCGAGGACATAGCGCTGCAGCACGCCCCCGTCGACCAGCGGCGATTCGCGCGTGGCCACGCCGTCGGCGTCGAAATCACCGCTGCGCCAGCCGCCGACGAGGTGCGGCCGCTCGACGATGCGGAACCAGTCCGGGAAAAGCTTCTGCCCCTGCGCGCCCACGAGGAAGCTGGCCTTGCGGTAGAGCGCCCCGCCGGACACCGCGCCGACGAGGTGCGCAATCAACGAACGCGCCACTTCAGGCACGAACAGCACCGGGAACTCGCCGGTCGGTGCGCTGCGCGGATCCAGCCGCGCCAGCGTGCGCTCGGCGGCCTTGCGGCCGACGTGGGCGGCGCTCTCGAGAGCCTCGGCGCGCAGGGCCGCGGTGTACCAGTACTGGCCCTGCATGGCCTCGCCGGCCCCGGCGATCAGCGAGGCGCTGATCGAGTGGCTGGTGCTCTTCTCGCGGCCCACGAAGCCGTGCGAGTTGGCATAGACCGACAGGCCCTCGTTGGTGGACACGGACGCGCCTTCGGAATTGCTGATGCGCGGATCGAAGCCACGGCCCGCGGCTTCGGCCTCCAGCGCCAGCGCCACCGCAGCGTCGGCCTCGATCGCCCACGGGTGCCACTGGTCGAAATCGCGCGATTCGCGGGCCATCCGTGCTTCGTCGGCGAGGCCGTTGGCCGCATCCGGCTCGGTGTGTTTGGCGATGGCGCAGGCCATCTCGACCGTGCGCTTCAGGCTTTCGGGCTTCAGGTCGGCGGTGCTGGCGTTCGCCTTGCGCTGGCCGTAATAGACGGTGACGGCGATGCCGCGGTCGCGGGTGCGCTCGACCGATTCGACCTCGCCCATCCGGACGTTCACGTTGAGGCCGCGCTCGTCGTTGGCGCTGGCTTCCGCCTGCGAAGCGCCGAGGCGTCGGGCTTCCGCCACGGCAAGCGCCGACAATTCGGCGAGGCGGTCGAGGGTGGCATCGGCGCCGGAAGATCGGGTGGAGGTCACTGCGTTATCCTGTGCATCGTTCAACTGTACGGCCCCGGCGCATGCGCGGACGCGACCCCGAAACCGGCGAATTCCTCGACGAGAGCCGCAGCGCGAAGCGGCGCGAGGCCCTTGATGTTCTGGCCATGGCCGGCAAGCTGATGGACACCAGCCCCGCGGCGCTGGCGCTCCTGCCCATGCCCGACGAACTGCGCGAGCTGGTCATCGACTCGCAGCGCATCACCTCGCACATTGCCCGCAAGCGCCAGACCCAGTGGCTGGCGAAGCAGATGCGGCGCGAGGACGACGTCGTGCTGGACACGCTGCGCGCGGCGCTCGAGCACACCAAGGAAGATGCCCGCCGCGAAGCCGCGGCCCTGCATCGCGTCGAGCACTGGCGACTGAAGATCGTCGACGGCGGCGACGCCGGCCTCGCGGAGTTCATCGCGCTGTACCCGATGGCCGACCGCCAGCAGCTGCGCACGCTGGCGCGCAATGCCAAGGCCGAGCGGCTGGCGAACAAGCCGCCGCACAGCTTCCGCGAGATCTTCCGCGTGCTGCGCGATCTGATGGCCGAGGCCGACGAGGCCGGGAGCAACGACGCCGACGCGATCGACGAAGCGCTGGAGGCCGAGGCGAACGCCACCGACCACGCCCTCGACGACCTCGACGAGATCGGCGGCCTCGACGGGCTGGACGAATACCGCCACGACGATTTCGGCGGGCGCCGCGACGACTGAGGCCGCGCTTGCGCGGGGCATCGCCTCGCGCATCAGGCTTTCGTGCCGCCGACGGTCATCTGCGCGATCTTGAGCGACGGCTGGCCCACGCCCACCGGCACGCTCTGGCCGTTCTTGCCGCACACGCCCACGCCGGCATCGAGCTGAAGGTCGTTGCCGACCATCACCACGCGGTTCATCACTTCCGGGCCGTTGCCGATCAGCGTGGCGCCCTTCACCGGCGCGGTGATCTTCCCGTTCTCGATCAGGTAGGCCTCGCTGGCCGAGAACACAAACTTGCCGGTGGTGATGTCGACCTGGCCGCCGCCGAAGTTGGGCGCGAACAGGCCGCGCTCGACCGAGGCGATCATCTCCTCGAGCGTGTGCGAACCTGCCGCCATCGTGGTGTTGGTCATGCGCGGCATCGGCAGGTGCGCGAAGCTCTCGCGGCGGCCGTTGCCGGTGCGCGCGACGCCCATCAGGCGGGCATTGAGGCTGTCCTGCATGTAGCCCTTGAGGATGCCGTCCTCGATCAGCACGGTGCGCTGCGTGGGCGCGCCCTCGTCGTCGATGTTCAGCGAGCCGCGGCGCGCGTCGAGCGTGCCGTCGTCGATGACGGTGACGCCGGGCGCCGCCACGCGTTCGCCGACGCGGCCCGAGTAGATCGAGGTCCCCTTGCGGTTGAAATCGCCCTCCAGGCCATGGCCGACGGCCTCGTGCAGCAGCACGCCGGGCCAGCCGGGCCCCAGCACCACCGGCATCGCGCCGGCCGGCGCATCGATGGCCTCGAGGTTCACCAGGGCCTGCCGCAGCGCTTCTTTCGCGAGGCCTTCCGCGCGACCGTTGGCGAACAGTTCGACGTAGTCGAAGCGCCCGCCGCCGCCGGCGTAGCCGGATTCGCGGCGCCCGCCCTGCTCGACGATCACCTGCACGTTGAAGCGCACCAGCGGGCGCACGTCGGCGGCCACCGTGCCGTCGGCGCGGGCCACCAGCACGGTGTCGACCGCGGCCGACAGCGAGGCGCTGACCTGCACCACGCGCGGATCGGCGGCGCGCACCCAGGCTTCGATCTCGCGCAGCCTCGACAGCTTGCCCTCGGGTGCTACGCGGTCGATCGGGTCGATGGCGGGATAGAGCGCATGGCCGGCGACCCGGATGCGCTGGCCGAGTGGCGTCTTCAGGCCCTCGCGGCTGATCGCGCGGGCGGCGCGGGCCGATTCCAGCAGGGCCGGCAGGTCGATCTCGTCGGTGTAGGCGAAGCCGGTCTTCTCGCCGCTGATGGCGCGCGCGCCCACGCCCTGTTCGATGCTGTGGGCGCCGTCCTTGACGATGCCGTCCTCCACCGTCCAGCTCTCGCGGCGGCTGTGCTGGAAGTAGAGGTCGCCGTCGTCCACGCCAGGGCCCAGCAGTTCGGCCAGCGCGCGATCGACGTCGTCGAGGCCGAGGCCCGTGGGCGCGAGGAGGGTGCGTTCGGCGAGTTCAAGCGGCGTCATCGGGAATTCCTTCGGGGGTGTCGCGATTCGGGGTGGTGCGGCGCGGGCCGCGCTCGACGACGTCGACGTCCGGTTGGGCCCAAGGGCCCTGCACGCTGTAGACGGTGCGCGTCGCCTGCTTCAAGGGCGCCTGGAACACGGCCTGCGCCACGGCGCCCAGCGCGGCGCCCGCCGGGCCGCCGGTGACCGCTCCGATCGCCGGCAGCACGCCGCCGGCCTTGGGCAGCACTTCGACGCGCTGGTCGTACTCGCGCGCCGCCAGCGCGGTCGTGCCGCTCACGTTGATCTCCGCGGAGGGCCCATCGATGCGCAGGTTGGCGGTGCGCGCGTCGCCGTCCTTGAACTCGAAGTCGCCGCTCATGCCGTTGAACGCGAATCCCTTCTCGAAGAAGTCGCTGAAATCCAGCGTCAGTCGGCGCGGAATCTCGGCGATGGAAACGAGGCCGATGAAGCGACCGGTGCCCGGTTCCACTTCAAGCAGGCGGCCGGCGCCGACATCCACCCGCAGGCTGCCGTCGAAGCGGTCCAGACGGAAGCTGCCCGGCGAGCCGGGCCAGTCGCCCACCATCCGCGATTTCACCGGCCCTTCCTCGACCATGCCGGCGAAGCCGAGTGCGTCGAGCATGCCGCCGAGGCTCTTGGCGTCGAAGTCGACGGCGAAGCGCGACCGCGTCTGGCCGCCGATGCGCGTCCAGTCCCCGCTGGCCATCAGCGTCAGGGCTTCCGACGACGTACTGAAGCGGTCGACGTGCATGCCTTCCGGGGTGGGGAAGGTGTGCATGTCGGCCCGGCCCAAGCGGGCCTCGCCCAGGCGGAAGTCCTCGATGCGGAACTGCAGCGGTGGCAGGCCGGAAGGATCGGTCTCGTCGACTGCCGGGGCGGGCTCGGCACGGCTGCCCGTCATCGCCTTGGCGTCGACGGGCGGCCAGTGCAGGCGCGCGAAGCGGCCGTCGACGGCCGCGCCCTCCGCCGCGGGCACGCGGATCTCGCCGGCGATGGCCGCGCCGTCGAATCCCACCCACAAACCCTGCGCCTCCCGCCGCAGCCGCACCCGGCCCTCACCGAAGCTGCGATCAAGGACGTCGATGGCCCCTACCTGCACATCGACGGATTGCAGTCCGCCCTGACCGGTGGTGCCACCCGACGCCGCGGCGACCCAGCCGCCGACATCGAGACTCGGCACTTGGCCGCGGACGGCGATGCCGGCGTCGGGAATGGGCAGTGGGTCGCCGATGCTGCCGAACTCGGCGACCGCCGCGAACGGCCGCTCGCGGTCGGCCATCCGGCCGCGCAGCTGCATCAGGCGGCCAAGCCGCAGCTGCAGGGCGCCGGCCTTGGCGGGCAGGGGCAGGTCGAGGCGAAGCGGCAGCGGCGTCGCGGCGCTTTTCCGCAACGGTGCGGGCAAGCCGAGCCGGGTGCCGACCAGGTCGGACCGGAGGCTGAGGCGCGCCGGCGGCGGGGGTGCGTCTGCCGTCGCGCGCGGCACGTCGACGCGCACGTCCCACAGGCTGCGGCCTTCGAGCCAGGGCTGGAGCCACGCCAGTTCGGGGCTGCGCTCGAGCAACTGTGATGGCGTGAGCGCGGCATCGAGCTGCAGCTCGGCGAGGTGGGCCGCCTCGCGCACCCTGTCACCGACGCGCAGCGACAGAGCGCCCTTGCTGTCGCCGTAGCGCACCGGCAGGGCGTCGACAACGAAGCCCTTGTCGCTGAAGGGAATGGCCCCGCTCAGCCCCTCGAAACCGATCGTCCAGCGCGCATCGGCGACGCTCGCATTGTCGAGCGACAGCGTGCCCTCGACGTGCCGCTCGCCGAGATCCCTGCGCAGCGGCAGCCTCAGCTGCAGGTCGACCGCCGCGGGCCCGCTGATCGACAGCGCGTCCAGGTTCGCCCGCTGGGGCGCATAGAGCGGGCTTTGCATCACCAGCCGGCGGAGGTCGCCGGCATCGCCGCCACCGCGAACCTCGAGGTCGAGCCACGGCGCCTTGAAATCATCGATCGCGCCCGTCGCATCGGAGACCACCGAATCGAGCAGCTTGGCGCGCATCCCGGTCAGCGCCATGCCCGGGCCGTCGAAGACGGCCTCACCGTGGAACTCGGTCGCCGCGGGCCACGCGTTGTTGAACCTCAGGGTGACGTCCTCGAGCGCGACCCGCGCATCGAAACGCCCGCCGCCATCGCGGAATGGCCAGTGGTCAAGATCACCGCCGAGCGCAACCCGGCCACCGCGCGCCCGGCCGGCGACCAGCGCGGTGTCGAGCCACTGCCGCACGGGCGGCTTCATCGTCGTCCGCAGCCAGAAGCGCTTGGCATCGACCACGTCGAAATCGTCGAGGTCGGCGGCGAGGTCCAGCGTCGGCCGCGTGCCGTCGCCCTGGAACCCCAGCGCGAAACGCGCGCCGATCCGCAACCCGGGCGCTTCGATCGCAAGCGCGTCGCTGCCGAGGCCCAGGCCTTCGCCCTCACGCCACAGCGCCAGTTCGCCGCTCAGCCCGAGCGGCAAGAGCGGCCCGAACTCCGCCGGCCAGTCGAGGCCGATGGACGCACCATCGAGCGCGAGCACCCCGCCGTGCGTATCGAAGTCGACGCTGCCCCCGAGGCCGCGGAGGCCCGGCCGGCGACCCACCGGCGCGAAGCCCACGCCCTCGAGCGTCGCCCGACCGGCAAAGGTCCCTGGCGCCGCCGCCGGCACGGCCAGCGCACGCACCGTGCCCGACGGGCGAGCCTCGGCGACCCAGGAGGCGACACCGCCGGGCAAGCGGTTGCTGAGGGCCGCCAACGCCAGCAGCGGCGCCATGTCGATGCGTTCGGCCTCGAGAGCGAGGCGTTCGCCGCCGGCCATCCAGAAGCGGTCGATGCGCTGTTCGCTGGTGCCGTTGGTGAACGTGCCGCCCGGCACCGAGACCTGCCAGCCGTTCGCCTCGAGCCGCCACTGCGCATCGAAGCCCGCCCGCTCGAAACGCACCGGCGGCAGGGCGGTGCCGACCCGCCGCAGGCTCAGGCCCTCCAGCGCGGTGCGGACTTCCACGCGGGCGATCCGGCGATCATCGAGATCGATCCAGGCGCCGAGCTCGCCGCGACCGGCCAGCGGCTCCACGCCCAGCGCGGCCAACAACGGGCCCCAGGCCGGAAGATCGACCTGCTCGCTGCCCACCCACAGGCGCCCGAGGCGGCCATCGCGGGCCACGTCGGCGATGAGGTCGAGCGGCGCACGGCCCTCCTCGGACCACAGCCGCACGCCACCGCGGACCCGCGAATCGCTGACGCGGAGGCGGCCATCGATGCGCGGCAGGGTGTGGTCGATGCCCCAACGCTCAGCAAGGACGCGCAGCACCGCACCCTGCACCCGCAGTTCGCCGAAACCGGCGAGCATGTCGAACGGATCGATCCCGGGCCTCGCGGGCTCGGGCAAGCCGCTCATCCGCCAGCGGCCGTCGGCATCCTGGTGGAGGGTCAGCGAGAGGCCATCGACGCTCAGCTCGGTCAAGGGCATGCCGGGGAACAAACCCGAATACACCGAGAGCTGCAGGTCCGCGCGGCCGATGGCGAGCTGGCGCTCGCCCTCCCCGACCACGAGGCCATCGAGGGCGAACCGCGGCCCCTGCCGTGTCCAGCGGGCGTCGATGCGGGTGAAGCGGACGGGTTGGCCGACGCGCTCCGACAGCCAGCGGGCGACCTCTTCCGGGTGCTTTTCCACGGCCGGGAGGAACTGGTTCGCGACGGCGACCAGAACGGCCACCACGATCAGGACCACCAATACGCCGTAGCCGCCGATGCGGCGGCAGCGACGCCACCAGCGGCGCGCGACGGAGGCCATGGCTCAGGGGCGGCTCACAGCAGGACGACGTCGTACTGTTCCTGCCCGTACTGCTCGTCGGGCTGGAAGCGGATGGTCTTGCCGAGGAACTCCTCGAGTTCGGCGACGGCGACGGATTCTTCCTCCGTGATGCGCGCGACGACGTTCGGGGCGGCGATCACCAGCAGGCGCTCGGCCTCGAACTGCCGCACCGCCCGCGTGACCTCGCGGAAGATCTCGTAGCTCAGCGTTTCCGGCGACTTCAGCATGCCGCGGCCGCTGCAGGTCGGGCAGGTCTCGCAAAGCTGGTGCTCGAGGCTTTCCGTGGTGCGCTTGCGCGTCATCTCCACGAGGCCGAGCGGCGAGAAGTCGTAGACCGTCGTCTTGGCATGGTCGCGCGACAGCGCCTTCTCCAGCGTACGAAGCACCTGGCGGCGATGGTCGGCGTCGTGCATGTCGATGAAGTCGATGATGATGATGCCGCCGAGGTTGCGCAGCCGAAGCTGCCTCGCCACCGCCTGCGCGGCTTCGAGGTTGGTGCGGAAGGCGGTTTCCTCGAGGTTGCGCTGGCCGAGGAAGGACCCGGTGTTGACGTCCACCGTGGTCATCGCCTCGGTCTGGTCGACCACGAGGTAACCGCCCGATTTCAGCGGCACTTCCTTCTGCAACGCGCGGGAGATCTCGTCCTCCACGCCGTTCAGGTCGAACAGCGGCCTCTCGCCGGCGTAATGCTCGATCCGGCCAGCCAAATCGGGCATGAACTGGCCGGCGAAGCGCAGCAGCCGTTCATGCGTCTCGCGGGAATCGACCAGAACGCGGTCGATCTGGCTGCTCATCATGTCGCGCAGGGCGCGCATCGGCAGCGACAGGTCCTCGTAGATGCGGGCCCCGACCGGCGTGCTGGCGCTGGCCTCGCGGATCAGCTGCCAGGCCAGCCGCAGGTAGGCCACGTCGGCCTCCAGCGCATCGCGGTCCAGCCCTTCGGCATTGGTGCGGACGATGAAGCCCATACCGCTGCCTTCCGCCAGCTCGGTGACGAGGCCCTTGAGGCGGGCGCGCTCCGCGTCGTCCTCGATGCGGGCGGAGACGCCGATAACCTTCGAATACGGCAGCAGCACGAGGTAGCGCGACGGGATGCTGACCTGGGTCGTGAGCCGGGCACCCTTGCTGCCGATCGGGTCCTTGACCACCTGGACGACGATTTCCTGCCCTTCGTGCACCAGCGAGGTGATCGACGGAGGAGGCGCCGGCGGGCCGATCTCCTCGCTCTCGCTGGGCTGCACCTGCGGCACTCGGACGATGTCGGAGGCGTGCAGGAAGGCCGCGCGCTCGAGGCCGAGTTCGACGAAGGCCGCCTGCATCCCCGGCATCACGCGCTGAACGCGGCCCTTGTACAGGTTGCCGACGACGCCACGACGCAGGCTGCGCTCGATGTGCAGCTCCTGCAGCATGCCTTGCTCGGCGAGCGCCACCCGCGTCTCGCGCGGGGTGACGTTGATCAGGATCTCGGCGCTCAACTCATCACTCCATGGCGGCGCAACAACGCAGCGGTCTCGAACAGGGGCAGCCCCATCACGCCGCTGTAGCTGCCGGAAAGGTGGGCGATGAAGGCCGCCGCCCGTCCCTGGATGGCATACGCCCCGGCCTTCCCCTGCCACTCGCCGCTGGCGAGATAGGCGTCCACGGTCGCGTCATCGAGTGCGGCGAACGTCACTTCGGAGCGACACACGGCCGAGGCTTCCTCGCCGGCCGCCAGCAGCCACACCACGGTGGCGACCTCGTGCGTCCGGCCCGAGAGCCGGCGCAGCATGCGGGCAGCGTCGGCAGCGTCCGCGGGTTTCCCGAACACGTCGTCCTCGAGGATCACCTCGGTGTCCGCGGCCAGCACCCGGGCCGCGGGAACGGCCATCACCTCGAGCAAGCCCGCACCGGCCTTCTCGCGAGCGACCCGGTTCACGTAATCGAGGGCCGGCTCGCCCGGCTGGCGGACTTCCGGCACGTCGACGTCGAGGAGTCCGGGATCGAGGCCGAGCTGCTGGAGCAGCGCACGGCGGCGCGGCGATTGGGACGCGAGGAAGAGCATGGCGCAAGCATAGCCGCCCGTTCAGGCCCCGGGCACGTTAGCCTTGCGCCATGGAACGGCCCTTCCCCCCACGCCGAGGCATCTGGACCGACCTGCTGATGGGCGCTGCCCTCCTCGCCTGGGGGGGCACGGCGGCCGCCCTGAGCGAGGACCGCCGGTTCAGCGACTTCGCCATCGACAACTGGACCGTGGCGGACGGCCTGCCGCAGGTGGCCGTGCAAAGCGTGGCGCAGGACGGCGATGGCTACCTCTGGGTGGGGACGCAGTCGTCGATCGCCCGCTTCGATGGCGTGCGTTTCGAACCCTTCGACCGTCGCCGCACCGGCGGCATCGACACCTCGATGGCCGAGTCGAGCTACCGGTCGCGCGATGGCGACGTCTGGTTCGCCAACCGGACCGGCGCCCTCCGCATCCGTGGCGACCGCGTGACGCGGGTCGCCGCCGCGGGCACCGGCGTGGCGGTGCAGTCCATCACCGAATGGCCGGCGGGACGGATGCTGTTCGGCACCGCCCGCGGCCTCTATGAACGGGACGGCGATACCCTGGTGCCGGCAGGCCTCGAAGGCATGGACATCGGCGCGCTGGTGTCCGACGGGCCGGTGCTGTGGATCGGCGCCCGTGGGCGCCTGCTCCGCCGCGAGGGCGAACGCACCCGCAGCATCCCGCTACCGGGCGGCGAGGACCTCCGCATCACGCACCTGCTTCCCCGCGGCGCGACGCTCTGGATCGGCACGCCACGAGGCCTCTGGCGCATGTCGGGCGACGCGGCGCCGGAGCCATTCACACCGGTCGCCGAACTGGGACGGCTGCCGATCGAAACCCTGTGTGCGGACAGCGGCGGCAGCCTGTGGATCAGCACGGCGCCGCGCCTGTACCGGCTGCGCTCGAACGGAGTGCTCGACGCCATCCAGGACTCGGAACTGGTGCGCAACCCATGGGTGAACACCTGCCTCGAAGACCGCGAAGGCAACTTGTGGCTGGGTAGCCAGACCGAAAGCCTGTTCCGGGTCTGGGATGGGCTCGTGTCGCGGCTCACCGAAGCCGACGGCCTCGAAGATCCGTTCGTCTGGTCGCTCGAGGACGACGGCCGCGGCGGCGTGCTCGTGGGCACGAACTCGGGCCTGTCGCGCTGGCACGACGGCCGCACGGAAACCCTCGTGCCCGGGACGGCACTCCCCGACGCCGCGGTGTACGAACTGGCCCGGCTGCCCGACGACCGCCTGTGGATCGGCACGCGCGGCGGGTTGCGTGAGCGCTTGAACGGGCGACTGGGCATGCCGCCCGGTGCCGAGGCTCTCGAAGGCGTGCAGGTGAACGTCATCGCGCCGTCGACGACCGCGATCTGGGTGGGGACCAACGACGGCCTCTACCGGTCCACGACCCGCCAGGGCCTTCGGCCGGTCGGCGAGGGGGCCTTCGAAGGCACCGCGATGCGGGTGCGCGCGCTGCTCCCGCTCGACGACGATCGCGCGCTCGTCGGCACCGAAGACGGACTGCGCTACGTCGACGGCGCGCAGGTCAGCGTGCCGGACTGGGCGCGCGACCTGCGCGGACGGATGGTGACCAGCCTCCTCCGCCTGCCGAGCGGACTGCTCGTCGCGGGAACGCTCGATTCCGGCCTCACCCTCGTCGCTGGCGAGCGGGCGATCCGGCTCGACGAGGGCCTGCCGACGCTGAATGCGTGGACCCTTCGGACCCACGAGGATTGGCTCTACGTCAGTTCGATCGAAGGGCTCTACCGCCTACCGCTGGCGAAGTTGCCCGACCCGGCCACCACCGACGCGGACGCCGCCCACGGCGCGGACGTCGGCGCGTCATGGGTCCTGTCGATGGCGGGGCGGAACCAGAGCGGCCAGCGCGCACGATGCTGCAACGGAGGCGCACGGTCACGTGCGCTGATGGTCGGCGGCCAGCTCTGGCTGCCATCGATCTCCGGGGTGCTGCGTGTCGACCTCGGCGCCATCGGCAGCAGCGGTACCGATCCCCTCGTCCACGTCGAATCGGCGATGCTCGGCGATCGGCGGCACTCGCCCGATGCCGGGACGCTGGTGCTCGACGGCGAACTGCGCGACCTCCGCTTCGACTTCACGGCCCTGCACTTCCGCAGCCCACGCGCGATGCGCTTCGAGTACCGCCTCGACGGCTACGACCGCGACTGGATCGACGCGGGCGAGCGCCGCAGCGCCTTCTACACCAACCTTCCACCGGGCGACTTCCGCTTCCGGGTCCGCGCCCGGGACGAGTTCGGCAAGTCCGTCCAGGCCGGGAACCCGCTCGACGTGCGCGTCGAACCCCGCTGGACGGAGCGGCCGGCGATCCGTGGACTGGGTCTGGCCGCAGGCCTGCTCCTGCTCGCCGCAGGCATGATGCTCGGCCAACGCCGGCAACGCCTGAGGACGGAGCGCCTGCAGGCGCTGGTGGACGAGCGCACGGCGCAGTGGCAGCGGGCCAACGAGCGGCTCGCACAGGCGAACGCCGTCCTCGCGGTCGAGAGCCAGACCGACGCATTGACCGGCCTGCCGAACCGTCGCGCCGTGTTCCAGCAGATGCCGACGATGCTCGCGCGGCATCCGGAGGGCGTCGTGCTCGCCCTGGTCGACATCGACCACTTCAAGCGGGTGAACGACGATTACGGCCACGCGGCCGGCGACACCGTGCTGCGTGATTTCGCCGCTTTCCTGCGCCGGGCCACGCGCGAGGGCGACCTGCTCGCGCGCTGGGGCGGCGAGGAATTCATCATCGTCTTCGGCGGCCTCCGGGAGGACGCGGTCGCGTCGCGCATGACCCGCCTGCTCGACGACGGCCAGAGCCTGAACTTCGACCTCGGTACCGAACGCCCGCTCACGCTGACGTTTTCCGTGGGTTGGACGCGGCATCCACTCGGCGCCACCGCGCAGTCCGATTGGGCGCATGCGCTGGAACTCGCCGACGCGGCGCTCTACCAGGCCAAGGCCAGCGGGCGGAACACCTGGGTGGGCCTGACGGCGGGCCCGCACATGGGCGACGCCGCGCTCGGCGGCCACCCGGGCAAGCGCATCGCCGAACTGGTGGGCGAAGGCCGCCTGCAATGGCAGATCCTGCGCCCGCGGCCGGCGCCGGTGCCGCGCGGGGACCGCTCCGCCTAGGCGCGGTGGTAGGGGTGGTTGCCGAGGATCGAGCAGGCGCGGTAGAGCTGCTCGGCCACCAGCAGGCGCACCAGCATGTGCGGCAGGGTCATCGGGCCGAAGGCCCAACGCTCGTCGGCGCGGGCCCAGACGTCGGGCGCATGCCCCTCCGGCCCGCCGATCAGGAAGGCGAGGTCGCGCCCCCCCTGGCGCCACGCGGCAAGGCGTTCGGCGAGCTGCTCGGAGGCGTAGGGCTTGCCCCGGCCGTCGAGGGCGACGACCCAGGCGTTCTTCGGCAGCGCGGCGAGCACGCGCTCGCCTTCATCGTGCATCGCTCGGGCGGCATCGCGGCCCTTGCCGCGCATGCCGGGCGCCACTTCGACGAGCTCCAGCGGCAAATCGCGCGACAGGCGCTTGGTGTAATCGGCGTAGCCCTCGGCCACCCAAGCGGGTGGCCGTTCACCGACGGCGATCAGGCGGGCCTTCATCGGCGGGGAGGCGCGACGGCGTCGACGCGCCGCAGCGGAATCAGGCTTCCGGCGGCTGGTCGCCGACCGTCCAGAGACGCTCCAGCGCGTAGAACTCGCGGACGCGCGGCAGCATCACGTGGACGACGACATCGCCGAGGTCGACCAGCACCCACTCGGCTTCGCGTTCGCCTTCGACGCCCAAGGGCTGGTAGCCGGCCTGCTTCGACGCCTTCACGACTTCATCGGCCAGCGACTTGACGTGGCGGGTCGAGGTGCCCGAGGCGATGACCATGAAGTCGCACACCGAGGTCTTGCCGCGCACGTCGATCTCGACGAGGTCCTTGGCCTTGATTTCCTCGAGCGCGCCGATGGCGAGCTTCAGGAGATCGGCGGGGGCCGGCAAGGGGTTCGGCGGCTGCGGCTTGATGACGTGTTGCGGATGCGACAACGGGGCGGTCCTGTGTGGGCTGGCGCCGAGTATACCCCCACGCTCCCGGGCTCAACCCGGCCCCGCATCCCGGTACAGGCCACGCGCCGCGATGACGGCGGCGACGCCGGCGGGCAGCCCGGAGGGCGGGCGCCGGCCGGCCACGGCGTCGCGGACCGCCGTGGCGCTTTCCGGCTGCAGGGGCAGGTCGAGCACGGCGATACGTCCGGCCGGCGCCGCGTGGAAATCGGCCGCATCGGTGGCCCAGCGGCCGTCCAGCGCCTCCCGCAGCGCCGGCGTGAGGCCTTCGAGCGCGCAACCCGGGCGACGCGCCACCAGCAGGTGGGCGAGGTCGAACAGCGCGCGCCACTCCTGCCAGCCGGTCAGTCCGAGGAAGGCATCCGCACCGAGGACGAAACCCAAGGGCGTCGACGGGCCATGCTGGGCTCGCCATTCGCGCAGGGTATCGACGGTGTAACTCGGGCCACGGCGCGCACCCTCGCGCGGGTCGATCGCCCAGGTCCCGACCGAAGGCGGCGGCTCGCTCGCCAGAGCCGCCCGCAGCAGGTCGACGCGGTCGGCGAAGGCGGCCCCCGGCGGGCCGCGGTGCGGTGGGTCCGCGGCCGGAAGGAAATCCAGATGCGCGGCGCCCGTCGTGGCCAGGGCGGCGCGGGCCACGGCGAGGTGGCCGAGGTGGATGGGATCGAACGTGCCGCCGTAAAGCAGGTGCAGGGGGGGCGTGGGCGTCATCGCGCGCTCCCGGCCGATCACTTCGCCAGCAGGGTCATCGCCGCGCGCGGCCGCGCGATCGCCAGCAGCAGGCGCTCGAGCGCCCGCCAAGCGTCGCCACTGGCCCGTCCCTTCGCCATCCGCTCCACCTCGCCGACGGCGATGGCAAAGCGCTCCCAGGACGACGGCGGGTGCCGCTCCAGCGCCCGGCTGTACTGGGCCATCTTCGACTCCCAGAGCTTCGCCGCGCGCATCTCGGCCATGACGTTGCCGCCCCGGGCCTTGACCGCGGCGAAGCCGGCGATCTTGGTGATCTCGCCCAGCGTCCAGCCCAGCAGCCCGGCCACCTGCTCGCCCTCGCCGCGCAGCGCGGCGAGGATGCGCGGCACGCGGGCGGCCTCGCCCGCCAGCGCGGCGTCCACCAGCTTGAAGACGTCGTAGCGCGAGGCCTCCGCGACCAAGCGCTCCAAGGTGTCCAGATCGATCGGCCCGGCGCCCTTCTCGAGCAGCAGGGCGAGCTTGTCGATCTCCTGCGCCGCTGCCAGCAGGTTGCCCTCGACGCGCTCGACGAGGCGATCCAGAGCCTCGGGCGTGGCGACCAAGCCTCGCCGGCGCAGGCGCGCGGCCAGCCAGTCGGGCAGTTCATGCGACTTCAACGGCCACACCGCGACGAGGTGGCCGGTGGCGGCGATGGCCTCGCTCCATTTGCCCGCGTGCTGGCGGCTCCAGTCCTGCGCGGTGATCAGCAGCACGGTGTCGGGCGGCGGGTTCGCGCAGTACTCGCGGATCGCCTCGCTGCCGTCCTTGCCGGGCTTGCCACTCGGCAGGCGCAAGTCGAACAGGCGCCGCTGGGCGAACAGGCTCAGCGAAGCGAGGCCCTGCGTGAGTCGGTTCCAGTCGAAGTTGCCCTCGGCATCCAGCACCTCGCGCTCGCCGTAGCCTTCGGCCTTGGCCTTCTCGCGCACGGCGTCGGCGCACTCCTGCACCACCAGCGGCTCGTCACCGGCGATCAGCACCACCGGCGGCAGCGCATCGGCGGCAAGCCGCTTCAGGAACGCTTCGGGGCGGAGTTCCGCCATCAGGGGACGCGCAGGGCGAGGTCGACGCGGCGGAGGATGGCCGCCTGCATGTCGCGGCGCAGCTCCTGCTGCACGATCTCCTGCTCGCCCGGGTTGCCGAAGGCCTCGGCGGCTTCGTACACGTAGTCGCGCGTCAGTTCGACCGTCTGCTGGTCGAGACGCTTGTTGCCCGACGCGTCGAGCAGGTCGAAGGTGACGCGGTAGCGCGTTTCGACCTCGCGCACCGCCACGAAGGCATCGACCGAGATCGGCCGCGTTTCCCAGGCTTCGGCGGTGATCGCGAGCTTGGCGGCACCGTCGGCCACGTCCGTGGTGGTGGCGCCCGCGCGCTGCAGCGACCGGCGCAGCTCGTCGGCCAGCGGACTGTAGGGATCGGCGGCGGTCACGGCGATGGCGCCGAAACCCTCCGGCACCGTGAGCGCGCCGCGCGGGGCGAAGCCACAACCGACCGCAAGCGCGGCGACGAGGGCGGGAGCGAGGAAGCGAGCGCGCATGGGGGTCATCCGGCGACGATGTTGACGATCTTGCCCGGAACGATGATCACCTTCTTCACCGTCTGGCCTTCGATGAACTTCACCACGTTCGGCTCGGCCAGCGCCATCGCCTCGATGGCGGCCTTGTCGGCGGCGGCCGGCACCTCGATGGTGCCACGCAGCTTGCCGTTGACCTGCACCGCCAGCGTCAGGGAATCGCGCACCAGCGCGGCCGGGTCGACCGCCGGGAACGGCAGGGTTTCCAGCACGGTTTCCGCGTGGCCGAGCACCTGCCACAGCGCGTGGCTGGTGTGCGGGGTGATCGGGTTGAGCAGCAGGGTGACGGCCTCGAAGGCCTCCTGCCGCAGCGCGCGGGCAGCATCACCGGCCTCGTCGTACTTCGACAGGGCGTTCAGCAGTTCCATCACCGCCGCGATGGCGGTGTTGAAGCTGTAGCGGCGGGCGTAGTCGTCCGTCACCTTCTGGATGGTCTCGTGCAGCTGGCGGCGGATCGCCTTGCCGGAAGGGGACAGCGCGGCGGCGTCGAGCGCCGGCGCCTTGCCGCCTTCGGCGTGCTTCTGCACCTGGTTCCACAGGCGGCGCAGGAAGCGGGCCATGCCCTCCACGCCCGACTCGTTCCAGTCCAGCGACTGCTCCGGCGGTGCCGCGAACATCGAGAACAGGCGCACGGTGTCGGCGCCGTAGCGGTCGACCATCACCTGCGGGTCGACGCCGTTGTTCTTCGACTTGGACATCTTCTCGGTGCCGCCGATGGTCACCGGCTGGCCGTCGGCGCGCAGCTTGGCCGCGACCACGCGGCCGCGCTCGTCGCGCTCGACCTCGACATCGGCCGGGTTGTGCCAATCCTTCGAGCCGTCGGCGTTCTCGCGGTAGAAGGTCTCGGCGATCACCATGCCCTGGCACAGCAGGTTCGTCGCCGGCTCGTCACTGTCCACGTAGCCCGCATCGCGCAGCAGCTTGTGGAAGAAGCGGAAGTACATCAGGTGCATCACGGCGTGCTCGATGCCGCCGATGTACTGGTCGACCGGCAGCCAGTACTTGGCGCGGTCGTCCAGCATGTCGGTGGCGCCCGGGCAGCAGTAGCGCGCGTAGTACCAGCTCGACTCCATGAAGGTGTCGAAGGTGTCGGTCTCGCGCTCGAAGCGCTGGCCGTCGGCCGCCGTGTACTGGCGCCACGCCGGGTTCGATTTGATCGGCGAGGCCACGCCTTCGAAGCGCACGTCCTCCGGCAGCACCACCGGCAGCTGCTCCTCCGGCACCGGGTGCGCGTTGCCGTCGGCGTCGTAGAGCATCGGAATCGGGCAGCCCCAGTAACGCTGGCGGCTCACGCCCCAGTCGCGCAGGCGGTAGTTCACGCGGCGCGTGGCCTTGTCGCCCAGCAGCGCGGCGGCCTTGTCGAAGGCGGCCTTGTAGCCGAGGCCGTCCATCGCGCCGGAGTTGACGGTGCGCAGGGTCGGCGCGGTCTTGTCGCCGTACCAGTCCTGCCAGCGCGTGGGTTCGTAGGTCTCACCGTCCACGGCGATCACCTGCGTGATCGGCAGGCCGTACTTGGTGGCGAATTCGAAATCGCGCTCGTCGTGGCCGGGCACGGCCATGACCGCGCCGGTGCCGTAGCCCATCAGCACGAAGTTGGCGATCCACACCGGCACCCTGGCGCCGCTGATCGGGTGGATGGCGAACAGGCCGGTGGCGATGCCGCGCTTCTCCTGCGTCTCCAGCTCGGCCTCGGACACGCCGCCCTGCTTGCAGCCCGCGACGAAGGCCGCGACCTCGGGGTTCGAGGCGGCGGCCTTGGCGGCCAGCGGGTGCTCGGCGGCCACGGCCACGTAGGTCACGCCCATCAGCGTGTCCGGGCGGGTGGTGAACACCACCATCGGCTCAGACTCGCCTTCGACGGCGAAGCTGATCTCGAGGCCTTCCGAACGACCGATCCAGTTGCGCTGCATGGTCTTGACCGACTCCGGCCAACCCGGCAGCGCATCAAGGCCGTCCAGCAGCTCCTGCGCGTAATCGGTGATCTTCAGGAACCACTGCGGGATCTCGCGCTTTTCCACCAGCGCGCCGGAGCGCCAGCCACGGCCGTCGACCACCTGCTCGTTGGCGAGCACGGTCTGGTCGATCGGATCCCAGTTCACCACGCTGTTCTTGCGGTAGACGAGGCCCTTCGCATACAGACGGGTGAAGAACTGCTGCTCCCAGCGGTAGTACTCGGGGGTGCAGGTGGTGACCTCGCGCGACCAGTCGTAGGCATAACCCAGCGACTTCAGCTGGTTGCGCATCTTCCCGATGTTCTCGTAGGTCCACTTCGCCGGCGCGGTGTTGTTCTTGATCGCGGCGTTCTCGGCCGGCAGGCCGAAGGCGTCCCAGCCCATCGGCTGCAGCACGTTGAAGCCCTGCATGCGCTTGAAGCGGCTGATCACGTCGCCGATGGTGTAGTTGCGCACATGGCCCATGTGCAGCGCACCCGAGGGGTAGGGCAGCATGCACAGCGCGTAGTACTTGGGCTTGGACGGGTCTTCGACGACCTCGAAGGCCTTGGCGGCGTCCCAGCACTGCTGGGCAGCGGCTTCGAGGGCCTTGGGCTGGAAGCCGGTCTCGGCGGTGTCGGTGGGTGCGTGGGATTCGGCGTGCATGGGGTCTCGTTGGGGCGGTCGGCTGGCGAGCGCCCGGCATTTGGCAAGCCGCCAAGGGTACCGCAGCGGCCGCGCAGGCCGTAGAGTCGGTCGCTGCGCCGCAGGCTGTGCCGGGGCCCGCGTCGAATGCCCTACCGGCCCCTCAAGGAGAGTGCCGATGTCGCTTCGCCCCGGCCTGCTGGCCGCCGCCGTCCTGTCCGCCCTGCCCCTGCAGGCCGCCCCCACCGCCCTGCAGTGCGGCGACGTCTTCGACGCCAAGGCCGGCCGCCTGATCGGCGCACAAACCATCGTGGTCGACGCCGGCCGCATCACGGCGCTGCGACCCGGCAAGATCGAGGTGCCCGGCGCGACGGCGATCGACCTGTCGGGCCACACCTGCTCGCCGGGCTGGATCGACCTGCACGTGCACGTCGGCCAGGAATCCAACCCGAACAGCTACTCCGAGGGCTTCCGCCTCGACGACGTCGACTTCGCCCTGCGCGCCACGCAGTACACGCGCCGCACCGTGGAGGCCGGCTTCACCACCGTGCGCGACCTGGGCGGCGAGATCAGCCCGCACCTGCGCGACGCGATCAACGCCGGCATCGTCCCCGGCCCGCGCATCTACGCCGCGGGCAAGTCGATCGCCACGACCGGCGGCCATGCCGACCCCACCAATGGGCTGAACAGCCAGCTGTCGAACCTGCTGGGCGCACCGGGGCCTACGGAAGGCGTCATCAATGGGGTCGATGCCGCGCGCCAGGCCGTGCGTCAGCGATACAAGGAAGGCAGCGACACGATCAAGATCACCGCCACCGGCGGCGTGCTGAGCTACGCCCGCAGCCCCGACGCGCCGCAGTTCACCGTCGAGGAGATCCGCGCCATCGTCGACACCGCGAAGGACTATGGCTACACGGTGGCGGCGCACGCGCACGGTGACGTGGGCATGCGTCGCGCCATCGAGGGCGGCGTCACCAGCATCGAGCACGGGACCTTCATGAGCGAGGCCACCATGCGCCTGATGAAGGAAAAGGGCACCTGGTACGTGCCGACGCTGTCGGCGGGCCGCTTCGTCGGCGAGAAGGCCGAGATCGACGGCTACTACCCGGAAATCGTCCGCCCGAAGGCGCGGGCCGTCGGTCGCCAGATCATGGCGACCTTCGCCAAGGCGTATTCGATGGGCGTGCCGATCGCCTTCGGCACCGACGCCGGCGTAAGCCCCCACGGCGACAACGCCCGTGAGTTCGAGTTCATGGTGGAGGGCGGCATGCCCGCCAGCGCCGCCTTGCAGGCCGCCACGGTGAACGCAGCGACCGTGCTCGGCGCCAGCGACCTCGGGCAACTCGCCCCCGGCTTCATCGCCGACGTGGTCGCCGTGCCCGGCAACCCCGTCGCCGACATCGGCCTCACCCGGCGGGTCGCCTTCGTGATGAAGGACGGCGCCGTGGTGAAACCGCTGGCGAACTGACCGCCTTGCAAGCCGGCGCCCCCGCCCCCATCCGTGGGGGCGTCGGCGCGATGCGCCTTCCCCTCATGAGACTTCGATGATCCGCCTTGACGCCTTCGGCACCCCGCCCGCCGCCGCTCCCGCCACCGACGCCGCCTCGCCCCACGTGTTCGACGCGACCCTCGAGCGCTTCGAAGCCGAGGTGCTGCTGAAATCGAAGGAGGTGCCGGTCCTCGTCGACTTCTGGGCCACGTGGTGCGGCCCCTGCAAGACGCTGGGGCCCATCCTCGAGAAGCTGGCCGCGGAGTTCCACGGCGCCTTCCTGCTGGCGAAGGTCGACGTGGACAAGGAGCAGCAGCTCGCCGGCTACTTCCAGATCCGCTCCGTGCCCACGGTGATGCTGCTCAAGGGCGGGCAGATCGTCGATGGCTTCCCCGGGGCGCTGCCGGAAGGCCAGCTCAAGCAGTTCCTCGCCCAGCACGGCATCACGCCGGCCGAGCCCGCCGCCGAATCGGCCGTGGCGGAAGCCCCGCCGGTCGATCCGGAAGCGGACGTCATCCGCCTGCGCCACGCAGTGGCCGACGCCCCGGACGACGGCGCGCTGAAGCTCGACCTCGTGCTGGCCCTGCTGAAGGTGGGGGCCGCGGGCGAGGCCGAGGGCCTGCTCGATGCCCTGCCCGCCAACCTCGCCACCGACGACCGCGCCGTGAAGGCCCGCGCCCGGCTGGGCTTCGCCGCCCTGCTCAAGGACGCGCCACAAGCCACCGTGCTCGAACAGGCCATCGCCGCCAATCCCGACGACCTGCGCGCCCGCCACCTGCTCGGCGCGCGCCGCTTGGTCGAGGGCGAGTCGGAAGCCGGCCTCACCCAGTTCCTCGAGATGCTCAAGCGCGACCGCGCCTACGAGGACGGCCTGCCGAAGAAGGCCCTGATCGACGCCTTCCGCGTGGTGGACGACGAGGATCTCGTCGGGGCGTACCGCAGGAAGATGGCCTCCGTGCTCTTCTGAACGCCGCCATACGGCGGCGTATGGCATGATCCGACGCCCGCGCCCGATTCCCTTCCACCATGCCGCCCCGCCTGCTCCGCCACCTTTTCAACGTCTGGCCGCCTTTCCTGCTGTCCGGCATCCACGTCACCCATCTGGGCACCGACTGGCGAAGCGCCGAAGTGGAACTCCGGATGCGGCCTTGGAACCGCAACTACGTGGGGACGCACTTCGGCGGCTCGCTGTTCGCGATGACCGATCCGTTCTGGATGATCCTCACGCTGCGCGCGCTCGGCGAGGACTACGTGGTCTGGGACAAGGCCGGGGAGATCGAATTCGTGAAGCCGGGACGCGGCACCGTGCGCTGCCGTTTCGACCTCGGAGACGCCCTGCTCGAAGAGTTCCGCGCCGAGGCCGCCGGTGGCGGCAAGGTGCTGCGCTGGATGGACTGCCCGGTCGTCGACGCCGAGGGCGACGTGGTGGCCCGCGTACGCAAGCAGCTCTACGTGCGCCTGAAGCCGCGCGCCCGGCCTGCTGCGGGGCCGGAACGTGACGGACTTCACGGCTCGACGGGCGCCACCGCCACGGAGGCCTGATCGACGCTGATCGCGGCGGATTGTCCGCTGGACAGGGTCGGGATGACGCGCGAAGCTGGCGCCCCGCTCGCCCCCGTCGACCCTGCCGCCCATGGCCATCCTGCGCTTCACGCCGTCGCCCGACGAGGAGATGTCGCCGGAGGAGCTGTCGGCCCTGCTGACCTCCGTGATGCCCGACATCCCCGGTTACCGGGTGATGCGCCGCATCGGCAAGGGCGGCATGAGCTTCGTGTACCTCGCGGTGCAGGAATCGCTGGACCGCCAGGTGGCGATCAAGATCACGGCACCGGAGATCCTCCGCGACGAGATCAGCAAGCAACGCTTCGAGCAGGAAGCGCGGACGATCGCCAAGCTCGAGCACCCCTGCATCGTCGGCATCTACGAGGTGGGCCGCTCGCCGCAGGGGCTGATGTATTACGTGATGCCCTACCTGTCGAAGGGCCACCTCGGCCAGCGCGACCTGCGCAACGACGAAGCGCGGATCATCGCCGTGCTGCGCTCGCTGCTGTCGGCGCTGGGCTACGCGCACACGCGCGGCATCGTCCACCGCGACGTCAAGGCCGAGAACGTGCTGTTCGACAACGCCGACCGCCCGGTGCTGGCGGATTTCGGCATCGCGCTGCCGTTCCGCAGCTCGACGCGCATCACCAACGTCGGCTTCGCGGTCGGCAGCGCCGCCTACATGGCCCCCGAGCAGGCGCGCGGCGACAACGTCGACGGCCGTGCCGACCTCTATGCGGTCGGCGTGCTGGCCTACGAGATGGTCACCGGCCACCTGCCGTTCCAGGCCAACGACGCCCTGGCGCTGGCGGTGATGCACGCGCACGACCCGATCCCGCCGCTGCCGAGCAACCGCCGGCACTGGCAGCCGTTCATCTCGCTGGCGATGGCGAAGACGAAGGAGCAGCGCTTCCGCAACGCCGAGCAGATGCTCAGCGCGCTCGACGAACTGGAACGCCGCCAACGCCTGGGTTCCGCCTCCACGGACGCGCCGACCGAACCCGCAGCGACACCCATCGGTCGAAGCACCGAGGAAACCGAGGCCGCCGCGCGCCCCCTGGGGCGCTGGGTGGGAATCGCAGCGATCGTGCTCGCGCTGGCGGGTGCCGCCGCGTGGTGGACGGCATCGCGCGAGGGCGCACCCGACTTCCTGACCATCGACAGCAGCGCGCCGCCCCCCATCCAGGATCCCATCGGCTCGGTGGCGATTGCCGCGGGTGCGGCGCCGGCGCCGGCGCCTGGCGCGTCCGCACCCGCCCCCCTCCCAACCGCTGCCGAGGCCGGGACGGCGGACAACGACGGTGCCGACGCCCCACTTGCCACGGTCCCCGCCGTCGCGCCCGCGGCCATGGCGTTCGTCTCGCGCCCCCTGCCCTACGATCCGCGCATGCCTGCGGCGCGCGAGCTGGCGGCGGCGCAGCGCCAGATCGCACGGCTGCGGCTATCGACTCCCGCAGGCGACAACGCCGTGGAATCCCTGCTCGCCGCGCGTCGCCTCGCACCGCGCGATCCCGGCCTGCCCAGCCTCGAAGCCGCCCTGCTCCGCGCTTTCGGCACCCAGATCGACAAGGCGCTGGGCGCCGATGACGGCCCCAACGCCGGCGCGCTGTGGCAGCGGGCGCAGCGCTACGTGGAGCAGGCCGGTATCGGCGACAGCCCGGGCTGGCGTGCCCTCGTCGACGCCCGCGCGTCGGCGATCGAGCGCCGGCTCGCCGATGCGGCAACGCGCCGCGATGCCGCCGAATTGAAGCGCGCCACTGACGAGATCGCGCTCTACGGCTTCGACGAGGCGCGTTTCGCCGACGCCATCCGAACCGCGCGCCGCGCCCTGTTGCCCCGGCCCGGGAGCCGCCTCGAGGGCAACGGCCCGCCCATGCGCCTCGTCACCGCGCCCGGCGAGGCGCGACCGGGCCTCGCGGCCATGGAAACGGAAGTCACGCGCGGGGAGTTCCTCGCTTTCGTCCAGGCCACCGGACGCGCCGTGTCGCGCTGCCGCGGCGGCTTCCTCGAGCGGCGCACATGGAACGACCCCGGATTCTCCCAGACCGCGCGCGACCCGGCCGTTTGCGTCACCGCGGCCGACGCCGATGCGTACGCGCAATGGCGCGGGCAGCGCGACGGCGTGCGCTACCGGCTGCCCACGGCGGACGAATGGCGGCGCCTGAGCGCGGGGGCTCCGAGCGATTGCGCCGGCACCCGCCTCGGCTGCGACCGCCGCGAGGGCACGGTCGCCGCGGGCGTGGGCAAGGCGTCGCCGCTGGGCCTGATCGATATCGGCGGCAACGTCCGCGAATGGTTGGCCGGCGGCCGCGAGACGGCCGGCGCGGGCTGGCGCACCGACGCCGCCGAGGCGCGGGCCGGGGCGACGCAGGCGGTGGGCGACGAACGCGGGCAGGACGATCTCGGATTCCGCCTCGTCCGCGAGGTCTCGCTCGACGAGCTGCTCGACGCCTCCCCGCGCCGTCCACGCTGAGACCGCTACGATGGTCGCATGCGCAACCTCCGCACCTGGTTCCTCACCGGCCTGCTGACCCTGCTGCCGCTCTGGCTGGCGTGGCTGGTCGTGAGCGTCGTCTTCAGCCTGCTCTCCGACCTGTCGCGCCCCTGGGTCGGCCCCCTGCTCAACGGGCTGGCCGGCGCGGAGCCCGACGTCTTCGGTTGGGCGGCCCATCCCTGGGTGCTTCCCGTCGTCGCCCTCGTGGGCACGCTGCTCATCATCGTCGGCGTCGGTGCGCTGACCCGCCGCGTCGTCGGCCAGACCCTGCTGCGCTGGACCGAGGGCCTGATCGCCCGCGTGCCGCTCGTCAACGTCATCTACTCGAGCGCCCGCAAGCTGCTCGACTTGCTGCAACACCCGCCCGGCGGCGGCGCCCAGCGCGTCGTGCTCATCGACTTCCCGCACCGTGACATGAAGGCCGTGGGCTTCGTCACCCGGACGCTGCGCGAAGAGGGCACCGGCCGGGAGCTCGCGGCCGTCTACGTGCCAACGACGCCGAACCCCACGTCGGGCTACCTCGAGATCGTGCCCGTCGATCGGCTCACGCCGACCCAGTGGAGCTTCGACGAGGCGATGGCCTTCATCATTTCCGGCGGCGCGGTCGCACCGACGGACGTTCCGTTCGAGGGGCCTCGCCCTTGAGCCTCATCGACGACCGTGCGACGCGGCTGTACCTCGTGCTGGCGGCGTTCTTCGCCGTCAACGCCGTCCTCGCCAACTTCATCGGGGTGAAGATCTTCGCCCTGGAGGACACCCTCGGCACCGCTCCGTTCGCCTGGCACCTGTTCGGCCAGAGCGGCTCGCTCTCCTTCACCGCCGGCGTGCTGGTCTGGCCGCTGGTGTTCGTGCTCACCGACCTCGTCAACGAGTTCTACGGCCGGCGCGGCGTCCGCTTCATCAGCCTGCTCTCGGTTGGCTTGATCCTCTACGGCTTCGCTTTCGCCTACGCGGCCATCGCGCTGGCCCCGGCCAGCTGGTGGGTGGGCGCCGCGGCGGCGCAAGGGGTGCCCGACCAGCAGGCCGCGTTCGCGGCGATCTTCGGCCAGGGCCTGTGGATCATCCTCGGTTCGACCGTGGCCTTCCTCGTCGGCCAGTTGGTCGACGTCGCGATCTTCGTGCGAATCCGGCGCATGACGGGCGAGCGATGGGTCTGGCTGCGGGCCACGGGCTCGACGGCCGTCTCCCAGCTGATCGACAGCTTCATCGTCCTCTACATCGCCTTCGTCATCGGCCCTCAGGCGTGGCCCACGTCGCTGTGGGCCGCGGTAGGCACCGTGAACTACGGCTACAAGATGGCCGCCGCGGTGGCACTGATCCCGCTCATCTATCTTTCCCGCCGCGCCTTCACCGCATGGCTCGGCCGTGAGCGCGCCGAGCGGCTGCGGATGGCGGCCGCGCAGGACTGAACCATGCGTGCCTCGCGTATCGGCGAACGTCCCCGGCCGCGCAAACGCACCCTCACGCTGAACGCCGCATTCTTCGTCGGCATGGGGCTCGTCGTGGCGTTGGCATGGTGGGTCCACGGCGACGAACCCCCGGGCTTGCGCGGCGAGCCCGATTTTTCGCCATGGCGTGGCGCGCCCTTCCTCGTGGTGTACGGTGCGCCCTCCTGCGACGCCTGCGTCGCCCAGTGGCGGACGCTGCAACCCACGCTGCCAGGCGACCTGCGCGTGGTGCACCTTCTGACGCGCGACGCCAACGGCAGCGTCGCGGACGCAGCGGCGCTCGAGGACTGGGCGGCCAGGCTGCGGGTGCCGCGCGCATCCGTGCTGCCCGCCGACCTCACCCGTTCCACGCTGCCCGCCGTCGTACTGCGCAACGGCCGGGCGCGCTGGCGGTTCGAACACGCCGGCCCTTGGGACGCCGACGCGCGCGCCCGCTTCGAACGCGCCCTCCGCTTGGAACGCCCGCCTCCGCAACCGTGACCTCAGGCCCATGCGGTGCCCGGCGCACGGGACGACCCTTGGCGGGTACCCAGGGCCTTCGCGCCCGCTTCCGGAGTTGCCCACGATGACCCTGCGCCCGATGTCCCTTGCCCTCGCGATCGGCCTCGCGTTCGGCCTGCCCAGCCTCGCCCAGGCACAGGCCGCTCCGGCGGCGAACGAGGCCACGGACGAGGCTGCGAAGCCGGCGGACGCCGCCGTGGACGCCCTGTTCGCCGAGTATTGGGAGGCGTCGCTCGCACTCTCCCCGCTGCGTGCCACCTTCGTCGGCGACGCCCGCTACAACGACCAGTTGCCCGACGTGTTCAGCGCCGCGGCGCGCGCCGAGTCCGCCGCATTCAACCGCGCCTGGCTGGCGCGCGTGGCCGCGATCGAGGTCGGGACCCTTTCGCCCCAGCAGCGCCTCGGGGTCGAGATCCTCAAGCGCGACCTCGAACTCGAGATCGAAGGCGAACGTTTCCCGGCATGGCAGCAACCGCTGAACCAGTTCTACAACCTGGCGGCCACCTTCGCCCAGCTCGGCTCGGGCACCGGCGCGCAGCCCTTCAAGACCACGCAGGACTACGACAATTGGCTGAAGCGCGCCTCGCGCCTGCCTGTCCTGTTCAACTCGATGCAGGGCAACATGCGCGAAGGCATGGCCAACGGCGTGGTCCAGCCACGCGTGCTGATGGAGAAGGTGCTGCCGCAGCTCGATGCGTTGATCAAGGACAAGGCCGAAGACACCCTGTTCTGGAAGCCGATCACGGCCTTCCCGGAAGGGGTCGCCAACGCGGACCGTGAGCGCCTCACCGCGGAGTACAAGGCCCTGATCGAAACGCAGCTGATGCCGGCCTATCGCGAGCTGCGCCGCTTCGTCGCCGAGGAGTACCTGCCGGAGACGCGCGAGACCGTGGCGCTTTCGGCCCTGCCGGATGGCCAGGCCTGGTACGCGTACATGGCGAGGACGCAGACCACCACCGACCTGACGCCGGCGCAGATCCATCACATCGGCCTCTCCGAAGTGGCGCGCATCCACGGCGAGATGCGCGGGGTGATGGCGCAGATGGCCTTCGAGGGCAGCCTGCAGGACTTCTTCGTGCACATGACCACGGCGAAGGAGTACGAGTATCCCTCCGAAGAAGCGCTGCTCGCCGACTACAACGCCCTGCGCGGGCGCATCGACGCGCGCGCACTGGAACTGTTCTCGCTGGTACCGAAGGCCGGCTTCGAGATCCGCCCGGTGGAGGCCTTCCGCGCCGCATCGGCGGCCGGCGGCAGCTACATGCGCCCCAGCCAGGACGGCTCGCGCCCGGGCGTGTTCTACGTCAACACCTACGACCTGCCGAGCCGGAAGAACTGGGACCGCGACGCGCTCTACCTGCACGAGGCGGTGCCCGGCCACCACTTCCAGCTCGCCCTGCAGCAGGAGCTGACGGGCCTCCCGATGTTCCGTCGATTCGGCGGGGAAACCGCGTTCTCCGAGGGCTGGGGCCTGTATGCGGAGTCCCTCGGGAAGGAGCTCGGCGCGTACGACACGCCGCAGCTCTACTTCGGCCGACTGCAGGCCGAGCTGTGGCGCGCGATCCGGCTGGTGGTCGACACCGGCCTGCACAGCAAGGGGTGGACCCGCGAGCAGGTGATCGCCTACATGAAGGACAACTCGGCCACCACCGACACCGAGGCCGTGTCCGAAGCCGAGCGCTACATCGCCATCCCGGGCCAGGCGCTGGCCTACAAGATCGGCGAGCTGAAGATCCTCGAGCTTCGCGCCCGCGCGGCGCGCGAACTCGGCGACCGCTTCGACATCAAGGCCTTCCACGCCGAAGTGCTGCAGGACGGCTCGATCCCGCTCTCGGTGCTGGAGGCGAAGATCGACCGCTTCATCGCGGCAAACAAGGGCTGAGGCCACATGGCGAGGCTGCACGGCAACGCCTGCCTTTCCACCGCGCGGGGCGCGGCGCCGACGCGCGACGACGCATGAACCGCCGTCGGGTGGCGATCGTGGTGTTCGACGAGGTGGAGGTGCTCGACTTCGCCGGGCCGTTCGAGGTGTTCTCGGCCCTGCGCCTCGACGAGACCAACCGGCGCGAATCGGCCTCGCCCTACGACGTGCTCCTGGCTGGCGTGGCGCCCGGACGGGTGCACGGCCGAGGCGGCCTGAAGGTGGAGCCCGATTGCACCGTGGCCGATCTTGATCCCGCCACGTTGGACACCCTGGTGGTGCCGGGCGGCTACGGCGTCCGTCCGCTGCTGCAGGACGCCGTGTTCCTCGAATGGCTGCGCGCCGCCGCGCCACTGCCGCGCCGACTCGCGTCGGTCTGTACCGGGAGCCTCCTGCTGGCCGCGGCGGGCCAGCTCGATGGCCGCTCCGCCACCACGCATGGGCAGAGCCTGGACCGGCTGGCCCGCGACTGGCCGTCCGTGCTCGTGGAGCGCGAACGCCGCTGGGTGATCGACGGACGCATCGCCACTTCGGCCGGCATCAGTGCGGGCATCGACCTCGCGCTGAAACTGGTCGCGGCCGACTACGGCGAAACGCTGGCACGCGCCACCGCGGCCTACATGGAATACCCGTGGCCGGCCAGCGACGGCCGCCGGCTGCCGATGGGCTGAGCGCCCTTCGGGCGTGATTGCCCGGAGGGACGCAGCGTGTCAGCGTTCGCCCGTCCCAACGACCCGCGCCCAATGACCCCGCCCCCCACGACCGCGTCGGCCGAGCCCGGCCACACGCTCCCCCAGCGCACAACGCCGACCTGGGAGATGGAGATCCTCCTCTCCGGCGCCACGGTGTTCGCGCTGTTCCAGGCCTACGTCGAGCTCAATGCCGCGTTGTTCTGGCTGTTCGAGCGCCTTCCCAGTGACCTCGGCGGCATCGTCAGCCCGCTGGGCCTTTACGTGCAGGGAGGCGTGCTCGGACTCGCGCTGGGCTTCCTCGTCCACCTGTTGCTGCGCGCCGTGTGGGTCTCGCTGGTCGGACTCCGCTCGGTGGATCCCGAGGGTCGGCTGCGCGACAACGAGAACTTGGGACCGGCGCAGCGGCTGCTGCTCGGCGAAGCGCTCGATGCCCTGCCCCAACGCATCGCCGCGCTCGACGATGCCGCCACGCTGGTGTTCGGTGCGGCCCTCGGGCTGGCGAAGATGATGGCGGGACTGACGCTGACGCTCGGGCTGGTCTTCCTCCTCGCTTATGCGTTCACGACGGGCCTCGGGCTCGACGAGCATCTCGTCGCCATCAACTTCGGCTTCCTGGCGGCATGGATCCTGCCGTTGATGGTCGCGACGATGGCCGACAACCACGCGGGCAAGCGAGGACGCACTGCATCGCGCTGGGTCACTGCCCTCCTCCGCGTCTATGCGCTCGCCGGCTTCACCGCCGACCGGAACCTGGGCACGACCATGGCCACCTACCGCGTCGCCGGGGCCAAGCGGGGTTGGCGCGCCCAGTTCGCCATCGCGACGGTCGTCACCGGCGTCATCCTGCTCGCGCTGCTGGTACCGGTGCTGCAGCACCGCAGCATCGGCCGGCTGCTGGACGGCGCGTTTCCGGTGCTTGACGCCGGCGATCCGGGGGCACTCCGCGCGGTCCACTACCTGGACCGGCAGCGACCCGGAGAACGACAGATGGTGCCCGCCTTGCCCAGCGACGTACTGACCGGACCGTACGCCAAACTGTGGATCCCCTACGTGCCGGAATGGCATGACGCGGCGCTGGGGCTCTGCACGAAGGACGCTGGCGCCGACTGGCGGTCCGATGTCGCGGCCAGCCGCGCCGTGCTGGATTGCGTCTCCGCCACCCAGCCGATCCGACTGGATGGACGTCCGGTCGATGCGCCATGGTGGTGGAGCGAGGACACGCGGCACGACCGCCGCGGCTTCCAGGTGATGATCGACCTGCGGGCACGGCCCACCGGGCCGTTCGTGTTGGAGATCGACCAGCCCGGATCGCAGCGTCAGCTCGACGACAACGCCACCGGCGACGACGACCTGCCGTGGCGGATCCCGTTCTGGCGCTGATGGCGTCCCGCCCGGCTCAGCGGGCCGTCGCGGCGGTCGCCGCGCCGAAGCGCCGGCTGACCTCGTTCCAGTTGACGACGTCCCACCAGGCCGAGACGTAGTCGCCGCGGACGTTCCTGTACTTCAGGTAGTAGGCGTGCTCCCACACGTCGAGACCCAGCACCGGCGTACCGCGCACCTCGGCGACGTCCATCAGCGGGTTGTCCTGGTTGGGCGTGCTGGCGATGGCAAGCGAACCGTCGGCCTTGACGATCAACCACGCCCAGCCCGAGCCGAATCGCGTCGCGGCCGCCTGCGAGAACTGCCGCTTCATCGCATCCATCGAGCCGAACGTCGTGTCGATGGCCGCCGCCAACTCGGCCGAGGGCGCACCGCCCTTGCCCGCCGGTGCCATCACCGACCAGAACAGGCTGTGGTTGTAATGCCCACCGAGGTTGTTGCGCACGCCCGGCGGCAAGGTCGACACGCGGGCAAGCAGCGGCTCGATGTCACCGTCCCTAAGCTCGGGCACGGTCGCGGCCAGCTGGTTCAGGCCGGCCACCTGCGCGCCATGGTGGCGCTCGTGGTGGATCGTCATGGTCTCCGCGTCGATCGCCGGCTCCAGCGCGTTCGCGGCGTAGGGCAGCGGCGGCAGCGCGTATGGGCCCTGGGCGACCGGTGCGGCGGCCGTGGCCGGCGCGGTTGGCGCCTGGGCGGCGATGGGCGTAGCGATGGCGAGACCGACGACGAGGGCGATCGGGGCAAGGCGCATGGCGGTTCCAGCGGTTTACGGGACCGCCATGGTGACCGGCGCACCGTCGGCGGGGCGTCATGCGGCGCGCCCGGCGGACATCGCCGACGCCATACTTCGACTCCTCCCCCTGCCCGACCCGCCATGCTCTGGAAACGCGCCCTGTTCTGGGGATTGATGCCGCTCGCCGCGCCGCAAGGCCTGCACCTCAAGCGCACCGCCCCCCGTTTCGCACCCGCACCAGGACCGCGCGAAGGCCGCGTGGGCGACGGGCCACCGATGCATGTGCTCGCCCTCGGCGATTCGGTGATCGACGGCGTGGGTTGCCCCAGCGTCGAGCAGGCCCTTGCCGGACACTTCAGCCGCGAATTGGCTGCGGTGTTCGCGCGCGAGGTGCGCTGGCGCGCACTGGGCCGCACCGGCGCCTGCGTGCGCGAGTTGGGCGAAACGCTGCTGCCCGCCGTGCCGGCCGCAGCCTGGGACCTCGTGCTGGTGTCGGTGGGCGTGAACGACGTTTCCGGGCTGACGCGCAGCGCCGACTTCGAGCGACGCCTCGTCGAACTGGTGGACGGCCTGCGGTCGCGGGCGCCACGCGCCACGGTCCTGCTCTGCGGCCTGCCCCGCATGCAGCACTTCCCGCTGCTGCCCCAGCCCCTGCGCTTTGCCGCCGGCCTGCGCGCACAGACGCTGGATGCGCTCGCGGCCCGCGTCGCGACGCGACGACCGGGCGTGCTGCACGAGCCCACCACCTACGTGCCGCGCCCGGACGAGTTCGCCCCCGACGGTTACCACGCCAACGCCGCCACGCAGGGCGCCTGGGCCGCGGTGCTGGCGAGGCGCCTCGCCGAGCGCTGGCAGCCGGCGCCCTGGACGGCGATGGCAGACTAGCGGACTCGGCCCTGCCCTTCCTTGCCTCCCATCCCATGACCCTCGCCCACCACTTCACCCGGCCGGCTTCGGTGCCCGAAGGCACGACGCTGACCATCGCCCGCCCCGACGACTGGCACCTGCACCTTCGCGACGGCGAGCAGCTCAACGCCGTCCTGCCGCACACGGCCGCCCAGTTCGGTCGCGCCATCGTGATGCCGAACCTGAAGCCGCCGGTGACGACCACCGCGCTGGCCGCGGCCTACCGCGAGCGCATTCTCGCCGCTCGCCCGGCCGGCTCGGATTTCGAGCCGTTGATGACGCTCTACCTCACCGACAACACGCCCGGCGACGAGATCCGCCGCGCGAAGGACAGCGGCTTCGTCCACGCCGTGAAGCTCTACCCCGCGGGCGCGACCACGAACTCGGATTCCGGCGTCACCGACCTCAAGCACACCTACAGGGCGCTCGAGGCCATGCAGGACGTGGGCATGGTGCTGGCCATCCACGGCGAGGTCACCGACCGCGACATCGACGTTTTCGACCGCGAGAAGGTCTTCATCGACGAGAAGCTGGAGCCGCTACGCCGCGATTTCCCGGGGCTTCGCGTGGTCTTCGAGCACATCACCACCAAGGACGCCGCCGAGTACGTGCGCGACGCCGGAGGCGACATCGCCGCGACGATCACCGCGCACCACCTGCTCTACAACCGCAATGCCATCTTCACCGGGGGCATCCGTCCGCACTACTACTGCCTGCCGGTGCTGAAACGCGAAGTGCATCGCCAGGCACTCGTCACCGCGGCCACCTCGGGCAGCCCGCGCTTCTTCCTCGGCACCGACTCGGCGCCGCATGCGAAGGGGGACAAGGAGTCCGACTGCGGCTGCGCCGGCTGCTACACCGCCCTGCATGCCATGGAGCTGTACACGAGTGCGTTCGAGGCGGCCGGCGCGCTGGATCGGCTCGAAGGCTTCGCCAGCCACTTCGGCCCGGACTTCTACCGGCTGCCACGGCATGCCTCGCGCGTCGCGCTGCGCAAGGACGCGAACGTGATCCCCGCGGCACTGCCGTACGGCGACAAGACCGTCGTGCCTCTCGCCGCCGGTGAAACGCTGGCATGGCGATTCCTCGGCGCCGCCTGATCCCCCCCCGCGAAAAGGACGAGCCCATGCCCGCCGATGCTTCCCACGCGACGCCCCTGCCGTTCCGACAGCTGCGCCTGCGCCCGAAGACCCTGCTTCAGACCTGGCGGACCGGTGATTCCGGCATCACACAAGAGTGGCAGTTCTGCGCGGCCATCGAGGGCAAGGGGCTCATGCTGGCGCCCTTGCCCGGGCAGAGGATGTCGCCCGTCAGCACGGGGGTGCGATACGGCGTCCAAGGCTTCACCGGACAGTACGATTTCCAGTTCGAAACCGAGGCTGTGGGTACCTTTGACGCGCCCTTCGTGTATGCCTTGCTCGCATGGCCGGACGCCGTGCAGGCGCGCTTGGTGCGCCAGGCCCTGCGCGTGCGGACGCTGCTCCCCGCGCAGCTCGCCCCCATCGCCGGTAGGGCCGAGGGCCAAGCCGCCTCGGTGCTGGACCTGAGCCCCGCCGGCGCCCTGGTGGAGACGCTGCATCCGACGGGTGGCGTGGGCGACGCGCTGCGCATCACCTTCGTCGTCGACGCCGAAGGCGAGAAGACCCAGATCAGCACCGAAGCGGTGATCTGCCACCGCCGCGCGATGGAGGCACCGAGCCGCGAGCGCCTGGGCCTGAGCTTCCGCGCCCTGCCGAAGACCGAGCGCCTCGTGCTGTCGATCTACCTCAAGGACATCGCCGACACGTTCGACCCGGCCTGAGGCACACGGCCTAGCGACCCACCGTGCGGGCGAGGTCCGGCCGGGCCAGCTCGACGTCGGCGTTGAAGCGACGGCGGAGCTCACGTGCCAAGGCCTCGCGCGCATCGTCCTCGCCGTGGACGAGCACCGTGTCGGGCCGGCCACCGACGCGACCATACCAGTCGAGCAGGCCGGCCTGGTCGGCGTGCGCGGACAGTCCGCCCACCGTGTGCCGCTTCGCCCGCACCGGCACCTCGCTGCCCAGCACGCGCACGTAGGCGGCGCCGTCCACCAGGCGCCGGCCCAGGGTGCCCTGCGCCTGGTAGCCGACGAAGACCACGTGGTTGCGTTCGAACGGCAGTCGGTGCCGCAGGTGGTGTCGCACGCGGCCGCCATTGGCCATGCCCGAGCCGGCGATGATGATGGCCCCGCTGTCGATGCGGTTGATGGCCATCGACTCCTCCGTGCTGTCGGTGAGGTGCAGGTTCTTCAGCCGCAGCGGGTGGGGCGTCTTCGCGAAGACGCGCGCCGCCTCCTCGTCGAACAGCTCCTCATGGCGCTCGTAGACGGCCAGCACCTTGGTGGCCATCGGGCTGTCGAGGAAGATCTGCCAGCGGCCGAGGCCCCAGTCGTCGAAGTGCTGGGCGAACGCGTAGAGCAGCTCCTGCGTGCGGCCGACCGCGAAGGCCGGGATGACGACGTTGCCGCGGTCGCGCCAGGCTTCGCGGAAGATCTCGCCGAGCTCGGTGACGGTGGCGGCGCGCTCGCGGTGCAGGCGGCCGCCATAGGTGGATTCGAGCAGCAGCAGGTCGGCGTGCGGCACTGGCGCGGCGTCCCGCAGGATCGGCGTGCCGGCCGGCCCGAGGTCGCCGGAGAACACGAGGGTCCGGCGCGTGCCGTCCTTCATCGTCTCGACCAGCTCGACGGTGGCCGAGCCGAGGATGTGGCCAGCATCGCGCAGCGTCAGTACGAGGCCGGGGAACAGCGCGGTCGGTGCGTCGTAGTCGATCGCGCGCACGTGCTTGAGCGTCTTGGCGACGTCGTCGAGCGTGTACAGCGGCTCGAGCTCCTCCTCGTCGTCGCGCCCGCCACGGCCTTCATGCAAACGGCGACGCGCGCGCTCGGCGTCGGCCTGCGCCAGTTTCGCCGAATCCTCCAGCATCACCTTGAGCAGGTCGGCGGTGGCGCGCTGGGTCCAGATCGGACCGCGGAAGCCGCGCTTCACCAGCAGCGGCAGGCGGCCGCAGTGGTCGATGTGCGCATGGCTCAACACCACCGCGTCGACGGCCGCAGGATCGAAGCCGAAATCCTCGCGGTTGCGCGCCTCGTCGGCACGGCTGCCCTGGATCAGGCCGCAGTCCAGCAGCAGGCGATGCCCGGCCGCCTCGACCTCGTGGCAGGAGCCCGTCACCTCAGCCGCGGCCCCGTGGAAGATCACCCGCATTCGCACTCTCCTCGTCGATACATCGAGCGTAGCCGGAAACGACGAGGGCGGCCCTGCGGCCGCCCCCGATGTCCTGGCGGGCCGCCCCCGGGGGGACGGCCCGCGACGACGGACTCAGCGCGCCTTGGCGGCGTCCTCGAGCTCCTTGACGAACTGCGGCGCCGGGTAGGCGTGCTCCATCGTCCACATCATGTAGCGCGAGTCGACGGCGATCATGCGGGTCATCTTCGGATCGAACACCCAGTTCGAGCTCACCGACTCCCAGTTGCCGTCGAAAGCGAGGCCGACCAGGCGGCCCCGCGCGTCCATCACCGGGGAACCGGAGTTGCCGCCGGTGATGTCGAGGTCGGAGAGGAAGTTCACCGGCACGGTGCCCAGCGCCGCATCGGCGCGGTTGCCGTGGCGGCGCTCGCGGATCGCGTCGAGCTGCACCTGCGGGGCATCGAAGGGCTCGACGCCCGTCGCCTTGGCGGCGAGGCCTTCCAACGTGGTGAACGGCGTGTAGGCCACGCCGTCGCGCGGCACGTAGCCGGTCACGTTGCCGAAGGTGATGCGCAGGCTGAGGTTGGCGTCCGGGTAGACGTGGCCGCCCTTCGACTTGCGGTAGGCCTGCACGGCGGCGAGGAAGGCGGGGCGGTGCAGCAGGCTGTCGCCACCGCGCGACTTCGCCTCGTTCTCAAGGGCCATGTAGGTCGGGAACAGCGCCACGACGAGCTTCAACAGCGGGTCGTTGCTGGCCTCCAGCGTGGCCTTGTCCGCCGTCAGCAGCGCGAGACGCGCGTCGGTGCCCTCGAGCTGGGTGCCCGAGTAGAGCTTTTCCAGGCCGGCCTTGATCGCCGCCTCGCTGCCGTCGCCGACGATCGCATCCAGCGCCGGCACGCGCTGGGCGGCCGGCAGCTTGGCGTAGTGGCCCAACCAGTAGGCCATCAGCTGCAGCTCCATGCTGCGGGCGTAGCGACGCTCCAGCTGGCGCTGGCCACCTTCGATGCCCGGCAGGTCGCGCTGCTGGAAACCCGGCGCGCGCTCGAGGTCCGGCTTCGCCTTCTCGACGGCGAGGCGGTAGAGCTGGCGAACGCTGGCGAGCAGGCCGGCGTTGCCGATCTGGCCGAGGACGAGGTCGCGCTCGCGGGTTTCGCGGGCTTTGGCGGCCAGGGCTTCAAGCGCGGCGTGTGCATCGAGAGCCGCCGTCGCATCGAGGCCCTCGGCCCCTGCGGCGCCGGCGCGCAGCCAGTCGAGCACGGCCTGCTCCTCGGCCTGCTTGGTGGCCAGCGCGTCGATGCGCTTGAAGCCTTCCAGCTGGCCGTCCCAGTTCTTCATCGCGTTCTGCCAGCCGCGGATCGTGGCGGCGTACTTCACCTCCACGTCCTTGTCGGCCTTGCCGGCGGCCTCGACGAGGGCGACGACATTCTTCAGGTGCTGGCCGACGACCGGGTACTGCCACTCGGCGACGTTCTGGAATTCGTCGAACAGCGCGTAGCGGTTGGTCTGGCCCGGATAGCCCGCCACCATCACGAAATCACCGGCCTCCAGCGGCTGGTCGGCGAGCTTCAGCCAGTGGCGCGGACGGAACGGCACGTTGTCTTTCGAGAACGCGGCCGGCTTGCCGTCCGGGCCCACGTAGGCGCGGTAGAAAGTGAAGTCGCCGGTGTGGCGCGGCCACATCCAGTTGTCGACCTCGCCACCGTAGTTGCCGATCGAGGACGGCGGCGCATAGGCGAGGCGCACGTCCCGGATCTCCATCTGGCGGAACAGGCGGAAGGTCTGGCCGCCGAAGAACGAGTACAGCGTGCAGCGGTAGCCCGCCTCGCTCTCGCAGGCGGCGATCAGCGCCTTCTGCTTGGCTTCCAGCGCGTTCTGGCGCGCGAGGCCGTCGGCGGCGCCGGCGATCGCGGCGCGCATGTCGGCGGTGACGTCGGTGATCTGGTCCATCACGAAAACGCGCGCGTTCGGACCCGCGGAGACTTCATCGGCCGGCGTCGCGGCGTTGAAGCCCGTCACCATCAGGTTCTTCTCGGGCGTCGAGTTCAGCTGGATGGCGCCGTAAGCGCAGTGGTGGTTGGTCGCGACGAGGCCGTTCGGCGAGACGAAGCTCGCGGTGCAGCCCCCCAATGCGACGACGGCGCCCATCGGGTCACCCGTGAGGTCGGCAAGCTGCTCGGGCGACAATTCGAGGCCGGCCTCCTTCAGCGGACCGGCGATCTCGGGCAGCTGCTGCGGGACCCACATGCCCTCGCGGGCGGGGGCGGCGGAAGCGATGAGCATGGCCGCAATGGCGGCAGCGAGCGGAAGTCGGCGCATGAGGGGTTCCCCGGTTCGGACGATGGCGGTAAAGCGGATGGATGGCAGGCGAAGCCGCTGGAGTCTAGCCGCCCGCCCGCACCCACCCCCCTGCCGGAAGTCGGGGGCGATTTCCCGGCCCGCGGCGCCACGACTTCCGCCGTCGACGCGCGCCCACTACTGTGTGCGCTGGACAGCGCGAGCACGACGATGGGCATGAGCGGAAACCGCCGACCCGCAAGCCTCCTGGCGGCATCGGCCTCCCCGACCCGGGCGCCCTTCGGTGCCCGGGCCGGCGGCTGAGGCGCGACGATGGAAAACAGCCAGGTCCTCGTTTTCCTCAGCGTGACACAGGCCGTCATCGCGATCGCGATGGCCGCCGTCGCCGCGCAGATGGGTGGCAACCGCCTGCGCATGTCGCGGCGCATCCTTGCGACCAGCTTCGCGGCGCTTGGCGCCTTCCATGCGCTGTCCATGCTGGCGTTCTGGCTTTCCGGGCAAGGGCCGCAATGGGTACTGACCCGCACGCTGGCCAGTGCGGCATCCCAGTCGGCGTCGATCCTCCACATCGTCTTTCTCGCCCTCGCCCTGTATCTCACCGTCCTGCGGAGGGGGCTGCACCCGGGCACGCTCCGCGCAAGCGTCGCAGCGGCCCTCGTCGTCGGCGTCGCCCTCGCATGGCCCGGCGCCTTCGACCCCGGCGGTGCGGAACTGCGCAACATGCTGCGCATCGGCGTGCGTGCGCTGATCACGGCTGTGGCCTATGCGACGCTCGCCTTGCTGATGGCGCGCCACCGTCCCGACCGCGGCCGCACCCTTGGCCAGGGGCTCGTCGTGGGCTCGCTCTCGATCCTCGCCGCCAGCAATGGTGTGAATGCCGTCGTGACACTCGTGGACGACTGGCAGGCGTGGGGTATCGACGTGACGGTCTGGCTCCAGCTCTTCGGCCTGGTCGGCGTGATGGCGCTGGCGATCGCGATGCTGGTTTGGGTGCAGGAACGCACGCAGGCCATGGCCGAGGCCAAGACGCTGACGGCCGAGCGCTTGGCGCACTTCGACGAGGACACCGGCCTTCCGAACCGCCACGGCTTCCTCCGGCGCATCGACCAAGGCGCCGGCAGCAATGCATCACTCACCGTCATGGCGTTGCGCTTGCAGCGTTATTCCATGCTGGAACGCACCCTCGGCCCGGACTGGGCGCGCGAGGCGCTGCGCCGGGTCGGCGAAGCCCTGGTCACCGGACGGAACCACCATTTCCTCGCGATCGGTCGCATCGACAGCGATCGGCTCGCCATCGCGATCAGCGCCGACGGCTCGTTGGCCGACGCCGACGTGCTGGCGCGCCGACGCGAGGTGGAATCGGTCGCCCAGGGCCTCGGCCATCCGGTGGGCGTAAGCTTCGGCTATGCCGTCCGCCAGCAGCGCGAGCGCGTGGAGAGCCTGCTGGCCTGCGCCTGCCTCGCGCAGGAAAAGGCCGAGGCGGCAGGCATGCACATGCTGCGCTTCGAGCCCGAGCAGGCCCGCTCGGACGCCGACGAGGTCGAGACGGTCGGTGCGCTCTACCGGGCCATCGGCGAGGACCAGCTGTTCCTCGAATACCAAGGCATCTTCGACGTCGCCACCGGCCAGCTCGACGGCGTGGAAGCCCTGTTGCGCTGGAAGCATCCGCTGCAGGGCGTCCTGCCGCCCGGGCGCTTCCTGCCGGCGGCAGAGCGCGGCGGGCTGATGGGCGACATCGACCGGTGGGTGCTCGACCGGGTCTGCCGTGAGCTGCGGGAGCGGCAGCAAGCCGGCCTGCCGGAGGTGCCTGTCGCGATGAATCTCTCGGCTGCTTCGGTGCTCGACTCGAGCCTGCCCGCGGCGGTCGAGGCTCAACTCCGGCGGAACCGGATCACGCCCGGCCTGCTCGAGCTGGAGATCACCGAGTCGGCCGCGATGCACGACCTCGCCCGCGCCCGCGACATCGTCGATGCGCTGCGCGCGCTCGGCGTCCGCATCGCGCTTGACGACCTCGGCACCGGTTACTCCTCGCTGTCGCACCTGCGCGAACTGCGCGCCGACCGGTTGAAGATCGACCGCAGCTTCATCGGCAGCGGCGACCGCTTCGGCAACGCCATCGCCGCCGCCATCGGCGTGCTGGGACGCTCGCTCGGGCTGGACGTGGTGGCGGAAGGCGTCGAGACCCCCGCGCAGCTCGCGTTCTGCCGGGCCCAGGGTTTCTCCAAGGTGCAGGGTTGGCTGTTCCACCGCCCCGCCGTGGCCTGGCCGGACGGTCGGCGCATCGAGCCGGCCCCACCGGACGCTCACCGCGAGGGCGAAAGCCCGTCGGTATAATCGGCGCCCTTCGGGCCGAGGGCCCCGGGAGCACGCGATGGGCATGATGATGAAGGCGCTCGTGAAGCGCCACGCCGAGAAGGGCATCTGGATGGAGGAGGTGCCGGTCCCGCAGATCGGCCCCAACGAGGTGCTGATCAAGCTCGAGAAGACCGCGATCTGCGGCACCGACCTGCACATCTACAAGTGGGACGAGTGGAGCCAGCGCACGATCACGCCGGGCCTCGTCATCGGCCACGAGTTCGTCGGCCGCATCGTCGAGCTGGGCGCCGGCGTCACCGGCTACAAGGTCGGCGACCGCGTCTCGGCCGAAGGCCACATCGTCTGCGGCGTCTGCCGCAACTGCCGCGCCGGCAAGCAGCACCTGTGCCCGCACACGGTCGGCATCGGCGTGAACCGCCCCGGCGCCTTCGCCGAGTACATCGCCATGCCGGCCGCCAACCTGTGGCCGATCCCCGACCAGATCCCGTCGGAGCTCGCCGCGTTCTTCGACCCCTACGGCAACGCCGCGCACTGCGCGCTGGAGTTCGACGTCATCGGCGAGGACGTGCTGATCACCGGCGCCGGCCCCATCGGCATCATCGCCGCGGGCATCTGCAAGCACATCGGCGCGCGCAACGTGGTCGTCACCGACGTCAACGACTTCCGCCTGAAGCTGGCCGCCGACATGGGCGCCACGCGGGTCGTGAACGTCTCGAAGCAGTCGGTGAAGGACGTGATGAAGGACCTCCACATGGAGGGCTTCGACGTCGGCCTCGAGATGAGCGGCAACCCGCGCGCCTTCAACGACATGCTCGACTGCATGTACCACGGCGGCAAGATCGCCCTGCTCGGCATCCTGCCCAAGGGCACCGGCGTCGACTGGGACAGGATCATCTTCAAGGGCCTCACCGTGCAGGGCATCTACGGCCGGCGCATGTACGAGACCTGGTACAAGATGACGCAGATGGTGCTCACCGGCTTCCCGCTGCAGAAGGTGCTCACGCACCAGATCCACATCGACGATTTCCAGAAGGGCTTCGACCTGATGGACGCCGGCACCTGCGGCAAGGTCGTCTGCAGCTGGAATTGACCCGCGGCATCCCCTTCCCCACGAGGCCACGCCCATGTGCTCCGCCTCCAGCGTCCACATCGCCGTCGACCCCGACCTCGACGGCGAGAAGGCGCTCGCCATCCGCGAGATGCTCCGTGACTACAACGCGAGATTCATCGGCCGGCCGGACTGGCTGCCGATGGTGATCACCGCGCTGGACGCCGAGGACGAGCTCGTCGGCGGGCTGGCAGGCCAGTACGGTCTGGGCTGGCTGCACGTGGACATGCTGGCCGTCGCGCCGGAACGCCGTCGCACCGGCATCGGGATGCAGCTGCTCGAACAGGCCGAGCAGTGGGCGCGCCAGCGCGGCGCGCTCGGCGTCTACCTCGAGACGATCGAGTTCCAGGCCTTGGGCTTCTACGAGCGCCTCGGTTACCGGCCGTTCGGCCAGCAGGCGGACAATCCGCCCGGGTACACCCGCTACTTCCTCGAAAAGCGCTTCGACTGAATGCCCTCGCTTCTTCGTGAACCCCGCGTCTGGTTGGCCGCGGGCCTACTGCTTGTCACCCACGGCGCGCGGGCGGCGACGGCCGGCACGCCGGCCTGCGGTCCCGGGGCCCTGCCCGCCGCCGCCATGGCGCCGCCTGCGCTGCTCGGCGCCGAGGATTTCAGCGCCGCACCCTGCGCAGAGATCGTCGGCGGGATGGCGCAGTTCGTGCTCCACGCCCGCGGGAGCGGCGCGGGGGGCATCGAGCCGGCGACACTTCGGGTCGAGAGTCTCGATCTGCTCGAGATCCGCGCGGTCGAGATGGAGGCCGTGCGCCAGCTGCGGACGAAACGTGCCGCCGGCACCGCCGGACGTGCCGCCGCTTCCTCGCTCGTGGCGAGCGGCGATGCGATCGCGGGCGTCGTCACGCGGCCGGTCGAAAGCATCGTGGGACTGCCGGCCGGCATGCTTCGCGTCTTCGGACGGCGCGCCTCGAACTACGGCCGACAGGCGTCGGACGCCGGCGAGCGCGCGTTCGAGGCGCTATCGGGCGAGGCCCTGTTCGACGCCAGCCTGCGTCCTCGCGAGTTGGCGCCGCTCCCCCCGGAGCCGGAGCCGTGGTGGCAGAAGGGGGGAGGCCTCGCCCTCAAGCTCGGCAAGCGCTGGCTTGGCTACAACGCGGCCCGACGCGAGCTCGGGCGGGAGCTTGGTATCGATCCCTATTCCACCAACCCTTGGCTCGACGCCGAGATGGATCGACTGGCCTGGTCGGCGCTCGTCGGCCGGCGCGGCGTTGGCCTGGGCCTGGGCGAGGTGGGCGGTGCGGCCGGCGCCGTGGTCGGCCAAAGCGCGCGCATCCACCGGATGGTCTGGGAGCGGCCACCGGAGGACGTCGAAGCCTGGAACGCGGCCCGCCTCGCGCCGCTCGCGTGCCGTGCCGATGTCCAGGACGCCTTCTTCGACAACGCGCGCTACAGCCCGACCCTGCAGACGCAGGCCGTGGACGCGTTGCTGGACCTCGCGCCGCAAGGCGGTTGCGACGTGTTCCTGGGGCTCGCCTCCAGCGTCCAGCGGGAGGCCGAAGCCCGCTTCGTGGTCGACGCCCTGCAACTGCTCGTCGCGGCACGCCCGCGCTTCCCGACGCGCTTCGAGGTCTTCGGCGAAGCCCTCGTGCTCCGCGATGGCGAGGAGCGGCTGTGGCTGGCCCTGCCCGTCGACCTGCTGCAATGGACGCCAGAGACGGCGGACTTCTTTGCCGATCCGGCGCTGGCGAGAGTCGCCGACAAACGCCTGCTGCTCGCACGGGAGGCCAGTCCGCGGGCGCGGGCCGCCCTCCTCGCCGAAGGCTGGGCGCTGGTGGAGCAATCGATCGGGCCGGCGCGTGAGTTCAACCTCCGCCGGCCGCGGGGCGACGCGGGCTACTGAGTCGGCACTTCAGCCGACCTCGGCCTCGGGGCCATCGGCCGTATCGTCGTTGCTGCTGCGCACAAGGCGATAGCCGTGCTGGTAGATGCCCTCCAGCCGCCATTCGCTGTCGCCCTGGAGGCCCAGGCGCTTGCGCAGCCGGCTCACGTAGGTGTCGATGCTGCGGGTGGCCACGTTCGGCCCGACGCGCCAGACCTGCGAGAGCAGCGTCTCGCGCGAAACCACCTTGCCGCGGCGCTGGAACAGGAACACCAGCAGGTCGAATTCGCGATCGGTGAGCTCGATCTGCTCGCCGTGCAAGGTGAGGCGACGGCGATCCAGATCGAAGCCGAAGGGCTCGACGTCCTCGATGATGTTGGCATTGCTGAGCGGCGCCGCACGGCGCATGGCCGATTTGATCCGCGCCACCAGCTCGGCGGCGCGCGCCGGCTTCACGATGTAGTCATCGGCGCCGGCCTGCAGGCCGGTGACGATGTCGGACTCCTGGTCGTTGCCGGTCAGGAAGATCACCGGCAGCGTCGCATTGGTCTGGCGGAGTTCACGCAGCAGCTCCAGCCCGGAGACGCCGGGCAGGTTCCAGTCGAGCAGCAGCAGGTCGATCGACTCCGGCCCCATGCGGCGGCGGAAATCGAGCTCGGTGCCGTAGTGGAGGCAATCCATGCCCGAGTTCTCGATCATCGTCGCGATGATCTTGGCCTGGGTGGGATCGTCTTCGACGAGTCCGATTTGCAGAGTTCGCGACATGGTCCCCTGGGCGGCCGGCTCGGTGGGTCCGGTTCCGCAACATGTTTTACAAGTGTGAATTGTGTCAAGCACCGGAGGACAACGGAAGACATGCCGACCCCGGTCCATAATGCCGCCCCCGCACCGCGCACCCGGATCGCCATGGCCTCGACCATTCCCGCCACCCCCTCCCCCACCCTCGCCCGGTACGCCGCCGAGCTGGACGAGATCCGCGCCGCCGGTTTGTTCAAGGCCGAGCGGGTGATCACCAGCCCGCAGTCGGCCGAGATCGCGCTCGAGGACGGCCGTGCGGTGCTGAACTTCTGCGCGAACAACTACCTCGGCCTGGCCGACCACCCGGACGTGATCGCCTCGGCCAAGGCGGCCCTGGACACCCACGGCTTCGGCATGGCGTCGGTGCGCTTCATCTGCGGCACCCAGGACCTGCACAAGCAGCTCGAGAAGACCATCGCGGACTTCTTCGGCACCGAGGACACCATCCTCTACGCCGCCTGCTTCGACGCCAACGGTGGCCTGTTCGAGCCGCTGCTGGGCGAACAGGACGCGATCATCTCGGACAGCCTCAACCACGCCTCGATCATCGACGGCGTGCGCCTGTGCAAGGCCAAGCGCTACCGCTACGCCAACGGCGACATGGCCGACCTCGAGACGCAGCTGCAGCAGGCACGGGCCGACGGCGTGCGCGACATCCTGATCACCACCGACGGCGTGTTCTCGATGGACGGCTTCATCGCCCCGCTGGACGAGATCACCGCGCTGGCCGCCAAGTACGGCGCCCTCGTGCACATCGACGAATGCCATGCCACCGGCTTCCTCGGGGCGACGGGCCGCGGCAGCGCCGAGGTGAAGGGGGTGATGGACAAGATCGACCTCTTCACCGGCACGCTGGGCAAGGCCATGGGCGGTGCGCTCGGCGGCTTCACCACGGGCCGCCGCGACGTGATCGAGCTGCTGCGCCAGCGCTCGCGCCCCTACCTGTTCAGCAACTCGCTGCCGCCGCACGTGGTGGCCGCCGGCATCACCGCCTTCGACATGCTGGCCAAGGCGGGCGACCTGCGCGAGCGCCTCGCCGCCAACACGGCCTACTTCCGCGCGGAGATGACGAAGCTGGGTTTCGACCTCAAGCCCGGCGTGCACCCCATCTGCCCGGTGATGCTGTACGACGCCCCGCTGGCGCAGAAATTCGCCGCCCGCCTGCTGGAGGAAGGCATCTACGCCATCGGCTTCTTCTTCCCGGTGGTGCCGAAGGGCCAGGCGCGAATCCGCACGCAGATGAGCGCGGCGCACACCCGCGAGCACCTCGACCGAGCGATCGCCGCCTTCGCCAAGGTGGGCCGGGAGCTCGGGGTCATCCCGGGCTGAGCCTCGGGCGGCGGGACAGCGGGCCACGGCCCCCGACGCCGATGCGCGCCAAGCTCAAATCCCTGTTCCGCCTCGCCGTCGCCACCGACACCGAGGCCGTCCAGGCCCAGGACGGGACGTGGACGACGCGCTGCCTGCATTGCCGCACGCGCTTGCAGGTCGCGGCCGATGGCGAAGCCCTCGGGGCGAGCTCTCTGGAACACGTCGTGCCCCAGGCATGGTTCGGACTGCGCGCCGCCGCGGCGCTCACGGCCCAGGTGGGCGAGGATCGCGATGACGCGCGCAACCTCGCGGTGGCCTGCCGGCGCTGCAACCAGGACAAGGGCAAGGGCCCGGACGCGCGCGGCCCGCAGGACGCACGGGCCCACGCGGTGGTCGCGGCCTTGCTCGGCAAGCGCCTCGCACGCTGGCGTCAGCCGGCAGGCGAGGGCGTGGATTGAGGTCCGCGCAGCGCCGCCACTTCCTCGCTGGTCAGGTGGCGCCAGGCGCCCTTCGGCAGATCGCCCAGGACCAGCCCGCCGATCGCCACGCGCACCAGCCGAAGCACGGGGAACCCGGCGGCCTTCGCCAGCCGTCGGATCTGGCGGTTCTTCCCTTCGTCGAGCACGACCTCCAGCCACGCCGTCTTGCCGCCGCTCTTCAGCAGCAGCACCGACTTCGCCGCCAAGCGCTCGCCACCATCCTCGAAGCCGTCGACCATCGCCTCCAGCGCATCGTCGCCCGGCACGCCGTCGACCTGGACGCGGTAGGTCTTGTCCGGCCCGGCCCCGGGGGCGGTGATGCGCGCGGCCCACGCCGGGTCGTTGGTGAAGAGCAGAAGGCCTTCGCTGGCCTGGTCGAGCCGGCCGACCGGCGCGATCCACGGCAGGCCCGCGCCATCAAGGCAGCGATAGACCGTCTCGCGGCCCTTTTCGTCGCTCGCCGTGGTGACCAGGCCGCGCGGCTTGTTCAAGGCGAGGTAGACGCGGGCCTCCGCGGCGATCGGCCGGCCGTCGACGCAGACCGCGTCCACGCCCGCGCGCACCGGATGTTCGGGATCCATGACCACGCGCCCGGCCACGCTGACGCGGCCGTCCCGCACCCACGCCGCGGCCTGAGAGCGGGAGGCGAGGCCGGCTTTCGAGAGCACGCGGGCCACGCCATGGCGTGGCATCGGGACGGGATGACGGGGCGGCATGGGACGATGATCCGGATTCGACCCGGACTTGGCTACGCTTGACCTCCCTTGTCCGCCCTGGAACCTCCGATGTCCGAGCACACCGCCCGCCTGAGCTGGTCGCGCCATGGGCACGACGTCACGCATGACGGCTATTCGCGCGATCACACCCTCGAATTCGAGAATGGACAGCGCAGCCTGGCGTCCTCGGCCCCGGCGTTCGCCGGCAACCCGGAGGCCCTCAACCCCGAGACGCTGCTCGTTGGCTCGCTATCGTCATGCCACATGCTGACCTTCCTCGCCGTGTGCGCGAAGCGCGGCTACGTGCTCGAGCAGTATGAAGACGCCGCTTCCGGCCTGCTGGACAAGAATGCCGAGGGGAAAATGGCCATCACCCGCATCACCCTGCGGCCGAGGGCCGTGTTCTCGGGGGAAAAACAGCCCAACGCCGAAGAGCTCGCGAGATTGCACGAGCGGGCGCACGCCAACTGCTTCATCGGCAGCACGATCCGCGCCGAGGTCGTGGTCGAGCCGGCGTGAGTGCCGGACGATCCGATTCACCGCCCTCTCACCGCCCGCCGCCCTAGAGTCGCGCCCATGTCCGATTTTCCAACGCACGCCCCGCTCTGGCGCCGCGGCCTGACGGCCGTCATCCGCTGGTTCGATACCGCAGCCGCAGACCCGGTGGATGCGGTCGAGGCCGCCCGCATCGACTGGTTGCGCGTCCTTCCCTTCATCGGCCTCCACTTGGCCTGCGTGGCCGTGATCTGGGTCGGCGTGAGCCCGTTCGCCGTCGCCGTGGCCGTGGTGCTGTATGCGGTGCGCATGTTCGCGATCACCGGCTTCTACCACCGCTACTTCTCACACAAGGCCTTCCGCACCTCGCGGCCGGTGCAGTTCCTGTTCGGCGTGGTCGGCGCCAGCAGCGTGCAGCGCGGCCCGCTGTGGTGGGCGGCGCACCACCGTCAGCACCACCGGGCCAGCGACACCGAGCACGACCCGCATTCGCCGAAGCACAAGGGTTTCTGGTACAGCCACATGGGCTGGTTCCTCACCCGGGGCGCCTTCCGCACCGACCTCGACGCGGTGAAGGACCTCGCCAAGTTCCCCGAACTGCGCCTGCTCGACCGCTTCGACATCCTCGTGCCCGTGCTGCTGGCCACGGGCCTTTTCCTGCTGGGCGGCTGGCTCGAGACGGCCGCACCCGCGCTCGAGACCAACGGCCCGCAGCTGCTGGTCTGGGGCTTCTTCGTATCGACCGTCGTGCTTTTCCACGTGACGGTGACGATCAACTCCTTCGCGCACCGCTTCGGCCGGCGCCGCTTCGCAACCCGCGATGATTCGCGCAACAACTGGTTCCTCGCTCTGCTCACTTTCGGCGAGGGTTGGCACAACAACCACCACCACTACCCCGGCTCGGCGCGCCAGGGCTTCCGCTGGTGGGAGTATGACTTCACGTACTACACGCTGAAGGCGCTCAGCCTGTTCCGCATCGTCTGGGACCTGAAGCCCGTGCCGGAAGCCTTCCGCAAACCGACCGCGGAGGCCGCGTGAGGGTCGCCGTCGTCGGCAGCGGCATCGCCGGTCTGTCCGCCGCTTGGCTCCTTTCCCGCGAACACGAGGTCGTGCTGTTCGAGGCCGAGGCGCGGCTTGGCGGCCACACGCACACCCACGACGTCGATCAGGCCGGGAAGCGTTACCGCGTCGATACCGGCTTCATCGTCCATAACACGCACAACTACCCGCTGCTGACGCGGATGTTCGACGAGCTCGGCGTGGCCTCGCAGGACACGACGATGAGCTTCGGGGCGCAGGTCGAAGCCACCGGCCTCGAGTACAACGCCACCAACCTCGACGCCCTGTTCTGCCAGCGCCGCAACCTGCTCTCGCCATCCTTCCTCCGGATGGTGCGCGAGATCCTGCGCTTCTACCGCGAGGCCGGCGCCCTGCTGCGCGACCCCGGCCCGGGCCCCTCGCTCGGCGACTACCTCGAGCGGAACCGCTATTCGGCCCTGTTCCGCGACGCCCACCTGATCCCGATGGCCTCGGCGCTGTGGTCTTCGCCCTCGGCGACGATCCTCGACTTCCCGGCCAAGTACCTCGTCCGTTTCATGGACCACCACCGCATGCTGCAGGTGGAAGGCCGGCCGCAGTGGCGCGTGGTGACGGGCGGTTCGTCGACGTACGTGGAGGCCTTGAAGGCGCGCTGGACGGTCGACGTGCGCCTCGCCTGCCCGGTGCAGCGCATCACCCGCGACGACGCCGGCGTGGCGGTGAAGCACGTGGCCGGCGAGGAGCGCTTTGATGCGATCGTCGTGGCCACGCACAGCGACCAGGCCCTCGCCCTGCTGGGCGATGCGGACGCGCTCGAGCGCGAGGTGCTCGGGGCCATGCCCTACCAGCGCAACGAGGTGGTGCTGCACACCGACCGCCGCCTGCTGCCGACGCGCCGCAAGGCCTGGGCCGCTTGGAATGCCTTCGTCCCGGCTGATCCAAAGGCGGAATGCTCGGTCAGCTACTGCATGAACCTGCTCCAGGGCCTCGACTCTCCCGAGCCCTTCGTGGTCACGCTCAATCGCACCGCCGCGATCGACCCGGCCAAGATCATCGCAACGATGAGCTACCACCACCCGGTGTACACCCACGCCAGCGTGGCGGCGCAGGAGCGCCGCGCCGAGCTCAACGGCCGCCGCCGCACCTGGTTCGCGGGCGCCTACTGGGGCTTCGGCTTCCACGAGGATGGCATGCGCGCGGGCGTCGACGCCGCGGCCGGCCTCGGGGTGCGCTGGTGAACACCGGCAGCGGCGACCAACGATCGGCGCCCGCAGCCAACGGGCTGCGGAGCGCCCTCTACGTCGGCCGCGTCCAGCACCGCCGCTTCGCGGTGGCGGAAAACCACTTCCGCTACCGGATGTTCCAACCCTTCCTCGACCTCGCCGAACTCGACCGCGTCTTCGACCGGCGCTGGTTCTGGTCGGTGAACCGCCGCAACCTCGCCGAGTTCCGCCGCAGCGACTACTTCGGCGACCCCGCTCTGTCCCTCGATGTGGCCGTCCGGCGGCGCGTGGAGGCGCAACTGGGCCGTCCGGCGCCCGGGCCGATCCGCGTGCTCACGCACCTGCGCTATTTCGGCTACGTGCAGAACCCCGTCAGCTTCTACTACGGCTACCGGGAGGACGGCGAAACCCTCGATTGGATCCTCGCCGAGATCACCAACACCCCCTGGGGCGAGCGCCACGCCTACCTCCTGCCGGCCGAGACGGCGGAGCGGAAGGGCCGCGCCCTGCATTTCGGCTTCGAGAAGGCCTTCCACGTCTCGCCCTTCCTCCCCATGGACCGGCGCTACCACTGGGTTTTCACCCCGCCGCGCGAGGACCTGCACATCCACATGGACGTCCTCCGGGGCGATTCGCGGGAGTTCGATGCCACGCTCACCCTGGAGCGGCGTCCGTTGCAAGGCAACACGCTGGCTTCATGCCTTGCCGCGTATCCATTCATCACCGTGAAGGTGGCCGCCGCCATCTACTGGCAAGCCTTGAAGCTCACCCTCAAGCGCGTGCCCTTCCACCCCCACCCGAACCCGGACGCCCGCCTGTGAGCCTGCCTGCCGACGCCCTGCCCGACGAATCCGCCTCCCCCGGCAGCTACGAACGCTGGCTGCGTTCGCGCCTGCTCGAGCGCCTCGCCGGCCTGCGCCATGGCGCCCTCGTGGTCAGCGACGCGCTGGGGGAAAGGCGCCTCGGCGATGCGGAGCCTGCGCCGGGCGCCCCGGTGGCGCGGCTGCGCGTGCACGACCTCGAAACCTACGCCCGTATCGCCACCGGGGGGTCGGTGGGGGCCGCCGAGGCCTACATGGACGGTCAATGGAGCTGCGACGAGCTCGTCGACCTGATCCGGTTGCTGGTGTTGAACCGCGACTTGCTGGATGCGATGGAAGGCGGCATGGCCCGCCTGTCGGGCTGGCTGCTCAAGGCCGTGCACGCGTTCCGCCGCAACACCCGTGCCGGCTCGCGCAAGAACATCGCGGCCCACTACGACCTCGGCAACGACCTCTTCCGCCTTTTCCTGTCCGATGACCTGATGTACTCGTCGGCGATCTTCGCTTCGACCGACGAACCGCTCGAAGCCGCCTCGTTCCGGAAGCTCCAGCGCATCGGCCGCAAGCTCGACCTGAAGCCGTCGGACCACCTCGTCGAGATCGGCACCGGCTGGGGCGGCATGGCGTTGCACGCGGCCAAGCACTTTGGCTGCCGTGTCACGACCACGACCATTTCGAAGGAGCAGCACGCCTTGGCCACCGAGCGCGTGGCCCGCGCCGGCCTGTCCGACCGCGTGACCCTGCTGCTCGAGGACTACCGCGACCTGAAGGGCGCCCACGACAAGCTCGTCTCGATCGAAATGATCGAGGCCATCGGCCACCAGTACCTCGACACCTACCTCGCCAAGTGCGCCAGCCTGCTGAAGCCGGACGGCCTCGCGATGGTGCAGGCCATCACCATCGAGGACCATCGCTACGAGCAGGCGCTGCGTTCGGTCGACTTCATCAAGCGGCACATCTTCCCGGGCAGCTTCATTCCGTCCATCAGCGCCATCACCGGGGCAATGGGCCGCAGCACCGACCTGCGCCTCGTCTCGCAGGAGGATTTCGGCCCCAGCTACGCCCTGACGCTTCGGCACTGGCGCGAGCGCTTCATGGCCAGACTCGCCGATGTGCGCGCACTCGGCTACGACGAGCGCTTCATCCGCATGTGGGAGTTCTACCTCGCCTACTGCGAGGGTGGCTTCCTGGAGCGATCGATCGGGGTCTCCCAGCTGCTGTTCGCACGGCCGATGAACCGCCGCGAGGCATGGATCCCCGCCCCAGAGCTCGCGTGATGGCGAAAGGGTTCCTCATCGCGAACGTGCTCGGCTTCCAGGCCGTATGGTTCGCCAGCGTGATCGGCGCCGCCAACGGCCTGCCCTGGGCGGGTCCCCTGGCCATCGCGGCCTATGCCGCGGTGCACTTCCGGTGGACCCCCGACCGCCGTGGCGACTTGCGCATGCTGGCCATCGCCTTGGCGATGGGAATCGTGGCCGACTCCCTGCTCGCCGCCAGCGGCGTTCTCGCCTTCGCGAGCCCCTGGCCGTGGACCTTCGCCGCCCCGGTGTGGATCCTCGCCATGTGGGCCGGCTTTGCCTTGACGCTGAACCACTCCATGGGCTTCCTGCGCGACCGCTGGATGGCCGCGGCAGCGTTCGGCGCCGCCGGTGGGCCGCTCGCCTACTGGGGTGCCGCGCGCGGTTTCGACGCCGTCGACTTCGGCCTCGGGCTTCCCGTTGCTCTCGTCGCCCTCGCCGTGACTTGGGGCGTGGCCATGCCTGCCCTGTATGCCCTCCATCGCCTCGCCCAGCCTCGCCCCGATCGCGAGGTCGCCGAAGCGTGAGCTTCTGGACCATCATCCTGCTGACTTGGTTCGGCGCTGCGGTCGGCATGACCGCCGTTTGGGCCTTCTCGATGCGGGTTCGCAACGCGGGCTGGGTCGACGTGGCGTGGGCGGGTCTGATGGCGCTCGCGGCGATGTTCGCCGGCCTATCGGGCGAAGGCGATGTCCTGCCGCGCGGCCTCGTGGCGGTGTTCGGCGGCGTCTGGGGTTCGCGCCTGTGCCTGCACCTGATGCATCGCGTCCTGCGCGAGCCGGAGGATGGCCGCTACCAGGCCATGCGCGCCGCCATCGGCGATTCTCCGCTGCGCTGGCTCGCCTTCTTCCAGGTCCAGGCCTTCGTCGTGGCGCTGTTCGCCATCCCCTTCACCGCGGCGGCCTCCGCCGATGCCGAAGGACTCGAACCACTCATGCTGCTCGCGGTCGTGGTCTGGATCGTCGCCATCGGCGGGGAAACGCTCGCCGACCGCCAGCTCGACGCCTTCCGCAGCGATCCCGCCAACAAGGGCAAGCTGTGCCGCGTCGGGTTGTGGGCCTGGTCCCGCCACCCCAATTACTTCTTCGAGTGGGTGCACTGGTTCGCGTACGTGCTGCTCGCATGGTGCGGCCCGCACTTCGGATGGAGCCTGCTCGGGCCCGTCGTCATGTTCGCTTTCCTCTGGCGCGTCAGCGGCATTCCATGGACGGAGGCCCAGGCGCTCCGCAGCCGCGGTGACGCCTACCGTCGCTACCAGCGCGAAGTCAGTGCATTCTTCCCATGGCCGCCCAAAGCGTCCGATCCTCCTTCGAACTGAGAACCCATGGCGTTGATCGATCTGTGCGAACGCGGCCTCGTGCCCGACTTCCTGACCCGCTACGGCATCCGCAAGCTCTGCGAGCAGCGCCTCCGCGACGAGCATGACGCCGACCTCGACCGCGCCGACGCGCGTTTCCGCACCCTGCTCTCCGAACTTCGATCCAGCCCGATCGCCATCGAGACGGCGGCTGCCAACGAACAGCACTACGAGGTACCCACGCGTTTCTTCGAGCTGTCCCTCGGCAAACGCCTGAAGTATTCGGCCTGCTACTACCCGGACGGCAACGAGACCCTCGACGAAGCCGAGGAGAAGATGCTTGCGCTTTACGGCGAGCGCGCCGAGCTGAAGGACGGCATGCGCATCCTCGAACTCGGCTGCGGCTGGGGCTCCCTGACGCTCTGGATGGCAGAGCGCTTCCCGAACTCGCGCATCACCGGCGTGTCCAACTCGCGCACGCAGCGCGAGCACATCCTTGCCCAGGCCGCGGTGCGCGGGCTGGCCAACGTCGAGATCATCACCACGGACGTCAACCGCCTCGACCTCACCCCGGAGACGTTCGACCGCTGCGTGTCCATCGAGATGTTCGAGCACATGCGCAACTACGAGACGCTCCTGGGCAACGTCGCGCGCTGGCTGAAACCGGGCGGCAAGCTGTTCGTGCACATCTTCTGCCACCGCAGCCTGATGTATCCGTTCGAGACCGAGGGCTCGGACAACTGGATGGGCCGCCACTTCTTCACCGGCGGCCTCATGCCCAGCGCGGACACGCTGCTGCACTTCCAGAACGCGCTCCGCATCGAGCAGCGCTGGGTGCTGTCGGGCGTGCACTACGAGAAGACCGCGAACCACTGGCTCGAGAACCAGGACCGCCATGCCGAGGAGGTTCATCGGGTGCTTGCCGAAGCCTACGGCGCGAAGAATGCCGCGGTGTGGGCGCAGCGCTGGCGGATGTTCTGGATGGCCTGCGCCGAGCTGTTCGGCTACGCCGGCGGCTCGGAGTGGGGCGTTGCCCACTACCGCTTCGTGAAACGCTGAGGGCTCCGGAACCCCGACGCAAAAGGGGCGCCCCGCGGGCGCCCTTTCCTGTCCACCAGGGCAACGGCCCCGCGCGTCAGCAGGCGGTAGCCGCCGTCGGCTGGCAAGCCTGCGCAGTGGCCGCCGCCGGTGCCGCGGTGGCGGTCTCGCTCCCGGCCGGCCTGCCCGTCGCCACGCGGATGCCGCGGGCCTTCATCCAGGCATCGAACTCCTCCGCCGTCATGCGGCGTCCGTTCTGCGTCATGTCGAAGCGGTATGGCGAATTGTCGTGCGCCGTGCGCGGGACGTAACCACCGGTGCCGGCGGCCGCCGGCACCGCAGCCACGGGCTGCCGAACGCGCTGGAGGAACGATTGCACCGACACCGGCGAGTTGGACGGCGAGACGGCCATACCCGCCCCCAGTTCGGGCGCAGGCGCGGCCTGGAGCATCGACGCGGCCAAGGCCGACAGAACAAAGGTGAAGGCGTGGCGACGCGCCATGACGGCAACTCCGGACGACGGGATCGCCCGGAAGCTTACGCAGCGCACCGCGGTGCGACAAGCCGAGCTTGCGGGCAAGGCTGCCTCCAAAAAGAAAGCCCGGCGTTCGCCGGGCTTTCCTGCATCACTGCGGGGCGTCGTTGGGTGGGAGGGAGCCATTGCTGGCCCCCTCCCCCCTAAGAACCGGGCGTGCGCGTTTCCGAGCACCCGGCTCAAGCCCCAGATACAGGCTTCACCACTGTTAAACCCAAAGCATGGACCTGTACGTGGCAGATCGGATGGAGCAGAACCCGGTTCCACAGCGCGTTAGATCCTCCGGCGGTCCGCTGGACGATATGGTGGTCGTGCCAGCCGGTTTGCCGGGTGATCGGGAGCCCGCAGTGAACGCATCGGCCGCCCTGTGAGTGGTACAGGCGAATCCATTGCGTTCGGTGGGCCATTGACCGCATCAGCCGGTCCTGACGCCGCTTCTCCCCGTAGAGCTCGAATGTGGGATCGAACGGGTTGTACTCCGCTTTGACCTTCACATGTCGAACGATCGGCGTGTCAGCGAGCCGGTACAGCGTTCGCAGTGCCCCTTTCTTCCCGTCCTTGTCGATGCGGTGTGCCGCGAATACCCAGCGCCGATTCCCGACAGAGTGGAAGTAGCGATCCTTCACCCAGCGAGAGCCCTTGTTGTTGTGTCGTCGGCGGCACCATCGCCAGATCACCCCGAAGATCAGGGCATCCAGACGGTTGAACGTCGCCTTCGCCACAACCGGGTGGTGGTAGTTCGACCACCCTCTGAGTACGGGATTCAGCATCTTGATCAGGTGGTCCTGCCGGACCGCCTTCTGACTACCGATGATCTCCTCCACCTTCCGGTAGAAGGCCGAAGCATTCTTCTTGCTCGGCTTGATCAGCAACTTCCCCTTGTACTTGCGAAAGTTCCATCCCAGGAAATCAAAGCCGGCGTCGATGTGCGTGATGCGGGTCTTTTCCGTCGACAGTTCCAAACCACGGGTAGCAAGAAAACGCTCCACCCATGGCCGGACAATGTCGGCCAGCACCTCTTGCGAGGAGCCGGTCACGACAAAGTCGTCGGCATACCGAACCACATTGATCTTCGCCTGCTGGGCCTTCGTGTAGCCCAAGGTTGCGAGAACATGCTCCCTTAAACCACGCTCCAACCCATCCAGTGCCAGATTCGCCAGTGTTGGCGAAATGATGCCGCCCTGCGGCGTCCCCGCCCTCGTCGGTTCGTATTGACCCCGATAGAGGATGCCGGCCTTCAACCACTTCCGAAGGATCTCCTTGTCCATAGGGACGTGGGTCACCAGCCAGTCGTGGTCGATGTGGTCGAAGCACCCCTTGATGTCGGCTTCGAGCACCCACCCCGGCGAATACTTCTTCGCGAGGCAGATGAAGCTCTGGGCCATGGCGTCATGCGTCGAACGACCTTGTCGAAAGCCGAAGCTATTCGGGTCGCCCGTCGTTTCCGCCACTGGGGCCAGTGCCAGCAGATGAAGCGCCTGCATGGCCCGGTCCCGCATCGTGGGAATGCCCAGCGGACGTTCCTTCCCATTGGATTTCGGGATGAAGACGCGCCGCAGCGGCGAGGGTTTGTAACCGCGACGACGAAGGCTCGAGAGGGCCTCCCATCGTTGCTCAGGTTCAGTCCAAAGCACACGGTCGACTCCGGCCGTGCGCTTGCCTTGGTTTTCAGTCACTCGGCGCACGGCGAGCATCTTTGCCGTGTACGAGCGGGTCAGCATCCGTTGCAGGGCTTTCACCCTGCGCCAGTCGCCTTCCTGTGTCGCCTTCGCGATTCGTATCTGCATACCCCGAACGGTCCGATCGACGTGGTGCCAATCAATGTGCATCCAGTCATTCGGCACGCCGGAGGGCGCAGATCCAACCTTGGGATTGGACTCTCTCATGCTGCTCTCCTGCTTGGTTAACCGCGCAAGAGACAGCAGCCCGAAGGGGACTGTGTCCCCTGACGGGTAGGTTGTAGACGCGAACTTCAAGTTCGCGTCCGTTGTGGGTTTCAGCAAATCGTTGTCGCGATCCAGAACCACGCGGAAGTGGGCGTGCTCTCGCACTGGCGTGATGTTTCAACGCCTATGCCGACGATTACAGCCGGCCATTCGCTTTCTCCGCGATCCCATCCCCGCGCATCCATCAGCGTTCCTTGCGGTTCGCCTGCCCAGTGGGCGGATGGACGGGGTTGCCACGTTCCCTCGATGACACACGACCGGGTCAGGGTCTGTCTGTTCGCCGGTGAGCTTGATTAGCGACGTGCCCCGAAACTGAAGCGGGGCAACTGCTCACGTACCGTTTTGGTCGATGCCTTAACCAGCAGCGTCGGCACCATCGTTCTAACGACGTTTATAGACAGTTCTCTGTTCGATACCCATGCCGGTCAGCCTAGCTCCCGGACCGTAGTGCTGCTCACAGTCCAGCGCGCCACGCTTGCGGGCGGAGCGCTTCCAAAACCTCTGGAGGGCTTCATTGTCAGAAGGGCTTCGCACGAGACCGTTACCAGTCACGCACGCCTTCCTAGGCTACCGCTAGTCGCATAGCGAGCTCGCTATCGCGCGCGAGGCGTGATTGAGCAATGCCATCGAGAGCACGCAATCTGCGCGCTGAAAAGTTTCCTCTTCCCGTTGCAGGAAGAGCACACCGTGTGCCCTCAAGTCGAGGACGCCGGCCATCGTTGCGATGCGCCGAAGAGTTGGAGGAGTACCACGACGCCCCGAGCTCTCCGCATTGCGCGGAGACCCGGGAGGAACGCCCTCCCGGGGCTCTGTTTTTGGTGCTCTCTAGCCTCTTGCGAAGCTAGAGATTTACGCCTTTTCTCGGAAAAAGCCGAGTCTTTTCAGTGCGTTACGATTGCTCGTGTCGCACTCAGTTCTGGACGTTCAGCTCGGTGCGGCGGTTCTTGGCGCGACCGGCGTCCGTGTCGTTGCTGTCGATCGGACGCGACTCGCCGTAGCCCGTCGGGCCATTCAGGCGGGCGGCATCAATACCGTTGCTCGTGAGGTAATCGAACACCGTGCGGGCGCGGCGCTCCGAGAGACCCTGGTTGTAGGCGTCGGTGCCGACCGAGTCGGTGTGGCCGGCGACTTCGACCTTGAGCTGCGGGTACTTCTTCAGGATGTCGATCGCCTCGTTGAGGATCGTCACCGCGTCCGGACGCAGGGTGGCCTGGTCGAAATCGAAGTTCACGCCCTTGAGGTCGATCGTCAGCGGCACGGCGCAGCCGTCCGGACCAATCGCCTGGCCGGCCTGCGAACCCGGGCACTTGTCGACGCAGTTGTTGACGCCGTCACCGTCGTCGTCCTGCGTTTCGCAGCTGGCGACCGGCGCCGGGGCGGGCGCCGGGGCGGGAGCCGGCGCCGGGGCGGCCTTCGGGCCCAGCGGAACGAGGAAGATGGCCTTCACGTACTTGTCGGCGAAGCGGTCTTCCGAAGCGGCGACGATGCTCTGGTCGTCCATCGAAAGGCGGACGCCGCCCTCGAAGCGGATGCCGAAGTTGTCCATGTCGGCCTGCAGGCCGGCACCGACGTCAGCGGTCAGGTTGCTGTCTTCGCGCTGGCCGGGCGAGTTCGGGTTCGGGAAGGCGTTGAATTCCTCCTCCGAACGCATGACGCCGACGCCGGCCTTGAGGTACGGCCACCAGTTCTTGCCTTCCGAGCGGAAGTGGCGACGCAGGTCCAGCGACAGACCGTACTGGCTGAAGTTCTGGTTGGTGTTGGCGCTGAACGACGGATTGGTCGAGTACAGGGCGCCGTCGAGCGACCACTCCGGCGAGAAGAACTTGCCCACGCCCACGCCGAACTCGGCACCGTTCGAGGTGTTGCGCTCGTTGTCCTGGATGTTCAGGCCGGCGGAACCCGTGAGGTACCAACGGTCGTCGAAGTCCTGCGCCATGGCCACATTGGCGAAGGAGGCGGCCAGCACGGCCAGACACAGCAGATTCTTCTTCATGATCAACTCCAAATAGGGGAAGGGACTGCCCTGCAGGCCGCGCCCCTTCCAGGGGGTGCCTTGCCCGCTGGATGTTAACACCGCGCTAAGTCGTGACAAGGCGCGCAAAGCGGAACAATCCCGCGGCCTTCATCCGCCGTCAAGGCCCGGGCGTGGGAGCGCCGCCGGACGGGAGCGCCCTGCCGCCGACTGCGTCATCATCGCCTTGTGCCGGCAGGGACGCACGGGCATGCTCGTCAAACCCTACGCCACCGTATTGACATGACGGCCGCCGCCTTTCCCCAGCTGTTCAAACCCCTCGATCTCGGCTTCTGCACGCTGCCCAACCGCGTGTTGATGGGCTCGATGCACACCGGCCTCGAGGACCGTTCGCGCGATTTCCCCAAGCTCGCCGCCTACTTCGCCGAACGCGCCCGGGGCGGCGTGGGCCTGATGGTGACGGGCGGCATCGCACCGAACGTCGTCGGCTGGCTCAAGCCCTTTTCCGGGAAGCTCAGTTGGCCCTGGGAGACGCACAAGCACCGCATCGTCACCAAGGCGGTGCACGCCGAGGGCGGGAAGATCTGCATGCAGATCCTGCATGCCGGGCGCTACGCCTACCACCCGCTCTCGGTGTCCGCTTCGGCCATCCAGGCGCCGATCAACCCCTTCAAACCGCGCGCCCTCACCGGCTGGGGCGTCGAGCGCCAGATCAAGGCCTTCGTGCGCTCGGCCAAGCTCGCCCGAGATGCCGGCTACGACGGCGTCGAGGTGATGGGCTCCGAGGGTTACCTCATCAACCAGTTCCTGTCGGCGCGCACGAACCAGCGCACCGACGCCTGGGGTGGTACGCCCGAGAAGCGCATGCGCTTCGCAGTCGAGATCGTCCGCCGCATACGCGAGGCCGTGGGCCCGGACTTCATCCTCATCTATCGCCTGTCGATGCTCGAGCTGGTCGACGGCGGCGCGGCCTGGGACGAGATCGTGATGCAAGCGAAGGCCATCGAGGCCGCCGGCGCGACTATCATCAACACCGGCATCGGATGGCACGAGGCCCGGGTGCCCACCATCGCCACCTCGGTGCCGCGCGCGGCCTTCGCCGGCGTGACCGCCAAGCTGCGCCCGCACGTCAAGCTCCCGCTGGTCGCCACCAACCGCATCAACATGCCCGACGTGGCTGAGCGGATCTTGGCCTCGGGCGAGGTCGACCTGGTCTCGATGGCCCGTCCGCTGCTCGCCGACCCGGCGTGGGTGGCCAAGGCCAAGGCCGGCCGCGTGGACGAGATCAACACCTGCATCGCCTGCAACCAGGCCTGCCTCGACCACGTGTTCGAGAACAAGAAGGCCAGCTGCCTCGTGAACCCGCGGGCCTGCGCCGAGACCGAACTGGTGATCAAGCCGGCCGCGCAGAAGAAGAAGGTGGCCGTGGTGGGCGCCGGTCCGGCGGGATTGGCCGCGGCCACGACCGCCGCCGAGCGCGGCCACGCCGTCACCCTGTTCGATGCCGCCCCGGAAATCGGCGGCCAGTTCAACCTCGCCAAGACGATCCCGGGCAAGGAGGAGTTCCACGAGACCCTCCGCTACTTCGACACCCTGCTGAGAAAGCACGGCGTCGATGTGCGCCTGAACACTCGCGTCGGGGCCGACGACCTCAAGGGCTTCGACACCGTGCTGCTGGCCACCGGCATCCGACCGCGCAAGGCGAGCTTCGAGGGCCATGACCATCCGAAGGTGGTCAGCTACATCGACGTGTTGACCGGCAAGGTGCAGGTCGGCGCCAAAGCGGCCATCGTCGGCGCCGGCGGCATCGGCTTCGACGTCGGCGAGTTCCTCGTCCACCGCGGCGTCTCGCCCAGCCTCGACCCGAAGGCCTGGATGGCCGAATGGGGCGTGGCGGCCGACTTCGACGGTCCCGGGGGCCTCGCCAAGCCGCATCCGGAGCCCGCCGCCCGCGAGGTCTGGCTGCTTCAGCGCTCCAAGGGCCGCCCCGGCGCCCGCTTGGGCAAGACCACGGGCTGGATCCACCGCGCCGCCTTGAAGATGAAGGGCGTGAAGGCCCATGGCGATGTCGAGTACCTGAAGGTGGACGACGCCGGCTTCCACGTTCGGATCGAGGGCAAGGAGGCGCTCCTGCCGGTCGACCACGTGGTGGTCTGCGCCGGCCAGGAGCCGCTGCGCGATCTGCTGGAACCCCTGCAGGCCGCCACGGTGCCGGTACAGCTGATCGGCGGCGCCGACGTGGCCGCCGAGCTCGACGCCAAGCGGGCGATTGCGCAGGGCACGCGGGCCGCCGCGGCGCTGTAGGCATTCCGCAGCGCGCACCACGGCCTCGGGCTAGAGCAAAAGCCCGAGGAAATTCAAAAGCTTATGAAATCGGCGTTCAGCCCGCGTTTTGAAAGACCGGGCTAGGGTTCGCGCCGTTCGCCCGACCGCCCCTTGGCCAGTACGGCGTTCTCGTGACTCCCGGGCTCATGGCGCTTCGGGGGCTTCCCTCCGCTCCGGCGGCTCGGGAAGGCGGGGCAGCTCAGAACTCCTGGACCCGTTCATCCCCATTACGCCAAGTCACTGGCTCCACCCGCGCGGCACATCGCACGGGACGCCACGGACGCAACGGAGCAAGGAAAGCCATGGAGCTATCGTTCTTGATGTGGTTGGCGACGCTGCTGCCCCCGGCCCAGGCCGAGCCCCTCTGCCTCGCCACCACGGTTTACCTCGAAGCCCGCAACCAGTCGGAACTGGGCCAGCGCGCCGTCGCCGAGGTCGCATTGCGCCGCCGGGACTCCGGCCTCTGGGGCAACGACGTCTGCGCGGTGGTGAAGGCGCCCAAGCAGTTCGCCCCGACCCTCGTGCCGCCGCGGACCCGACTGAACAATCCAGCGGCCTGGGAAGAGGCCGTGGCGGTCGCCTTCGCCGCCCAGAAGGAATGGAACCGCCCACGCGCCGAGCGCCGGGAGGTCGTGCCGGGGGCGAGCCACTTCGCCGCCATGCGGATCGCCAACCCGAGCTGGGCCAGCTACCCGCAAGTCGCGACCATCGACGACCACACGTTCTTCCGGGTCAACCGGCTCCGCCCGCGGGAGCCCGACGCGAGTGCGGCCTCAGGCCGCTGAGAGGCGCTCACCGCCCGGACGGAACCGGCGGCAGATCCGTTGCCCGGCCCACCCCCGGGGGGATGGCCAACACGTCGACCAGCGCGTTCGCCAGAACCTCGCCGGTGATACTACCGAGCACCATTCGGCGTAACCCCGCCCGGGCATGGGTGGCAAGCGCGATGACGTCGACGCGTTCCTCCTCGGCTGCGCGGAGGATCTCGTGGGCCAAAGGAATGCGCTCTCGGCGGACAGCAGGCTCGAACGCGGGCGTGCCCATCCGGGGAACCAGGCTGACCACGCCCTGCATGGCCTTCATGCGTGCCCGCTCCGTGGCGACGCTTTCGTCGGCATGGCCAAGCCCGGCCGCGCCGCGGAGTTCCTGCACGTCGAAGACATGGAGGAGCGTCCGCTGCCCGGCAGGCCAACGCAGGTCCGCAAGAACCGCGAGCGCATCGATCGAGGCCACCCCGAGGTCCGTTGTCGCCATCAGCCTCTGGTAAGGGCCGGAAACGGGGCCCTTAACGACGAGGACGGGGCACTCGCAGAAGCGCAACACGCGATCGACGGTGGTGCCAACGAAGGCATCGCGCAGCGGGCGGCGCCGGGGGTACCCGAGAATGAGGACATCGGCGCAATGCGCTTCGACTGCCGCGAGGATGGCCCTGAAGGGGTCCTCCGCCACCACCCGAGACGAACCGACGCGGACGTGCTCCGCCACGAGCCCGGCCACGAGATCCTCCATCTCGCGGCTCGCTTCGATACGTTCGCGCTCGACCAATCGCGTCGAACGCCCGAGGTCGACGACGTGGATCAGGTGCAGTGTCGCGCCGCATTCGCGGGCAAGGGCGGCGGCGCGACGCGTGGCCAGCGTCGAACGCTCCGAAAAGTCCGTGGCATGGAGGATGGTCTGCATGGCGACTCCGATGGCTCACCGGAAGGTTCACGCCGGCGCGCGCGACGTGTGTTGACGGGCGTCAAGATGGCCGGCGGGCGCCTGACCATAATCCCCCCATACCCGGGGCCGCAGCCCTCTTGATCGAGGCATGCTTTTGAGCAGCTTTGCCGAACTCGCCGTACTGCTCACTCTCGCTGCCTCGCTGGGCATCATCGGGCACGCCTTGCGCCAGCCGCTGATCGTCACGTTCATCGTCGTGGGCATGATCGCCGGATCGTTGCTCCCCGAACTCGGCCGCAATTCGGCGTCGATCACCCTGCTTGCCGAGCTGGGCATCGCTTTGCTCCTGTTCCTCGTCGGCATCAAGCTCGACCTCCACTTGATCCGCTCCCTGGGCCCTGTCTCGGTAATGACCGGGCTGGGGCAGGTGCTTTTCACCGCGTTGTTCGGCTACGCCCTGTGCCTTGCCCTCGGATTCGGACACGTGGAGAGCCTCTATGTCGCCGTCGCCTTGACGTTTTCGTCGACGATCATCGTTGTCAAGCTCCTCTCGGACAAGCGCGAGATCGACTCCCTGCACGGCCAGATCGCGCTCGGCTTCCTGATCGTTCAAGACCTGGTCGTTGTCGTTGCGATGATCGTCCTGTCCACCTTCGGCATACGCGCCGGCGCGGACGACGATCCATCCCTCTGGCCGGTCGCCGCCTCGGCCATGCTGATGCTCGGCGCGGTCGCCCTGTTCATCCGGTTTGGCGCGGATCGACTCACGGCGAAGCTGGCGGATACCCCCGAACTCCTCGTCCTCTTCGCGATCACGCTGGCCGCCGCGGCAGCCGCGGCGGGCGACGCCGTCGGCTTGGGCAAGGAAGTCGGGGGACTGATCGCTGGCATCGCCCTGGCCTCGACGCCCTACCGCGAAACCATCTCCGCACGCCTGTCCCCGCTGCGCGACTTCCTGCTGCTCTTCTTCTTTGTCGCCCTCGGCTCCTCGCTCGAGCTTCCCAACCTCGGAGCCAACCTCGGGGCGGCGATCGTGCTTTCTCTTTTTGTGCTCATCGGCAACCCCCTGATCGTGATGGCGATCATGGGAGCCATGGGTTACCGCAAGCGCACCAGCTTCCTCGCCGGCCTCACGGTGGCGCAGATCAGCGAGTTCTCCCTCGTATTCATCGCGATGGGCGTCGCACTGGGTCACGTCGGGGGGAACGCTCTGGGGCTCGTGACGATGGTTGGACTCGTCACGATTGCCGCGTCGACCTACATGATCACCTGGTCGCACCGGCTGTTCGACTGGTGCGAGCCACTCCTCGGGATTTTCGAGCGGGCACCCGCGTCGCGGGAGGTCCCGGGCGCCGGAACGGACGACTCGCTGGGACCGGAGGTCGTGATCTTCGGATTGGGGCGATTTGGCACGGAGATCGGCCTACGATTGGCTCGTCGTGGCATTCGCGTGCTCGGTGTCGACTTCAACCCCGAAGCGATCCGACGTTGGCATGGCCTCGCATTGCCAGCCCACTACGGCGACGCCGGCGATCCGTCCTGTATCGCCGAACTGCCTCTCCGGGAGGCACGCTGGCTGGTCTCCACGGTGCCCGTGACGCCCGCGAGCCTCAGCCGGGAGGATTCACGCCGCACGCTGATCCAGACCGCTCGTGTCCATGGGTTCTCGGGTCAAGTTGCCGTCGCCTCGCACGAAGATGGCGACGCCCACCACCTGGGCGTCGAGGGAGCCAACCTCGTCCTCCAACCCTTTCAGGACGCCGCCGACCGTGCCGTGGAGCTGCTGTGCGGTGCCGCCGAGAGCGCCCGAACGTCGTTCCCGAGGCTTCCCACCGAGCCCCCGCAGGGCGACTGATGCTTCGATGCGGGCGTCAGGCGCGGCACGGGTCCGCGCCTTACCGGACTGCCGTCAGCGCTTCTCGATAGGCACGTAGGCGCGGTCTTCCGGGCCCGTGTAATTCGCGCTCGGGCGGATGATCTTGCCGTCCTGGCGCTGCTCGATCACGTGCGCGCTCCAGCCGGTGGTGCGGGCGATGACGAACAGCGGGGTGAACATCGCGGTCGGGATGCCCATCATGTGGTACGCCGACGCGCTGTACCAATCGAGGTTCGGGAACATCTTCTTGAGGTCCCACATCAGCGTCTCGATGCGCTCGCTGACGTCGAACAGCACCTCGTTGCCGCCGTCCTTGCACAGGGCGCGCGAGATCTCCTTGATGATCGGGTTGCGCGGGTCGCCGATGGTGTACACCGGGTGGCCGAAGCCGATCACGATCTCCTTGCGCTCGACGCGCGCGCGGATGTCGGCTTCCGCCTGGTCCGCGCTGCCATAGCGGGCGATGATGTCCATCGCGACTTCATTGGCACCGCCATGCTTCGGGCCACGCAGCGCGCCGATGGCGCCGGTGATGCAGGAGAACAGGTCGGAACCGGTGCCGGCGATGACGCGCGCGGTGAAGGTGCTGGCGTTGAATTCATGCTCGGCGTACAGCACCAGCGAGCGGTCCAGCGAGCGGGCGTGCAGCGCGCTCGGCGGCTCGCCGTGCAGCAGGTGCAGGAAGTGCGCCGCCACCGAATCATCATCGGTCTGGGTCTGGATGCGGTCGCCGTTGCGGGTGAAGTGCCACCAGTACAGCAGCATCGAACCGAAGCTGGCGATCAGGCGGTCGGCGATGTCTCGGGCCTCGTTCTCCGGATGGCCTTCGCGCTCCGGCAGCACGGTGCCCATCACCGAGCAGCCCGTACGCAGCACGTCCATCGGGTGGGCGGCGGCAGGAACAAGTTCAAGGGCATCAGTCACGACTGCCGGCAGGCCGCGCAGGCGCTTCAGCTTGGCCTTGTAGGCCTTGAGCTGCGAGGCCGTCGGCAGCACGCCGTGCACCAGCAGGTGGGCCACTTCCTCGAAGCTGGCGTGGTCGGCCAGGTCCTTGATGTCGTAGCCGCGGTAGTGCAGGTCGTTGCCGCTGCGGCCGACGGTGCACAGGGCCGTGTTGCCGGCGGCAGTGCCCGAGAGGGCGACGGATTTCTTGGCCTTGGGAAGGACGGGCTCGGACATGGGAGGGCCTCCGCTGAAAACCCGATTATAGGAGCGCGGCGGGCTCTAGAATCGCGCCGCCACCCGAAGCCACCAACCCGACTCCGATGATCGCCCTGCTCGAACGCCTCCTTGCCCACCGGCTCACCGAACGCTTCATCCTCGCCCTGATCCTCATCAACGCCGTCGTGCTCGGCCTGGAGACCGATGCCGGCATCGTCGCGCACTGGGGCGGCCTCCTGAACGCGATCGACGTGTTCGCGCTGGGCGTCTTCGTGGTCGAGCTGGCGGCAAAGATGATCGTCCAGCGCACTCGCTTCGTCCGCGACCCCTGGAACCTGTTCGACTTCGCCGTGGTCGCGATCGCCCTGCTGCCGACCAGCGGCCCGCTGGCCGTGTTGCGCGCCCTGCGCGTGCTGCGCGTCCTGCGCCTCGTCACCGTCGTGCCCTCGCTGCGCCGCGTGGTCGGCGCGCTGCTCGGCGCCCTGCCCGGCATGGGCTCGATCGTGATGCTGCTGGGCCTGATCTTCTACGTGGGCGCGGTGATGGCCACCAAGCTCTACGGCGCGGATTTCCCGGAGTGGTTCGGCTCGGTCCCGGCCTCGCTGTATACCCTGTTCCAGGTCATGACCCTGGAGTCATGGTCGATGGGCATCGTCAGGCCGGTCATGGAAGTGCACCCGCACTCCTGGCTGTTCTTCGTGCCCTTCATCCTCGCCACCAGCTTCACTGCCCTCAACCTCTTCATTGGCGTGGTGGTCTCGGCAATGCAGTCGGAAGTGGATGCCGACCGCAAACAGGCGGTAGAGGACGCCGTCAGCCACGCCGAGGAGCCGCTGGTGGCCGAAGTGCGGGCGCTGCGCGAACAGGTGGCCCTGCTCGCCGCGCGACTGGAGCGCTGAAAAGCACCCGCAGGCGATGAACCCGACGCCGAGCGGGCGTCGGGTCGAAGGCTCAGCCGCCCTTATTCGCGAAGAGGGCGTCCAGCTTGCCCTCGAAGGCGTGGTAGCCGATCCGCTCGTACAATTCCTCGCGGGTCTGCATCGAATCGACCACGGCCTTCTGGTGGCCGTCACGGCGGATCGCGGTGTACACGGCCTCTGCGGCCTTGTTCATGGCGCGGAACGCCGACAGCGGGTACAGCTGGATGGCGACACCGACCGAGGCCAACTCCCCGCGGGTGAAAAGCGGCGTCTTGCCGAACTCGGTGATGTTGGCCAGCACCGGCACCTTCACGGCATCGACGAAGCGCCGGTAGGTCTCGAGGTCGTAGGAGGCCTCGGCGAAGATGCCGTCGGCACCGGCCTCGACGCAGGCGATGGCGCGCTCGATGGCCGCGTCCACGCCGTGCACCTGGATGGCATCGGTGCGGGCGATCAGGAAGAAGTCCTTGTCGGTCTTCGCATCGGCGGCGGCCTTGACGCGATCCACCATCTCCCCGGTCGACACCACCTCCTTGCCCGGACGATGACCGCAGCGCTTGGCGCCGACCTGGTCCTCGATGTGGCAGGCCGCGGCGCCCGCCTTGATCAGGGCCTTCACGGTGCGCTCGATGTTGAACGCGCTCGGGCCGAAACCGGTGTCGATGTCGACCAGCAGCGGCAGGTCGCACACATCCGTGATGCGACGCGTGTCGATCAGCACGTCCTCGAGGCCGCTGATGCCGAGGTCCGGTAGGCCGAGCGATCCGGCGGCCACACCGCCGCCCGAGAGGTAGATCGCCTTGTAGCCGGCGCGCTTGGCGAGCAGGGCGTGGTTGGCGTTGATGGCGCCGATCACCTGCAGCGGCGATTCAGCGGCGAGGGCGGCGCGGAAGCGCGCGCCGGGGGAATTCAGGCTCATCGTGTTTCCTCGGTGCAATGACAAGAAAGGCGGCCGAGGCCGCCTTTCCGTTGTTCCCGGCGATCAGCCGAGGAGGTGTGCCACGCCGCTGCGCTCTTCCTCGAGCTCGGCCAGCGTCTTGTTCATCATTTCGCGCGAGAAGTCGTCGATGGCCAGGCCCTGGACGATTTCGTACTGGCCGTTCGTGCAGGTGACCGGGAAGCCGTACATGACGTCCTTCGGGATGCCGTAGCTGCCGTCCGACGGGATGCCCATCGTCGTCCACTTGCCGTTCGTGCCCAGCACCCAGTCACGGATGTGGTCGATGGCGGCGTTCGCGGCCGAGGCGGCCGAGGAGAGGCCACGGGCTTCGATGATCGCAGCGCCCCGCTTGCCCACCTTCGGGATGAAGTCGGTGCGGTTCCAGTTCTCGTCGTTGACCTTGTCCTTCAGCGACGCGCCGCCGACGGTGGCGAAACGGTAGTCGGGGTACATGGTCGGGCTGTGGTTGCCCCACACGATCAGCTTCTCGATGTCGCCGACGGCCACGCCGGCCTTGGCCGACAGCTGCGACAGCGCGCGGTTGTGGTCGAGGCGCAGCATCGCCGTGAAGTTCTTCGCCGGCAGCGAGGGCGCCGACTTCATGGCGATATAGGCGTTGGTGTTGGCCGGATTGCCGACGACGAGCACCTTGACGTCGCGCGAGGCGACGGCGTCGAGCGCCTTGCCCTGCACGGTGAAGATCTCGGCGTTCTTGAGCAGCAGGTCCTTGCGCTCCATGCCCGGGCCGCGCGGCATGGCGCCGACCAGCAGGGCCACGTCGGCGTCCTTGAAGGCGACCATCGGATCGGCCGTGCCGACCACGCCGGCGAGCAGCGGGAAGGCGCAGTCCTCGAGCTCCATGATCACGCCCTTCAGCGCGGCCTGGGCCTTGTCCATCGGCAGCTCAAGCAGCTGCAGGATGACCGGCTGGTCCTTGCCGAGCATCTCGCCCGAGGCGATGCGGAACAGCAGCGAGTAACCGATCTGGCCGGCGGCTCCGGTGACGGCGACGCGGACGGGCTTCTTCATGGGATGGGCTCCTGGAACAGGCTTGGACGGAGCCCGGCCGGGGCCGGCCGGGCGGATGGGGATTACTGCAGCGCAGCGAAGAAGGCCTGGATGCGGCGCAGGCCTTCCTTCAGCGGGGCATCGGGGCAGGTGTAGCTGATGCGCAGCGCACTGGGCTCGCCGAAGGCCGAGCCCGGCACGCAGGCGACGCCCTCGGCTTCCAGCAGCAGGTTGCAGAAGTCGACGTCGTTGGCGATGGTCTTGCCGCCATGCGACTTGCCGAAGGCGCAGGAAATGTCGGGGAAGACGTAGAAGGCGCCCTGCGGTCGCGGGCACTTCACGCCCGGGATGGCGGCGAGGGCCGCCAGCACCACGTCGCGCTTGGCTTCGAATTCCCGGCACTTCTGCTGCGGCACGTCCTGCGGGCCCGACAACGCGGCCACGGCGGCGGCGGTGACGACTTCCGGCAGGTTGGTGATGTGGTTCGAATTGAGCGTGGTGATCGCCTGCGCAATGGCTTCGGGGCCGGCCATCAGGCCGACGCGCCAACCCGGCATGCCGTAGGTCTTCGACAGCGAGTCGACGAAGACCGTGCGCTCGCGCAACTCCGGTCGGACGTTGACGATGTTGTGGTAACCGAGGCCGTCGAACACCAGCGTGTTGTAGATGTCGTCGCTGATGATCCAGGTGTCCGGGTGCTTCGCGAACACGTCGGCCAGCGCGGCGATCTCGTCCTTTGAATAGACCATGCCCGTCGGGTTGGACGGGTTGTTGAACAGGTAGACCTTCGGCTTCTGCGCCAGCGCGGCGTCGAGCTGGGCCGGCGTGATCTTGTAGTCCTGCGAGGCCGGGGCCGGCAGCAGCAGCGTCTTCGCACCGACGATGTCGGCGATGTCGACGTAGGTGGTCCAGTACGGCGTGGCGAAGGCGATGGTGTCGCCCGGATCGAGCAGCGCTTCGGCCAGGTTGTACAGCAGGTGCTTGGCCCCGACGCCGGTGGCGCAATGCTTGCGCGTGTAGCCGGTCAGGCCGAGGCGGCCCATGTGGGCGATGAAGGCGTCCAGCAGCGCGTCGGCGCCACGGTTGCTGCCGTACTGGCCGCTGTCCTTGGCCAGCGCCTCGCGGGCGGCGGCATAGACGTGCTCGCCGGGGAGGAAGTTCGGCACGCCGATCGAGAAGCTGATGATGTCGCGGCCCTGGGCCTTGAGGGCCTTCGCCTTCTCCGCCACGGCCATGATGGCGCTCGGCTTGGCGTGACCCATTCGACGGCTGAGCTGCGGCATCGGACTCCCCTCGGCGGCATTGGCGGTGAGCCCGAAAGTGTAGCACCGCGGCCCGACGGTCGACCCCGGAAAGCGCGAAGCCGCCCCGGAGGGCGGCTTCGAAGGGGTGACACGATGGTTCAGCGCGCGGCGTCGTCCATCGCCTTGTTCCACTCGGCGACGCGCTCGGCCTTGGCGGCCAGCACGGCATCGACGTCGCCCTCGAGGGTGACCTTCTCGATCCCGTCGCCGGTCTTGATGCTGTCCACGACCTCCATGCCCGAGAGCACCTTGCCGAAGACCGTGTGCTTGCCGTCCAGCCAGGGGCACGGGACATGGGTGATGAAGAACTGGCTGCCGTTGGTCTTCGGGCCGGCATTGGCCATCGAAAGCACGCCGCGCTCGTGCGACAGGCCAGTGCCGACCTCGTCCTCGAAGCGATAACCCGGGTTGCCGCGGCCGGAGCCCTCGGGACAGCCGCCCTGGATCATGAAATCGGCGATGACGCGGTGGAAGTTCAGGCCGTCGTAGAACTTGCGGCGCGCCAGGTTCACGAAGTTGGCCACCGTCAGCGGCGCCTTGTCGGCATGGAGCGCGACCTGGATCGGGCCGCGGGCGGTGTGGAAGGTGGCGGTGACGGTGCTCATGGGCGCGCTCCGGCGTGCGGGGAAGGGCGCGCAGTGTACCCGTGTCGCCCCTGCAGCCGGGCCTGCAGGCCCGGCTGCAGGGGCCCACCGGGTCGGGCGGCGTTAACGTCCCGTCAATTTAGGCCGGTATACTCCTCGGCTTCCTTTCCGAACGAGCTCCCGCGCCCTGAAGCGCGCCGCCTCCCCATGTCCATCGAGAACCTGCGAAACATCGCCATCGTCGCCCACGTCGACCACGGCAAGACCACCCTCGTCGACTGCCTGCTGAAGCAATCGGGCACGCTGAGCGAGCGCACCGTGCTGGCCGAGCGCGTGATGGACAGCAACGACCAGGAGAAGGAACGCGGCATCACCATCCTGGCCAAGAACACCGCCATCACCTGGCAGGGCAACCGCATCAACATCGTCGATACCCCGGGCCACGCCGACTTCGGCGGCGAGGTCGAGCGCGTGCTGTCGATGGTCGACTCGGTGCTGATCCTGGTCGACGCGATGGACGGCCCGATGCCGCAGACCCGTTTCGTGACCCAGAAGGCTTTCGCGATGGGCTTCCGCCCGATCGTCGTGGTCAACAAGATCGACCGCCCGGGCGCGCGCCCGGACTGGGTGATCGACCAGGTGTTCGACCTGTTCGACAAGCTCGGCGCCACCAACGAGCAGCTCGACTTCCCGATCGTCTACGCCTCGGCCCTGCACGGCTACGCCAGCCTCGACGACGCCGCCCGCGACGGCGACATGACCCCGCTCTACGAAGCGATCATGAAGCACGTGCCGCCGCCGCCGGTGGCCAGCGACGGCCCGTTCCAGATGCGCATCTCGCAGCTGGACTACAACAATTTCGTCGGCGTGATCGGCATCGGCCGCATCCAGCGCGGCACGCTGAAGAAGAACATGCCGGTGACCGTGATCGGCCGCGACGGCAAGAAGCGCCAGGGCAAGGTCATGCAGGTGCTCGGCTTCATGGGCCTCGAGCGCATCGAGCAGGAAACCGCCGAGGCCGGTGACATCGTCGCCATCTCGGGCATCCAGGACCTCACGATCTCCGACACCGTCTGCTCGATCGACATGCCGGAGGCGCTGCCGGCGCTGACGGTCGACGAGCCGACGATCTCGATGACCTTCCAGGTGAACAACTCGCCGTTCGCCGGCAACAAAGACCTCTCGGGCGGCAAGTTCCTGACCAGCCGCCAGATCAAGGACCGCCTCGAGCGCGAGGCCGTTCACAACGTCGCGCTGAAGGTCGAGCAGCTCGAGGACGCGGACAAGTTCCTCGTCTCGGGCCGTGGCGAGCTGCACCTCTCGGTGCTGATCGAGAACATGCGCCGCGAGGGCTACGAGCTCGCCGTGTCGCGCCCGGAAGTGATCATCAAGGAGATCGACGGCCAGCTGATGGAGCCGATCGAGCAGCTCGTGGTGGACGTGGAAGAGCAGCACCAGGGCGGCGTGATGGAGAAGCTCGGCACCCGCAAGGCCCAGCTCACCAACATGGAGCCGGACGGCAAGGGCCGCGTGCGCCTCGACTACATGATCCCGGCGCGCGGCCTGATCGGCTTCCAGAACGAGTTCCGCACCCTCACCCAGGGCTCGGGCCTGCTGTTCCACGTGTTCGACCACTACGGCCCGAAGGAAGCCGGCCAGATCGCCAAGCGCCTCAATGGCGTGATGATCGCCAACGCCCCGGGCCCGACGCCGGCCTACGCGCTGGGCCCGCTGCAGGAGCGCGGCAAGCTGTTCGCCGCCGAAGGCGACCAGGTGTACGAAGGCCAGCTGGTCGGCATCCACTCGAAGGACAACGACCTGACGGTGAACGCGATCCGCACCAAGCCGCTGACCAACATGCGTGCTTCGGGCAAGGACGACGCCATCCAGCTGTCGCCGCCGATCAAGTTCACCCTCGAGCAGGCGCTGGACTTCATCGACGATGACGAGCTGGTCGAGATCACGCCGAAGGAAATCCGCCTGCGCAAGAAGCTGCTGACGGAAAACGAGCGCAAGCGCGCCGGTCGCGCGGCCTGATCGACGCGGGCGCCGGCCTCCCGGCGCCCGTCCCCATGCTCGCCGACCTCACGCCCGAACTGCTGGCGCTGACCGCGCTGGCCGGCTTCGCCGCCGGCCTGCTCGACAGCATCGTCGGCGGCGGTGGGCTGATCCTGACGCCGGCGATGCTCAACCTGCACCCCGGCCTGTCGATCCTGCAGACCATCGGCACGCAGCGCACGAGCTCGATGTTTGGCACCAGCGTCGCGGCTTGGAACTACCTGTCGCGCATCCCGGTCGAGCGCAAGATCGTCGTGCCGGCCTGCATCGGTGCCTTGGTGGCTTCCGCCATCGGCGTGCAGTTCGCCAAGCGCCTCGACCCCGAACTGCTGAAGTGGACGGTTCTGGCGATCTGTGCCGTGCTCGCGGTCTACACGGCGTTCCGCAAGGATTTCGGCCTGGTCGAAGCGCGGCGCTACCCGCTGGAGAAGGAAGCCCTCGTCGCCACCGGCGTCGGCGCGGCCTGCGGCTTCTACAACGGCCTGATCGGCCCGGGCACCGGCACGATCATGGTCTTCGCCTTCGTCAGCGTGCTCGGCCTGGATTTCCTGAAGTCGTCCGGCGTGTCGAAAGCCGCCAACGTCGCGGCCGACGTGAGTTCGTGGACGGTGCTGGCCATCGGCGGCTTCGTGGTCTGGGTGCTGGCCGTGCCGCTGATCCTCGGCAACATGCTGGGCAGCTGGATCGGCAGCCACCTCGCCATCCGCCAAGGCCAGCGCTTCGTGCGCTACGTCTTCCTCGCCGTGGTCACGGCGCTGATCGGCAAGCTCGCCCTCGACCTGCTGCGCGGCTGAGGCGCTTCACGGCCGCACGGGCCGCGCCGCGATTAGCATCGGGATTCCGCTACCGGAGTCCGCCATGCCGAACCGCCTGCGCCCCCTCCCCGCCCTGATCGCGGGCGTCCTTCTCGCCTCCGGACTCGGCGGCTGCGGCCAAGGCGCCGAAACCACCCCGCCGGCGCCGGCGACGGCACCAACGTCGGAAGAAACCCGCGCCAAGGTCGACGTCGTCGAACTCTCCGTGGCCGACGCGCAGGCGGGCATGGGGGCCGGCCGCTTCACCAGCGCCGATCTCGTCGACGCCTACCTCGCGCGCATCGCCGCCGTCGACGATTCGGGCCCGACGCTCAATGCCGTCATCGCGCTGAACCCGAACGCCCGCGCCGACGCCGAGGCGCTGGACGCCGAGCGCGCGGCCGGCACCCTGCGCAGCCCGCTGCACGGCATCCCGGTGCTGGTGAAGGACAACATCGACGTCGCCGGCCTGCCGACCACCGCCGGCTCGCTGGCCTTGGCCGGCCACGTGCCGCCCGACGATGCCGCACTGGTCGCCTCGCTTCGGAGCGCCGGCGCCGTGATCCTCGGCAAGACGAACCTCAGCGAATGGGCCAACTTCCGTTCGACGAGTTCGATCTCGGGCTGGAGCAGCGCGGGCGGCCAGACCCGCAACCCGTACGTGCTCGACCGCAACGCCTGTGGCTCGAGCTCGGGCACGGGCGCCGCCATCGCCGCCAGCCTGGCCACCGTGGGCGTGGGCACCGAAACGGACGGCAGCATCCTCTGCCCCTCGGCGGTGAACGGACTGGTGGGCTTCAAGCCGACCGTCGGCGTGGTTCCGGCCGACGGCATCGTGCCGATCTCGGCCTCGCAGGACACGGGGGGCCCGATGGCGCGCTCGATCGCCGATGCCACCGCCCTGATGGCGGCGCTGTCCGGCATCGAGGCGGCGACGAATCCCGAGAAGAACCTCACGACCAGCCCCAACGGCGCGACCGGTGTGCGGCCCCTGGCCGGCAGGCGTTTCGGCCTGATGCGCCAGGCCATGGGCCGGCATGCCGGCCTCGATGCGGCGACCGAGGCCGCGGTGGCCCGGCTTCGCGAGGCCGGCGCCGACGTGGTGGATGTCGAACTGCCGACGTGGGGCCAGTGGGGCGAAGCGGAGCTGACGGTGCTGCTCTACGAGTTCAAGGACGGACTGAACCGCTACCTCGCCGAGGGCCCGGCGCCGGTCGCTGATCTGGACGCCCTCATCGCCTGGAACACCGCCAACGCCGACCGGGCGATGCCCTGGTTCGGGCAGGAGCTGTTGGAGCAGGCCCAAGGGAAAGGGCCGCTGACCGATCCCGCCTACCTCGAGGCCAAGGCCGCGGCCCGGCGCCTTGCCGGAGACGATGGACTGCTGAAGGTGCTGCGCGAGGGCGGCTTCGATGCGCTGATCGCCCCGACGACCGGACCAGCCTGGCCCATCGACCCGGTGCTGGGCGATCACTTCACGAGCGCGGGTTACGGCGCCGCCGCCGTGGCGGGCACGCCGAGCCTGACGATCCCGATGGGCGAGATCCACGGACTGCCCGTGGGCCTGAGCCTGCTGGGCGCCCGGGGCGGCGATGCGGACTTGTTGGCCTTGGGCGCGGCCGTCGAGGCCGGGCTGGCTGGGGCGCGTCGCCCCCCCACCTTCCGCCCCACCCTGCAGCCCTGAGCGCGGCCTCGAAAGGCCATTCGGCAGGACCAGAAAGATCGAAGGCGCCGGTTCCAAACCGGCGCCTTCGTGGTCATCTGAACCCCTGAAACTCCTGATTCCACGTCCTGTGGAACCGGCCCGGGGTCGAACAGCACGATCGGCGTCCCTGCTGGCTCCCTGCCCTACGGGTGTCCCCACCCTTCGAATCGCCGCTGCCCGGCCCGAGGTACCGTTACGATGCCAAGGCACAGGCAAGTGCGCTTTCCCCAAGGGTGAGCATTTCTGAAGACTTATGAAAGTCTTTTGAATCAATCGATTGGAGCCGCGTTCCGGAGATCAGCGAGCCACCGACTCGGCCGCTTGCTCGGCATCGGCCAGAATCCGCCGCCGATAGTCGTCCGCCGGCAGGCGGGCCATCCCCAAACGGCAGGCGCTCAGTGAGGCACCGGCCTCGTCCAATTGTCCCCGATGGGCGGCGATCTGGCTCTCGTAGCAGTGTGCCGCCGCCACGCGGGGATGCTGGTCCGGAAAGACATCGACGGCGACAGCACGGTAGTCGGATAGCGTCCGTGCCGCGTCCTCCACCCGCCCCAGATGCAAGAGGGTCTCGACCCAAAGCTGTTGAATATCGGCCGCCCTGGCGGCACGACCTGCCAGCAATGGCCGCCCCACGAGCTGCGTACGGGCCAGCAGGGCATCGGCCTCGGGGCGATTTCCTTGCCGCGCCAGACTGCGCGCCAGCTCGGACCCGGCGAGGATCGTCAGCACGTGGCGTTCGCCGAGCTTCCGGCTCCAACCGTCATAGGCCCGGCGGAAGAGACCCGTGGCCTCGTCGTCGCGCCCCTGCCCTGCGGCGATCAGGCCCCGCCGATACTCGATGGCGAGGGCGTCGGGATGCTCCACGCCCAGGCGATGGACGATCCGATCATCGAGCCGCTCGAGGATGGCGCCCGCCTCGGCGAAGCGCCCCGCCCGGGCCAAGGCCTCGGCGTAGTCCGACAACGCCCAGGCCGTCTTTGGGTCGTCGAGGCCTGACTCCGCCTCCCGCAGGGCAACCAGCGACCGGAAGGTTTCCGCGGCGACCACCTCTTCCCCGAGGCGGCTCTGGCACAGACCGATGAACCAGAGGGCATCGGCCTGCACGCCCGGGGGGAGGCGGGCGCTTCGTGCTTCGTCGGCCACGAGCGACGCGAGTTGCGCAACCGCGGTGTCGCAGCGACCGCGCTCGTAGAGGAGCTTGGCCGCCTCGACCAAGCTGGCATCGGAAACCTGCCCCAAGCGAACTCGGTCGCCTTCGGCAGCGGCGTCGCAAGCCGCTTGTGCAGCGTCAAGATCGCCTGCGAGACGCTCGAACTGGCAAAGCCGGCGATGATGCGCGGCAAGCGAGTCGGCGCTCGGGCTGCCGACAGCGATCCTCTCGATGGCCGAGCGCTGGTGGCGAGCCGCCTTGGCGTATTCACCCCATGCCTCGTAGGCCTCGGCCACGGCGCCATGCACTGCCGCGGCGACCACCGGACGTCCACCAAGGCGCTCGTCGATGCTCGCGGCGGCAGCGTCCAGCGAGGCCCGTAAGCTGATCCCGACATCCCCGCCGTGGTAAGGATCGGCGCGAGTCAACACATCGTCGGTGAGGAAGTCGAGGACGGCCTGCGCCTCGCTTCGCCGAAGCGCCTCGTCGCGGCGGGCCTCCCACGCCAGCCAACCGGTCCAGGTGGCCACGGCGAGGCCCACGCACAAAGCGGCGGTCGCCGCACCGAGCAAGCGCAGCCTCACCCGCTGCCGCTGAAACTCCACTTCGGCGCGACGCGCGCGCGCCTGGGTCTCCTCGCGCGCGGCGGCGGCGAGGCGTCTCTCGGGCATCTGGCGCAGGTGCAAGGCGAGCTGCTGCGCGCCCAACGTGCGCTGTTCTCCCCGCAAGGCGGCCAGTGCCCGGATGTCATCGCGCAGCAACGGATCATCGACATCCGACTCCCAGCCCGGGGCCAAGGGTCGCCGCAAATCACCGACGACCAGCTGGAAAAGCAGGACCCCCAGCGAATAGAGATCGCTGCGCTGGGTCGGCAAGCCGCCGGCGAGGACTTCAGGGGCGCAGTGGAGCGCTGCGGCCGCGTGCAGGGCCGACGGCGACCGTGCCTCAGCCATCGCGTCGGCATCAAACAGCGCATCGGCATGCGGGGACATGGGCGATGCGTGGCCGCCACCAAGGTCGGCAATGGCGACACGCCACCCTTCCGGCAAGCCCGAATCCGGCGCAAGGAAAATATTGCCGGGTTTCAGGCCCTGGTGAACGACACCCGCGGCGTGCAGCTCGCCCAGCGCCTCGGCGATCTGAGCGGCCAAAGCAAGCCGATGGTCAAACGGAACGCCACCCGTCGCGGCCTTCGACGCCATCCAGTGGGCGAGGTCGCCATGTTCGAAATAGGGGTACTCGACGAAGATCGGGGGTTCGTCCAATTGCCAGCCCAAGGCGGGCGCAAGGCCCTGCACCTTCCGACCGATGGCGGCAAGGTATCTATGCAGGGCCACCTCGCGTCGCACATGCCGAAGACCCTCCTCCCCGACGCCGAGCTTGAAGGCGCGCGGCGCATCGCCAGCATCGGAATCGGCCAGAAACACCATGCTGTGCGACCCACGACCCAATAGACGGCGGAACGTCCATCCCGGCCGCTTCGGAACGGCGACGCCAATCCAGTCGTGCTCGCCTGCGGGCGTCGGCGGCGAGGCTTCGGCGTCGACCCAGTGCACCTCGCCCGCCCATCGGTAGCCGTAGCCGTGCACCGACTGCAGCGGCGCACCCGCCGCCTCGCCGAGCTCACGACGCAGTCGACTGATCGCCTTGGCCAGCGAGTTTTCGGAGACCACGCGCCCCGGCCACGCGGCATCGAGCAAGTCGTCCTTGCTGAGCACCTGCCCTGCGCGCAACAGCAAGGCCAGCAGCACTTCGTAGGACGAGCGATCGAGCGCCAGTGTCTGCCGGCCCCGACGCACCTGGGCGGTCCGTACGTCGAGCTCGGCGCCCGGCCACCGGAGAACGCCGGCCCGTGGTGCATCGCCTACGGCCCGCTGGTTCGGATCCGTGACCGACATCCGTTCAGCGGACCTCGCCGAGCAACAGCGCCAAGACGTCGCCGATGCTCCGATGCTTCTCCAGCGGATGCCTGAGCGGCAGCGAGGTGTCGAGCTGATAGCGGTTCCGACGGCCATCGCGCTCCCGTGTCAGCGCGCCTGCCGCTTCGAGCTCCGCAACAATGCGCTGAACCGCACGCTCGGTGATGCCGACCTTCGAAGCGACGTCACGCAGAGTCTGATCCGCGTCGGCAGCGAGGCAAACCAGCACATGCGTGTGATTGCTCAGGAAGGTCCATTGCGCGTCGGCATCTGCCGACTTCAGGGCCGCTTTCGTCGCCGCGGCGCCCGTCGGCACGCGCTTCGCGGCCAAGGCCTTCACGCGCGACTCACCCGCCAGCTTGCGCCGCACAGCTTTTCGCGCTTCAATATTCACGACATCTTTTTCGTGTTTCGGAGATCGCACAATGTCCGCCGTCCTCGCTGAATCCGTCGCCCCGGCCCGCTACGTCCCCGCCGCGCTACCCGCCGCCACCATTCCCGTTGCCGCCGGCGATGGCATCGGCCCCGAGATCATGGCCGCCACGCTGGCGATCCTCAAGGCCGGGGATCCCGCCCTCCATTTCCAGGCGGTAACCGTCGGACTGAAGGCCTACGAAAGCGGCCTGATGGCCGGCATCGGCGAGGACACCTGGAAGGCGATCGACCAGCACAAGATCATCCTCAAGGGGCCGATCACCACGCCGCAGGGGGGCGGCTACAAGTCGGTCAACGTCACGCTGCGCAAGACCCTCGGCCTGTACGCCAACCTGCGCCCCTGCGTCTCCTACCACCCCTACGTCACCGCGCTGCACCCGACGATGGACGTCGTGATCGTGCGCGAGAACGAGGAGGACACCTACGCCGGCATCGAGCACCGCCAGAGCGACGAGGTGGTGCAGTGCCTGAAGCTGATCACCCGCCCCGGCTGCGAGCGCATCGTGCGCTACGCCTTCGAGTACGCCCGCGCGCACGGGCGCAAGAAGGTCACGTGCATGACTAAGGACAACATCATGAAGCTCACCGACGGCCTGTTTCACAGGGTCTTCGACGAGATCGCGCCGCAGTACCCGGAGATCGCGACCAGCCACATGATCATCGACATCGGCACGGCGCGCATGGCCAGCCGCCCGACCGATTTCGACGTTGTGGTCACGCCCAACCTCTACGGCGACATCCTCTCCGACGTCGCCGCCGAAGTGGCCGGGTCCATCGGCCTCGCCGGCTCGTCGAACATCGGCCACGACTGCGCGATGTTCGAGGCCGTGCACGGCTCCGCGCCGGACATCGCCGGCAAGGACATCGCCAATCCCTCGGGCCTGCTGCTGTCGGCGGTGATGATGCTGGTGCACCTCGGCCGCGCGAAGCCCGCCACGGACATCCACAACGCCTGGCTCTGCACCTTGGAAGAGGGCATCCACACCGGCGACATCTTCCGCGACGGCGTCAGCACGACGAAAGTCGGCACCCGCGAGTTCGCGCAGGCGGTCATCGCCCGCCTCGGCCAAAAGCCGAAGAAGATGGCTGCCGTGAACTACCCCGAGCGCGAGCCGGAGTCGCTGGTCCATCCGGACGTGTCGATTCCGCCGCACGTCAATGCGAAGAAGGCCCTGGTCGGCGTCGACGTGTTCGTGAACTGGGACACCGACGCCCGCGACCCGAACGAACTCGGCGCGGCGCTCGAGAAACTCGCCGGCGACGACTTCCGCCTCGCGCTCATCACCAACCGCGGCGTCAAGGTCTACCCGAACGGCAACCCGCAGACGCTGCGCACCGACCACTGGCGCTGCCGCTTCCCCGCGAAGGGGGAGACGGTCGACGGGCAGGCCATCTCGCGCCTGCTGATGCGCATCGCCGATGCCGGTTTCGACGCGGTGAAAACCGAGAACCTCTACACCTTCGACGGCGTGCGAGGCTACTCGCAGGCCCAGGGCGAATAAGCGGCATCGATGGAAACGAGGAGGCGGTGTGCGGGTCGTCGGCGCCGCCTCCACCGCAGGGCTCGGACACTGTGGGGATGCGCCTGCCCTATTCCGATCCCCGCGTCGCCCTCGCCACCCTGCACGGCAAGGCGGAGGCCTTGGCGCCGGCGCTGGCCCCGCTCGGTTTTCGCGTCGAGTCGGTCGCGGTCGACACCGATGCGCTGGGCACTTTCGCCGGCGACATCGAGCGCCCGGGCACGCCGCACGAGGTCGTCATCGAAAAGGCCCGGCGCGGCATGGCTGCCAGCGGGCTGAAGCTCGGTCTCTCCACGGAGGGCTGCTTCGGCCCGGATCCGCTGCTCGGCTTCCTGCCCCTGCATACGGAACTGCTGGCCTTCGTGGACGACGAGCATGGCCAGACCCTCGTCCTCGAGCACGCGGGCCACGACACGAACTGGGTCTCAAGGGCGCTTCGGCCCGGCGACGATCTACAACCCGTGATCGCGTCGATCGGCCTGCCCGGCCACGCCGCCCTTGTGAAACCGAACCGCTGGGCGCGATCCCAAGCCGGGGCCATGCCGGTGGCGAAGGGGCTGAGGCACCCGGCAGGCATCGCCGAAGCAATGGGACGCCTGGCCGCGTCCTCGGAGGACGGCCTCGCACGCATCGAAGCCGATATGCGGGCTCACGTGAACCCGACGCGTCTGTCGGCCATCGGCCGGCTGGGGCATCAGCTCGCGCTGCGCCTCGCCACGCCCTGCTCCTTCTGCCACGCGCCCGGCTTCGGCCGCGTCGGCAATCACGTCGGCCTGCCCTGCGAGCTCTGCGGCGAAGCGACCGATCTGGTCCGTGCCGAGATCCACGGCTGCGGCGTCTGCGGGCATCGCGAGGATCGACCGCGGGCCGACGGCCTCATGGCCGCCGACGCGGGGCATTGCCCGCAGTGCAATCCGTGAGGGCGGAGATCGATCCTTCGACGGCCTGCCGCCGAGGGATCGGATCGTCTCAAAGCGACGTCGGCTGGGCGATCTGCGACTGCTTGCGCACGATCAGCATCGCGATCTCCAGCGACTGCTCGTAGTTGAGCCGCGGGTCGACCGTGGTGCGGTAGTCGCGGGCCAGATCGGCATCGACCAGCTCGCGCGCACCGCCCGTGCACTCGGTGACGTTCTCGCCGGTCAGCTCGAGATGCACGCCCGCCAATCGCGTTCCGGCCGCGGCGTGTGCGTCGAAGCTCTGCTCGACCTCGGCCCGGATGTTGTCGAAGCGGCGCGTCTTGTAACCGTTCGCCGCCGTCTCGGTGTTGCCGTGCATCGGGTCGCACATCCACGCCACTCGCCGGCCTTCGCGCTTCATCGCCTCCAGCAGCGGCGGCAGCTTCTCGAGCACCTTGCCCGCGCCCATGCGGTGGATATACACGAGGCGGCCCGACTCGTTCTCCGGGTTCAGCACGTCAGCGAGGCGCAGGGCCTGGTCCGGCGTCACCGACGGGCCGAGCTTGATGCCGATCGGGTTGCGGATGCCGCGGAAGTACTCGGTGTGCGCGCCGTCGAGCTGCGCGGTGCGCATGCCGATCCAGGGGAAATGGGTGCTGAGGTTGAACCAGCCCCACTGGCGCGGCACCTGGCGCGTCTGCGCCTCCTCGTAGGGCAGCAGCAGCGCCTCATGCGAGGTGTAGAAGTCGACACGGCTGAGGTTGTCGATCGGCCCGCCGGTCACGGTTTCCATGAAGCGCACGGCATCGCCGATGCCGCTCACCATCTTCTGGTACTCCTCGGCCAGCGGCGAGCGTGCCACCCAGCCGAGATCCCAGTACTCCGGGTGGTGCAGATCGGCGAATCCTCCGTCGATCAGCGCGCGGACGAAGTTCATCGTCATCGCCGAACGGGCGTGGCCCTTCACCATCCGGCGCGGATCGGGAATGCGCGCTTCCGGCGTGAACTCGGGCGCATTGATGAAGTCACCGCGGTAGCTGGGCAGCGTGACGCCATCGCGCTCTTCGAGGTCGGCCGAACGCGGCTTGGCGTACTGACCGGCGAAACGGCCGATGCGCACCACCGGCAGGCGCAGGCCGTGCACGAGCACGACGCTCATCTGCAGCAGCACTTTCAGGCGGTTGGAGATCAAGCCGCTCTCGCAGTCGGCGAAGCTCTCAGCACAGTCGCCGCCCTGCAGGATGAAGCGCTTGCCCACCTCGGCCTCGGCGATCTGGCGCTTCAGGGCCAGCACCTCCCAGGACGTGACCAGCGGCGGCAGGGCCTCGAGCTCGCGCCCGACCGCGGCTAGGGCCTCGGCGTCCGGATAGCTCGGCTGCTGCAGGGCCGTCTTCGTCCGCCACGACGAACGCGTCCAACCGGCGGGCGCGTTGACGGGGGTGACGGGACGATCCTGCGCGTTCATGGCGGTTCTCTTTGGGGTGGGCCGAAGACTATGCCACGCGGGAATTCGAGTCGCGACTCGATTACATCCGCAACTTCATGAGTTCATGACTCAGCCGCGCCGGCGCAGCCCCGCCACCAGCGCGCCCAGGCCCAGCAGCACGAAGCACAGCAGCGTCCAGGCCGGCATCGAGAAGCCGAGGAAGGCCCAGTCGATCTTGGCGCAATCCGCCGAGCCGGAGAGCGACTGCGCGAGCGCGTCGACCGGCCCCAAGGATTCGAGCATGTAGGACAGCCCTTGCCCGCTGCAGCTCGGGAAACCGCTCGGCGGCTGCAGCTGCAGCCACACGTGGCGCGCCGCGATGCTGCCCCCCACCGCCGCCAGCAGGCCGATGGCAATGCCGTAGCCCCCCCGGCCCGCACGCCCGCCGGGGTTGTGCAGGGCCGCGACGAGGCCAAGCAGGCCCATCCCGGCGAAGAAGAAGCGCTGCAGGATGCACAGCGGGCAAGGCAGCATGAACATGCCGTGCTCGACGTAAAGCGCGAAACCGAGCAGGGCCGCGCAGACGGCGAAGCCGAACAGCATCTGCAGGCGGAAGGACCAAGCGAAGGGGTTGGCGTTCGACATGGGACACACACCGGGAAAGTCAAAAGGCATTGTGCTCCGACTACCGAAGCCGCGGCCAGTTCCCTAGAGTCAATCGCCGGCGCCGCTTGATGGCGAACACCGGTGAGTGAATCTCATCCCCCAACACGAGAGGCTGAGTGCTCACGAAGCGCACAAAAATCATGGCAGTCGCTGCCTTCTTCCTTTTCGCGCATTCGATCGCGGCCGCTGACCCCCCCCAGACAAATCACCCAAGCTTCTCCCGTTGGCGAACGGCTGCCACGATCCGGAGTGCGCTTGGTGGGAATACAGCGGCATTCAAGCACTCACGTGCCTGATCAGTAGCCAGTGGCCCTCGCCGCCGCCGAAGGCGCCGTAGGGGTCTTTAGCAGCAACGAGGTGTCACACCTATGTGCCTTGCAACGCCTAGGCGAACTGCGCCGAGTGACCAAGCCGTGCTCATCGCAGAGAATCGCGGCGACGCAGGAGCAAGGCATCTGCAAACGAAAAACCCCGGCCTTCGCCGGGGTTTTTCTTCGAAACACGCGACGCTCGACGCTTACTCGGCGTCGACGGCCTCGGTGGCACGCGGCCGATCCACCAGCTCGACGTAAGCCATCGGGGCGTTGTCGCCCGGACGGAAGCCGCACTTGAGGATGCGCAGGTAGCCGCCCGGACGCGCCTGGTAGCGCGGACCGAGCTCGACGAACAGCTTGCCCACCGCTTCCTTGTCGCGCAAGCGCGAGAAGGCGAGACGACGATTGGCGACGCCATCCGTCTTGGCCATCGTGATGAGCGGCTCCGCGATGCGACGCAGCTCCTTGGCCTTCGGCAGGGTGGTACGGATCAGCTCGTGCTTGAACAGCGACGAGGCCATGTTGCGGAACATCGCTTCGCGATGCGCGCTGGTGCGGCTGAACTTGCGGCCGGCGTTGAGGTGACGCATGGGTTGGGTTCCTTATCGATCGTGGGCCTTAGCCCATCATCACGCCCTGGGTGAGACCGGCCGGCGGCCAGTTCTCGAGCTTCATGCCGAGGGCAAGGCCGCGCTGAGCCAGCACTTCCTTGATCTCGGTGAGCGACTTCTTACCCAGGTTCGGGGTCTTCAGCAGCTCCACTTCCGTGCGCTGGATCAGATCACCGATGTAGTAGATGTTCTCGGCCTTGAGGCAGTTGGCCGAGCGGACGGTCAGCTCGAGGTCGTCGATCGGACGCAGCAGGGTCGGGTCGACGCCACCGGTCGCGCTCTTGCTCGACGCCGGGCCGCGGACAATGAAGTCACCGAACACCGACAGCTGGTCCGTGAGGATGCTGGCGGCGGTGCGGATGGCTTCTTCCGAATCGATCGTGCCGTTGGTCTCGATGTCGAGGACGAGTTTGTCGAGGTCGGTGCGCTGCTCGACACGGGCCGCTTCCACGGCATATGCCACGCGACGGACCGGAGCGAAGCTGGCGTCCAGCATGAGGCGGCCGATCGCACGGGACTCTTCGTCCGGGCGACGACGCGCCGCGGCCGGCTGGTAGCCGAAACCGCGCTCGATCTTGAGGCGCATGTTCAGCGCCGTGTCCTTGGTCAGCGTGCAGATCACGTGCTCGCCGTTGAGGATCTCGACGTTGTGGTCGGTCTTGATGTCCGCGGCGGTCACGACCCCCGGGCCCTTCTTCTGAAGGGTGAGCATCGTCGACTCGACGTTGTGCATGCGGATCGCCACGTCCTTGAGGTTCAGAAGGACGTCGAGGACGTCCTCCTGCAGGCCTTCAAGCGTGGTGTACTCGTGCAGCACGCCATCGATTTCCACCTCGGTGATGGCGCAACCCGGGATCGAGGACAGCAGCACGCGACGCAGCGCGTTGCCGATGGTGTGGCCGTAACCACGCTCCAGCGGCTCGATCACGACGCGGGCGCGGGTGGTCGACAGGCGCTCGATCTGCGGCCCCTTGGGACGCAGCATCTGGATGGCATTTACCGTCATGGGCGGCGTTCTCCGGAGAATTACTTCGAGTACAGCTCGACGATCAGCGCTTCGTTGATGTCGGCCGGCAGGTCGGCGCGATCAGGCACAGCCTTGAAGGTGCCGGAGAACTTGTTGGCGTCGACCGAGCACCAGGACGGGACGAGGTCCATCTGCTGGGCCTGGGCCACCGCTTCCTTGACGCGCAGCTGGGCCGCGGCCTTCTCGGTCAGGGTGATCTGGTCGCCGACGCGAACTTGGAACGACGGCAGGTTCACCGACTTGCCGTTGACCAGCACGCCGCGGTGCGAGACCAGCTGGCGGGCCTGCGGACGGGTGACAGCGAAGCCCATGCGGTAGACGACGTTGTCGAGACGCTGCTCGAGCATCTGCAGCAGGTTCTCGCCCGTGTTGCCCTTCCGGTTGGCGGCCTTCTTGTAGTAGTTGCGGAACTGGCGCTCCAGCAAGCCGTAGATGCGCTTCACCTTCTGCTTCTCGCGAAGCTGGGTGGCGTAATCCGACAGCTTACCCTTCTTGGCGACGGGGCCATGCACGCCGGGCTTCTGCTCGAGCTTGCACTTGCTGTCCAGCGCGCGGGCCGGGGACTTGAGGCTGAGGTCGGCGCCTTCGCGGCGCGCGAGCTTGCAGGTGGGACCGATATAACGAGCCATGTGTTCTTCCCCTTGCCCTTAGACGCGACGCTTCTTGGGCGGACGGCAGCCGTTGTGCGGAATCGGCGTGACGTCGATGATGTTCGTGACCTTGTAGCCGACGTTGTTCAACGCGCGGACGGCCGATTCGCGACCCGGGCCCGGGCCCTTGACGTGCACTTCGAGCGTCTTCAGGCCGTAATCGAGCGCGGCCTTGCCGGCCTTTTCGGCGGCGACCTGCGCCGCGAACGGCGTCGACTTGCGCGAGCCGCGGAAGCCGGCACCACCCGAGGTGGCCCAGCTCAGCGTGTTGCCCTGGCGGTCGGTGATCGTGATGATCGTGTTGTTGAAGGAAGCCTGCACGTGGGCGACACCATCGGTGACGACGCGCTTGATCTTCTTCTTGGTCTTGCTGGCAGCTGCCGGCTTGTTCATTGGGGCTGATCCTTACTTCTTGATCGCCTTGCGCGGACCCTTGCGGGTACGGGCATTCGTGCGGGTGCGCTGGCCGCGGAGCGGCAGGCCACGACGGTGACGGACGCCACGGTAGCAACCGAGGTCCATCAGGCGCTTGATCGACATGCCGACTTCGCGACGCAGGTCGCCTTCGACGGTGTACTTGCCGATTTCGGCGCGGAGGCGCTCGATTTCCGGCTCGGACAACTCACGGATCTTGCTGTGCGGGTTCACACCCGCGGCCGTGCACACCAGGCGCGAGCGCGTACGCCCGATCCCGAAAATGCTCTGAAGGCCCACCCAGACATGCTTCTGGACAGGCAGGTTCACACCCGCAATACGCGCCATGACGCGGTCTCCACTGGTTTCGTCGCCGACGAGCGGCGAAAGGAATCGGAAATTTTACACTGGCCTGGGGTTCAATAGAAGTCCGCCCCCTGAACAGGGACGAACCCGGCATGGGGAGTGTGCCCATGCTCCGGCGACAAACCGGGGTTGGCGACCGGACCCGAAGGCCCACTCGCCGCCCGCGCTACTCTTGCGCGGGCCCGCCTCGATTCATCCGCGCGCCAAGCCGCCGCGCGGACCGCCCTTCAAATTGGCCTTCTTCAGAAGGCTGTCGTACTGGTGCGAATACAGGTGCGCCTGCACTTGCGCTGTGAAGTCCATGACCACCACGACGACGATCAACAGCGAGGTGCCACCGAAATAGAACGGAACCTGCCATGTCGCCCGGAGCACTTCCGGCAGCAGGCAGACCGCGACGAGGTAGAGCGCGCCGATCAGGGTCAAACGGGTCAGGACACCGTCGATGTAGTCGCCCGTCGCGCGGCCGGGGCGAATGCCTGGAACGAGCGCGCCGGACTTCTTCAGGTTGTCCGCGGTCTCCTGGCTGTTGAACACCAGCGCCGTGTAGAAGAACGCGAAACCGACGATCAGGACCGCGAACAGCAGCATGTGCAGGGGCTCGTTGGGCGCCAGCGCCGTAGCGACCTTCTGCAGCGCCAGGGTGACCTGTGCCTGCCAACCGGCATCGGATGCAGCCGCTGCCGCTTCGGCCGCACCCGTACCGCCCGTCCATGCGGTAATGGTTGCCGGAAGCATGATCAGGCTCGAGGCGAAGATCGGCGGGATCACGCCCGACATGTTCAGCTTGAGCGGCAGGTGCGAGCTCTGGTTGTTGTAACCCTGGCGCGCCCCCTGCTTGCGCGCGTAGTGCACGGTGATACGGCGCTGGCCGCGCTCCATGAACACGACGAAGTAGACGACGCCAAGAACGAGCACGGCAATGACGAGGATGGCGAGCCAGCTGATCTCGCCAGCGTTCACCTGGCGCATCGTATTGATGAGCGCACCGGGGAGGCCCGCGACGATGCCCGCGAAGATGATCAGCGAGATACCGTTGCCAATGCCTCGCTCCGTGATCTGCTCGCCCAGCCACATCAGGAACATCGTACCGGCGGTCAACGACACGATGGCTGTGAATACGAAGCCCATGCCGGGGCTGTACACCACGGGCTGGCCACCGGCGGCAACCGACCCCTGCAGGGCGGTGGCAATGCTGCCCGCCTGGACGATGGCGAGGAACACGGCGCCGTAGCGCGAGTACTGCGTGAGCTTGCGGCGACCCGCCTCCCCCTCCTTCTTCAAAGCCTTCCACGGCTCATACACCTGCCCGAGCAGCTGCACGATGATGGACGCCGAGATGTAGGGGATGACGTTGAGCGCGAAAATGCTGAAACGCGAGAGGGCGCCACCCGAGAACATGTTGAACATGTCCACGATGCCGCCCTGGCTTTCGAACAGGGCCAACATGGCCTCGGGGTTGACCCCCGGGACCGGGATGAAGCTCCCGACCCGGTACACGATCAACGCGAGAAGCACGAACAGCAGGCGGTCCTTCAGTTCCTTGAACTTGCCGAGACCACCCATCATCGTTGCCGCGTTCGAGGCCAAGCGATTACTCCACCGATCCGCCGGCGGCTTCGATCGCCGCCTTCGCACCTGCCGTGACGAGCAGGCCCTTGATGGTGAGCTTCTTGGTGAGCTCACCCTTCTTGACGACCTTCACCTTCTTGGCGTCGTCCGAAACCAGCTTGGCGGCGCGCAAGGTGACGATGTCGATGACATCGGCATCGAGCATCGCCAGCTGGTACAGCAGGACCTCGGCCGACTCGTGGGCCATCTTGGAGCGGAAACCGATCTTCGGCAGACGACGCTGCATCGGCATCTGGCCGCCTTCGAAGCCCGGCTTGATCTTGCCCTTGCCGGCGCGAGCAAACGAGCCCTTGTGGCCACGGCCGCAGGTCTTGCCGAGGCCCGAACCGATACCGCGACCAACGCGGGTGCGCTCCTTGCGGGCGCCCTCGGCATGAGTGATGGTGTTGAGACGCATGGGATTCTCCTTAGGCCTCGACGCGGACGAGGTAGTGGAGCTGGTTGATCAGGCCGCGAACCTGCGGCGAGTCCTTCAGCTCACGGACGTCATTGAGCTTGTTCAGGCCGAGCGCCTTGACCGACAGGCGATGGCGCTGCTGGGTGCCGCGGAGGCCGCGAACCAGCCGAACCTTGACAGTCTTCTCAGCCATGGAGGATCTCCTCAAGCTTCTTGCCGCGCTTGGCCGCGATCTTGGCCGGCGAGTGCATCATCGACAGGCCGCGCACCGTGGCGCGGACGAGGTTGATCGGGTTGCGCGAACCGGTGGCCTTGGCCAGCACGTTCTTGACGCCGACCGCTTCCAGCACGGCGCGCATCGCGCCGCCGGCGATCACGCCGGTACCTTCCGACGCCGGCTGCATGTAGACCGCGGCCGCGCCGTGGTTGGCCTTGACGGGGTGCCACAGGGTGCCGTCGTTCAGGTCGACGTTGATCATCGCCTTGCGGGCGTACTCCATCGACTTCTGGATGGCGACCGGAACCTCCTTGGCCTTGCCGTAACCAAAACCGATCTTGCCGGCGCCGTCGCCGACGACCGTCAGCGCGGTGAAGGTGAACTGGCGACCGCCCTTGACGGTCTTGCTGACGCGGTTGACCGCGATCAGCTTCTCGATCATGCCGTCGTCGGCGCCTTCGCGGTCGCGACGATCGCGGCTTTCATTGCTGCTCATGATGGACTCTCGTGATAAAGAAAATTACGGCTTTGCGCCGCTTATAGTTGTGTGAGGCGCGGATTGGACCCCGCGCCTGGATGCCACATGACACTTAGAACTGCAGGCCGCCCTCGCGGGCTGCGTCGGCCAGCGCCTTGATGCGGCCATGGAACCGGTAACCCGAACGATCGAAGGCAACCGACTCGATGCCGGCGGCCTTGGCCTTGGCGGCGATGGCGGAGCCAACCTTGGCGGCGGCCTCGAGGTTCTTGCTGCCCTTCAGGCCCGACTTGACGTCGGCCTCCAGGGTCGACGCGGCGGCGAGGACCTTCGAGCCATCGGCGGTGAAGATCTGGGCGTAGAGATGCTGACCGGTGCGCAGGACCGACAGGCGGGCGATGCCCAGCGTGCGGATGTGCAGGCGCGTCGACTTGGCGCGACGCAGGCGGGCGATTTTCTTTTCCATGACTGGATACCTTCTGGAAGCTGAAGACCCTTAGGCCTTCTTGGCTTCCTTGATGATGACGTTCTCGCCCGAGTAACGGACGCCCTTGCCCTTGTACGGTTCCGGCGAACGGAACGCACGGATCTTGGCCGCGACCTGGCCCACCATCTGCGCATCGGCGCCGGCGATCAGGATCTCCGTCTGCGTCGGCGTGGTGATGGTGATGCCTTCCGGCGTATTGAACACGACCGGGTGAGAGAATCCGAGCGACAGGCTCAGGTCCTTGCCCTGCATCGCGGCACGGTAACCGACGCCGACGAGCTCCAGCTTGCGCTGGAAGCCTTCGGAAACGCCCTTCACCATGTTGGAGAGGATGGCGCGAGCGGTGCCTGCCATGGCGATGGCCGCCGCATTGGCAGCAACCATCGTGACGACACCATTCTCGTTCTTGAGGTCCACGCCCTGCGGCTTGGCCAGGGTCAGGGTGCCCTTCGGGCCCTTGACGCTGAACTGCGCGGCGGTGGAGGTGATTTCAACGCCCTTCGGGAGAGCGATCGGCTTCTTGGCGACGCGGGACATGGTCAGTTCTCCTGCATCAAGCCACGAGGCACAGGACTTCGCCGCCCACGCCCTGCTGGCGTGCATCGCGGTCGGTCATGATGCCCTTGGACGTCGAGATGATCGACACGCCGAGGCCGCCAAGGACCTTCGGGAGCGCGTCCTTGCCGCGGTACTGGCGGAGGCCCGAACGCGAGAAGCGCTCGAGGCGCTCGATGACCGGCTTGCCTTCGAAGTACTTCAGAACGATTTCGAGTTCCGGCTTCTTGGCGTCGCCGACCAGGCGCACGTCGAGGATGTAGCCTTCGGCCTTCAGGACGTTGGCGAGGGACAGCTTGATCTTGGACGACGGCATCTTCACCGTGGTCTTGCGGACAGCCAGCGCGTTCTTGATGCGCACCAGCATGTCGGCGATGGGATCAGTCATGCTCATGGAGAGTTCCTTATGAGTAGCACCGATATCCGCTTTCGCGAACAGGTTCAGTGGAAAAACCCGGCCGTCTCCGGCCGGGTGGGTTCAGCAAGCCGCTTAGGATAGCAGCTTTTTGTCTTACCAGCTCGCCTTGCGGAGACCGGGGACGTCGCCACGCATGGTGGCTTCGCGGAGCTTGTTGCGGCCGAGGCCGAACTTGCGATACACGCCACGCGAACGGCCCGACAGGGCGCAGCGGTTGCGCTGGCGGCACTCCGAGGAGTCGCGCGGCAGCTTCGCGAGCTTGTTGACGGCATCGATCTTCTCTTCGTAACCGGTCGCCGGGTTGGCGATCAGCTTCTTGAGCTCGGCACGCTTGGCGGCATAACGCTTGGCAAGCTTCTCGCGCTTGACCTCGCGGTTCACCATGCTGGTCTTGGCCATGATTAGGTCCTGAAGGTCAGTTGCGGAACGGGAAGTTGAAGGCAGCGAGCAGGGCCTTGGCCTCGGCGTCGGTCTTCGCGGTCGTGGTGATCGCGATGTCCATGCCGCGCAGGGCGTCAACCTGGTCGAAGTTGATCTCCGGGAAGATGATCTGCTCCTTCAGGCCCATGTTGTAGTTGCCGCGGCCGTCGAACGCGCGACCCGACACGCCGCGGAAGTCGCGGACGCGCGGCAGGGCGACGCTGATCAGGCGGTCGAGGAACTCGTACATCTTGGCACGGCGCAGGGTCACCTTGGTGCCGATCGGCCAGCCTTCGCGGATCTTGAAGCTGGCAACCGAGACGCGGGCCTTGGTCGTGACCGGCTTCTGGCCGGTGATCGTGGCCAGGTCGGCGACGGCGTTCTCGAGGATCTTCTTGTTGCCGACCGCCTCGCCCACGCCCATGTTAAGCGTGATCTTGGTGATCTTCGGCACCTGCATCGGATTCGTGTAGCCGAAGTCTTTCATCAACTTCGGCACCACGGTGTCCTTGTAAATCTTTTCAAGCCGGGTGGTCATCGGGGCATTCCTCAGGCGTCGATCGCCTCACCGCTCGAGCGGAACACACGCACTTTGCGTCCATCCTCGAGCACCTTGAAGCCAACGCGGTCGCCCTTGCCCGTCGCCGGGTTGAACAGCATCACGTTGGAGATATGGATCGGGGCTTCGCGCTCGACGATGCCGCCGGCCTGACCGGCCTGCGGGTTCGCCTTGGTATGGCGCTTCACCACGTTGATGTTGGCGACGACGACGCGATCACCGGCAACGCGGGTGATCTCGCCCTTCTTGCCCTTGTCCTTGCCGGTGATGACGACGATCTGGTCGCCCTTGCGGATACGGTTCATGGTTTCGTCTCCGGCTTACAGCACTTCAGGCGCCAGGGACACGATCTTCATGAACTTCTCGTTGCGGAGTTCACGGGTCACGGGTCCGAAGATGCGGGTGCCGATCGGCTCTTCTTTGTTGTTCAGCAGCACGGCGGCGTTCGCGTCGAAGCGGATCAGCGAACCATCGGCGCGGCGCACGCCCTTGCGGGTGCGCACGACGACGGCGTTGTAGACCTCGCCCTTCTTGACCTTGCCGCGCGGGATCGCGTCCTTCACGGTGACCTTGATGATGTCGCCGATGTGGGCATAGCGGCGCTTGGAACCACCAAGCACCTTGATGCACATCAGTTCCTTGGCACCGGAGTTGTCGGCGACTTCGAGGTAGCTCTGCGTCTGGATCATGGCTCAGGCTCCTCTTACTCGGCCGACTTCGAGACGATCTCGACGACGCGCCAGTTCTTGGTCTTCGACATCGGGGCGCACTCGGTCACGCGGACGACGTCGCCTTCGTTGCAGGCATTGGCTTCGTCGTGGGCGTGCAGCTTGGTCGAACGGCGGATGTACTTGCCGTACAGCGGGTGCTTGACCTGGCGCTCGACCAGGATCGTCACCGTCTTGTTCATCTTGTTGCTGACGACGCGGCCTTCGACCGTGCGCAGCGGGGTGGCGTTATCGCTCATGGCCTGTCCCTTAGTTCTTCTGGGTCAGCAGCGTGTTGACGCGCGCGATCTCGCGGCGGACACGGCTGATCTCGTGGGTCTTCGCCAGCTGGTTCGTCGTCTTCTGCATGCGCAGAGAGAACTGCTCCTTGCGGAGCTCCAGCAGGTGGGCCTTCAGCTCTTCGGCCGACTTCTGACGCAGTTCCTGGAGTTCCATTAGCGCACCGTCCGGGTCACGAAAGTGGTCTTGACGGAGAGCTTGGCGGCGGCGAGGCGCATCGCTTCGCGGGCCTGGTCCTCCGGGATGCCTTCCATCTCGTAGAGCATCCGGCCGGGCTGGATCTGGGCGACCCAGTACTCGACGTTACCCTTACCGGCGCCCATTCGGACTTCGATCGGCTTCTGCGTGATCGGCTTGTCCGGGAACACGCGGATCCAGAGCTTGCCACCGCGCTTCACGTAGCGGCTGATCGTACGGCGGGCCGATTCGATCTGGCGGGCGGTGAGGCGGCCGTGCTCGGTAGCCTTCAGACCGTACTCGCCGAAGCTGACGGCGTTCGCCGACCAGCTCAGACCCTCGTTACGGCCCTTGAACTGCTTGCGATATTTAGTTCGCTTGGGTTGCAACATGGCTCGTTACCTCACTTGGCCTGACCACGCGACGGACGTTCCGCGCGCTCATCGGTCTTTTCCTGGCCGACTTGCGAGAAGTCGAAGATTTCGCCCTTGTAGACCCACGTCTTGACGCCGATGACGCCAAACGTGGTGCGGGCTTCGGCGAAGCCGTAGTCGACGTCGGCACGCAGCGTATGCAGCGGCACGCGACCTTCGCGATACCACTCCGAACGCGCGATCTCGGCACCATTCAGGCGGCCGGCGACGTTGACCTTGATGCCGAGCGCGCCGAGGCGCATCGCATTGCTTACGGCGCGCTTCATGGCGCGACGGAACATGATGCGGCGCTCCAACTGCTGGGCGATCGATTCGGCGACGAGCTGGGCGTCGAGTTCCGGCTTGCGGACTTCGGAAACATTGATGTGCGCCGGGACGCCCATGATGTCCGAAACCTGCTTGCGCAGCTTCTCGATGTCCTCGCCGCGCTTGCCGATCACCACGCCCGGACGGGCGGTGTGGATCGTCACGCGCGCCGACTTGCTCGGACGCTCGATCAGGATCTTGGAGATGCCGGCCTGGGCCAGCTTCTCGCGAAGCATCTGGCGAACCTTCAGGTCGGCGGCGAGGTAGCCCGCGAATTCCTTCTTGTTCGCGTACCACTTGGAGTTCCAGTCCTTGGCGATGCCAAGACGGATACCGGTCGGATGAACTTTGTGACCCATAGTCTCGTCCTTACGCCTTCTTGCCGGAGCCCACGACCACAGTGATGTGGCTGGTGCGCTTGAGGATGCGGGTACCACGGCCCTTGGCGCGGGCGCCAAAGCGCTTCAGCACCGGGCCCTCGTCGATCATGATCGTGGCGACTTTCAGCTCGTCGACGTCCGCACCCAGGTTGTTCTCGGCGTTCGAAGCCGCCGAATAAACGACCTTGCGGATGATGCCGGCGGCCTTCTTGTCGCTGAACTTCAGCAGGTCGAGGGCACGGGCCACGGGGAGGCCACGCACCTGGTCGGCGACCAGGCGGGCCTTCTGCGGGGAGATGCGCGTCGAGCGCAGGATGGCTTTCGCTTCCATGGTCATCTCCTTACTTGCCCGACTTCTTGTCGCCGCCATGACCCTTGAAGGTCCGGGTGAGCGCGAATTCGCCGAGCTTGTGGCCGATCATGTTCTCGTTGACGAGCACCGGGATGTGCGCCTTGCCGTTGTGCACGGCGATGGTCAGACCGATCATTTCCGGCAGGATCATCGAACGACGCGACCAGGTCTTGATCGGCTTCTTGCTGTTGGCCGCTGCAGCGACCTCCACCTTCTTGGCGAGGTGGTGGTCGACGAACGGGCCCTTCTTGAGTGAACGTGGCATGGCCGATTAACCCCTACGATCGCGCACGATGAACTTGTCGGTGCGCTTGTTCTTACGCGTCTTGTAACCCTTCGACGGCTGGCCCCACGGGCTGACCGGGTGCGGGTTGCCCTGGCCCGAACGGCCCTCACCACCACCGTGCGGGTGGTCGACCGGGTTCATGGCGGCGCCGCGGACGGTCGGCTTGATGCCGCGCCAGCGGGAGGCACCGGCCTTGCCCAGCTTCTCGAGGTTGTGCTCGGTGTTGCCCACTTCGCCGATGGTGGCGCGGCAGTCAACCGGCACCTTGCGCATCTCGCCGGAGCGGAGGCGCAGGGTGGCGTAGCCATGCTCGCGGCCGATCAGCTGGACGCCAGCGCCAGCGGCGCGGGCCAGCTGGGCGCCCTTGCCCGGCTTCATCTCGACGCAGTGCACGGTGGCACCGATCGGCATGTTGAGCAGCGGCAAGGTGTTGCCGACCTTGATCGGCGCATCCTTGCCGGAGATCAGCTGGTCGCCGACCTGCAGGCCCTTCGGCGCGATGATGTAGCGACGCTCGCCATCCGCGTAGCACAGCAGCGCGATGTGCGCGGTACGGTTCGGATCGTACTCGAGGCGCTCGACGCGGGAGGCGATGCCTTCCTTGTCGCGCTTGAAGTCGATGATGCGGTAATGCTGCTTGTGGCCACCGCCGATGTGGCGGGTGGTGATGCGGCCGTGGTTGTTACGGCCACCGGTCTTGCCCTTCTTCTCGACGAGGGCCGCGAACGGGGCGCCCTTGTGGAGGTCCGGGTTGACGACCTTGACCATGGCGCGGCGGCCAGGCGAGGTCGGCTTGAAAGTCATGACTGCCATGGGTCTTTATCCTCAGGCCTTGGCGGTGACGTCGAGCGTCTGGCCTTCGGCCAAACGGACATACGCCTTGCGCTTGTCGGAGCGACGGCCAGCACGCTGGCGGAACGCCTTCGACTTGCCCTTGATGTTCGCGACGTTCACCGCGAGCACCTTGACGTTGAACAGGTGCTCGATGGCCGCCTTGACGTCAGCCTTGGTCGCCGTCTTGGCGACTTCGAAGACGTACTGGTTGCTCTCGGCGAGACGGGCGGTCTTTTCCGACACCTTCGGGGCGCGGAGGACCGAAAACAGGCTCTCGTTGATCATGCCAGCCACTCCTCGATCAGCTTGACGGCCTCGGCGGTGATGACGACCGAATCGGCACCGACCAGCGACACCGGGTCCAGGCCCTGCACGTCGCGCACTTCCACGTACGGGATGTTGCGCGCGGCGAGGTACAGGTTCTCGCTCGCCTGCTCCGACACGATCAGCGTGCGGGTACCGACCTTCATGTCGGCCAGCTTGGCAACGAGGCCCTTGGTCTTCGGCGCGTCGACGTCGAAGCCCTCGACGACCATCAGGCGACCCTGGCGAGCGAGCTCGGACAGGATCACGGCCATGGCGCCGCGGTACATCTTCTTGTTGACCTTCTGCGCGAAGCTGCGCGGCTTGGCCGCGAAGGTCACGCCGCCGCCCACGAAGATCGGAGCGCGGTAGTCGCCGTGACGAGCGCCGCCGCCCTTCTGCTTCTTGAACTTCTTGGTCGTGCCGCGGACTTCCGAACGCGTCAGCTGCGCCTTGGTGCCCGCGCGACCGGCGTTGCGGTAGGCAACGACGACCTGGTGCACGAGGTCCTGGTTGAATTCACGGCCGAAGACGGCGTCGTTGACCGACAGCGCCTTGCCGTTGATGACGGAAAGTTCCATCGTCTACTCCTTAACCCTTGCTGGCCGGACGGACGACCACGTCGCCACCCGGCGCACCGGGAACGGCGCCACGGATCGCGATGAGGCCGCGCTCGACGTCGACCTTGACGACTTCGAGGTTCTGGACGCTGAGGACCTCGGCGCCCATGTGGCCCGACATCTTCTTGCCCGGGAACACGCGACCCGGCGTCTGGCGCTGGCCGATCGAGCCCGGCGAGCGGTGCGAGAGCGAGTTACCGTGGGTGGCGTCACCCATGGTGAAGTTCCAGCGCTTGATGGTGCCCTGGAAGCCCTTGCCCTTCGTCACGCCCTGCACGTCGACCATCTGGCCGACAGCGAAGACGTCCGCCTTGATCTCGGCGCCCACTTCATAGGCCCCCAGGTCCTTGGCTTCGACGCGGAATTCCCACAGGCCACGACCCGGGGCGACCTTCGCCTTGGCGAAGTGGCCACCTTCCGGCTTGTTCACCAGCGAGGCGCGCTTGTCGCCCGCGGTGACCTGCACGGCGGTGTAGCCGTCGGTCTCGACGGTCTTGATCTGGGTGACGCGGTTGGGGGTGGCTTCGATCAGGGTGACCGGAATGGACGCGCCATCCGCGGTGAAAACCCGGCTCATGCCTGCCTTACGCCCAACGATACCGATGCTGTGCTTCATGATCGTGTACCTCAGGCCAGCTTGATCTGCACGTCCACGCCAGCGGCGAGTTCGAGCTTCATCAGGGCGTCGACGGTCTTGTCGTTGGGATCAACGATGTCCAGGACGCGCTTGTGGGTGCGGGTCTCGTACTGGTCACGCGCGTCCTTGTCGACGTGCGGAGAAACGAGGACGGTGTAGCGTTCGATCTTCGTCGGCAGCGGGATCGGGCCGCGCACTTGCGCGCCGGTCCGCTTGGCCGTTTCGACGATCTCGCTCGCGGAACGGTCGATCAGTCGGTGATCGAACGCCTTCAAGCGAATACGGATTTTCTGGTCCGCCATGGCCGGTTTCCTGAGTTAAAGAGCGACGGGCCGCACGCGTCTGGCGCGAACCCCAAAAAAACATCGACAGAAACCACAGGGCTTCTGCCGAGACGGGAGAGTATAGAGGGGATGGCTAGCCCCCGTCAACAACGGAGGCTTAACGATCCACGCTTCCCTGTCCGGCGAAGACGAAGCCCATCCTTGGACCTCTTTTCGCTTGGTGCCCCGCCCGGCCTCGGCCAGGCGGGGAGATGCCACCAGGTGTTACTTGATGATCTTGGCCACGACGCCGGCACCGACGGTGCGGCCGCCTTCGCGGATCGCGAAGCGCAGGCCCTCGTCCATCGCGACCGGGGCGATCAGGGTGACGACCATCTTGATGTTGTCGCCCGGCATCACCATCTCGACGCCTTCCGGCAGCTCGATGGAACCCGTCACGTCCGTCGTGCGGAAGTAGAACTGCGGGCGGTAGCCCTTGAAGAACGGCGTGTGGCGGCCGCCCTCTTCCTTCGACAGAACGTACACCTCCGACTCGAACGTCGTGTGCGGCTTGATCGAGCCCGGCTTCGCCAGGACCTGACCGCGCTCCACGTCGTCACGCTTCGTGCCGCGCAGCAGCAGGCCCGCGTTGTCGCCCGCCTGGCCCTGGTCCAGCAGCTTGCGGAACATCTCGATGCCCGTCACCGTCGTCTTCTGCGTGTCGCGGATGCCGACGATCTCGATTTCCTCGCCGACCTTGATCACGCCGCGCTCGATGCGGCCCGTCACCACCGTGCCGCGACCCGAGATCGAGAACACGTCTTCGACCGGCATCAGGAACGGACGGTCGACGTCGCGCTGCGGCTCCGGGATGAACGTGTCCAGCGCCTCGACCAGCTTCAGGATCGCCGGGACGCCGATCTCCGACTGGTCGCCTTCCAGCGCCAGACGGGCCGAGCCCTTGATGATCGGCGTGTCGTCGCCCGGGAAGTCGTACTTCGACAGCAGCTCGCGGACTTCCATCTCGACCAGGTCGAGAAGCTCGGCGTCGTCCACCATGTCCGCCTTGTTCAGGAAGACCACGATGTACGGCACGCCCACCTGGCGCGACAGCAGGATGTGCTCGCGCGTCTGCGGCATCGGGCCGTCAGCGGCCGAGCACACCAGAATCGCGCCGTCCATCTGCGCCGCACCCGTGATCATGTTCTTCACGTAGTCCGCGTGGCCCGGGCAGTCGACGTGCGCGTAGTGGCGCGTCGGCGACTCGTATTCCACGTGCGCGGTCGAAATCGTGATGCCGCGAGCCTTCTCTTCCGGCGCCGCGTCGATCTGGTCGTAAGCCTTGAACTCACCACCGAAACGCTCGGCACCGATCTTCGTCAGCGCCGCCGTCAGCGTCGTCTTGCCGTGGTCAACGTGACCGATCGTGCCCACGTTCACGTGAGGCTTGGTGCGCTCGAACTTGCCCTTTGCCATGACTGCTTACCTCTGAGTTTGATTCTGTTGGATTCGGGTGTCGGAAGGCCTGGATCAGGCCTTCTTGATGACCGCTTCGGCGATGTTGTTCGGAGCTTCGGCGTAGTGGTCGAACTCCATCGTGTAGGTCGCGCGGCCCTGCGACATGGAGCGCAGGGTGGTCGCGTAACCGAACATCTCGCCCAGCGGGACCATCGCGTTGATGACCTTGCCGGCCGGCGAATCGTCGCTGCCCTGCAGGATGCCGCGACGACGGCTCACGTCGCCCATCACGTCACCGAGGTAATCCTCCGGCGTGACGATCTCGACCTTCATGACCGGCTCGAGCAGGGCCGGGTTGGCCTTGCTGAAGCCTTCCTTGAAGGCCATCGAACCGGCGACCTTGAACGCCATTTCGTTCGAGTCGACGTCGTGGAACGAACCATCGACGGCCTTGACCTTGACGTCGACGACCGGGAAGCCGGCGAGGACGCCGTTCTTCATGGCCTCTTCGATGCCCTTACCGGCGGCGGTGACGTATTCCTTCGGCACCACGCCGCCGACGATCGCGTTCTCGAACACGAAGCCGGCGCCGCGCTCCTGCGGCTCCATCTCGATGACGATGTGGCCGTACTGGCCGCGACCGCCCGACTGGCGCACGAACTTGCCTTCCTGCTTGACGGCCTTGCGGATCGCCTCACGGTAGGCCACCTGCGGTTTGCCGACGTTCGCCTCGACGTTGAACTCGCGCTTCATGCGGTCGACGAGGATCTCGAGGTGCAGCTCGCCCATGCCCGAGATGATCGTCTGGCCCGACTCCTCGTCCGTGCGGACGCGGAACGAGGGGTCTTCCTGGGCCAGACGGCCGAGGGCGATACCCATCTTTTCCTGGTCGGACTTGGTCTTCGGCTCCACCGCCATCGAGATGACGGGCTCCGGGAAGACCATGCGCTCGAGCGTGATCACGTTGTCCATCGAGCAGAGGGTGTCACCCGTGGTGACGTCCTTCAGGCCGACGGCCGCAGCGATGTCGCCCGCGAGCACTTCCTTGATCTCTTCGCGCTGGTTGGCGTGCATCTGCAGGATGCGACCAATGCGCTCCTTCTTCGACTTGACCGGGTTGTACACCTGGTCGCCGCTGTTCAGCGTGCCCGAATAGACACGGAAGAACGTCAACGCGCCAACGAACGGGTCGGTCATGATCTTGAACGCGAGGGCCGAGAACGGCTCGGCGTCGCCGGCGTTGCGCGTGGCTTCCTGCTCGTTCTCGTCCACGCCCTTAACCGGCGGACGATCCGACGGCGACGGCAGGTAGCGGATGACCGCATCCAGCATCGCCTGCACGCCCTTGTTCTTGAAGGCCGTGCCGCAGAACGCCGGGATCACCTCGCAGCGGATGGTGCGCTCGCGGATGCCGGAGATGATCTCCTCCTCCGAGAGCTCGCCTTCCTCGAGGTACTTGTTCATCAGGTCTTCCGACGCTTCGGCGGCGGCTTCGACCATGAATGCGCGGGCAGCGGCGCAATCATCAGCAAGATGCGCCGGGATGTCGGCGTAGCTGAAGGTGTTGCCGTTCGTGGCCATGTCCCACACGATGGCCTTCATCTTCAACAGGTCGACGACGCCCTCGAAGTTCTCCTCGGCGCCGATCGCAACCTGCATCGGCACCGGGTAGGCGCCAAGGCGCGTCTTCAGCTGGTCGACGACCTTGTTGAAGTTCGCGCCGGTGCGGTCCATCTTGTTGACGAACGCGAGGCGCGGCACGTTGTACTTGTTGGCCTGGCGCCAAACCGTCTCGGACTGCGGCTGGACGCCACCCACGGCGCACAGCACGAACACCGCCCCATCGAGCACGCGCAGCGAGCGCTCAACCTCGATGGTGAAGTCGACGTGGCCGGGGGTGTCGATGATGTTGAAGCGGTGCTGCTGGAACGACTTGTCCATGCCCGACCAGAAGCAGGTCGTGGCCGCGGACGTGATGGTGATGCCGCGTTCCTGCTCCTGCTCCATCCAGTCCATCGTCGCAGCACCATCGTGCACTTCGCCGATCTTGTGGTTGACACCGGTGTAGAACAGGATGCGCTCGGTGGTCGTCGTCTTGCCGGCATCGATGTGGGCCATGATGCCGAAGTTGCGGTAACGGTCGATCGGTGTGGTACGTGCCACGTCAGTAACCCTCTTCCCTTACCAGCGATAATGCGAGAAGGCCTTGTTGGCCTCCGCCATGCGGTGCGTTTCCTCGCGCTTCTTGACAGCGCCACCGCGGTTTTCCGAAGCATCGAGCAGCTCGGCAGCGAGCTTGCGCGGCATCGAGTTCTCGCCGCGCTTGCGCGACGACTCGATCACCCAGCGCATTGCCAGCGCCATGCGACGGGTCGAACGGACTTCGACCGGCACCTGGTACGTGGCGCCGCCGACGCGACGGGACTTCACTTCGACCATCGGCGCGACGTTGCTGAGGGCCTTCTCGACCAGCTGCAGCGGCTCGGCGTTCTTCTGGCCGATGACGTCCATCGCGCCATAGACGATCTGCTCGGCGATCGACTTCTTGCCGCTCTTCATCACCATGTTGATGAAGCGGGCGACGAGTTCGCTGCCGTGCTTGGGGTCCGCGATGATTTCGCGGACGGGGGTCTGACCTTTACGGGACATGAGGCTTGCCTACCTTGAAATGTGGAGAGCGCGTTACTTCTTCGGGCGCTTGGCGCCGTACTTCGAACGGCTCTGGCGGCGCTTGGCGACGCCCGAGGCGTCGAGCGAGCCGCGCACGGTGTGGTAGCGCACGCCCGGCAGGTCCTTGACGCGACCGCCGCGGATCAGCACCACCGAGTGCTCCTGCAGGTTGTGGCCTTCGCCACCGATGTACGAGATGACCTCGAAGCCGTTGGTGAGGCGGACCTTCGCGACCTTGCGGAGCGCGGAGTTCGGCTTCTTCGGCGTGGTGGTGTACACGCGGGTGCACACGCCACGACGCTGCGGGCAGTTGGCGAGGGCCGGCGAGGCGCTCTTGTACGTATTGGGCTGGCGCGGCTTGCGGACCAGCTGGTTGATCGTTGCCATCAGTAGGGTCGCTGCTTAGGGTTGGATCCGGGTCGGCCGGCCCTTGGCCGACGACGAAAAAAAACACCGGCAGACCGGGATCTCCGATCTGCCGACACGCAATCTTTGCCCGCGACGGCCTCGTGAAGCCGATACGGTCCCGATGGGCGCCCGGAGGCGCGTCCAGCGGACTTTCCTGCCCATCCTGGGCCGAACACGAGGCGCATCCTGCGACCTCATTTCGTGATCTGGGCGAATGAATCCGCCAATGAGCCGCCGACTATACAGGAGCGGACGGCGGTTTGCCAAGACAAGGGCGGCGGTGCCGCCCTGCCCCGCTCCGCCGTTCAGGCCGGAGCAGACCCCGATGCCGCCCAAGCGACACCGGGGCTTCTCGTCACTCGTCCGAACTGCCGTCCGCGCTGACCTCGGCGACCGGCGAGAACGCGCGAAGCGCCTCGAGGTCGGCATCGGTCAGCTCCGTGGCGGCGCTGCGACGACGGGCGTGATACGCCAAACCCGTGCCCGCCGGGATCAGGCGGCCGACGATGACGTTTTCCTTCAGGCCGCGCAGGGTGTCGCGAGTACCACGGACCGCCGCCTCGGTGAGGACGCGGGTGGTCTCCTGGAACGACGCCGCCGAGATGAAGCTCTCGGTGGCCAGCGAGGCCTTCGTGATGCCCAGCAGCACCGGCTCGACGCGGGCCGGCAGCTCGTTGCGCGCAGAGACGCGGGCGTTCTCGTCGGCGACGCGGAAGCGATCGACCTGCTCGCCGGCCATGAAGCGCGTGCCGCCAGCGTCGGTGATCTCGACCTTGCGCAGCATCTGGCGAAGGATCGTCTCGATGTGCTTGTCGTTGATCTTGACGCCCTGCAGGCGATAGACGTCCTGGATTTCCTTGACCAGGTAAGCGGCCAGCTCCTCGACGCCCTTCAGGCGCAGGATGTCCTGCGGGTTCGGCTCGCCGGCAACGACCTCTTCACCCTTCTCGACGTGCTCGCCTTCGAACACGACGATCTGGCGGTACTTCGGGATGAGCTCTTCGTGCTCGTTGCCCTCGGCATCCTTGATGATGAGGCGCTGCTTGCCCTTGGTGTCCTTTCCGAAGCTGACGATGCCCGAGCGCTCCGCGAGGACGGCCGGATCCTTCGGCTTGCGGGCTTCGAACAGGTCGGCGACGCGCGGCAGACCACCGGTGATATCGCGGGTCTTCGAGGCTTCCTGCGGGATCTTGGCGACGACGTCACCCACGCCCACTTCGGCGCCGTTCTGCACCGTGACGACGGCGCGCGGCGGCAGCAGGTACTGGGCCGGGAGATCGGTGCCCGGGATCTGCAGGTCCTTGCCCTTCGCGTCGACGATGCGAACCATCGGGCGCAGGTCCTTGCCGGCCTGGCCGCGGCGCTTCGGATCGGTGATTTCGATCGCCGTGAGGCCCGTCAGATCATCCGTCTTCTCGATGGCGGTGACGCCCTCAACGAAGTCGATGAAGCGCACGAAACCCTTCACTTCCGACACGATCGGGTGGTTGTGCGGATCCCACGTGGCCACGACCTGGCCGGCCTTGATGGCATCGCCATCCTTGCCATTGATGGTCGCGCCGTAGGGCAGCTTGTGGCGCTCGCGCTCGCGGCCCATCGGGTCGAGCACGGACAGTTCACCCGAACGCGACACCGCCACGAGGTGGCCGGCCGAATGGGCGACCGTCTTGAGGTGGGTGAACTTGATCGAACCGGTCGTCTTGACCGTGATGTTGTCGACGGCAGCGGCTCGCGACGCGGCACCACCGATGTGGAAGGTACGCATCGTCAGCTGCGTGCCCGGCTCACCGATCGACTGCGCGGCGATGACGCCGACCGCTTCGCCCTGGTTGACCAGGTGGCCACGGGCCAGGTCACGACCGTAGCACATGGCGCAAATGCCGAAGCTGGCTTCGCAGTTGATCGAGGAACGCACCTTGATGCTCTGCACGCCGGCGGCGTCGAGCTTGTCGACCCACTTCTCATCGAGCAGGGTGTTGCGGGTGACGATCGGCTCCTCGTCGTTGCCCGGCAGGAACACGTCCTCGGCGACGACGCGTCCCAGCACGCGGTCGCGCAAGGCTTCGGTGACTTCGCTGCCTTCGACGATCGGCGTCAGCGTGAGGCCGCTCAGCGTGCCGCAGTCGACCTCGGTGACGACCACGTCCTGCGCCACGTCGACGAGGCGACGGGTCAGGTAACCGGAGTTCGCCGTCTTCAGCGCGGTGTCCGCGAGGCCCTTGCGGGCGCCGTGGGTCGAGATGAAGTACTGGAGGACGTTCAGGCCTTCGCGGAAGTTCGCGGTGATCGGCGTTTCGATGATCGAGCCGTCCGGCTTGGCCATCAGGCCGCGCATACCCGCGAGCTGGCGGATCTGGGCCTGCGAACCACGCGCGCCCGAGTCGGCCATGATGTAGATCGAGTTCATCGACTTCTGGTCGACCATCTCGCCCTTGGCGTTCTTCACCTTATCGGTGCCGATGGTGTCCATCATCGCCTTGGCGATCTGTTCGTTCGTGCGCGACCAGATGTCCACGACCTTGTTGTAGCGCTCGCCCGAGGTGACCAGGCCCGACTGGTACTGGTTCTGGATCTCCAGCACCTCGGCTTCGGCCTTGGCGAGGATGTCCTTCTTCTCGTTCGGGATGGTCATGTCGTCGATGCCGACCGACACGCCCGCGCGGGTGGCGTTCGAGAAGCCGGTGTACATCAGCTTGTCCGCGAACACGACGGTGTGCTTCAGGCCGAGCTGGCGGTAGCAGCCGTTGATCAGGCGGCTAATGGCCTTCTTGTTGAGCTCGGTGTTGACCATCGTGAAGGACAGGCCTTCCGGCAGGATCTCGGCCAGCAGCGCGCGGCCGACGGTCGTGTCGTACACGGTCGACTTGCGGCTGGTCTCGCCCGATTCCGACTTCACCGTCTCGGCGACGCGCACCTTGACCTTGGCGTGCAGCTCGACGGTGCGGTTGTCGTAGGCGCGGCGGACTTCCGCCACGTTGGCGAACACCATGCCCTCGCCCTTCTTGTTCTCGAGGGCGCGGGTCATGTAGTACAGGCCGAGCACGACGTCCTGCGTCGGGACGATGATCGGCTCGCCGTTCGCCGGCGACAGGATGTTGTTGGTCGACATCATCAGCGCGCGCGCTTCCAGCTGGGCTTCCAGCGAGAGCGGCACGTGGACGGCCATCTGGTCACCGTCGAAGTCGGCGTTGAAGGCCGTACAGACGAGCGGATGCAGCTGGATCGCCTTGCCCTCGATCAGCACCGGCTCGAAGGCCTGGATGCCGAGGCGGTGCAGGGTCGGGGCGCGGTTCAGCAGGACCGGGTGCTCGCGGATGACCTCCTCGAGGATGTCCCACACCACGGCCTCTTCGCGCTCGACGAGCTTCTTGGCGGCCTTGATGGTCGTGGCCAGGCCACGGCGCTGCAGCTTCGAGAAGATGAAGGGCTTGAACAGCTCGAGCGCCATCTTCTTCGGCAGGCCGCACTCGTGCAGGCGCAGCGTCGGGCCGACCACGATGACCGAACGGCCCGAGTAGTCGACGCGCTTGCCGAGCAGGTTCTGGCGGAAGCGGCCCTGCTTACCCTTGATCATGTCGGCGAGCGACTTGAGCGGGCGCTTATTGGTGCCGGTGATGGCGCGGCCGCGGCGGCCGTTGTCCATCAGCGCATCGACCGACTCCTGCAGCATGCGCTTCTCGTTGCGCACGATGATGTCGGGCGCGTTGAGCTCGAGCAGGCGCTTGAGGCGGTTGTTGCGGTTGATGACGCGGCGGTAGAGGTCGTTGAGGTCCGACGTCGCGAAGCGGCCGCCGTCCAGCGGGACCAGCGGGCGCAGGTCCGGCGGAAGCACCGGCAGCACGGTCATGACCATCCACTCCGGGCGATTGCCCGAATCCAGGAAGGCCTCGACGAGCTTGATGCGCTTGGTGAGGCGCTTCAGCTTGGTCTCCGAGTTGGTGCTGGCGATCTCTTCCTTCAGGCGGAGGAGCTCGGCCTGCAGGTCGATGGTGCGCAGCAGCTCATGGATGGCCTCGGCGCCCATGTAGGCCTCGAAGTCATCGCCATGCACCTGGCGGGCCTGCATCAGCTGCTCTTCGTTCATCAGCGAGCCGCGCTCGAGCGGGGTCAGGCCCGGCTCGGTCACGACGAAGGCTTCGAAATACAGGATGCGCTCGATGTCGCGCAGGGTCATGTCCAGCATGAGGCCGATGCGCGAGGGCAGCGACTTCAGGAACCAGATGTGGGCGACCGGCGAGGCGAGCTCGATGTGGCCCATGCGCTCGCGGCGCACCTTGGCCAGCGTCACTTCCGTGCCGCACTTCTCGCAGACCACGCCGCGGTGCTTCATGCGCTTGTACTTGCCGCACAGGCACTCGTAGTCCTTGATCGGACCGAAGATGGCGGCGCAGAACAGGCCGTCACGCTCCGGCTTGAACGTACGGTAGTTGATGGTCTCCGGCTTCTTCACTTCGCCGTAGGACCACGAGCGGATCAGGTCCGGGGACGCCAGGCCGATCTTGATGGAATCAAAATCGGCGACCGGGCGCTGCTGGTTGAACAGATTGAGTAGATCTTTCATGGCTTGATTCTCCAGTCAGTCGCGCGCGATCACTGCTCGTCCAGCTCGATATTGATACCGAGCGAACGGATTTCCTTCACCAGCACGTTGAACGACTCCGGCATGCCAGCGACCATCTCGTGGTCGCCGTCGACGACGTTCTTGTACATCTGGTTTCGGCCCTGCACGTCGTCGGACTTGACGGTCAGCATTTCCTGCAGCGTGTACGCCGCGCCGTAGGCTTCGAGCGCCCACACTTCCATCTCGCCGAAGCGCTGGCCACCGAACTGCGCCTTGCCGCCCAACGGCTGCTGGGTGACGAGCGAGTACGGGCCGGTCGAACGCGCGTGCATCTTGTCGTCGACGAGGTGGTTCAGCTTCAGCATGTGCATGTAGCCCACGGTGACGCGGCGGTCGAACGCCTCGCCGGTGCGGCCGTCGAACAGCGTGACCTGGGTCTTGCTGTCGCTCATGTTGAGCAGCTGGGTGTGCGGGTCCTCGCTCGGGTAGGCGAGTTCCAGCATGTGCTTGATCTCGGCCTCGGCCGCGCCATCGAACACCGGGGTGGCCATCGGCACGCCGTCGGTGAGGTTCTTGGCGAGGTTGAGGAGCTCCGAGTCGTTGAACTGCTTCAGGTCGACGCGGGCGCTGCCCGAGATCTTCTTGTCGTGGTTGTAGATCTTGTCGAGGAACTCGCGCAGCTCGGCGACCTTGGCCTGCGCCTCGAGCATCTTCTGGATGCGCTCGCCGAGGCCCTTGGCGGCGAAGCCAAGGTGGGTCTCGAGGATCTGGCCGATGTTCATTCGGCTCGGCACGCCCAGCGGATTCAGCACGATGTCGACGGTGCGGCCGTCGGCCATGTGCGGCATGTCCTCGACCGGCACGATCGTGGACACGACGCCCTTGTTTCCGTGGCGGCCGGCCATCTTGTCGCCCGGCTGGATGCGGCGCTTCACGGCCAGGTAGACCTTGACCATCTTGAGCACGCCCGGGGCGAGGTCGTCGCCCTGCGTGATCTTGCCGCGCTTGTCCTGGAAGCGCTTCTCGAACTCGGCCTTGTGGGCTTCGATCTGCTTCTGCGCGTTCTCGATCGCCTCGGCGGCGTCGTCATCCTTCATGCGCAGCGAGAACCAGTCGTCCTTCTTCAGGCTGTCCAGGTACTCGGCGGTGACGTCGGCCTTCTTCAGGCCGTTCGGGCCGCCGTTGGCCGTGCGGCCGATCAGCTGGCCACGCAGGCGCGCGAAGATGGCGCTCTCGAGGATGCGGAACTGGTCGTCGAAGTCCTTCTTGACGCGCTTGATCTCGGAATCCTCGATCTGCTTGGCGCGCTTGTCCTTCTCGATGCCGTCGCGGGTGAAGACCTGCACGTCGATGACGGTGCCGTCCATGCCCGGGGGCACGCGCAGCGAGCTGTCCTTCACGTCCGAGGCCTTCTCGCCGAAGATCGCGCGGAGCAGCTTCTCTTCCGGCGTCAGCTGGCTCTCGCCCTTCGGCGTGACCTTGCCGACCATGATGTCGCCGGCGCGCACTTCGGCACCGATGTACACCACGCCCGACTCGTCGAGGCGCGACAGCGCCTGCTCGGAGACGTTCGGGATGTCGGCGGTGATTTCCTCCGGACCCAGCTTGGTGTCACGGGCGACGCAGGTCAGCTCTTCGATGTGGATCGTCGTGTAGCGGTCCTGCTCGACGACGCGCTCCGAGAGGAGGATCGAGTCTTCGAAGTTGTAGCCGTTCCACGGCATGAACGCGACCAGCATGTTCTGGCCGAGCGCGAGCTCGCCGATGTCGGTCGAGGGACCGTCGGCCAGCACGTCGCCGCGCGCCACGCGATCACCCACGTTCACCAGCGGGCGCTGGTTGATGCAGGTGTTCTGGTTGGAGCGCTGGTACTTGATCAGCGTATAGATGTCGACGCCGGCGTCGTTGGCGCCGACTTCGTCTTCGTTCGCGCGCACGACGATGCGACCGGCGTCGATCTGGTCGACGACGCCACCACGGCGGGCGTTCACGGTGACACCCGAGTCGCGCGCCACGGCGCGCTCAATGCCGGTACCGACCAGCGGCTTCTGCGAACGGAGCGTCGGCACGGCCTGGCGCTGCATGTTCGCGCCCATCAGCGCGCGGTTGGCGTCGTCGTGCTCGAGGAACGGCACGAGTGCGGCGGCGACCGACACCGACTGCATGGGCGAAACGTCCATGTAGTGGATTTCCGCCGGCGGCTTCAGCAGCGCTTCGCCCTGCTGGCGGCAGGTCACGAACTCGGCGGTGAAGCGGCCCTGGTCGTCCAAAGCCGCGTTGGCCTGGGCGATGGTGTACTCGTTTTCTTCGATCGCCGACAGGAACTCGACCTCGTCGGTCACCTTGCCGTTGACGACCTTGCGGTACGGCGTCTCGAGGAAGCCGTAGCGGTTGGTGCGGGCGTAGACGGCGAGCGAGTTGATCAGGCCGATGTTCGGGCCTTCCGGCGTTTCGATGGTGCAGACGCGGCCGTAGTGGGTCGGGTGCACGTCGCGCACTTCGAAGCCGGCGCGCTCGCGGGTCAGGCCACCGGGGCCGAGGGCCGACACGCGACGCTTGTGCGTGACTTCCGAAAGCGGGTTGTTCTGGTCCATGAACTGCGAGAGCTGCGAGGAGCCGAAGAACTCCTTAATCGCTGCGGCCACAGGCTTGGCGTTGATCAGCTCCTGCGGGGTCAGGCCTTCCGACTCGGCCAGCGACAGGCGCTCCTTGACGGCGCGTTCGACGCGGACCAGGCCGACACGGAACACGTTCTCGGCCATTTCGCCGACCGAGCGCACGCGGCGGTTGCCGAGGTGGTCGATGTCGTCGACGATGCCGCGACCATTGCGGATCTCGCAGAGCGTACGGATGACGTCGAGGATGTCCGAGGTCTGGCCGTTGGTGGCCAGCAGGCGCTTGGCCTCCTCGCCGTTCTGCTGCGAGAAGTACTTGCTGTCGAACAGCACCGACTCGCCCGTCACTTCCTTGCGGCCGACACGGCGGTTGAACTTCATGCGGCCGACGCCCGAGAGGTCGTAGCGCTCGAAGGTGAAGAACAGGTTGTGGAACAGGTTCTGCGCGGCGTCCTTGGTGGGCGGCTCGCCCGGACGCATCATCCGGTAGATCTCGACCAGCGCTTCCAGCTGGGTACGCGTGCTGTCGCTGCGCAGCGTGTTCGAGATGTACGGGCCGCGGTCGAGATCGTTCACCCACAGGGTGCCGAACGTCGCGACGCCGGCCTTGCGGAACTTGACCAGCAGGGCGTCATCGATCTCGTCGTTGGCGACAGCCAGGAGCTCGCCGGTCTTCGGGTCGGCGACGTCCTGCGCGAGGATGCGGCCGACGAGGTAGTCGTCCGGCACTTCCAGCGTGCCGATCTTGGCCTGCTCGAGCTGGCGGACATGGCGCGCGGTGATGCGCTTGCCGGCCTCGACGAGCACGTTGCCGTTGGCGACGAGGTCGAAGTTCAGCGTCTCGCCCTTCAAGCGCTCGGCGACCAGCGACAGCTCGGCCCCTTCCTTCGGCAGCAGGGTGAAGGTGTTGATCTCGAAGAACTGCTGCAGCATCTCCTCGTTCGAATAGCCGAGGGCGCGCAGGAGCACCGTCACCGGCAGCTTGCGGCGGCGGTCGATGCGGGCGTAGACCATGTCCTTCGGGTCGAACTCGAAGTCCAGCCACGAACCGCGATAGGGGATGATGCGGGCGCTGTAGAGCAGCTTGCCCGAGCTGTGCGTCTTGCCACGGTCGTGGTCGAAGAACACGCCCGGCGAACGGTGCAGCTGCGAGACGATGACGCGCTCGGTGCCGTTGACGATGAAGGTGCCGTTCTCGGTCATCAGGGGCATCTCGCCCATGTAGACCTCCTGCTCCTTCACGTACTTCACGGCCTTGGTCGACGACTCGCGGTCGTAGATGACCAGGCGCACGGTCACGCGCAGCGGCGCGCCGTAGGTGAGGCCACGGTTGTGGCACTCGCGGACGTCGAACGGCGGCTCGCCGAGACGGTAGCTGACGTACTCCAGGGCGGCGTTGCCCGAGTAGCTGGAGATCGGGAAGACCGACTTCAGGGCGGCGTGCAGGCCCTGCTCGGCGCGCTTGCCGGCAGCGGCGCCCTCCTGCAGGAACTCACGGTAGGAATCCATCTGGATGGCCAGCAGGTAGGGCACGTCGAGGACGGCGCGACGCTTGCCGAAATCCTTGCGGATGCGCTTCTTTTCGGTGAACGAGTACGTCATGGGGACCTTCAGGCTCGGTGAGCTGTGGGGGTCAAGTGGCCAGTGGGAAGCCGCTGGTATTGCCGGCACCAGCACGCCTTCTGCTGCTGCTTCTCACTGTCCACTCGGTGCATGGAGCGGGTGTCGCGGCGGATCAGGCCGCCAAGGCGCATGGGCGCCCTGAAACGGCCAAAGGCCGGGGGCTTTCGCCCCCAGCCTTGGTGGTGTCGCCGGCGATGACGCGGCGACCCAAGTGACGCTTACTTGAGCTCGACGGTGGCGCCGGCGGCCTCGAGGTCCTTCTTGAACTTCGCGGCGTCGTCCTTCGACACGCCTTCCTTGACGTTCTGCGGGGCGCCTTCGACGAGGTCCTTCGCTTCCTTCAGGCCCAGGCCGGTGATGGCGCGGACGGCCTTGATGACTTCGACCTTCTTATCGCCAGCGGCCTTCAGGACGACGGTGAACTCGGTCTGCTCTTCCACCGGAGCGGCGGCGGCGGCCGGGCCGGCAGCCATCATGACCGGGGCGGCGGCGGAGACGCCGAACTTCTCTTCCATCGCCTTGACGAGGTCCATGATTTCCATCAGGGACTTGGTGGCGATCGCTTCGATGATCTGATCGTTGGACAGGGACATGTTGTTTACCTCTGGAAAGTTGCTAATGCAGTCGGGGTCGCGGGACGGTCAGGCCGTGGCTTCCTGCTTCTCGGCAATCGCCTTGAACGCGCGGGCCACGCGGGTGGCCGGCTCGACGAGCGTGCTGAGGAACATGGACAGGGCCTGGTCGCGGGTCGGCAGCGAGGCGAGGACTTCGAGGTGGGCGGCCGGGTAGGCCTTGCCACCGATCGAAACGACCTTCGCCTTCAGCTTGTCGTTGCCCTTGGCGAACTCCTTGATCAGGCGACCGGCAGAGCCGGGCTCCTCGGTCGAGAACGCGTAAAGCAGCGGGCCGGTGAGCTGGTCCTGGGTGCACTCGAACTCGGTGCCCGCGACAGCGCGCGAAGCCAACGTGTTCTTGACGACCTTCAGGTAGACACCGGTCTCGCGAGCCTTCTTGCGCATCGCCGTCATCTGGGAGACGGTGACGCCCGCGTACTCGGCAGCGACCAGGGAGTGGGCCGTGGCAGCAACCGCCGCGACTTCCGCGACGACTTCATGCTTCTGGGACAGATTGAGAGCCATTGCACTCCTCCTAACTTCAATCCACCACCTGCTCCAGCAGGCGATGGCACCTTGGGCGGCGGCTTCCGTGCACGCCGGGACGCGTGGGCGTCCGTGGTGGCCTCTCCAGAGAAATCCTGAAGAAGGTGCACCATCTGCGCAGGACAGGCCTTGCGGCCGGATTAAGCGGGCCCGCTTGGGTCGACGGCGATTCCTTGCCTTTCGTGCATCCTTGCCCGACGTCGATCCGCGCTGACCGCACCTGCGGTCTTAGATGGCCCCCGCGGGATGCGGGCGCCTTCTAAATTGCGCCGCCGCGACCCGAGGGCCGCGGCGGACTTGAACGTGTTACTTGGCGAGCGACAGGCTGGCCTGGTCGATCGTCACGCCGACGCCCATCGTCGAGCTCAGCGAGATCTTCTGCAGGTACTGGCCCTTGGCCGTGGCCGGCTTGGCCTTGACCAGGTCGGCGAGCAGCGCGTGCAGGTTCTGCGACAGCGCGTCGGCCGAGAAGCTGGCCTTGCCGATGGTGCAGTGGATGATGCCGGCCTTGTCGGTGCGGTAGCGGACCTGGCCCGACTTGGCGTTCTTGACGGCTTCGGCCGGGTTGGCCGAGACGGTGCCGACCTTCGGGTTCGGCATCAGGCCGCGCGGGCCGAGCACCTGGCCCAGCTTGCCGACGACACGCATGGCGTCCGGCGTGGCGATGACGACGCCGTAGTCGAGGTCGCCGGCCAGCATCTTGTCGGCCAGGTCGTCCATGCCCACGGCTTCCGCGCCGGCTGCCAGGGCTTCGTCAGCCTTGGCGCCCGGCGGGCAGAACACGGCGACGCGCACGGTTTTGCCGGTACCGGCGGGCAGCACGGTCGAACCGCGCACCTGCTGGTCCGACTTCTTGGCGTCGACGCCGAGGCGGACAGCGACGTCCACCGACTCGACGAACTTCGTCTTGGCGTTCTTCGTGATGATATCCAAGGCGTCGTTGAGGGCGTACTGCTTGCCCGGGACGACGAGGGCCGAAAGGGCCTTGTAACGCTTCGAAATCTTCGCCATGGCTTAACCCTCCACCACCAGACCCATGGAACGGGCCGAGCCCGCGATCGTGCGCACCGCGGCGTCGAGGGAGGCGGCCGTCAGGTCGGCCTCCTTCTGCTTCACGATGGCTTCCAGCTGGGCGCGGGTGACCTTGCCCACCTTGTCGGTGTTCGGACGCTTGGAGCCCGACGTGATGCCCACCGCCTTCTTCAGCAGCACCGTGGCCGGCGTGCTCTTGGTGACGAAGGTGAAGGTACGGTCCGAGTAGGCCGTGATGATGACCGGCGTCGGAAGACCCGGCTCCAGCTTGGAGGTCGCGGCGTTGAACGCCTTGCAGAACTCCATGATGTTCAGGCCGCGCTGACCCAGCGCAGGACCGACCGGCGGCGAGGGGTTGGCCTGACCGGCCTTCACCTGCAGCTTGATGTAACCGACAACTTTCTTTGCCATGACTGCTCTCCGGGTGCATGCGGCTGCGCGATGCAGCCTCCCCATCGTTTCCAGGGAATGACGTGCCCTGGCTTCACGCGTCCCCGAAGGGAAGCCCGCAAGCTTACCTCAGAGGAACGGAACCTTCCTGAACGACGACGCGGCAGAAGTCCGGTTTTGCCGGTGTCCCTGCCGCGACGTGGGGGCCGAGGCCCGTTGGCTGGCCCGGGCCGCGGCCCGGACGGGGGTCAGGCCTTCTCGACCTGGCCGAACTCGAGCTCGACCGGGGTCGAGCGGCCGAAGATCATCACAGCGACGCGCAAGCGACTGCGCTCGTAGTTGACCTCTTCGACCGTGCCGTTGAAGTCGTTGAACGGCCCATCGACGACGCGGACCATCTCGCCCGGCGCGAACAGCACCTTCGGCTTCGGCTTGTCGACGCCCTCCTGGACGCGGGCGAGGATCGCATCGGCCTCGCTGTCCTTGATCGGCAGGGGACGCTCGGCGGTACCGCCGATGAAGCCCATGACCTTCGGGGTCTCCTTGATCAGGTGCCAGCTTTCGTTGTCGATGCGCGGGATGCCGGCTTCGTCCGTCGTCTCGATCTGTACCAGCACGTAACCGGGGAAGAACTTCCGCTCCGACTTGCGCTTCTGCCCGGCGCGCATTTCCACGACCTCTTCGGTCGGGACCAGCACTTGGCCGAACTTCTCCTGCATCTCGAAACGCGCGATGCGCGTCTCGAGCGCCTTGGCGACCTGGTTCTCGAAACCCGAATAGGCGTGGACCACGTACCAGCGCTTGCTCATGCCGCACCTCCGTTCTGCTCGAGGAGCGCACGGACGCCCTGCGAAATGACGTAATCGAAACCGGCGAGGACCAGACTGACAATGACCACGACGATGAGAATGACGATCGTCGTACGGACCGACTCGTCGGTGCTCGGCCAAACCACCTTGCGGAGCTCGAACAAGGACTCCCTGACGAACTCCTGCGCCTCGCGACCCTTCGCCGTGAAGGCGCCGACCGCGCCGGCACCCAGAACCGCCAGGATCATGACCAGAACGCGAATCGGCGTCGGCCAGTCGAGCAGATACCAGCCGGCAACGCCGCCGGCGAGTAGCAGGATTGCCGCCGCGTACTTGGCCAGATCCAGCGGGTTCACCGCGGAATTCGTCGATTCGACCTTGGTGTTCATGCGTTTCCCGGCCGCGCCCCGGGGGAACGACGACCTTGCTGGTGGCACGCCAGGAGGGACTCGAACCCCCAACCTGCGGTTTTGGAGACCGCTGCTCTGCCAATTGAGCTACTGGCGTACATTGTCTTGGAGCGGGCTTGCTTTAAACGGCAATGGCGGACCGTGTTGCGGCCCGCCATCCCGTGCGGAAACGGCGCCGGGACGGCGCTGCCCTCGCAGTCTATTACTTGATGATCTTGGCCACGACGCCGGCACCGACGGTGCGGCCGCCTTCGCGGATCGCGAAGCGCAGGCCCTCGTCCATCGCGACCGGGGCGATCAGGGTGACGACCATCTTGATGTTGTCGCCCGGCATCACCATCTCGACGCCTTCCGGCAGCTCGATGGAACCCGTCACGTCCGTCGTGCGGAAGTAGAACTGCGGGCGGTAGCCCTTGAAGAACGGCGTGTGGCGGCCGCCCTCTTCCTTCGACAGAACGTACACCTCCGACTCGAACGTCGTGTGCGGCTTGATCGAGCCCGGCTTCGCCAGGACCTGACCGCGCTCCACGTCGTCACGCTTCGTGCCGCGCAGCAGCAGGCCCGCGTTGTCGCCCGCCTGGCCCTGGTCCAGCAGCTTGCGGAACATCTCGATGCCCGTCACCGTCGTCTTCTGCGTGTCGCGGATGCCGACGATCTCGATTTCCTCGCCGACCTTGATCACGCCGCGCTCGATGCGACCCGTCACCACCGTGCCGCGACCCGAGATCGAGAACACGTCTTCGACCGGCATCAGGAACGGACGGTCGACGTCGCGCTGCGGCTCCGGGATGAACGTGTCCAGCGCCTCGACCAGCTTCAGGATCGCCGGGACGCCGATCTCCGACTGGTCGCCTTCCAGCGCCAGACGGGCCGAGCCCTTGATGATCGGCGTGTCGTCGCCCGGGAAGTCGTACTTCGACAGCAGCTCGCGGACTTCCATCTCGACCAGGTCGAGAAGCTCGGCGTCGTCCACCATGTCCGCCTTGTTCAGGAAGACCACGATGTACGGCACGCCCACCTGGCGCGACAGCAGGATGTGCTCGCGCGTCTGCGGCATCGGGCCGTCAGCGGCCGAGCACACCAGAATCGCGCCGTCCATCTGCGCCGCACCCGTGATCATGTTCTTCACGTAGTCCGCGTGGCCCGGGCAGTCGACGTGCGCGTAGTGGCGCGTCGGCGACTCGTATTCCACGTGCGCGGTCGAAATCGTGATGCCGCGAGCCTTCTCTTCCGGCGCCGCGTCGATCTGGTCGTAAGCCTTGAACTCACCACCGAAACGCTCGGCACCGATCTTCGTCAGCGCCGCCGTCAGCGTCGTCTTGCCGTGGTCAACGTGACCGATCGTGCCCACGTTCACGTGAGGCTTGGTGCGCTCGAACTTGCCCTTTGCCATTGCCGTCTACCCGGTGATGATGGTTCGTAGGATGGTGCTCACAACTGGAATCGAACCAGCGACCTCTTCCTTACCAAGGAAGTGCTCTACCGACTGAGCTATGTGAGCGAGTTTTGGTGTTGCGGGTGGAACCATGGAGCGGGAGACGGGAATCGAACCCGCACCATCAGCTTGGAAGGCTGAGGTTCTACCATTGAACTACTCCCGCCCGAGGGCTGGACCGTTCTTCCCACCCGCGTCGCCGCGAGGCGCCGGGAGTGGTGGAGGAAGGTGGATTCGAACCACCGAAGGCGTGAGCCAGCAGATTTACAGTCTGCCCCCGTTGGCCGCTTGGGTATTCCTCCGACAGAGCCGCATATTCTGGCGAGGGCTTTTCACCTTGTCAACGCGTCGCGGGGGATTTCCGCTCCGCTGGCCCAACCCGCTTCAGACGTTGAACAGGAAGTTCAGGACATCGCCATCCTTGACGACGTAGTCCTTGCCCTCGGCGCGCTGCTTGCCCGCTTCCTTGGCCCCCTGCTCGCCCTTGAAGGCGATGTAGTCGTCGAAGGCGATGGTCTGGGCGCGGATGAAGCCCTTCTCGAAGTCGGTATGGATGACGCCGGCCGCCTTCGGGGCGGTGTCGCCCTTGTGGATGGTCCAGGCGCGCACTTCCTTCACGCCGGCCGTGAAGTAGGTCTGCAGGCCGAGCAGGTCGTAGCCCGCACGGATCAGTCGGTTCAGGCCGGGCTCCTCGAAACCGAGGTCCTCGAGGAAGGCCTGCTTGTCGGCATCGTCGAGGTCGGCGAGCTCGGCCTCGATCTTGGCGCACACGGCCACGACCGGCGCCTTCTCGCGCGAGGCGAACTCGCGCAGGCGGTCGAGGTGAGGGTTGTTCTCGAAGCCGTCCTCGAGCACGTTGCCGACGTACATGGCCGGCTTGATGGTGAGCAGGCAGAGGGGCTTCAACAGCAGCTTCTCGTCATCGCTGAACTCCAGCGTGCGCGCCGGGCGACCCTCGTTCAGCACGGGCATCAGGCGCTCCAAGACGGCGACCAGCTTCTGCGCGTCCTTGTCGCCGGACTTCGCGCGCTTTCCCTCGCGCTGGATCGCCTTTTCCACGGCGCCGAGGTCGGCGAGCGCCAGCTCCGTGACGATGGTTTCGATGTCGGCGATCGGGTCGACGCGACCGGACACGTGCACGACGTTGGCGTCGTCGAAGCAGCGCACGACGTTCACGATGGCGTCGGTCTCGCGGATGTTGGCGAGGAACTGGTTGCCGAGGCCTTCGCCCTTGCTGGCGCCGGCCACGAGGCCGGCGATGTCGACGAACTCGACGATGGCCGGCTGCACCTTCTGCGGCTTGACGATCTCGGCCAGCTGCTGGAGACGCTTGTCCGGCACCTCGACAATGCCGACGTTCGGCTCGATGGTGCAGAAGGGGTAGTTCTCCGCGGCGATACCGGCCTTCGTCAGCGCGTTGAAGAGGGTGGACTTGCCGACGTTCGGCAGGCCGACGATGCCGCACTTGATGCCCATGGTGACTCCGGTTCTGGATGCGCCGACGGAAACGTCAGCGCGAGGATGGCGGGGTGTGGAGGCGCTTCATCGCCTCGGGGAAATCGCCGGCGAGCGCCAGGGGCAGCACGCGCAGCGCGTCGTCGATCGCGGCGCGGATGGCCGCCTCGTCGTCGCGCCCCGGGCGTCCCAACACCCAAGGCGTCACTTTGGTCTTGTCGCCCGGGTGGCCGATGCCGACCCGCAGGCGGTGGTACTTGCCATGCCCGAGCCGACCGTGGATGTCGCGCAAGCCATTCTGCCCACCGTGGCCGCCATCGAACTTGAGGCGCGCCACGCCCGCCGCCAGGTCGAGCTCGTCGTGGGCGACGAGGCACTCCGACGGGTCGATCTTCCAGTAGCGCAGCGCCGCGGCCACCGAGCGGCCCGAGGCGTTCATGAACGTGCCGGGCTTCAACAGCCACAGCGTGTGCCCGGCCAGCTCCGCTTTCGCGATCTCGCCGTGCAGCTTCGAATCGAGGCCCCAGCGGGCGTTCGCCTGCGCCGCGAGGGCGTCAACAAACCAGAACCCGGCGTTGTGCCGGGTCCGGTCGTATTCGGCACCGGGATTCCCCAGTCCGACAATGAGGCGCAAGCCAGCCATGGCTGATTCGGTAATCGCTGACTCCGTCGCGGCGCCCGATCAGGGCGCCGCGGACGACGCGATTACTTCTTCTTCGCAGGCTTGGCCGGGGCGGCGGCGGCCGGGGCGGCAGCGGCCTTGGCCGACTTGGTGCTCGGCACTTCGGCGGCAGCCGGGGCAGCCACTTCTTCCTCGGCGGCACGGGCGTGCTTGGCGATCACGACGGCGAGGTCGTGCTCCTTGCCCAGCTTCAGCTCGGGGATCGACACGCCGGCCGGCAGCTTGAGGGCCGACAGGTGGACGATGTCGCCGACGGCCAGCGCCGACAGGTCGACCTCGATGAACTCCGGCAGGTCCTTCGGCAGGGCCGAGACTTCCACCGCGTTCAGCTCGTGGGTGATGACGACGCCCGCCGACTTGCCGGCCGGCGAACCTTCCTGGTTCACGAAGTGCAGCGGCACCGTGAAGCGGATCGGCGCGTTCTCGTCGATGCGCTGGAAGTCGACATGCATGACGATCTGCTTGTACGGGTGGCGCTGCATGTCACGCAGCAGCACTTTCTGCACCTTGCCGTCGACGTCGAGGTCGAGGATCGAGGCGTAGAACCACTCGTTCTGCTGGATCAGCCAGAGCTTCTCGTGGTTGAGCTGGATCGACTCCGGGTTGGCGTTGGCGCCGTAGACGATCGCCGGGACCTGGCCGCTGCGACGGAGGCGGCGGCTCGCACCCTTACCCTCGTCCTTGCGGCTGGTGGCGTTGATGATGTGGATGGCCATTTCGTTGTTGCCTTGCTTGGTGGTGACCGCCTCGCGGCGGTGGGGACACTGCCCCGCGACCAGGGCAGTGGTGCAGCAGCCGCGCCGGATTCACCCCGGGGCGGCAGGTTCGATCAGTCGACGTAGAGCTCGGAGACCGATTCGCCGAACGCGATGCGGCGGACGGTCTCGGCAAGCAGTTCGGCGACGCTGAGCTGGCGGATCCGCGGGCACAGGCGCGCGGTCTCCGACAGCGGGATGGTGTCGGTGACGACCAGCTCGTCGAGCTGGCTGTTGGTAACGTTGCTGATCGCGGCGCCGGACAGCACCGGGTGGGTGCAGTAGGCGACGACCTTGCGGGCACCTTGGCTCTTGAGTGCGGCAGCCGCGGCGCACAACGTACCGGCGGTATCGACGATGTCGTCCACCAGCACGCAGGTCTTGCCATCGACGTCACCGATGATGTTCATCACGGTCGCCACGTTGGCGCGCGGGCGACGCTTGTCGATGATGGCGAGGTCGGCGTCGTCCAGGCGCTTGGCGATGCTGCGCGCACGCACCACGCCGCCGACGTCCGGCGAGACGACGATCAGGTTCTCGGTGCCGTGCGTGCGCCAGATGTCGGCGAGCAGCAGGGGCGAGGAGTAGACGTTGTCGACCGGGATGTCGAAGAAGCCCTGGATCTGGTCGGCGTGCAGGTCGATGGTGAGCAGGCGGTCGGTGCCGACGGCGCCGAACATCTTGGCCGCGACTTTCGCGGTGATCGGCACGCGTGCCGAACGCGGGCGACGGTCCTGGCGGGCATAGCCGAAATACGGCACGACCGCGGTGACGCTGGCGACCGAGGCGCGCTTCAGCGCGTCGACGAGCACCAGCAGCTCCATCAGGTTCTCGGCCGTCGGCGCGTTCGTCGGCTGCAGGACGAACACATCCTGGCCGCGGACGTTCTCTTCGATCTCGACCTGCACCTCGCCGTCGGAGAAGCGGCCCACGAGGGCCTTGCCCAGCGGCACGCCGAGCTCCCGGCACACCGACAGCGCCAGCGGGCGGTTCGCATTGCCGGTGAACAGCAGCAGGTTTTGCTTGCGCATCGCTAAGGCTCCGGGGAGGTGTGGCCGGGCGGACCGGTGTGGCAGGGGCGGTAGGATTCGAACCTACGAAATGCCGGGATCAAAACCCGGTGCCTTAGGCCTCTTGGCGACGCCCCTACGTGGTGTGTTGCCGCGACTCGCGCCGCGCCTGCCTGCGGTCAGGCGCCGAGCGCCGCCTGGAGGGGCGAGCGGTCGACGCCGACGCAGGCCCGGCAACCCCAGCCCTCGGCCGCCAGCTGGCGCTGCACGGCTTCGGCCTCGGCCTGCGAAGGCAGTTCGACGAAACACCCGCCCCCGGTACCGGTGAGTCGCGCGTCCCCGAACGCCTCCAGACGATCCAGCAGCCTCGACACAAGCGGCGCGCGCTGGCGCAGCACCGGCTCGAAGGCGTTGCCGTGGAGCATCCCGGAAAGGAAGTCGGCGATTGTAGCGGGGGGCGCATCCCGCTTCAAATCAGGGGCTTGGAAGAGTTCAGCTGTCGGGACGGAAACCCCGGAGTCGGCCACGACGTAGTGGCGCCTGCCCAAGGCCATCGGCACCAAGGCCTCGCCGACCCCCTCCGCCCAGCCGCTGTAGCCGCGGACGAAGACCGGCACATCGGCCCCCAGGGCAAGAGCGACGGCCGCGAGACGCTCGACGCCAAGCGCCATCCCCCAGAGCCGATCGAGAGCCACCAGCACGGTGGCCGCGTCGGAGGATCCGCCGCCGAACCCGCCGCCCACTGGAACGCGCTTCTGGACGCTGATGTCTGCGCCTTGGCTGAACTTGCAGGCGCTATTGCTGGAGACCGCCAGGGAGCGCAACCGCTCCGCAGCCCGGACCACCAGATCCCTGGCGGGATCCGGCGCGTAGTCCGGCGCCCCCAGCCGCTCGATGCGACTGTCGTCCCGGAGACGGATCCAGACGGTATCCCCCCAATCGAGCAACTGGAACACGGTCTGAAGGTCGTGGTACCCGTCCGGCCGACGCCCGGTGATGGCCAGGAAAAGGTTCAACTTGGCCGGCGCGGGATAGGCCAGCCATCCTGGCCGATCGTCGGGGGGAACCATCATTCCGGCCGCTCCACCCCATCGGCAGGGACCGCGCCCCACTCGGTGACCACAAGGCGGACCGAAGCCCCATCCGTCTCGGCGAAGACCCGTCTGGGCAACGGCGGATCGCCCGGCCACCAGTCCCGATAGGACAATGCCCACGCGTCCTGGCGAAAACCGACCGGCCGGCCGAAGCCATCGATCGCCAGGTCCGACACCCGCCCCGCCCCCCGCAGACCGCGCACCCAATCGGGCAACTGCCGGATGGGTAGCCGCCAACCGGTGACCTCGAGCAGCAGCGCTTCGGCATCCACCCCTTGGCGCGGCCCGCCCTCGAGACCCTCGAGGGTCGCGCTGCCGGGGCTTCCACGAAGACGCCACTGTTTTCCGGTCACGGGAGCACTCAGGCGGAGATCGAAGACCTCATCGCGCTGCGTCCATGAAAAACCGAGGGTTCCGCCATCATTCCCGCGGGCAACGGCGATCCGCCCGGTGAGCGACCATGCGGACGCGCGGCGCAGCGCCGAATCACGGGCCGCGAGCGCGGCGAAGGCCTCCGGCGAGTCCACGGGGGGCGCAACGCCCTCAGCGCCCGTGTCACCGCGCCCTTTGGCGCCCTCCCCGCCACCAGGCGGCACGCCCCCCGGATACGACGCGCATCCGGCGAGGGCGAGGAGCAACAGCAGGCCGAAGCCGCGCGAGATCATTGGCCGTAGCGCTCCAAGGTATCGGTGAGAACGGGGTCCGAAGGGTCGAGCTGACGCCCGCGCTGCCACGCCTCGCGCGCCTCCGCGGTCCGTCCCAGCAGCCAGAGCGACTCCCCCCAGGCGGCGGCCGTCGGCGCACCGGGCTCGATGCCCCAAGCGCGGGCAAACAGCGGCTCGGCGTCGCCGGGGGCGCCGCGCACAAGCAGAAGTGCTCCCAGGGCGCGCAACGCGGGTGCATACCGCGGATCGCGGGCAAGCACGCCCCGGAGCTCGGCCTCGGCGTCCGCGGATTTGCCGGCGTTGCGCGCGACGCGTGCACGAGCCACGCGCAAGGCCGGGTCGTCTTCGAGCACGGCAAGGCCACGGGTCAGGGCTGATTCGGCGTCTTGGCGGCGGCGGCGGGATTCCCACTGGTCGGCCTCGGCGAGAAACGCGTCGCGGCGGATGCTTCCGTCCGCCTGATCGTCCGACTGGAGCGCCCGCAGCGCGGCCAGGCTGTCATCGAAACGCGACTGCCGCGCCAGGACGACGCCAAGGCGAAGGCGGGCCCGATCACCGGCCTCGCCTTCGTCGAGACGCCGATACCAACGTTCGGCGGCAGGCCAATCCTGCAGGCGCTCGGCGAGCTCACCAAGCAACAGGGGAAGCGCGGGTTCGGGCACCACCTGGCGCGACGCCAATGTCTCCGCTTCGAGGAAGAGGAGGCGCAAACCCTCCAAATCGCCGGCGCGGGCCAACCAGGTCGAACGCAACGTCATCGAGCGGGCGTCCTGCGGACCCGCCGCCATGGCCGCCGCCGCGCCTTCCGGATCACCGAGCACCGCCAGGGCCTCGGCCGCGATCCGGCGTTGCTCGGAAGGCAAGTCGCCGCGCGACAGCACGAGGCGCACTTCCGCACGCGCCGCATCGCGCTCGCCGCGTTGCGTGAGCCGCTCCGCGCGCAGCAGGCCGGCACGCGGGTCGGCTGGGAAGCGCTGCGTCAGGGTGTCGATCCATTGCGCCGACAGCGCCGCGTCCCCGAGCCGCTGTGCGAGGCCGGCCATGGCCAGCCAAGCGTCGAGCCGCTGCGGGAAGCGGCCGTCGACCCGAAGCGCGCGAAGCACGGCGCGTGCAATAACCCCCTGGTCCGGGTAGGGCGCTTCGAGACCCGCCACCAGCACCGGCAGGGTCGACGGGTCGGCGAGCAACCGCACTGCCGTCTCCACGGCGCGGTCGGCATCGCCCTGGACGACATGGAAGCGCAGTGCGAGGGCGTCGCGACGCGCCGACTGCGGCTGCAGTTCGGCCCAGCGCCCGAGAGCCTCGGCAGCTCGCGCCGGGTCGTCGGCGTCCAGTGCGGCCTCGACGGCGCGCTCCGCCAACCCGGCATCGCGGGACATCCTCGCCGCGACCAAGGCATGCGCCGCAGAGGCCTCGACATCGCGACCGGCGCGGGCGAACTCCGCCGCCATCAGCGCTTCGAGGACGTCACGAGGCATCGGCGCTGCGGTCGCCAGCGAGGTCATGGCAGGCCCCAACAGCACCAGCACGGCGGCAACCGTCGCCAACGGACTCCAGGGACAGCGATTCATCGTGACTCCAAGCGGGGCCGCTAGAATAGCGTCCCGCCGTCACCCCGCGCCCATCATCGCGCCCGCCATGCCCCTGATCGCCCTCGGAGTGAACCACCAGACCGCGCCCGTCGAGGTGCGCGAGAAGGTGGCCGTGGGCGAAGCGCAAATGGCTGAGACGCTACGGCAACTCCGGCAGGTCGAGGGCGTCGAGGAAGCGGCGCTGGTCAGCACCTGCAACCGCACCGAGATCTATGCGCGCATCGATGACGGCCGCGTGCCGGCGGTCGTCGACTGGCTGGCGCGACGGAACGGCCTCGCCACCGACGCGCTGGCCACCTACCTGTACACGCATGAAGGCGATGCGGCCGTGCGCCACCTGTTCCGCGTGGCGACGGGGCTCGACTCGCTGGTGCTGGGCGAGCCGCAGATCCTCGGCCAGGTGAAGGACGCCTGGCAGCAGGCGCGCGGCGCCGGCAGTCTGCGCACGCCGCTCGACCGCCTGTTCCAGCAGAGCTTCGCCGTGGCCAAGCGGGTGCGCACCGACACCCGGATCGGCGCGCATCCGGTGTCCGTGGCCTACGCCGGGGTGCGGCTGGTGCGGCAGGTCTTCGCCGAGCTCGACCGCGCCACCGTGCTGCTGGTCGGTGCCGGCGACACGATCGAACTGGCCGCCAAGCACCTCGTCAACGCCGAGGCGAAGCGCCTGCTCATCGCCAACCGCACGCTGGAGCACGCGCAGGCCTTGGCGTCGAGGGTCGGCGGCTATGCCCTGCCCCTCTCCGAACTGGCGCGCCACCTGCCCGAGGCCGATGTGGTGATCTCGGCCACCGCCGCGCGGGAGCCCGTGCTGCGGGCTGCCGACGTGCGCGACGCGCTGAAGGCGCGCCGCCAACGCCCGATGTTCCTGCTCGACCTCGCCGTGCCACGCGACATCGAGGCCAGCGTGTCGGACCTCGCGAACGCCTACCTCTACACCGTCGACGATCTCGAGCAGGTCATCAGCGAAAGCAAGGCCTCGCGCCAGGCCGCCGCCGAACAGGCGGAGGCGATCATCGACCTCTCGGTCGAACACTTCATGGCCTGGTGGCGGGCGCAGGGGCAGCAGGACAGCCTGCGCGCCCTGCGCCGCAGCGCCGAGCTGGCCAAGGCCGAGGCCCTCGCCAAGGCACGCGAACGCTTGGCGGCGGGCGAGCCGGCCGAGGCGGTGATGGAACGCCTTGCGCACCAGCTCACCAACCAGCTGCTGCATGCCCCGTCGACGGCCCTTCGCCAGGCGGCGCTGGACGGCGACGCGGCGACACTGGCCGCCGCCGCCAAGCTCTTCGCTGCCGACGGCTCGCAACCCGGCCCCAGCGACCCCGCATGAGCCCGGGGCTCCGCCGCAAGCTGCTGGCGCTCGCCGAGCGCCACGAGGAAGTCGGGCGCCTGCTCGCGGAGCCGTCGGTGATCGCCGACAACGCGAAGTTCCGCGCGCTCTCCCGCGAGTTCTCGCAACTTCAGCCCGTGGCCGATGCGCTGGCGCGCGAGGCCGCACTGCAGGCCGACCGCCGCGAAGCCGAGGCGATGCTGGCCGACCCCGACCTCCGCGCCATGGCCGAGGACGAGCTGCCCGCCATCCGCGACGCGCTGGCCGCGCTCGACGACGAGCTCACCCTGCTGCTGGTGCCGAAGGACCCGCGTGACGAAGGCAACCTGTTCCTCGAGATCCGCGCCGGTACCGGCGGCGACGAGGCGGCGATCTTCGCCGGCGACCTGTTCCGCATGTACGCCCGCTTTGCCGAGCGGCAGGGCTGGCGCGTCGAGGTGCAGAGCGCCAACCCCGGCGAGCACGGCGGCTTCAAGGAAATCGTCGCGCGCATCGAAGGCCGTGGTGCGTATTCCAAGCTGAAGTACGAATCCGGCACCCACCGCGTGCAGCGCGTGCCGGAGACGGAAGCCCAGGGCCGCATCCACACCTCGGCGGCGACGGTGGCGATCCTGCCGGAGCTGGAGGACGTGGCCGAGGTCGTGATCAACCCGGCCGACCTGAAGGTGGACACGTTCCGCAGCTCGGGCGCCGGCGGGCAGCACGTCAACAAGACCGAATCGGCGATCCGCATCACCCACGTGCCCAGCGGGCTCGTGGTCGAGTGCCAGACGGAGCGCAGCCAGCACGCCAACCGCGACAAGGCCATGCAGCGCCTGAAGTCGGCGCTGTACGAGCAGCAGGTGGCCGCGCAGCAGGCCGCCACCGCGGCCTCGCGCCGCCTGCAGGTGGGCAGCGGCGACCGCAGCGCCCGCATCCGCACCTGGAATTTCCCGCAGGGCCGCGTGACCGACCATCGCGTCGAAGGGCTCACGCTCTACGCCCTGCCGACGATCATCGAAGGCGACCTCGACGAGCTGGTGCAGCGGCTGGCGCAAGAAGCCCAGGCCGACGAGCTGAAGCTGCTCACCGACGCGGCCTGAGTCGGCGCCGGTCGCGGCGGGACCATGCAGCGGGGCTGAGGTCGCGCTAACGTCGGCGCATGGCGAAGAGCAAGGCGGCGGCCCGACGCGACGATACCGATGACGGTGCCGACAACGGCAACGGCAAGTTGAAGAAGAAGGACTACCTCGAGCGTCTCGCGCCTCTGCAGCTGGCGCTATCCGAGGCAGAACGCTGGGTGGCCTCCACGGGCCAGCGCCTGCTGGTGATCGTCGAGGGCCGCGACACCGCCGGGAAGGGCGGCGTGATCCACGCCATCGCCGAGACGCTGAACCCCCGCCACTGCCGCGTCGTCGCGCTCAACAAGCCCAGCGATGTGGAACGCGGCCAGTGGTACTTCCAGCGCTACGTCGCGCACCTGCCCTCGGCGGGCGAGATCGTGCTGATGGACCGCAGCTGGTACAACCGCGCCGGCGTCGAGAAAGTGATGGGTTTCTGCACCGATGCGCAGTACCGGGGGTTCCTCGAACAGGTGCCCGTGTTCGAGAAACTGCTGGTGGACGACGGCATCCGAATCGCCAAGTACTGGCTGGGCGTCGACCAGGCAAGGCAGGAAGAGCGCTTCGCCGAACGCGCCATGGACCCGCTCAAGCGCTACAAACTCTCGCCCATCGACCTCAAGGCCCGGGCGAAGTACGCCGAGTACACCAGGGCCCGCGAGGCCATGCTCGCCGCCACGCATACCGTGCACGCGCCGTGGACACTGGTGGACTTCAATGATCAGCGCCGTGGGCGCCTGACGATGATCCGCCACTGGCTGGCCAGCCTGCCGTGGCAGGCTCCGGAGGATCGCCCGCTGGCGTTGCCGAGGTTGCCCGGGAAGCCCTTGCCAGAACGCTATGCAACGCTGCCACCGATCCCGGACAGCTCGGACTCCAAAGCGCCGGTCAGGCCGGCGACGACCCGGCGTCGTCCGTCGTCGAGGACACCGCGGCGACTTCGCTGATCTTCGCTTCGATCTCGTCACCCGTGACGGGACCGAGGAACTTGTGCACCACCTCGCCGTCCGGCGCCACCAGCACGGTGAAGGGCAGGCCACGCGGGGTGTCGAAATCAGCCGGCGGGTTGTAGACGTCGACGATGGCGACCGGGTACTCCGGCTTCACCTTTTCGGCGTAAAAGGCGCGCATCGCCTCGGGCGTGATCTCCTCGTAGGCCAGGCCGATGACGACGAGGTCATCGCGCTTCGCATCCAGCGCGTTGAGGTCCGGGATCTCCTTGAGGCAGGGCGCGCACCACGTGGCCCAGAAGTTCACCACCACCCACCGGCCGCGGTGCGCGGCGAGGTCGAAACGGCCGTGGTCCACGGTGTCGACCGCCAGCGTGGGATGCGTCGGCTTCGCGGCATCGGCCGGCGGCGGCACGGCGGGCGCAGCCTCCGTGGCTGCCGCCGTCGTCGGCTCGGGGCGTGTGGCGTCGGCGATCGGCGTGGCGGCCTCGACCGGACCGGCGTCCGGCGACGTCGACGGCCCGCAGGCCGCAAGCGTGAGGGCAACGGCCGCGGCAAGCACGGGTCGGGCAACGGCGGAGCGGAAAGGCATCACGGGGCGTCCGGTTCGGGAAGGAGGAAATCGGAGAGAGGATGCCTGAGGGCGGTGTCGAGGGGCTGTCGCAGGTGGCGCAGGGCCGAGAGCGCGGCACGACCGATGGCGTCATCGGCACCGGGCAGCGTGCAATCCGCCGGCGGTAGGCGCAGGCCGAGGCGCTCGTGCAGGTCCTCCAGCGTGACCGTGGCGAGGTCGCGCACCGGCAGCCACGCCCCGCTTTCCCCGCGCTGCACCACCTGCAGTTCCGCGAGGCCGCCCAGCAGGCGCTGGCAAAGGTCGTCGGTGAGCGCCGGCTCCAGGGCGCGCAAGGCTTCGGCATCGAGCCCGCGGCCGTGGCGCCGGCTCTCCTCCAGGCGGGCCAACAGACGCAGGCAGGCGTAGAGCTCGGCGCCGGCCGGCAGCCGCTGGTGCCGAGGCTGGTAGCGGAAAGCGCCCAACGAGGCCGCCAGCGAAGCCCCCAGCAGCACCACGAGCCAGCTCAGCCAGACCCAGACCAGGAAGATCGGGATGACGGCCAAGGCGCCGTAGAGCTGCTCGAAGTTCGTGTTGCGCAGGTACCAGGCGAAGCCGTGCTTGGCGGTCTCGAACAGCACGGCGGCCAGCAGTGCGCCGGCCAGCGCGAAGCGCAGCGGCACGGGCCGGTTCGGGATCAGCCGGTACGCCGTGGTGAACACCACGAAGGCGACGACGAAGGGCATCGCGGCAAGGGCCTGCTGCCCCAGGGTGGCATTGGCCTGGGCGAAGGCCGGCAGTGCGAAGAGCCATGTGCTCGCCGCGAGGCTGGACGCCGCCAGGACGGCACCGAGCGTCAGCAGCGTCCAGTACACGACGAGGCGCCACAGCGTCGGCCGCGGCTGCGGTACGCGCCAGATGCGGTCGAAGGTCTGCTCGATGGCCAGCATCACCAGCAACACCGACACCATCAGGGCGACGAGACCCTTGAGGCTGAGCTGGCGGGCGCTGCCGGCCAGCTGGTGGAGAGTGTCGGCCACCGCCGAAGCGGCGTCCGGAACGAAGTTCTGGAACACGAAGTCGACGAGGGCCTGCGTCCAGGCGTCGAACACCGGGAAGGCCGCGAGGATCGCGAACACCACCGCCGACAGCGGCACCAGCGCAAAGACGGTCGTGTACGACAGCGCGCCCGCCGATTCGAAGCAGCGGTCGTCGACGAAGCGCCGGGCGAGGAAGCGGAAGAACGTCGTGCTGAGGTCGCGATCAAGGCGATCCCACCAACGCTGGAGGACAGCAAGCCGGGTCATGGGTCGAAGCCTAGCGCGGCGGATGCCGCCCGCGCCTGCCGAGCGGACCGATCGGTGGCCTCACGCCGGCCACGCCGTCCGATGCGCTAGCCTTCGAGGCCCTTCTCCCGCCCGGTACCGCGATGTCCGACGTGCTTGTCCTCTACTACAGTCGCGGCGGCTCGGTGGCCGCGCTGGCGCGCCAGATCGCACGCGGCATCGAATCGGTCGACGGCATGACGGCGCGGCTGCGCACCGTCCCGCCGGTGGCGCCAGCCACCACCACGGCCAGCCCACCGGTGCCCGACGACGGCGCGCCCTACGTCACCAAAGCCGACCTGTCCGAATGCGCCGGACTGGTCCTCGGAAGCCCGACCCGCTTCGGCAACATGGCCGCGCCGATGAAGCACTTCCTCGACACCACCGGGGCGGAGTGGGCGTCCGGTGCGCTGGTGGGCAAACCAGCCGCGGTGTTCACCTCGACAGCCTCGATGCACGGGGGGCAGGAATCGACCCTGCTGTCGATGCATCTACCCCTCCTGCATCACGGCTGCCTGATCGTCGGCCTGCCGTTCTCCGAGGCGGCCCTGTCCAGCACGCGGAGCGGCGGCACGCCGTATGGCGCCAGCCACGTGGCTGGCGCGAACGACGATGCGACCTTGAGTGACGACGAGAAGGTGCTCGCTCAGGCCCTTGGCCGACGGCTTGCCGACGTCGCCCGGCGCCTCGCCTGATGTCGCCCCCCACCACGATCGACGACCCTGCGAGATTCGGAACGATGAACGCCCTGCTTCGACCGCTGCCCTGGATCCTCGCGCTGGCCCTGCTGCAGCCCGTCTGGCACCTGTGGCTGGCACCCTCCACGTGGCTGCCGCCGGCGATCGTGCTCGGCTTGATGAGCCTGCCGATCCTGCCCGCGTTGCTGCTGGCGATCTTCCGGCGCCCGAGCGCCGGGTTCTGGGGTGGTGTGGCCGCCCTGCTGTACTTCTCGCATGGCGTGATGGAGCTTTGGAGCAATCCCGAGGTCACGGCGCTGGCCTGGGCCGAAACCCTGCTCTCGGTGGGCCTGGTCGTGGCTGCCAGCTGGCGCGGCCTGCAGGCCCGGGCCACGGCCCGGCGCGGGAAGGCCGCAGACGCCGGGGACGCCGGCGCGCAGTAAACTTCCGCCCCCTCACGCCCACGGAGCACCGCGATGGACGAGCTGCTGATCGTCACCACCGGCGGAACGATCGACAAGGTCTATTTCGACGACAAGTCGGACTACCAGGTCGGCGAGCCGCAGATCGGCAACATCCTGCGCGAGCTCGGCGTCGCCTTCCGGTTCACGGTCATCCCGGCGCTGCGCAAGGACAGCTTGCACATCACCGACGACGATCGGCAGATGGTGCGCACGCTCATCGCCGCTCAGCCGCAAAAGCACGTGCTGATCACCCACGGCACCGACACCATGGTGGAGACGGCGAAGGTGCTGGCCGACCTCGGCAAGACCATCGTACTCACCGGCGCCCTCAGCCCGGCGCGCTTCCGCGGCTCCGACACCGAGTTCAACGTCGGCTGTGCGGTCGGCGCCGTGCAGTCGATGCCGCCCGGCGTCTACATCGCGATGAACGGCCGCGTCTGGGATCCCTTCAGGGTGCGCAAGAACGTCGCCGCCAACCGCTTCGAAGCGATCGACTGAGCCCGGAACGACGAAGCCCGCACCTGCGGCGCGGGCTCCCCCTCCTTGGCCAAAGCGGTCTTGACGCCGCCGGGCCCGGGCCGAAGCCCGGGCCCGCCGTCGTTCCCCTTTTCCAATTAGAACGTGATCGTCCAGCGACGCAGCGTGCCGGTGTCGCCGGCCGCGTTGTCGTTGACGCGCAGGTTCCAGGTGCCGTTGAGCTGCTCCGAGGACAGGTTGATCGTGTAGGTGCCGATCAGGTTGTCCGCGCTGCCGCCGGCACGGTTCGAGATGGTGTACAGCGAGCCATCCGGTGCCACCAGCTGGACGAGCAGGTCGCCGCGGTAGGTGTGGGCGAGGTCCACCGACACGGAGGCATTGGACGGCGCAGCACCGCTGCGGCCCGACACGGTGATCGGTGAATTGATCGTGGTGTTGTCGCGGATCGCGAAGTCGGTCTCGTTGGCGTAGGTCTGCGTCGTGCCACCGCCACCGCCCGCGCCGCCCGCGGCATCGACGGCGCGGCGGGCATCGACGATGCCGGCGCCGCAGCCGCCCGAACAGGCGCCCGAGAGCGGATACGCGGTGCTCTTCAAGGTCGACTCGACCTGGGCGGGGCTCAGCAGCGGCAAGCCGAGCGCAATGCGACGACTCTGCATCAGGGCGACGACGCCAGCCACGTGCGGGGTGGCCATCGAGGTGCCGCTGTAGCTGGCGTAGGTCTCGGCGCCCGGCGTGGTGGTGCCCGAATTCAGCGTTGACAGGATGGCCGAGCCCGGGGCCGACACATCGATCAGCGTGCCGTAGTTCGAGAAGCTCGAACGGGCGGAGCTGCTCGTCACCGAGGCGACCGCGATGACGTTGGCGCAGTTGGCTGGCGTGGCCGTCGAGACGTTGGTGTTGCTGTTGCCCGCCGCGATGACCAGGGTGGAACCACGGCTGACCGCGCCGTTGATGGCGTTCTGCGTCGTGGTGCCGCAGGCGCCGGATCCGCCCAGCGACAAGTTGATGACCTTGGCGGCCTGGGAGGCCGACAGCGTCGGCACGCCCGAGACGGTGCCGCCCGAGGCCCAGGTGATGGCGTCGGCGATGTCGGAGGTCGAGCCGCCGCAAGTGCCCAGCGCGCGGACGTGCATGACCTTCGCGCCGAACGCGGTGCCGGCCACGCCCTTGGCGTTGTTGGTTACGGCGGCGATGGTGCCGGCGACGTGGGTGCCGTGCCAACTCGAATTGCTGGCCGGACCGCACTGGCCCGTGGTCCAGTCGCCCGGATCGAACTCGTTGGCGTCGCGGCCGTTGCCGTCGTTGGCCGTCGTGCTGCTGGAGATGAAGTCGTAGCCCGCCACCGTGTTGGCGTCGAGGTCGCTGTGGGCCGTGCGGCCGGTGTCGATCACCGCGACGATGACGCCCGCGCCCGTGGCGACGTCCCACGCCGTGTTGGCGCGGATACCGGCGTCGGCGTCGAAAAAGCCCCACTGCTCGCCGTAGCGCGTGTCGTTGGGCGTCAGCGCCGGACGCATGATCAGGTCGGGTTCGACGTATTCAACGCCCGGCAGGCTCGCCAACTGCTGCATCACCTGCACGGCCTCGGCGCGACTGAGCGCGCGCTCCGCGCGAACCACGTCGGCGCCGAGCGACATGCGGCGGAAATGGCGCAGGCCCGGGGCGCCGCCGGCGGCGCGGGCCATCATCGAATTCGTCCCCTGAAGCGAATTCGTGACCATGGCCGGGTTGGCGCGCTCGGCGGTGCCGTCGCGGAACTTGACGATGAAGCCCGAGAACTCGGCGCCCGATTCGATGGCCGATGCGTTGAAAACGCGCGGTCCATCGGCGGCGACCGCGGCACCGAGCGGCGCCATGGCCATGAACAGCGCGGCAGCCAGTGCATGGGGCTGGAAGGATTTGCGGATCACGTTGAATTTCCCCTGGTCGATTGGAGCGAAACGGAAGGTCGGGCCGAAGCCCTTGGCATCCCTGCGCCAGCTACCGGCCCCCGGGCGCGCGGGCACGCCTCGGTGATGCCGCCCTCCCCGCCGACCAGACCTTCCCAGGGCGGACCGCCAAGGTCTGCCAGGAAGGGGGTCGCGGGAGGGTCGTGACGGGGGACGTGCGGTGAAGCGAGTCACGTTTTCGTCACCGGACGGAAGAAACGCCGTCACATCGGTTGCTTCAAGCAACGGTTTCACGATGAAACAGTTGAGGCTTGGCACCAAAGGGTCTTGGATTTTCTTGTAAGTCCCGAATTGACGGGAAATCGCCCTCCGGGCGCGACGAATGCGCGACCTTCGCCCGGGCCGGGACGGGCCGCGGGACCCGCAGACGCCGTTTTGACCGGCGTCAATCGGTCGCACCCGACCGACACTCACACTGGCCTCACTTCCCTGACGAGGCCTCCCATGAGCGCGTCCGCGCCCACCCGGCACCCCGAAGCCCCACCCGCGACCTACAACGACCGGGTCGTCCTCCAGTTCTCGCTGGCCACCGTGATCTGGGGCGTGGTCGGCATGGCCGTCGGCGTGCTGCTCGCCGCCCAGCTCTATTGGCCGGCGCTCAACTTCGACATCCCGTGGTTGAGCTTCGGGCGCCTGCGCCCGCTGCACACCAACGCGGTGATCTTCGCCTTCGGCGGCAGCGCGCTGTTCGCCACCTCGCTCTACGTGGTGCAACGCACCTGCCACGTGCGGCTGATCTCCGACAAGCTGGCCAGCTTCGTGTTCTGGGGCTGGCAGGCGATCATCGTCGCGGCCGCCGTCTCGCTGCCGCTGGGCCTGACCCAGGGCAAGGAGTACGCCGAGCTGGTATGGCCGATCGACATCGCCATCGCCGTGGTCTGGGTGGCCTATGCGGTGCTCTTCTTCGGCACGATCGTGAAGCGCCGCGTGAGCCACATCTACGTGGCGAACTGGTTCTACGGCGCCTTCATCATCGCCGTCGCAGTGCTGCACATCACCAACTCGCTGGCGCTGCCGACCTCGGCCCTGCACAGCTACCCGATCTACTCGGGCGCCGTCGATGCGATGGTGCAGTGGTGGTACGGCCACAACGCGGTGGGCTTCTTCCTGACCGCCGGCTTCCTCGGGATCATGTACTACTTCGTGCCGAAGCGCGCCGGCCGGCCGATCTACAGCTACCGCCTCTCGATCGTGCACTTCTGGGCGCTGATCGCCATCTACATGTGGGCGGGCCCGCACCACCTGCAGTACACGGCCATCCCGGACTGGGCGCAGAGCCTCGGCATGGTGTTCTCCCTGGTGCTGCTGGCCCCGAGCTGGGGCGGTGCGATCAACGGCATCATGACCCTCTCGGGCGTGTGGCACCTGCTGCGCACCGACCCGATCCTGAAGTTCCTCATCGTTTCGCTGTCGTTCTACATGATGAGCACCTTCGAGGGCCCGATGATGTCGATCAAGTCGGTCAACGCCCTCTCGCACTACAGCGACTGGACCATCGGCCACGTGCATTCCGGCGCGCTGGGCTGGGTCGCGATGATCTCCATCGGCGCGGTCTACATGCTGATCCCGAAGTGCGTCGGCCTGAAGGAAATGGCCTCGACCAAGCTGATCGACGCGCACTTCTGGACGCACACCATCGGCGTGGTGCTCTATGCCGCCTCGATGTGGGTGTCCGGTATCGGCCAGGGCCTGATGAGCCGCGCGGCGAACGTCGACGGCACGCTGACCTACGCCTGGATCGAGATCGTGAAGTTCACCTACCCGTACTACCTGATCCGCCTGGCGGGTGGCGTGCTGGTGATCGTCGGCATGGTGCTGATGGTCGTGAACGTCTGGAAGACCCTGCAGGCCTCGCGCGGCGCGGTCGAACACCCCGTCCTCGAACCGGCCCACGCCTAAGGAGTCGCCGCGATGAGCCATGACAAGATCGAACGCAACGTGGGCCTGATGGGCGTGCTGATCGCCGTGGCGATCAGCTTCGGCGGCCTCGCCGAGATCGTCCCGCTGATGTACAGCGCCGAGCAGGTGGAACCGCTGCCCGGCATGAAGCCCCGCCCCGCCCTCGAGCAGGCCGGCTTCGACGTCTACGTGCGCGAGGGCTGCTACAACTGCCACTCGCAGATGGTGCGCACCCTGCGCTTCGAGACCGAGCGCTACGGCCACTACTCGCTGGCCGGCGAGTCGGTCTACGACCGTCCCTTCCAGTGGGGCAGCAAGCGCACCGGTCCGGACCTCGCCCGCGTGGGCGGCCGCTACTCCGACGACTGGCACCGCGTGCACCTGATGGACCCGCGCGCTGTGGTGCCGGAGTCGAACATGCCGGCCTACCCATGGCTGGCCGAAACGCCGGTGGACGGCAAGGCGATCACGGCGAACCTCGCCGCGCTGCGCACGCTGGGCCACCCCTACACCGACGAAGACCTGCAGGGCGCCGCGGCGGCCGTCGAAGGCAAGTCGGAACTCGACGCGCTGGTGGCCTATCTGCAGGGCCTCGGCAAACACGCACCGCGAGGTTGACATGATCGCCGGCACCGTCACCGCAATCCTTCTTGCCGCCTTCCTCGGCGGCGCCTACTGGCTGTTCGTGGTCCGCCGAGCCGCGGACTTCGACCGCCTGGCCCGCATGGCCCTTGACGACGAAACGACGGAGGAACGCCCGTGAGCGACTTCTGGTCCTGGTTCCTGATCGCCCTCGTCGTCCTCAACCTCGTCGGTTGCGTATGGCTGCTCTGGTACACCTCGAAGCAGCGCAACAGCAGCCTGCCCACCGGTGAGACGACCGGCCACGTCTGGGACGGCAACATCACCGAGTACAACAAGCCGCTGCCGCGCTGGTGGATCAACCTGTTCTACCTGACCATCGCCTTCACCATCGGTTACTTCGTGGTGTATCCGGGCTTCGGCAAGGCCGAGGGCGCGTTCGGCTGGAGCTCGCAGAAGCAGCACGACGCCGAGAAGGCCAAGGCCGACGCGGCGTTCGCCGAGCGCTACGCCCGGTTCGCCACGATGCCGATCGCCGAGATCGCCCGATCGCCGGAGGCGCTGGCCGTCGGCCGCAACCTGTTCGCCAACAACTGCGCGCAGTGCCACGGCTCGGACGGTCGCGGCGCCCGCGGCTTCCCCAACCTCACCGACACGGTTTGGCAGTGGGGCAAGGACGAGGCCACGATGCTGGCGACGATCAACCACGGCCGGATCGGTGTCATGCCCGCCCTCGGCGCGGCGATCGGCGACGATGCCGCGGTGACGGCGGTCGCCACCTACGTGCAGTCGCTCTCCGGCACGTCGGTAGATCCGGCGCTGGCCTCGGTCGGCAAGGCGAAGTTCGACCTCGTCTGCGCGGCCTGCCATGGCGTCGACGGCAAGGGCAACCCGGCCTTGGGCGCCCCGAACCTCACGGACACCGACTGGCTGTACGCGCCGGACCTCGCCACGATCCGCGAAGGCATCATCAAGGGCCGCAACGGCCAGATGCCGGCCTTCGAGCCGGTGCTGGGCGCGGACCGCGTGCGCCTGGTGGCCGCCTACGTGCATTCGCTGAGCGGTGAGCCGGAACTCGCCTCGACGCCGGCGCAGGCACCGGCACCGGCACCGGCACCGGCGCCCGCCGAGGCGGCCGCGGCGGACGCCGCCGCACCGACCGCCACGAGCGAAGGCTGAGGCCATGGACGACGGCCCGCGCATCGAGCACCCGCCGCGCAGCTGGACCCAGCGGCTCGGCGCGATCCTCTGGCCGTCGTTCTTCGCGGCGGGCGTGATGACGATGGTGTTCTTCGCCTTCGTCGATCCGCTGGACCTCCGCGACATCAGCTTCCCCGATCTCGACCACGAGATCGGGCGCGGCGTGGGCTACACGATCTGCTTCTTCATGTTCTGGGCCGCCACCGCGAGCTCGAGCCTGTTCACCTGGATCCTGCTGCGGCCCGCCAGCCGCTTCAACGGTCCGCTCAAGGACTGAATCGATGGGCAAGCCGCTGCCGCTGAAGGTCGTCGACGACGGCGCCCTGTACGTTTCCGAGGCGAAAGTGTACCCGCGCGAGGTGTCCGGGCTGTTCCAGCGCCTGCGCCACCTCGCCGTCGTCGTCCTGCTGGGCCTCTACTACGGCGTGGCCTGGGTCTCGATCGACGGCCAGCAGCTGGTGCTGTGGGACCTGCCGGCGCGCAAGTTCCACGTGTTCGGCTTGGTGTTCTGGCCGCAGGACTTCATCTTCCTCGCCCTGCTGCTGGTGATGGCGGGCCTCTCGCTGTTCTTCTTCACGGCGATGGCGGGGCGGCTGTGGTGCGGGTATGCCTGCCCGCAAACGGTGTGGACCGAAGTCTTCCTCTGGATGGAGCGCTGGACCGAGGGCGACCGCGCCAAGCGGATGAAGCTCGACGCGGCGCCCTGGTCGCGCGAGAAGCTGCTGCGCAAGGGCTCGAAGCACCTGCTCTGGGCGGTGTTCGCCCTCTGGACGGGCTTCACCTTCGTCGGCTACTTCACGCCCATCCGCGACCTCGGCGCCCGCCTCGTGCCCTTCGAGTGGGGCGGCTACGAGACCTTCTGGACGCTGTTCTACGCGCTCGCCACTTGGGGCAACGCCGGCTTCCTGCGCGAGCAGGTGTGCAAGTACATGTGCCCCTACGCGCGCTTCCAGAGCGCGATGTTCGACCGCAACACCCTGATCATCGCCTACGACGAGCGCCGCGGCGAACCGCGCGGGCCGCGCAAGAAGGGCAGCCTCGCCAGCGTGCTCGAGCGTGCCCGCGGGCTGTTGCCGAAGGCGGACGCCGACGGCTGGGTGGCCTGGTTCGCCCGCCACCAGAGCGCCGCCAGCCTCGCCAGCGGCGCCCGCGGCACCACCTCGATCGTCGATGCGGCCATCCATGTCGAGGAGCGCGAGAAGCCCGTCGGCGAGGCGCTCGGCGACTGCATCGACTGCACGATGTGCGTGCAGGTCTGCCCCACCGGCATCGACATCCGCAACGGCCTGCAGTACGAGTGCATCGCCTGCGGCGCCTGCATCGACGCCTGCGACGAGGTGATGGGGAAGCTGGGCTATCCGAAGGGCCTCGTCCGCTATTCGAGCCAGAACGCCGTCGACGGCAAACCGACGAAAGTGCTGCGCGGCCGCATCTGGGTCTACGGCGGCCTGCTCGCGGCCATCGCCATCGGCATCGCCGTGGGCATCGCGACGCGCAGCCCGCTGATCGTCGACGTGCTGCGCGACCGCAACGCGCTGTACCGGACCAACGTCGATGGCAGCGTCGAGAACGGCTACACGCTGCGCTTGATCAACAAGTCCGAGGCGCCGGCCGCCTACCGCATCCGCGTCGTCGAGGCGCCGCAGGGCGTCACGCTGGCGGCCGATCCGGGAACCGTCGGCGTCGGCCCCGGCGAGGTGCGCAGCGTCGGCATCGCCCTCAAGGCGCCGGCGGGCGCGGTGACCGGCCGCGTCGATGTCACGCTGGAGGTGGCGACCCTGGATGGCACCACGACGGTGGCCGAGGAAACCCGCTTCTTCGGACCGCTCTGACCCATCGCGCGGCGTTGCTGCGCGATGCCTCGCTCACTGCGCGAGCCAGAGCTTTTCCATGTTCGGAAAGTTCCACTTGTCGGCGGATTCGAGGCCGACGATGCGGTCGCCGCAGTCAGGGGCGCCGAGATCGACGTCCTTGATGAAGACCGGCTCGCGCTTGCGTGCGTTGAAGAAGACCCGGACTTTCGGCGCCAGAAGGGAACTCTCGCCCTGTTCGAGTACCACGCCGAGACGGTCCGACTCGAGGCGGACCAATGCGCCGACGGGATAGATGCCGACGCTGCGGATGAAGGCCTTCAGCACCAACTCGTCGAAGTGGCCTTTCCAGCTGACCATGCGCTGCAGGGATTCCGCAGGCCCCCAAGCCTTCTTGTAGGGTCGGTTCGACGTGATCGCGTCGTAGACGTCGCAGACCGCGCCCATTCGGGCCATGAGGCTGATGGCGTCGCCCTTGAGGTTGTGCGGGTAACCCGTGCCGTCGAACTTCTCATGGTGGTGGAGGGCGACATCGAGGACCGATTCGGACGCCGAGCCGGCCATCTTCAGCATTTCGTAGCCGCGTACCGGGTGCGCCTTCATGATCTTGAACTCGTCATCGCTGAGCGCGCCCGGCTTGTTCAACACGTTCAGCGGCATCGCGGCCTTGCCGAGGTCATGGAGCATGCCGGCAGCGCCGGCGTCGCGGACCTGGTCCTCGGGCAGCCCGAGGCGGCGCGAAAGCGCGACCATCAGCGCGCACACGGCCACGGAGTGCATGTAGGTGTACTCGTCGTGGGTCTTCAGACGGGCCACGCTGAGCAAGGCGTCAGGGTGGCGGCTGACCGAGTCGTTGATCTCCTCCACCATCGGCATGACGGCCTCGGGCTGGATCGCCTTGCCCAAGCGCGCGTCGTTGAACAGGGCAACCACCTGTGCCTTGCTGTCCTGGCAGATGCGGCGGGCACGATGCAGTTCCTGGTCCATGCTGTGGCGCGGCGCCAGCGGCGCCGCCGGGGCCACGACCGGATCGGCCGGGAGGGCCTCTGGCGCAACGACAGGAGCGGCCGGGTCGAGGGCGGCGCCCGCGGGGGCCGCCGCGTCCGCGCCGACACCACCCGCGGGCACACCGCCCTCGGTCTCGACCGACGGCGCGGCGGCGTCCACGCCCTCGACGTCCAGGCCTTTGTCGGTATCGATGATCAGCTCTTCGACGCCACCCTCGGCCAACACCTCGATATCGCGGGCTTCGAGGAGGAAACCGTGCTTCACGAAGGCGTGGTGGAAACCCGAACCGCCCAAGCGGTGGAACCACATGCCAGGACGGACGCGGTGGATGGGAACGGGCTTGATCATTCCGGCCAGCTTACGGCCTTGCGGGGACGGCCACAGGGGGGTGGATCAAGGATTTGCCATCGCTGACATCCCCCCCGCTTGATCGAACGCAAACCCCGGCAAGGCCGCCTCGGCCAGACTGTCGCCATCCTGCCCGTGGCCTCGGGCGTCGCCGGCCCGCGAGATGCCCTCGAAAGCAAAGAATCCCGTGCTGCTCCTGCTCATCGGCCTGCCGGTGGCGACGCTCGCGGCCGGGGTCGCCACGCTCGCCCTTATCGGCCGTGGCGGGCTCGACACGGTCAGCGACCCGGTCCGGCGCACCGCACAGGTGCAACAAGTCGATCTGGCGGCGGACGCCGCGGCGCGGCGCATGGGCCTCGCTGGGCGGATCGCAATGGACGGCACCATGACGACGGTGGACATCACGGGACTGGAGACCACGGCGGCGCTGCATCTGCGCCTCGAGCACCCACTCGACGCGACCCAGGACACCCAGATCGCCCTTGTCGCGGGGAGAGGCCGTTGGGAAGCGCCAGCCTTCGACGCCCATGTCGGCTGGCGGGTCTCGCTGGAGCCCTCCGACGGGGCGTGGCGACTCGTCGCGCGCTGGCCAAGGGGGGCGCGGACCATCGATCTCGCGCCCGCGGTGGCCAGCGACAACGTCACGAGCCCCGGCACTGGCGATGGCCCCGGCTGACGGCGCCGCTGCCACGACGCGCCGCGCGGACTTCGCCGCGCCGGCAACCGTCTGCGCCCACTGCGGAGAAACCGCCTCCACGGTGGTCCATGCCGCCGTGGACGGGGTCGAACAACCCTATTGCTGCCACGGGTGCGCCGGCGCCGCGGCATGGATCGCGTCGTCGGGTTTCGGCGACTACTACCGCTGGCGCAGCGCGCCCGGCCCGCGCGTCGAAACCGACGACGACTACCGCGACTGGGATCGCGACGATCTGCTCGCGGCGCACTCGGAAGCGACGGAGGGTGCCCGCGCCATCCGCCTGGCGCTGGGCGGCATGCACTGCGCCGCCTGCGCATGGCTGGTCGACAAGGCCCTGCGCCAAGCGCCCGGTGTGCTCGATGTCCGGGCCAATGCCGTCGATGGCCGCCTGCAGCTGCGCTGGGACCCATCGAGGGCGACCCTCTCGGCCCTGCTGCAGCGGATCGGCCGACTCGGCTACCGCCCGGCGCTGCTGGCCTCACCGGCACGCGAAGCCGAGCAGCGGCGCGAGCGCCGCCGCCAACTCTTCGCGCTGGGCATCGCCGGGCTCGGCACGCTGCAGGCGATGATGTTTTCCGAAGCGCTCTACCTCGACACCGCCGGCCAGATGCCCGAGGCCACCCGCGACGCCTTCCGCTGGGTGACCGCCGCGGTGTCCGCGCCGGTCGTGTTCATCGCTGGCGCCCCCTTCCTCCGCGGCCTCTGGGCTGAATTCCGGATGCGCCTGCCGGGCATGGACACCCTGATCGGCGGCGGCATCCTGCTCGCGTGGGCGGGCTCGCTGGTCGAGACCCTGCGCGGCGGGCCGCAGGTGTGGTTCGACGCGGCGGTCATGTTCGTGCTGTTCCTCCTGGCGGCACGCTTCCTAGAAGCCCGCCTGCGCGACGCCAACACCGCCCGGCTGGACGCCATCGCCGGGGCGCAGCCGGCCATGGCCTGGCGCGTGCGCGGCGAGGCCCTCGAAGCCATTCCGGCCCGCGAGTTGGCGATCGGTGACCTGGTGCAGGTGGGCACCGGGCACGCCCTGCCCTGCGACGGCATCGTGGACGGCGAGGACGCCTGGGTCGACGAAGCGCTGCTCACCGGCGAATCGACGCCGCTGCGCCGCCGCCAGGGCGATCCGGTGCTGGCCGGCAGCCATGTGCACGCCGGCACACTGCGCCTGCGGGCCACCGCCGTCGGGGCGGCGACCGCCATGTCGCAGATCGCCCGGCAGGTGGCCCAGGCGCGCGAACAGCGACCGGCCATGGCCGGCTGGGCCGAAGCCATCGCGCGCCGCGTGGTGGCGGCCACGCTCGTGCTGTCGGCCTTGGTCGCGATCACGTGGTGGTTCATCGAACCCGCGAACGCCTTCCCCGCAACGTTGGCCGTGCTGGTCGCCACCTGCCCCTGCGCGCTGGCCTTGGCCGTGCCCGCGGCGATCGCGCGCGCGCAATCGCGCCTGCTGGCCCGCGGCGTGCTGGCGCTGGGCCCCGATGCCCTGCCCCGGCTGGCGGCCATCGACCTCGTGGCCTTCGACAAGACCGGCACCCTGACCCGCGGTGAGCCGCAGTTGCTGGCGATCGAAACCCTGGGTTCGCGCGATCCCGAGGCTCTCCGGGCCATCGCCGCCCGGCTCGAGCTCGGCGTCGCCCATCCGCTGGCGAAAGCCTTTGGCGCCGCGCCGGAAGGCGGGCACGCCGACGCGGTGGTCCTGCGGCCCGGTGACGGGGTCGAAGGCCGCATCGAGGGCGCCCTCTGGCGCCTCGGACGCCGTCGCTTCGCCGATCCCGCCGCCGACGTGGGCACACCCGACGATGGCGGGATCTGGCTCTCCTGCGATGGCCGCCTCGAAGCGCGTTTCGACGTCGATGACGCCCCCCGCGACGACGCCGCCGCCACCGTCGCCGCCCTGGGGCGCGACGGCCTCGCGCTGCGCATCCTCAGCGGCGATGCGGACGCGCGCGTGGCGGCGCTCGGCGAGCGACTCGGCATCGGCGCGGACCAACGGCTGGCCCGCCTCTCGCCCGAGGGCAAGCTCGCCGCACTCCACCGGCTGCAGGCCGACGGCCATCGCGTGTTGATGGTCGGCGACGGCGTGAACGACGCCGCGGTCCTCGCCGCCGCCGATGTGTCGGCCGCGATGGCCAGCGGAGCCTCGCTGGCACAGCGCCAGGCCGACCTGGTGCTGCTCGGGTCGCGCCTCGCACCGCTGGGCGACGCGCTGCGCCTCGCGCGGCAGACGCAGGCCATCGTCCGCCAGAACATCGTCTGGGCCATCGCCTACAACGCGCTGATGCTGCCGCTCGCGGCCGTCGGCATCGTCGGCCCCGGCCTCGCCGCGCTCGGCATGGCGCTGTCCTCGCTGGGGGTCACCGCCAACGCCTGGCGCATCGGCCGCGGCCTCGAGGGCGATGCACCATGAACGTCCTGCTGTTCCTCGTGCCGATCTCGCTGCTGCTGGTCGGCCTCGCGCTCGTGGTGTTCGCTTGGGCCGTGCGCAGCGGGCAGTTCGAGGACCTCGACACGCCCTCGCTCGACATCCTCGGCGACGAGCGCGCCCCGCCGCCCGGCACCGGTGGCCGCGATGCCGATTGACCTGCTGGTCCTCGGCGCAGCGCTGCTGACCGGCCTGCTCGGCAGCGCCCACTGCGGGGCGATGTGCGGCGGGATCGCCGCCGGCCTTGGAAGCTCGGGCCCCGCGTCGGGGGCTGCCTACCGCGCGTTGGCGACGAACCTCGGGCGCGTCTCCGGCTACGTCGCGGCGGGCGCGCTCGTGGGTGGCCTGGGCGGCGGCCTGCTTGGCGTGCTCGCCATCGAAGGCTTGGGCACGGCCCTCCGCACCGGCGTCGGCCTAGTGCTGCTGATGGCCGCGGTGCGCATCGTCCGCCCGCGTTTCGCCGCCGCCTTGCCCGCACTGCCGATCTGGCGATGGCTGGCCCCGCTTCGCGCCCGCCTGCCTGAAGCCGGTCCGCTGCGACCATGGCTGCTCGGGCTGCTGTGGGGCTGGTTGCCCTGCGGTTTCTCGGCGACCGTGCTCAGCGCCGCATGGCTGGAAGCCGATGCACTGCACGGCGCCCTGCTGATGGGGGCCTTCGGCCTCGGCACGCTGCCGCTGATGACCAGCCTCGGCTGGAGCGGCGCCCGCCTCGGCCTGGACACCCCTCGGTGGCGAACGATCGGCGCCCTCGCCATCGGCGGCAGCGGCATATTGACGCTCGCCGCGCCGTGGCTGGTCTCGCTACCGATGCTGCACTCGGCGCTGGCGGCGCTGGGTTGCCGCAGCCTCGCCGGCTGATCGCATCCTCAACGCCGACCGGCGCAGCGCTCGCCGTCGTTTTCCTCACCGTGCGCGATGCTCGCAAGGCGCTCGGGCTCGAGCACTTCCAGCTGTCTGCCCTTCACCGAAATCACGCCCTCGTCCTGCAACTTCGACAGGCCGCGGCTGACGGTCTCGATGACGAGGCTCAGGTAACTGCCGATGTCGGAACGGCTCATCGGCAGGTGCAGCCGTGAAGGGTCGCGCCCCAGGCGCTTCTGGCGCTCGCAGAGTCCGTGCAGGAACATCGCGAGGCGCTCCTGCGCCTGCTTCCGGCCCAGCAGCTCGAGATGGTCCTGGTGACGGGCCATGCCCTCGCCCAAGGCCTTCATCATCTGCCGCTGGAATTCGAGGCGCTGCGTCGCCACCCGCTCGAGTGCCGGCAGCGGCACCTCGCACACCTGGGCGGCCTCGAGGGCGACGGCGTCGGTGCTGAAACGGCCGTCGCGCAGGCCCTCCAGGCCGATCAGTTCGCCCGGGAAATAGAACCCGATGACCTGCTCGTCGCCAGCCTCGTTGATGGCGATGGTCTTGAAGCCGCCGCTCTGGGCAACGAACACCGAGCGCATCGGCTCGCCGGCGCGGAACAGCACGGCATCCTTGCCCAACGGGCGCCGGGCCAGCACCGCGCCCGAGAGGCGTTCGATGTCCTCGATGCCGACCAGCGCGGGCTTGCACATCGGGTGCAACACGCACTCATCGCAGCTTCGCTGGCCGGCGAGGGCCTTCAGTTCGACCAGGCTCATGTCTAGCGCCCCGTGTGCTCCTGCAACCAAGCGTTCACCGCCTCATGCCACTGCACGCTGTTGTGCGGCCGCAGGATCCAGTGGTTCTCGTCAGGAAAGTAGAGCAGTTCCGACTCGATTCCGCGACGCTGCAATGCACCAAAGGTCGCCAGGCCCTGCTCGACGAGGACGCGATAATCCTTCTGGCCGTGGATGACCAGCATCGGCACGCGCCAGTTCTGCACGAAGTTCACCGGGTTGTGCTTCTCCATGGCCTCGGCGTTCTCCCACGGCACGCCGCCGTTCTCCCATTCGGTGAACCAGAGTTCTTCCGTCGAGTAGGCCATGGAACGCAGGTCGAAGACACCGGCATGGTTCACGAAGCAATCCCAGGGCTCGTTCCAGTTGCCGGCGATCCAGTTGACCATGTAGCCGCCGTAGCTGCCGCCCAGCGCACACGCACGCTCGCCGTCGAGGAAATCGTACTTCGCGAGCGCGGCGGCCCAGCCCTTCTGCAGGTCGACCAACGGCTTGCCGCCCCAGTCTTCGGAGATGGCATCGGTGAAGGCCTGGCCGTAGCCGGTGCTGCCATGGAAATCGATCATCAACACCGCGAAGCCCATGCCGGCGTAGGTCTGGGCGTTCCAGCGGTAGTGCCACTGGTTGTGGAAGCTGCCCTGCGGGCCGCCGTGGATCAGGAAAGCCACCGGAGCCTTCCTGCCGGGCTCGGCGTTCCACGGCTTGATGACGTAGCCGTGCACGGTGGCGTCATTCCAGCCCTTGAAGCTGAACTGCTCGTACTCGCCCATGCGGATGCCGCTCAAGCGCTCCGCGTTGACGTTGGTGAGGCGCCGCTCGGCGATCCGGGCGCGGATCGCGCCGAGGTAGAGGTCGGCCGGCTGGGCGATGGTGTCGCGGGTGAAGACGATGCGGTCGCCGTCGATGTCGAATGCGCCGATGTTGCCGCCCTGCACGACCTTGCGCACCGCGCCGCTGGCGAGGTTCACCTCGAACACCGGGTGCGTTCCGGTGTCGAGCGTGGCGGTGTACATCGTGCGGCCGTCGTCGCCCGGCACGAGGGTGTCGAAGCTGCGATCCCAGTCCGCGGCGATCTCGCGCGTCGCACCACTGGCGCGATCCATCGCCATCAGCCCGTAGCGGTCGGCTTCGAAGCCCGGGCGCTTCATGGCGCGCCAGAACAGGGTCTTGCCGTCGGCCGAGAAAACCGGATTGGTGTCGGTGGCGTCGTTCGCATCGGTGAGGTTCTTGGGCGCGGCGCTGCCGTCCACCGGGACCTCGAACAAGTCGAAGTTGGTCGACCACGGTTCGCTCTTGCCGGCGATACGGACGCTGAAGACCAGCGTCGACCCGTCCGGCGAGAACACGTAGTCACTCTGGTCGCCGAAAGGCTTGCCGGGCACGTCGCCGTCGATGCCCTTGGTGAGCAGGCGCGGCTCGCCTGCGGCCTTGCCGTCGGCGCCGATCGACGCGAGGAAGAGCTGCGAGCGGGTACCGTCCTTCCAGGTGTCCCAGTGGCGGACGAAAATCCGGTCGTACTGCACGCCGGTCCGCTTGTCGCTGGCGTGGACGGCGTGGCGCTCCGCAGTGCAGGCCAACGTGGCGCAGTCGGCGAACACCTCGAAGGACAGCGCCACCGCTTGGCCGTCCGGGGCAAGGCGGAAACTGCCGACGTCGAGCGGATAGTCGGTCACCTGGGTCGCGCCGCCGCCGCCAGCCGGCACGCGCCAGACCTGCATGGAGCCGGATTTCGCACTCAGGAAATAGACGAAGGCGCCGTCGGGCGCCCATGTGCCCGCCGAAGCCGGCAATTCGGCCGGCGTCAGGCGGGTTCCGCGACCGCCCGAGGCATCGGTCACCCACAGCGAGCCGACGCCGCGGTCGGCCTCCCAATTCGTCTCACGCAGTGCGTAGAGAATCCTGTCGCCGTCCGGCGAGAACTGCGGCGCCGACACGCGGTCGAGCATCACGAGGTCCTTCGCCGTGAAGCCACGGGGATTCGCCGCGGGCTCGACGGCAATGGCCGGGCCGATGAAGGCCAGCGACAGGGCGAGGGTGGTCAGGCGCATGGGCGGGTCGGCCTCCGGATCGAGAGGGTCAAGGATAACGCGAGGCCCCGAGCCTCACACGGCACCCACTCCGGACTCACGCGTCCGCGACGAGGGCAAGGCAGTCGTCCGACCAGCAACACGGCGCCGGACGCATGGCCCAGCCCCCATGCTCCCGGCGCCCACCTCGCCGCAAGAACCCAGGGCCGGAAAACGCAAAGAGGCCCGCATCGCGGGCCTCTTTCGGTTCGTCAGGACGATTCGGGCGCACAGCATCGCGGCCGGCAGCGCCTGCTCAGAACGGAATATCGTCATCCGGGAACGGATCGTTGCTCTGTGCCGGCGGCGCGCTGCCGCCGGCGCGGTTGCCGTAGCCGCCACCACCGGAGCCGCCGCCGCGCGCGCCGCCATAGCCACCGGGACTGCCGCCGCCCGCGCCACGCGCTCCGCCATAACCACCGCCCGAACGGGCCGGGCGCTCGGCGCGTTCGCCGCCGCCTTCGCCGCCCATGCCCGGGTTGCCACCGAGCATCTGCATCTCGTCGGCGATGATGTCGGTGCTGTACTTCTCGACGCCGGCCTTGTCGGTGTACTTCTCGGTGCGCAGGCGGCCCTCGATGTACACCTGGCGGCCCTTCTTCAGGTACTCGCCGGCGATTTCCGCGAGGCGGCCGAAGAACTTCACCCGGTGCCACTCGGTGCGTTCCTGCATGTTGCCGTCCTTGTCCTTCCAGCTCTCGGAGGTGGCCACGCTGATGGTCGTCAGGGCCGAGCCGCTCTGGCTGTAGCGCACTTCCGGGTCGTTGCCGAGGTTGCCAACGAGAATGACTTTGTTGATGCCGCGCGCCATGGGGTCCTCCGGCCGCTGAATGTCGAAACAGGGGGCAGAGTATGACAGCCCCCACCCACCCGGCGTCGGCCGACGGCCCCTGCGAGCGTCCGAACACGTCTTCGCCATGGCCTGCGGCCTATAATTCTGGCATGCACGCCGCCGTCGACTCCGCGCCCGCCCTGCCCTTTCCCGCCGTCCAGGCCCTGGCCGCGAGCGACATGGCCGCCGTCGACGCCCTCATCCGCCGGCGGCTGGCCTCGGACGTCGCGCTGGTCAACCAGGTGGCGGAGTACATCATCGGCGCGGGCGGCAAGCGCCTCCGACCCATGCTGACGGTGCTGGCGGCCCGCGCAGCAGGCTATCTCGGCGAGGCCCACCACCAGCTCGCCGCCGTGGTCGAGTTCATCCACACCGCCACCCTGCTGCACGACGACGTGGTCGACGAATCCGACCTGCGCCGCGGCCGGGCCACGGCCAATGCGGCTTTCGGCAACGCCGCCAGCGTGCTGGTCGGCGACTTCCTGTATTCGCGCGCCTTCCAGCTGATGGTCGAGCTGGAATCGATGACGATCCAGAAGGTGCTTGCCGACACCACCAACCGGATCGCCGAAGGCGAAGTGCTGCAGCTGCTGCACGTGCGCAATCCGGACACCGACGAGGCCGCCTACCTGCGCGTCATCGAGCGCAAGACGGCCGTGTTGTTCGCGGCGGCCACGCAGCTCGGCGGGCATCTCGCGGGCCTTGGGGCCGCCGGCGAAAAAGCCCTCTTCGACTACGGGATGGCGCTCGGCTACGCCTTCCAGATCGCCGACGACGTGCTCGACTACGCCGGCGATTCCGCGACGCTGGGCAAGAACGTCGGCGACGACCTCGCGGAAGGCAAGGCCACACTGCCGCTGATCCACGCCATGGTCCACAGCTCGCCCGAAGTGCAGGCGCGGCTCAAGCAGATCGTCCTCGACGGCGACGCCTCGGGATTCGGCGACGTCATGGCGGCCATCGAAGCCTGCGGCAGCCTCGACTACAGCCGCGCCGTCGCGCAGGACTATGCGGATGCGGCAATCACCGCGCTCGGCGCCCTGCCGGATTCCGAGGCCAAGGCCGCGCTCGCCGGACTGGCCCATTACGCCCTGCAGCGCGCCCACTGAGGCGCGCCGCGGGCCGGCCGCCGATCACTCGGCGGCGAAACGCTCGTCGAAGAAGCCGCGCATCATCGCCATCGAGCGGCGGTAGCTGGGCTCGTGGTACTTGCAGCCCGGGATGACGCTGCCGTCCTCGTCGGGCTCGGCGAAGCAGTGCACGGCGCCGCCGAAGTTGACGAACTGCCAGTCGGCACCCGCCTCGCGCATCTCTTTCTCGAAGCCGGCGATCTCCTCGGCCGGCACGAAAGCGTCGTCCGCGCCATTCATGACCAGCAGCGGCGTCTTCACCGCGCCGGCCGTCGCCGGGGCGCTGGTGCTGAGCGCTCCATGGAAGCTGGCCACGCCGGCGAGCTCCGCACCGCTGCGCGCCAGCTCGATCACGGTCGCGCCGCCGAAACAGAACCCGATGGCGCCGATGTCGTCCTTGGCCAGCGGCGCGCCCTCGGTGGCGCGCAAGGTGGCCAACGCGGTGTTGATGCGCTCGCGCATCTGCGCGCGGTCGGCGTACACGGCCCCTGCGGCCTGGCCGGCCTCCTGCGGATTGGCCGGGCGAACGCCGCGGCCGTACATGTCGACCAGGAGGATCACATAGTCGTCGCCGGCGATCGTCTTCGCCTTCTCCACGGCCGACTCGGTGACGCCGTACCAGTTCGGCACCATCAGCAGGCCTGGGCGCGGCGTGGCGTTGGCGTCGTCATAGACGAGGACGCCGTCGAACGTGGTGTCGCCGACGGTCCAGCTCACGGGCTTCGTGGTCGGCGCGGCGGAGGCGATCGAGGCGAAGGCGGCCGCCGAGGCGACGGCGAGGGCGGCAAGACGCGGGGCAAGGCGCATGACGGGGCTCCAAGGGAAGACGGCGCGAGTGTAGGCCGATGCACCGGCCGCGTCGTGACCACGGCGTGGTCGCCGCTCAGCGTACCCCGAGCCCCGGGATCGCGCTGATCTGCGTACCGTCGAAGCCCGCGGCCTGCGCGAAGTGCTTGCCGCGCTCGGCGTAGTCGCGGTAACGCGGGAAGCTCGGCGCTCCCGGCGAGAGCAGGATCGTGCCCTTGGTGCCCAGCGCCTCCTGCGCGAAGCGCACGGCCTCTTCCATCGAGGTGGATTCGCGCAGCACGAACTTCGTCGCCGTGGCGATGGCCTTCAGGCGCTCGAAGATCGCGGGGCCGTTCTGGCCCATGGTGATGATGGCACCCGGGGCATCGGCGGCGACGCGTTCGGCGAACACGCCCCAGTCCAACCCACGGTCGTAGCCGCCCACGAGGATCGCGGTGCCCTTGCCGGGGTACCAGTCGAGGGCCGCGATCGAGGCCATCGGCGTCGTGCTGATCGAATCGTTGACGTAGACGAGGCCGTCCTTCTCGGCGATGCGCTGCAAGCGGTGCGGCAGGGGCTGGAACTCGGCGACGCGCTCCGCCAGAGGCACCGGATCGATGCCCAGCGCCTCGACGGCGGCCATGGCGGCACAGAGGTTCACCCAGTTGTGGCGGCCCGGCAACGGCAGGAACTTCACGTCGATCACGGCCCGGCCACCGCGCATGATCCAGCGGTCACGCACGTGCCAGCCGTCGTCGGTGTTGAACCACTGCACGCGCTGGCCCCGCGCGGCCAGCGCCGTGCCGACGTCGCGCAGCCGCGCATCGGCGGCGTTGAGCAGGGCGATGCCGGGTTGCGCTTCCGTCACGAGCTTCAACTTGTCGGCGAAATAGCGGGCCTCGGACCCGTGCCAGTCGAGGTGTTCGGGGAACAGGTTGAGCACCACCGCGACGGCCGGGCGCCGCGCGTCGCCGGTCTGGTAGCTGGACAGCTCGATGGCCCAGGCGTCCGGCGGCGGCTGCACGTCGAGGAGCTCCAGCAGCGGCAGCCCGATGTTGCCGGCCAGCGCGGTGCGCTCGCCGGCGGCGCGCAGCAGGAAGGCGACCAGGGCCGTGACCGTGCTCTTGCCCTTGGTGCCGGTGACGCAGACGGTGTGCGCACCGGCGTTCTCCGCGAACCAGATCGCCGTGCCGCTGGTGAAGCGGACCCCGTTGAGCTCGGCATCGATCTTGGGCGACGCGTACGCGCTGATGCCCGGCGACTTGATCACGACGTCGAAGGCCGACAGTTCGGCCGCACCGACGTCGGTGCGGATCACCAGGGTCGGGTCTTCCTGCGCCTCGAGCTCGGCGACCTCGTCGTCCTTGCAGAAGACCGTCAGCGGCCGGCCCGGCAGGCGCCAGCGCAGCGCCGCGAGCGCGGCACGGCCCTCGCGGCCGTAGCCCCAGATCGCGCCCCTCTTGCCATCAAGCTCCGAAATGCGCACCGAGCGCCTCCATCCTCGCCTTCCCCAGACCGTGCTCGCCCTGCGGGCCGAGCAGCGGTTCGAGGCGCAGGGTAGCCGGATCGAGGACCGGCTGCTGCGACGCGGCGAAGCGGGCGACGAGGGCATCCTCGCGCCAGGCCGGGCTGGCGGCGAGCGCGGCCATCGCCGCGCGCGATTCGCGCCCCTCGCCCACGCATTCGAAGGGCTTGTGGCCGTCGATCTCGAGCAGGGCGTCGTACTCGACGGCCAGCGAGGCGTCGTCGAGCAGGTTGCGGCCGAAGATGCCGAGCAGGCGCGGCTTCGGCATGAACGGCGCCAGCGCCAGGAAGACGAAATGGCACTTCGGGCAGGCGCCGCACCAGCGCTGCGTGGGCTTCTCGCCCAGCAAATGGAAGTTGCGGTTGCAGCTGGAAAAATGCGCGTCGTAGCGCTCGAGCCGCGCGAACTGCCGCGCCACGGCCAGCTCGGAGAACGGCCGCAGCAGCGAGACGTAGTCGAAGTCCGCCGCCACCTGGGCGCGGACGATCGCGGCGAAATCACGCTCGAAGGCCCAGCCCTTCGACCACTGGTGGTTCACCTCGCCGGTGCCGGGGATCAGGCTGCCGTAGCTCGCCGAGTGCTCGTTGGAGAACACCACGCTGCCGTGGCCGGTGAGCAGGGCGGCGAGCACGAGGATCGCCGAGTTCACCGCCGTCACCGGGATGTGGCCGTTCAACGCGCCTTCGCGGTTGAAGGCGAACAGCTCCGGCGCCAGCGCGCGGGTGATATTGAGCGTGGGCAGGCCGGTGCGCTCGGCGCAGGCCCGGATCAGCGGCGAGCTGCCGATCCAGGTCACGGTCGGCGACGCCCCGAGGGCGCGCAGGGCTTCGATGGAGACCAGCGAGTCCTTGCCGCCGCCGATGGCGACCAGCGCGCGGCGACCGAAGGCGCCGGGCGCCTCGAGCCCCAGCGCGGGCGCGACGGGCCGCGCCGCGCCGCCCGCCGGCCACTGCAGGTGGCCGCGCAGGTCGAGGCCGTTGCGGTAGGCGAATTCACCGAGGCCGTTCTCGTAGACGCTGGCGATGAAAGTCGCCGTGGACGCATCGAGCGGGCCGTCGGCGCATTCGACCACCGAAGGCGCCGCGGCTTTGTAGTAGCTGACGCCGGCGACGAGGTGCAGCAGGCGCAGCGCGGCGTCGACCGCCGCCGCTTTGGCTGCGTCGAAATCCGCCGAACCGGGCTGCACCGCGGTGAACGGAGCGCCGGGCACGGTGATGCGCTCGACCAGTTCGGCGCTGGCCGTGCCGTCGTGGTTGACGAAGGCGTAGCCGAGCGCGATCTCGCCCGTGGCCGCGTCAAAGCGTTTCGAGGTGAAATGGAAGGCGCGGATGGCCGCGCGATCGAAGGTCCAGCTCATTCCAGGATCTCCTCGCCGGGCAGCGCGCGCAGGTTGTAGCGGCTGGCCATCACCATGCCGTAGGCGCCGGCGTCGGCGACCAGCACCACGTCGCCCTCGGCGGTGGCGTCCGGCAGGCGGCGGCGGCGGCCGAGCACGTCGCCGGTTTCGCAGATGGGGCCGACGACCTCGGCGGGCTCGCCGGGCGGGTCCTCGAGCCGCGTGAGGTTCACGATGCCGTGCCAGGCGTTGTAGAGCGCCGGGCGCAGGAGCGCGTTCATGCCGGCATCCAAGCCCACGCGACGCACGCCCTGCTTGTGCATGGTCGAGGTGACGCGGGTGAGCAGCACGCCGGCCTCGGCGACGAGAAAACGGCCAGGCTCGATCCACAGCGCGTACTGCGGGAACACCGCCTTCATCTCGGCCAGCATCGCGCCGAAAGCCGCGAGGTCGAAGGGCTCGCTCTCGGGCTGGTAGGGGATGCCGATGCCGCCACCGACGTCGATGCGTTCGACGGTGCCGATGGCGTCGGCCACCGAGGCCAGCCGCGCATACACCTCGCGCCAGTGGTTGGCGTCGAAGATGCCGCTGCCGATGTGCGCATGCAGGCCACTGATGCGAGCACCGAGCGCCTTGGCGGCGACGGCGGCGGCCGGCGCCTCGTCCAGCGGCAGGCCGAACTTCGCCTCCTTGCCGCCGGTCTTCACCTTGTCGTGGTGGCCCGAGCCGAAGCCCGGATCGACGCGGAGGGTGAACTCGCGGCCGCGGAACACCTCCGGCCACTCGGCCAGCAGCGCGGCGTTGTCGAGCGTCACGTGCACGCCGAGGGCGAACGCCTTCTCGAACTCGACGCGCGGCGCGAAGCTCGGCGTGAACAGCACGCGCCTGGGATCAAGCCCGGGCAGGGTCGCCACCACGTGTTCCACCTCGGCCAGCGACACGCACTCGAAGCCGAGGCCCTCGGCCTCCAGCGCCTTGAGGATGGCCGGGTGCGGGTTGGCCTTGAGCGCGTAGTGCGCGCGATCGACCGCTGCCAAGGCCTTCAGCTGCCGGGCGCGCTCGCGCACGGTCGGCAGGTGGTAGGCGTAGGCCGGCGCGGCGCGCTCCGCGATCGCGATCAACCGGGTACGGTCGGCCTGCCACCACGTCGCGCGGGGCGGGCGCGGCGAACCCAGCTCGCGCCAGCTCGGGCCGAACACCGCCGTCTCGTCGACCGGCATCGCGTTGGAGGCGATCAGCAGGCCGTGCAGCGTCGGCAGCAGGCCCTCGGCCAGCGCCTCGTCGACAACGAAGGTGAGGTTCAGGTCGTTGGAGCTCTGCGAGATCAGGTGCACGCGCTCGCGGCCGAAGGTGGCCAGCACCTCGGTGAGCCGGTGCAGGCGCGAGCGCATCCCGCGGCCCACCAGCGTGATCGACGCGCAGGGCGCGATCACCTTCACCCGGCAGAAGCGCTCGAGGTCGCGGCACAGCGCTTCCAGCACGTTGCTGCTGACCAGGTTGTCGCTCGGGTCGAGCGAGACCGTGACGTTGGTCTCCGACGAGCCGATCAGGTCGACCGACAGGCCGTGCGCCTTGAAGCAGCCGAAGACTTCCGCGAGGAAACCCACCTGCTGCCACATGCCGATGGTCTCCATCGACACCAGCACGATGCCGCGCCGCGCGCTGATCGCCTTGACGCCCGCCACCGTCGCCGCCTGCCCGTCGATGACGGTCCCGGCGAGGTCGGGGTTCTCGGTGTCGCGGATCCACATCGGCACGCCGGCCTCGCGGCAGGGCGTCAGGCAGCGCGGGTGGAGCACCTTGGCGCCGGTGGTCGCGATCTCCTGCGCCTCGGCGAAGTCCAGCCGCGAGAGCAGGCGCGCGTCGGGCACCTGCCGCGGGTTGGCGCTGAACATGCCGGGCACGTCGGTCCAGATCTCGACGCGGCGCGCCTTCAGCAGGGCGCCGAAGTACGCGGCCGAGGTGTCGGAGCCGCCGCGGCCGAGGATCGCGGTGCCGCCATCGCGGTGGCGGGCGATGAAGCCTTGCGTGATCGCGAAGCGCTCGGGTTTGGCCACCAGCCGCTCCCGCGCCACCGGGTCCATGAAGTCGCAGGACACCGAGAGCCGCTGCGCCCACGCGCTGGCGTTGGGCTGCTCGATGGCGCGCATCGAATCGCGCGCGTCCCACCATTCCAGCGCCATGCCCTGCGTGCGCAGGTAAGCCACGCCCAGCGTCGAACTCAGCAACTCGCCCTGGGCCAGCACCTCGGCCTGCCACGCCAAGTCGGCCGACGCCGCGCGCGGATCGGCCGCCAGCGCGCGCAGGGCGGCGAAACGCGCGCCCAGCACGGCCTCGACATCGATGCCGAGCTCGGTGGCAAAGGCGGCATGGCGCTCGACGAGGGCCTCGGCCTGGGCATGAAGGCCGGGCATGTCCTGATGCCCATCGATCATGGCCTGCAGCGCATTCGTCACGCCCGAGAGGGCCGACACCACCACCAGCACGCGCGCGCCCTCCTCGTCGGCGCGGCGGCGCATCAGTTTCCCGATCGTGTCCCAGCGCGATTTTTTCGACACGCTGGTGCCCCCGAACTTCAGGACGATCCAGTCATTGGCGAGCGCGGGGACGGGGCGATTCATCGGGGTTGGCACCTCACAAGGCCGTGGGTTCGGGGGAAGCAGCGGAAAAGGAATGCCGCCCGGAAGGGCGGCACCGCAAGGATACCGTGGCCTCGCCGCAGACGCCGAGGGGAGCCGCCGATCCAGCGCGCGGCTTGTGGCCACGCGCGGGCAGCGGGGACACTGTGCGCATGACGAACCGCGACTTCATGCAACTCGACGTCTTCGCCGACCAGCCGGGCCGGGGCAACCCCTTGGGCGTGGTGTTCGGCGCGGACGATCTCGACACCGCCGCCATGCAGGCCCTCGCCGCCTGGCTCAACCTCTCCGAGACCACCTTCGTGCTCCCCGCAACGCAGGCTGGGGCCGACTACCGCCTGCGCATCTTCACGCCGCGGCAAGAGCTGCCCTTCGCCGGGCATCCGAGCGTCGGCACGGCGCACGCGGTCGTCGCGCGCGGCTTCGCCACGCCGAAGCCCGCAGCCGAGGGCGACACGCTCGTACAGGAATGCGCGGCCGGCCTGCTGCCCTTGCGCCTCACCGGCGATGGCGCGGCGCGCGTGATCCACGTGCGTGCGCCGCGCGGCGTCGAGCGCGCGGGGGACGCGGGCGCGGTCTTGGCCAGCCTCCAGGGCGCACCGCGCGGCGCGGTGCGGCCCGCCCTGATCGACAACGGCCCGCGCTGGTGGTGCATCGAACTGGCCGACGAGGCCGCCGTGCGCCGTCTCGCGCCGGACCTCGAGGCGATGGCCGCGGCCAACCGGGCGGACGGCAGCGTCGGCGTGGCGGTGTACGCGCGCTGCAGCGGGCCGGATTACGCCCTCGTCGTCCGCGCCTTCGTGCCGGCCGACGGCATTCCGGAAGACCCGGTCACCGGCAGCGCCAATGCCGCCATCGCCGCGTGGCTTCACGCGAACATCGCGCTCCCGGCATCGCGCTTCCGCAGCTCGCAGGGCCGCGAAGTGGGCCGCGATGGCGTGGTCGAGATCGAGATCGACGCCGACGGCGAGGTCTGGATCGGTGGCCTGACGCAGACGGTCATCGAGGGGGCGCTGGCATGGTGACGCGGCGCTTCATGCATCTCGACGTGTTCGCGCCGCGGGCTGGCGCCGGCAATCCGCTGGCCGTCGTCCTCGACGCCGAGGGCCTCGACACGGACGCCATGCAGCGCATCGCCGCGTGGACGAACGTCATCGAGACCACCTTCGTGCTGCCGCCCACCACGCCCGAGGCCAGCTACCGGGTGCGCATCTTCACGCCGCGCCGCGAACTGGCCTTCGCCGGACACCCCAGCGTCGGCACCGCGCATGCGGTGCTGGCTGCCGGCCTCGCCACGCCGCGTGGGGCCGCCGACGGCACGCGCCTGCTGGTGCAGGAATGCGGTGCCGGCCTCTTGCCGGTGCGCGTGGAAGGCGATGGGCCGACGCAGGCCCTGTTCGTGCAGGCGCCGGCCACGCAGGTGCTGGCGCGCCGCAAGGGCGACGATGCCGACCTGAGGACCCTGCTGGGCGATCGCCTCGCCGCCGCCGGCGCCGCGCTGATCGACAGCGGCCGCCGCTGGTGGGCCGCCGAGCTGGTGGACGAAGCCGCGGTGCGCGGCTGGGCGCCGGATTTCGACGGCATCGCCGCCCTCGCCTCGCCCGACGAGGCCATGGGCCTCGCGGTGTTCGCGCGCTGCCACGGCACCGACTACGGCCTCGTCGTGCGCGCGCTGATGCCCTTCCACGGCCACTACGAGGATCCAGCCTCAGGCGCGGCGAACGCCGCGCTGGCCGGCTATCTGCATGCCACCGGGCAAGCCCGCGAGCTCGGCGACCGCTACGTCGTCAGCCAAGGCCGTGAAGTCGGCCGCGACGCGCGGTTGTCGCTGGTCCGCGAAGGCGGACGCATCTGGGTGGGAGGTGCCACGCAGGCCGTGGTCGTCGGCGCGCTGCGCTGGTGAACCGGAACGCCCCGCGCGAGGCGGGGCGTCGAGAGGGGCGGAGGATCGGGGCAGGATGCCGGCGATCAGATCTCGGGCACCACGTCCACGCGGACGCGGATGGTGTCGCCCGGGTGATACGGCGTCTCGGTGCTGTAGACGAGGCCGTTGTAATCGTAGGCGACGCGATAGCCGACCACTCGGTCCTCCGCCCGGCCGTCGGCGATCGTCTCGCAGCGCTGTTCATAGCGCACGGTCTCGCGCACTACGTCACGGCCATAGCCATTGTCGTAGCGCTGGCGGCTGCGGTCGTTGGCGATGGCCCCGCCGAGCAGCGCGCCAGCCACGGTCGCCGCTCGGCGGCCGTCGCCGTCGCCGAACTGGCGACCAACGGCGGCGCCGACGATGCCGCCCAGCACGGTGCTCGTGGCCGACCCCGGGCCGGCCTGGCGGGCGTAGCGGTGATCGTCGTTGTAACCGCGTCCGCGGCTGAGATAGCGCACCGGCTCCTGCCAGCATTGCTGCCGATAGCGCGGCTCGCCCGGGGCGAGGATCGGATCGACGTTCACCACGCGGGCAGTGTCCCAACGCGGGCCGCTCTCACCGCGAATCCCGCCGTCGCGGCGACTGTCGTAGTACTGCGCCGAAGCCGTGCCGGCGACGAGAGCAAGGGCGGCTACAAGGGCGTTGCGGCGGATCATCGGGTTCTCTCCGGGCCGCGGGATTGCGGCGCATCGAGAGACTCCGGCCGCACGGGTCAATGCAGGCTTAATCGGACGGATCGGCGAGGCGGCGTTCAGCCTGTGGCCAGCCCACGTTCAAGACGCCGACAGCGAAGACGCCAACCACGCGACAGCGACGCCTGCCGCCGCGGCGGCAGACCGGCCCATGACGGGCGCCACATGCCCGCCCGGCAGGCGGCACAGGCTCGCGCCGATTCCGCGGGCATAAGCTTCGGAGACCATCGGCGGGACGTCGTCGTCCTCATCGCTGGCGATGACGAGCACAGGAATCCCGGTGCTGCGCACCGCGACGCCAGCACGCGCTTCTCGCAGGACCGCGGCGCTCTCGTCACGCCAATGCCGGAAGGCGAGATGCTGGTCGGCGAACCCCGCGCCAGCCAACGCCCTCTGCGTGCTTGCGAAGCGCCCCATGGAGCGCCAAGGCACGACCGCACCGCCGGCATCCAAAGACGGCAGTGCGTCGGCCCACGGGGCAGGCGGCATCGGGTTCACCAGCACGAGCGCGCGCGGGCGGATCACCTCGGGGACCCGCGCTGCGGCGGCAGCGGCGACCAACCCGCCGAGACTGGCACCGATGAGGGCCGTCGCCGGGGTCGTCTCCAGCCAGCGCGCGGCTTCGTCAACGTAGTCCTGCAGCCGGGTGTCCGCGAGCCCGCCGGGCGCCGGAGTGAAGTCCGGCGCATCAACCCGCCAACCCTCGGCGTCGAACACCCGACGCCAGACCGCCCACTGTCCGCCCCAAGCCCCCGCACCATGCAGGAGCAGCGCACGCGGGCTCATCCCGGCGCCCCTGTCGATGGCCGCGCCGGGCGGACGAACGTGGTGTATCGCCGGGTGGGCATGCCGGGGGCGTCGTGCGGTGGCGAGGGGCCTCGCAGTCTACGGGCCCACGGACGGTCAGCGGCTATGCTGGGGCCCATCGTCCGACTCCACGAGGTTTTCCATGCGCTGCCGGCATCGATCGACGCTCTTCCTGGCCTGCCTGCTGTCCGCCGGCGTGTTCGCCCAGACCGCCCCCTCACCGGCGCAGGACGTCGTCATCGTCCGGGCCGAGCGCGTGCTCGCCGACCCGGCCACCGGCCGCGTGGCGCCGGCCACCGTGGTGATCCGCGGCGACCGCATCGAGGCGGTGCTGCGCGGCGCGGATGCCGAGGTGGCCACGCCCGAAGGCCAGGGCCGCGTCCGCGAGTTCCGCTTCGAAGGCACGTCGCACACCGTGCTGCCCGGCCTGATCGACAGCCACGTACACCTTACCGGCAATCCCGCCGAGCCCTTCTGGCAGGCCGTCGTCGAAACCGACGAGCGCGCCGCGATCACCGGCGTTCGGAATGCCCTGCGCACGGTGCAGGCGGGCTTCACGACCGTGCGCGACCTTGGCGCGCCGGGACATGCCGGCTACGCGCTGCGCGACGCGATCCGCGAAGGGGACGTGCCCGGCCCGCGCATCCTCTCGGCCGGCCGGATGGTCTCGATCATCGGCGGCCACGGCGATCTCACCGGCTTCCGTCCCGAAGTGACGCGCGCGATGGACGCCGGCAACACCTGCACCGGCCCGGAGCAATGCGCCGAGGTCGTGCGCACGCTGTCGCGGGCCGGGGCCGACGTCATCAAGTTCGCGGCGACCGGCGGCGTGCTCTCGCAGCAGAACCGCGGCCTCGGCCAGCACTTCACCGACGCCGAGATGAAGGCCATCGTCGATACCGCGCACCAGCTCGGGCTGAAGGTGGCTTCGCACGCGCACGGCGCCGAGGGCGTGGCCGCCGCGGCGCGCGCGGGCGTCGATTCGATCGAGCACGGCACCTACGTGGACGAGGCCGGCATCCGCGCGATGAAGGCCAACGGCACGACCCTGGTGCCGACGCTGTCGCCGACCATCGCCTACCGCGAGAACCTGCCGAAGGGCCTGTACACCGCCGTCGTCGCGGCGAAGATCCGCATCCGCCTCGACGCCACCGGCAAGAACATCGCCGCCGCGCGCCAGGCCGGCCTGCCCATCGCCTACGGCACCGACTCCGGCGTTTCCGAGCACGGCCGCAATGCCGAGGAGATGCCGCTGATGCAGCAGTACGGCGGCATGAGCCCGCAGGAGGTCGTCGTCTCGGCCACGCGCACCGCGGCGCAACTGCTCGGCCTCGAAACGGAGGTGGGTCAGCTGGCGCCGGGCTTCTCGGGCGACGTGGTCGTGGTCGAAGGCGACCCGCTCGCCGACCTCGCCGCCCTGCAACGTGACCGCATCCGCCTCGTGGTGGCGGCGGGCCGCGTGGTGCCGATGCCGGAGAAGGCCGTCGACCACGCCGTGGCCACCGCGCGCTGAGTTCCGGCGGGACCCGCGATGGCCCAGGCGTTCAGCCCAACCACGGCGCTGGCCCTGGCCGACGCCATCCTCACGCTGCACCTCGCCGTCGTCGCCTTCAACGTCGCAATGCCGCCGGCGATCCTCGCCGGCGCGTGGCGCGGCTGGCGCTGGGTGCGGCATCGCGGGCTTCGCCTGCTGCACCTCGGCGGCATGGGCGTGGTCGCCCTGCAAGCCGCGCTCGGCGACCTGTGTTTCCTCACGGTGTGGGAGGCCGAGCTGCGTCGCGCGGCGGGACAGCAGGGCAGCGGCGGCAGCTTCGTGGAAACCCTGCTCGCCGAGGCGCTCTACGTCGACGTGCCGCTGGCGGTGCTGATCCCGGTCTACCTCGGCTGGGCCGGGCTGTCGCTGGCGCTGTGGTGGCTCGTGCCGCCGGGACGGCACAGCCGGCGCTGACGCCGGCTCAGATCGTGAAGCGGTAGCTGAGCTTCACCAGCAGTTGTTCCGAATCGCGCAGGTCGAAGGCGCTGCCGAACTCGTCGCCGAGGCGGAAGCCGTCGCGCGATTCCTGGAACAGCGAACCGCCGCGCACGTAGGCCACGTAGAGGTCGGAGAGTGGCGCGATCTGGTAGCGGTAACGCACCTGGAAGCCAAGGTTGCGCAGGGCGAAGTCGTCAAGCGGTTCACTGGTGCGGCTCGCCACGCCATCGGGCCCCACGCGCCACAAGGCGCGGGCCTCGGCATCGAGGCCGATCGCTTCGAGGCGCACACGCAGCTCCTGCTTGGCGTCGATCTGCCAGGTGGTGCCGGCGGAGAGGAAGGCCTGCCGGCCGGCGAACTGGCCCAGCGCGTTGCCACCGCGCCAGATCACCCAGTCCGGGTTGTCGACGAGCTGCAAGCTGGCGGTGAAGCGCAGGCGGTCGTTGGCGTGGTAGGTCGTCTCGCCGAACGCGTCCACCAGCAGGTTGCCGCGCCCGTCGAATCCTTCGTTCGCACTGCGGAGCTCGCCGTAGTACTCGAAGCGCCCCCCGGGCGCCCGCGCCCAGTAGCGCTCCGCGTAGAGGCCGATGCGCGCCGGCAGGCGGACATGGCCATTGCCACGCAGCACCAGATCGTCGTTGAGCGGGCCGGTGACGTACACGTCCCAGAGTCGGTTCCCGCCGTCGCGGTATTCGCTGTACCGGTTGATCGCCACGGTGTCGAACAGGCGGAGTCCCCGGTCGTTGTAGCGACTGGAGGCGGCGTAGCGCGTCTGGTGCGACGCGAATCGGCTGGCATCCGGAAGGTCGGCCTCGCGCTTCGCGAGCTCGTAGCGCGCGTAGTTGAAATTGTTGCGCTCGAGGAAGCCGAAGTCGTTGAGCTGCAGGTTCTTACCGAGGTGCAGTGCGTACAGCTGATGGCGCCAGCCCTGCCCGAGCTCGTGGTCGATGCGCAGCTGGCCGCCGCTGTCGCGGCCGCCGCGGGTGGGATCCTCGATATCGGAGGCGGCGAGCCCACCGCGGACCGTCAAGCCATCGTGCGGCGTCCAGACCTGGTCGAACGAGGCCACGCGCGCCACGCGGTCGAGGAAGGGCCGCTTCACTTCGGTGAGCATGGCGCCGCTGGTCCAGCCGTCGCCGGCCGTGCTCGCGCGCGCCGCGACGAAATCGCGCCCGGCCGGGCCGTCCTCGGTCGCCGCGAACAGGCCGTAGCCGATGCGTCCGGCGCTGCCGTTGAGCTTCACCGCGCCCGTGACGTCGCCCGCACCCGAGCCGTCGTCCGCGCCGGCGCCGACGCGACGGGTGTACAGCAGCCGGTTGGCATTGCCCAGCCCGCCGAAGCCGACGTCGAAATAGGCCTGGTTCTCGGTGAAGAACGGCCGCTTGTCGTTGAAGAACACCTCGGTCGCGCCGAAGTTCACCACCAGCTCGTCGCTCTCGACCTGGCCGAAATCGGGATTCAAGGTGGCCGAGAGCTGGAAGCGGCCGTTCGGCTTCCAGAACAGGTCGGCGCCGGCGGCGCTGCGGAAGCGGCCGTCCACCTGGTCCTGCAGGCCGGAAACGTACGGGGTGATGGCCAGCAGCGACTGCTCGAAGGCCGGCAGCTCGATCTTCTCCAGCACAGAAAGGAAGCGCGGCTCGTTCCAGCTCACCGTCGGCCAGCCGTAGCGGGCGTTGCTGTGGCCGATCACGCGATCCAGCGAAAGCCCGATCGTGCGCTGGCCGTCGCGAGCCTGCGCCATCGGCGCGACGTGCCACGGGATCAGCACCTCCGCCGACCAGCCTTCGGCGTCCTCCAACGTGGCCCGCTGCCAGTCGCCGTCCCAGTCGTCGTTGAACTGGTTCTCGTTGGCGATGGTGGTGTCGCCGATGTCGCCGGCCATCGTCACCACGAAGTTGTAGCCGCTGCGGCCGTCGCCATCGAAATCGACATAGACGTTGACGCGATCCGCGGGAGGCACGTTGTCGCGGCCGCCGCGCGGGGAAACGCGCGGCACCCCGGCCGGCTGGTGGTTGCGGAACGCGACGGCCAAGCCCTCGGGCGTGGCCTTCACCCAAGCCTCGGTGGCGAAGGTGGCCGGCTCGCGGGTGAGCGGCTGTACGCCGCGGAAGTCGGTGATGTGGCGGGCGTCGGCCCACTCCGAGGCATCGACGCGGCCGTCGAGCGTGATCGATGTCCGCGCCTCGATGCCGGTTGCCCCCAAGGCAGCCAGCAAGGCCATCGCGAGCGGCGCCCGCGATCGGCGGACAAAGGACGGCGCGTGCGTCGGAACTCGGCCCATCGCGGCCTCTCCGTGGATCGGGGCCGCGAGCGTGCATGCACCGCGGGGCGCACGCCTCACCCGGAAGTCACCCTGCCCGGGGCAGGGTCAGCCACGATTCACTTCCCGGCCGCGGCCTTCTTCGACCGCTTGGCCGGTGCCGGCTTCGACGGCTCGACCTTCTTGCGTGGCTTCTTCGGCTTCGGCTCGTCCTTGGGCTGCAGCATGGTGCCGGTGCACCTGGCCGAGCCGCAGCGGCATTCCCAGAGCTTCTTCAAGGCCGGCGTGTAGGGCTCGTCGAGCACGATGCCGTAGTTGTAGCTCAGCTCCTCGCCCGCGGCGATGTCGCGCAGGGCGTGGATGTAGACCTTGTCCTTGTGCTTCTTGCCCTTGGCGTTCTCTTCCTGCACCGCCTCGCAGTTCGGGGCGCAGCTGTGGTTGATCCAGCGGGCGACGTTGCCATCGCGGTTCGCATCGATCACGAACTCGTCGTTGAGGCTGAAGAGGAAGGTGTGGCCGGTCTCGTCGTGCCCGGCGTACTCGGCATCGACGTCGGCATGGCGGCGCACCTCGCCCTTGTAGCGCACCACGCGCTCGCCCTTGGCGATGGCATCGGTGGCGAACACGCCATTGCCGTGGATGGACGACTGGCGGCGTTCGATTTTCTTTGGCATGGGCTGGTACGTCGGGACGGGTGGGTGTCCATTCTCACCCGCACGGGTCGCTCAGCGCACCTGCGATGCACGCCAGCGTCGTTCCTGCACCACCATCACCGCCAGATAGAGCACGACCACGGCCGCCGGGATCGCCACGTAGCGATGCTCGGGCAGCGCGTAGTGCAGCGACAGAACGGCGACCACGCGGGTCGCCGCATGGGCATAGCCGATCCAGTGGCCGATGATCCAGCTGTAGACCATCCACATCGACACGCTGAGCACCGCCACGCCGAGCGGCATGGCCGACGGATCGGCGATGCCGAAGGGGATCGCGATGGCATACGCCAGCAGCGCCTGCGCCATGCCGACAAAGAACAGGCCGAGGAACACGTTCTTCGGCTTGGTCTTGTCGAGGAAGTCCTCGCCGGTGAGCTTGGAGAGGCCCATCCCGATGTAGGCGATCATGCCGGTGGCGACGACCAGGACCAGCAGCAGGGTCGATTCGGGCAGGAACAGCCCGGAAATCCCCACCACGGCCCACGCGATCGTGCCGGCCAGGGGCATCGCCAGGCCGCGCTGGGCCGCGAACTCCGCCCGCTGGACCTCCAGCGGGCGCTCGGTTCCGTCTCGAACGGCATCAGAAGAGGACATGGCGCACCCAGCGGAAGCCACCGGTCCAATACGCCACCCAGGCGAAGCCGAAGCCGGCCCAGGCGAAGCCCTTGGCGGCCTTGATGGCCTTGCCCGCCACGTAGGCGGCACCGGCGATCAGGGCGATGCGGGTCAGATCACGGGAATCCACGGTCTCTCTCCTCTCTCCGCCCCCACCGTGGGGGCGTACGGACAGTCTCCCCGGCGCCCATCCCGCGCCCCATCCACGCCCGTCAGGAGTTGCAGGTGACGGCTGTCATGCCGCAACCGCGCCCCCATGAACAGCCTCACGCACTGTCGATTGAGCCGGCCAAAGCCAATCCGTACAATTCCGGTCCTGATTCATCGCCCGCGCCGGCCTGCCCGGTCGCCAGCCCTTCGAGCCGCCCATGCTCCGCGTCACCAAACTCACCGATTACGCGACCGTCGTGCTGACCGTGCTGGCCTTCGATGCCGAGCGCGTGCACAGCGCGGCCGAGTTGGCGGAACGCTCGCGGGTGGAAACCGCGACAGTGGCCAAGGTGCTGAAACTGCTCGCGCAAGCCGGCCTGGTCGAGAGCTTCCGCGGTGCCGCCGGTGGCTACCGGCTGGCCCGGCCGGCGGCACAGATCCGCCTCGCCGACATCGTCGAAGCCTTGGAAGGGCCGCTGGGCATGACGGCGTGCAGCGTCCACGACGGCGACTGCGGCATCGAATCGCACTGCGGCATCCGCGCCGGCTGGCAGCGCATCAACGATGTCCTGCTCGACGCCCTGACCCGCACCACCCTCGCCGACATGCTGGCCCCCGCGCCGACGCCGGCCCCGAAGCACCCCAAAGCCATCCCGGCCGCCCTCGTCCCGTCGACCTGAGCCGCCAAGGAGAGCCACGATGAACGCGCCTACCGCCGACACCACCCTGCCCTCCGGCAAGCCGCTGGAAGCCGGGGTCGAAGAAGCCCTCAACCGGCGCTACGACGCCGGTTTCGTCACCGACATCGAGACCGAGTCCTTCGCCGCCGGCCTCTCCGAGGACGTCGTCCGCGCGATCTCGGCGAAGAAGAACGAGCCCGAGTGGATGACCGAGTGGCGCCTGAAGGCCTATCGTCATTGGCTGACGATGACGCCGCCGGAGTGGGCGAAGCTCGCCATCGCCCCGATCGACTACCAGGCCATCTCCTACTTCGCCGCGCCGAAGAACGCGCCGAAGTCGCTCGACGAGATCGACCCCAAGCTGCTGGAGGCCTACGACAAGCTCGGCGTGCCCCTGCACGAGCGCGCGCGCCTGGCCGGCATCGCCGTCGATGCCGTGTTCGATTCGGTCTCGGTCGGCACCACGTACAAGGACGAGCTGAAGAAGGCCGGCGTGATCTTCTGCTCGATCAGCGAGGCGATGCACGAGCATCCCGAGCTGGTGAAGCAGTACCTCGGCTCGGTCGTGCCGGTCGGCGACAACTACTTCGCCGCCCTGAACTCGGCCGTGTTCTCCGACGGCAGCTTCGTGTTCATCCCGAAGAACACCCGCTGCCCGATGGAGCTGAGCACCTACTTCCGCATCAACGCCGGCCACACCGGCCAGTTCGAGCGCACCCTGATCATCTGCGAGGAGAAGGCCTATGTGTCCTACCTCGAAGGCTGCACCGCGCCGATGCGCGACGAGAACCAGTTGCACGCCGCCGTGGTCGAGCTGGTGGCGCTGGACGACGCCGAGATCAAGTATTCGACGGTGCAGAACTGGTACCCCGGCGACGAGAACGGCGTGGGCGGCATCTACAACTTCGTGACCAAGCGCGGCGAATGCCGCGGCGCGCGCTCGAAGATCAGCTGGACGCAGGTGGAAACCGGCTCGGCCATCACCTGGAAGTACCCGAGCTGCGTTCTGGTGGGCGACGACTCGGTGGGCGAGTTCTACTCGGTGGCCCTCACCCACCATCGCCAGCAGGCCGACACCGGCACCAAGATGGTGCACATCGGCAAGAACACCAAGAGCACCATCGTCTCCAAGGGCATCAGCGCCGGGCGCGGCCAGAACACCTACCGTGGCTTGGTCAAGGTGGAGAAGACCGCCGCCAACGCCCGCAACTACACGCAGTGCGACTCGCTGCTGATCGGCAAGCGCTGCGGCGCGCACACATTCCCCTACATCGAGGTGAAGAACGCCAGCGCCACCGTCGAGCACGAGGCCACCACCTCGAAGATCAGCGACGACCAGCTGTTCTACTGCCGCGCCCGCGGCATCGGCGAGGAGGACGCGGTGAGCCTGATCGTCGACGGCTTCTGCAAGCAGGTCTTCAAGGAGCTGCCGATGGAGTTCGCCGTCGAAGCCAAGAAGCTGCTGGAAGTCAGCCTCGAAGGAGCGGTGGGATGAAGACGCAGCTCTGGGACATCCCGCGCATCATCCGCGTGCAGCCCGCCGAGGCGCCGCTGCCGCCGAATGCCATCGTGATCGTCCGCGAAGCGGAAGGGACGACAGTCGTCGAATCCGTCGCCGACCACGCGCCGACGATGGGCGAGACGCAGTGGGCGCAGATCACGCTTTGGGGCTCGGCGGACGCCGACTGGCCCAGCCCGACGCCGGGCGTGGCCGCCGCGCTGGCCGCTGCCGGCGTGCCCTGCCGGCGCGTCGCCGCCGCGCACCATGAGCACCTCTTCATCCCCTGGGCGCAACGCGACGCCGCGATGGCCGCCCTCCACACCCTTTCCGCCGCCCACCGCTGAGCGACCCCATGCTGAAGATCGACAACCTCCACGTCCGCGCCGGAAACCGCGAGATCCTCAAGGGCCTCACGCTCGAGGTCGCGCCCGGCCAGGTGCACGCCATCATGGGCCCCAACGGCGCCGGCAAGAGCACGCTCGGCCACATCCTCGCCGGTCGCGAGGGCTACGAGGTCACCGAGGGCTCGGTGACCTACCAGGGCAAGGACCTGCTGGCGCTGGAGCCGGAAGAGCGTGCCGCGGAAGGCGTGTTCCTCGCCTTCCAGTACCCGGTCGAGATCCCGGGCGTGAACAACACCTACTTCCTGCGCGCGGCGCTCAACGCGCAGCGCAAATACCGCGGTGAGCCCGAGATCGACTCGATGGGCTTCCTGAAGCTGGTGCGCCAGAAGCTTTCGGTGCTGCACATCAAGGACGAACTGCTGAACCGTGCCGTCAACGTGGGCTTCTCCGGCGGCGAGAAGAAGCGCAACGAGATCTTCCAGCTCGCCGTGCTCGAACCGACGCTGGCCATCCTCGACGAGACCGATTCCGGCCTCGACATCGACGCGCTGAAGCTGGTGGCGGAGGGCGTGAACCTGATGCGCTCGCCGGAGCGCAGCTTCCTCGTGGTCACCCATTACCAGCGCCTGCTCGACTACATCAAGCCGGACGTCGTGCACGTGCTGGCCGACGGCCGCATCGTCGAGAGCGGCGGCCCGGAACTCGCGCTCGAACTCGAGCAGCACGGCTACGCGTGGGTGAAGGACCGTATCGCCCCCGGGGTCTCGGCATGAGCACGGCCGCGACCAGCCCGCTGGTCGAAGCGCTGGACGCGCAGGCCGGCGCGATGGCCGACGCCGTCCCGGCGCTCGCGGCCGCCCGTACGGCGGCCCGCGAGGCCGCCCGCGCCCACGGCGTCCCGACCACGCGCCAGGAGCGCTGGAAGTACACCGCCCTGCGCGCGCTCGCCGCGCGTCGCTTCGAAGCACGGGCCGCCCGCGTCGACGTCGACCTGAAGGTCGTCGCCGACATTCCGGCGCCGCGCCTCGTCATCGCCAACGGCCGCTATGCCCCCGCCCTGTCCGACCTGCATGCCCTGCCGGAAGGCCTGCGCGTGCGACTGCTCTCCGAGGTGCTGCGCGACGCGCCCGTCGAGGCCGCCGGGTGGCTCGCCACCGACACCACGGCCGCCGACGCCGCGTTCCAGCAATGGAACGGCGCGCTGGCGGACGAGGGTTTCGTGCTCGAGGTCGAGCCCGGCGTGCGCGTCGCCACGCCGCTGCATCTCGTGGTCATCGGCGTGGACGACGGCGCGGAGCGGGCCTTCCACCTCCGCCACCGCATCGCGCTGGGCGCGGGCGCAGCGCTCGTGGTCGCCAAGCACCACCTCGGTGCCGGCGCGCACCGCCACCTGTTGAACACCGTGCTGCAGGTCGAGCTGGGCGAAGCGGCCACGCTCACGCAGGCCCGCGTGCAATGCGAGTCGGACGGCGCCACGCTCCTCCAGCGCACGCAGGCCACGCTGGGCGCGAACGCGCATTACCGCCGGCTCGACCTCGAACTCGGCGCCGCGCTGTCGCGCCACGAGCTCGACGTCGCCCTGGCCGGCGACGGCGCCCAGCTCGACGCCAACGGCGTGCTGCTGGCCAACGGGCGCCGCCACCTCGACACCCGCCTTGGCATCGAGCATCGCGCCGGCAACACCCGCTGCGAGCTCACCTGGCGCGGCCTCGGCGCGCAGCGCGGTCGAGCGGTGTTCCACGGAGGCATCCTGATCGCCGAGGGTGCCGACGGCAGCAACGCCACGCTGTCGAACAAGAACCTGCTGCTCGACGACGGCGCCGAGATCGACACCCAGCCGGTGCTCGTCATCCATGCCGACGACGTGCAGGCCGCCCATGGCGCCACGGTGGGTCGCCTCGACGCCACGGCGCTGTTCTACCTGCGCGCGCGCGGCGTGCCGCTGGCCGAGGCCACGGCGATGCTCACCGCCGCCTTCCTGCGCGAACCGCTGGCGGTGCTGGCGAACGACGCGCTGGAAACCGCGCTGGCCACCACCCTCGACGCGCGCCTCGCGTCGGCCCGCGAATGAGCACGGCCCTGCCCATGCCCTCGGACGCCCCGGTCGGCATCGACTGGGCGGCGATCCGCGCCCAGTTCCCCGTGCTCGAGCGCACGGTGCACGGCAAGCCGCTCGTCTACCTCGACTCGGCCAATACCGGGCAGAAGCCGCAGGCGGTCATCGACGCCGTCACCGAGTTCACGGCCCGCCACAACGCCAACGTCAGCCGCGCCGTCCATGCGCTGGGCAGCGAGGCCACGGAGGCCTACGAAGCGGCCCGCAGCACGCTGGCGCGCTTCCTCAACGTGCGCCGCGACGAGCTGGTGCTGTGCAGCGGCACCACGTTCGCCCTGAACCTCGTCGCGTACTCGTGGGCGCTGCCGCGGCTGAAGCCCGGCGACGCCATCGTGCTGACGCGCATGGAGCACCACGCCAACATCGTGCCGTGGCAGCTCGTGGCCGAACGCACCGGCGCGACGATCAGGGTCGCCGAGCTGACGCCCGAGGGCGAGCTCGACCTCGACGGCCTGTGGCGCCTGCTCACCCCGGAGGTGAAGCTGCTGGCCCTCGCCCATGTGTCCAACGTGCTCGGCACCGTCAACCCGGTGCGCGAGATCTGCCGGGAAGCGGCGAAACGCGGCATCACCACGGTCGTCGACGGCTCGCAGGCCGTGCCGCACCGCCCGGTCGACATCGCCGCGCTGGGCTGCGATTTCTACGCCTTCACCGGCCACAAGATGTGCGGCCCGACCGGCACCGGCGGCCTGTGGGGCCGGCGCGAACTGCTGGCGCAGATGCCGCCCTTCCTGGGCGGCGGCGAGATGATCAAGGAAGTGCGCTTCGAGGGGACGGTGTTCAACGATCCGCCGATGCGCTTCGAAGCCGGCACGCCCAACATCGCCGGGCACATCGGGCTAGGCGCGGCGGCGGCGTGGCTGGACGGCGTCGGCATGGCGGCCATCGAGGCCCGCGAGCAACACTTGCTCGCCCACGCGAACGCGGTGCTCGCCACCGTGCCGGGCCTGCGCATCTTCGGCACCGCCCGCGAAAAAGCCGCGGTGATCTCCTTCGCCATCGAGGGCACGCACGCACACGACCTCGCGACCTTGCTCGACCTCGAAGGCATCGCCGTGCGCTCCGGCCAGCACTGCGCGCACCCGCTGCTGCAGTGGTTCGGCGTCTCCGCCACCTGCCGCGCGTCGCTCGCGTTCTACAACACCGAGGCCGAGATCGACGCGCTGGTGGCCGCCCTCCACAAGGTGCGCCAGCTGCTGCTCTGATCCCGCCCACACGCCCGCTGCGCCCCAACCAGACGCCATGACGACCGTGCTCCACTTCCGCCCCGCCACGCTCGCCGACCGCGACGCGATCATCGCGCTGGTGACCTCGGCCTACCGGGGCGACGCCAGCCGCGCCGGCTGGACCACCGAGGCCGACCTGCTCGACGGCCCCCGGGTGGCGCCGGAGGTGCTGGAGCACGACCTGACCCGCGAGCGCAGTCGCGTCGTGCTGGCCGAGCGCGACGACGGCCTGGTGGCCTGCGCGCACGTCTGCGACGACGCCGGCGCCGGCTACTTCGGGATGTTCGCCGTCGACCCGACCCGCCAGGGCGGCGGGCTGGGCGATGCCGTGCTGAAGGAGTGCGAGCGGATCGCCCGCGACGATTGGCAGCTGCCGGCCATGAGGATGACCGTCATCGACATCCGCGACGAGCTGATCGCGTGGTACGAGCGCCGCGGCTACCGACGCACCGGCATCAAGAAGCCCTTTCCCTACGGCGACGCCCGTTTCGGCCACCCGAAGCGCGACGACCTGCGTTTCGAGGTGCTGGAGAAAGCCCTGTGACGTGGGTGAAGGTCTGCGCCGAGGACGAGCTCGCGCCGGGCGAGACGCGCGTGGCCTGGGACGGCGACACGCCGATCCTTGTCATCAACTTCGACGGCACGTTCTATGCCGTCGAGGACAAGTGCACCCACGAGGACTACGAGCTCTCGGCGGGGCCTTTCGATGCCGAGCAGGGCCGGCTGGTCTGCCTGCTGCACTCGGCGACCTTCGACCTGCGCAGCGGCGAGCCGCAGTGCGCGCCGGCCTACCTGCCCCTGGTGAAGTTCCCGGTAAAGGTGGAGAACGGCGCGATCTGGACGCGGGACGACCGCTGAACCGAGCCCCGGATTGACGGCGATCAAGGCGCCGGCGCGCCGCGCTGCGACCCTGTCGCGGCCCGAACTGCCGGATCCGCCCATGTCCGCCGCCGCCCCGCTGCCCACCGCCCCGAACGCCGGCCCCCTGCCCTCGATGGGTCCCGCCTTGGCCGAGATGGCCGCGAAGGGCCAACCCATTCCGTGGTCTCCCCTGCTGTCGGTGGGGATCGAGAGCATCGACGCCCAGCATCGCGTGCTGCTCGCCTACATCAACCAACTCAGCGCGATGATCGCGCGGGGCCAATCGGCGTCTGCCTTGGCGGACGTGATCGGGGGCCTCGAGTCCTACACGCGGCTGCACTTCCGCCACGAGGAACGGCTGTTCGCCCTGCACCACTGGGTGGAGCACGAGGACCACGAGCACGGCCATCGCCATTTCGAGGCGCAGCTGCGGGCCTTCCGCGACCGGCTCGATGGCGGGGACAGCACGCTGGCGCGCGACGTCATGCGCTTCCTGATCGCCTGGTTGGCGGACCACATCCTCGAAGACGACATGGCCTACAGCGCCCACCTTCGGGCGCACGGCGTGCGCTGACGCCGCGGGACCTAGGCCGGGGAACCCACCGGCCGCAGCTTGGCGAGCAGCACTTCGCCGCCCCCATCGATGACCCGCCGCTCGCCGGGCGGAATCTCGAAACGCGCGGCATCGCCGACCTCAAGCACGCCGGCCGGGGTACGCACCTGCCCGGCCAGCACGTACAGCACCCAGGTCACGCCGGGCTCGCCGAAGAACAGCATCGAACCGACGATCGGCCGATGCAGCAGCTGCGCATCGATGGCGTCGCGCTTCCACATCAGGTTGAAGTCCACCGTCGGGCCATCCACGAGCAGCGCCGTCAGCGGTCGTTCGCCGGCGAAGCGCAGCCGGCCGTGCGGCGGCATCAGGCCCTGCATCTCGCCATCGGCGAAGTGCAGCGCCATGCCCTGCCCGGAAACGAGCACGATCTCGCGCTCGCAGCCCGGGAAGGGTGAGAAGGGCCCATCGGCGCCGACCTCGGCGACCGAAATCCGCCACTGCCAGTCGCCCTCGGCCGGAAAGCGCAGGATCTCGCGCGTCCAGCCACCGCCGTTCTTCCAGCGTTCGAGGCGGTGGGCAGTGGCGGGGAGCAGCTCGATCATGCGCGGGCGGTGGGCGATGCCGGAGAGTCTCCGCAGTCTGGCGCGCGCTCCGCCGAGCGGAAAGGGGCCAACGAGAAGGCCCGGCCGCCCATTCCATGGGCGACACCGGGCAGCGTCCTTGCCGGTTGCGCGGCCCTCCGCGGCCGCGCCTCCTGATTCATCCTTGCGCCCGTCCGTGGGCGACGCGCTCCTCCTTGAGACCGTGCCTCACTGCACCCGGGGGGCGGGAGCGGCAGGGCGCGGTGCGTTCGTGGCCGTGCGGGCCGCTGCGGGAGCCGTGGCGGGCGCTCCCCCCACCATGATCCGCGCCCGATTGAGCTCGAGCGTGGCCGGGCCAATGCCCTTCACGTTGACGAGCTGGTCGACCGACCGGAACGGCCCGTGCACGCGACGGTGCTCAACGATGGCCGCGGCTTTCGCGGGGCCGACGCCGTCCATCACGCGGTCCAGCGTGGCGGCATCGGCGGTGTTGATGTTGATGCGTTCGTTAGCGTGTGCGGCGCCGGTGAAGGCGAGCGCCAGCAGCAGCGCGGCAAAGGTCTTGTTGAGGAAGTTCATGGGGGCTCCGTCTCCGTCATCCTTGGGGCCGCGGCGGGGTTCGTGCCGCGGTGGAAACAGGATCGCGATCCAACGTCCGGCAGGTTATCGACCGAGCGCCTGTTGGCGGCTAGGAGATCCGCGCGGTGTCTTGTAGGGATTTTCTTACCCTTGCTGCGGAGCCGGGCGGCGCCGGGGACTACAATCGGGGCCACGCCTTTCAAGCCGGCCTCGCAGGCCGCCACGGAGCCCGCCATGGACCACACCCGCACCCAATCCTTCGTCGGCCAGATGTGGGACGACGATATCGTCCCGCGCCTCGTCGAGTACATCCGCATCCCCAACAAGTCGCCGATGTTCGATGCCGACTGGGTGACGCACGGCTACATGGAGGACGCCACCCAGCTGCTCGCCAACTGGGCCAAGAAGCAGCCCGTGAAGGGCATGACGGTCGAGATCGTGCGCCTCGAGGGCCGCACGCCGCTGATCTTCATCGAGGTCCCCGGCACCGACGGCGGCGGCGCGGACAGCGACACGGTGCTGCTCTACGGCCACCTCGACAAGCAGCCGGAAATGACCGGCTGGGACCCGGACCTCGGCCCCTGGGTACCGGTGATCAAGGGCGACAAGCTCTACGGCCGCGGCGGCGCCGACGACGGCTACGCGCTGTTCGGCTCGCTGGCCGCGATCCAGGCGCTGCAGGACCAGGGCAAGCCGCACTGCCGCGCGGTGATCCTCATCGAAGCCTGCGAGGAATCCGGCAGCTACGACCTGCCCTTCTACGTCGACCATCTCGCCGCGCGCATCGGCAAGCCTTCGCTGGTGGTCTGCCTCGACTCCGGGTGCGGCAACTACGACCAGCTCTGGTGCACCACCTCGCTGCGCGGCCTCGCCGGCGGCAACCTGCGCGTCGACGTGCTGGAGGAAGGCGTGCACTCGGGCGACGCCAGCGGCATCGTGCCTTCGTCGTTCCGCGTGCTGCGCCAGCTGCTGGCGCGCATCGAGGACATCGAGACCGGCCGCGTCACGCTGGACGCGCTGCACGTCGCGATCCCGCCGGAACGCATCGAGCAGGCGAAGAAGGCCGCCGCCGTGCTCGGCGACGAGGTGTACAACAAGTTCCCGTTCGTGAAGGGCATGCAGCCCGCGCTCGACGACCTCGCCGAGCTGGTGCTCAACCGCACGTGGCGCCCGGCGCTGTCGGTCACCGGCCAGGACGGCTGGCCCTCGCTGTCGAACGCCGGCAACGTGCTGCGCCCCTTCACCGCAGTGAAGCTGTCGATGCGCCTGCCGCCCACCGCCGACGGCAAGGCCGCCGGCCACGCGCTGCGCGATGCCCTCATCAAGAACCCGCCCTACGGCGCGAAGGTCAGCTTCGAGCTGGAGAAGAGCAGCACCGGTTGGAACGCCCCGGCGATGAGCCCGTGGCTTTCGCATGCGATCGACCACGCCTCGAAGCACGCCTTCGGCGCGCCGGCCATGTACATGGGCGAAGGCGGCACCATTCCGTTCATGGGCATGCTCGGCGAGAAGTTCCCCGGTGCGCAGTTCATGATCACCGGCGTGCTGGGCCCGCACAGCAACGCGCACGGTCCGAACGAGTTCCTGCACATCCCCACCGGCAAGCGCGTGACGCAGGCGGTGGCCCAGGTCATCGCCGAACACTACGAGGCGTCGAAGAAGGGCCTGACGCGCGGCGTCGGCGTGGCCGCTGGCGGCGCGGAATTCGGCAACCACGGCTGCTGCTGAGCGCGACGTTTCCCTCCCCCACAAGGACGCACAGACCCATGGACCTCGGATTCCTCGGCTACGGCTGGGTACAGATCCTCCTCCTCGGCTTCGTCGCCGGCCTGCTGGCGCGCTGGATCTTCCCGGGCCGGCAGAAGCTCGGCCTGATCCTCACCACGTTGCTTGGGATGGCTGGGGCCATTTGCGCCTCGTGGGTGCTGGACACCTTCGACATCACCGTCGGCGGGCGCTGGATGCGCTTCGCCGCCGCGGTGGGCGGCGCCGTGGCGCTGCTCGCGCTGGTCAAGGCATTGAAGGGCAAGTGAGGCGATGACGAACACCGGAACGGCGGCGACGGCCGACGATGCCGCGCGCGCCGGCAGTCGCCTCGCCTTCGCCCGCGCGGCGCTGGGTGACGCCTCGGCCACGCTCGAACGCGCCTCGATGGACGCCGGCTTCCGCAGCTACTGGCGCTCGAGCGGCGAGCCCACGCGCATCGTCATGGACGCGCCGCCCGGCAAGGAGGACGTGCGGCCGTGGCTCGCGATCCGCGACCTGCTCGAACACGGCGGCGTTCGCGTGCCACGCGTGCTGGCCCGCGAGGTCGAGACCGGCTTCCTGCTGCTCGAAGACCTCGGCACGCAGACCCTGCTGCAGGTCATCGACGAATCGAACGCCGCGGCCTGGTTCGATGCCGCGCTCGACCAGTTGTTGCCGCTGCAGAAGATCGCCCCGCAGGCCGGCTTCCCACGCTACGACGAGGCCCTGCTCACCCGTGAGCTGAAGCTGTTCGACGACTGGCTGCTGGGCACGCACCTGGGCCATCCGCTCGACTGCGCGCTGACCGACCCGCTGGAGCTGGTCTACCGCCGGCTGATGGATGCGATCCTCGCGCAGCCCACGGTGCTGGTGCACCGCGACTTCATGCCGCGCAACCTGATGCCGCTGCGCGACGGCGGCCTCGCGGTGCTGGACTTCCAGGACGCCGTGGTCGGGCCGATCAGCTACGACGTGCTGTCGCTGTTCAAGGACGCCTTCCACGGCTGGCCGCAGGAGCTCGTGGACTGGGGCGTGGCGCGCTACCACGAGCGCGCGACCGCTGCGGGCCTGCCGGTCCCGGGGCTCACCGACTTCCGCCGCGACGTCGACCTGATCGGCGTGCAGCGGCACCTGAAGGTGCTCGGCATCTTCGCGCGGCTGAACCACCGCGACGGCAAGCCGAAGTACCTCGCCGACGCGCCGCGTTTCGTGCGCTACCTGCTCGACGTGATCCCGAAGCACCGGATGCTGCAGCCCCTGCAGGCGGTGATCGAGGAGCGCGTGCTGCCACAGGTCGGCGCGCTGCCGCCGCGCTGAGCCGGCCCCACGCATGAGCAACCGCCCGACGCACGCCCTCGTCTTCGCCGCCGGCAAGGGCGAGCGCATGCGTCCGCTCACCGAGCACACGCCGAAGCCCCTGCTCGTCGCTGGTGGAAAGCCGCTGATCGCGTGGCACCTCGAAAAGCTCGCGGCGCTCGGCGTGCGCGAGGTCGTGATCAACACGAGTTGGCTGGCCGACTGTTTCGCGCCGGCCCTCGGCGATGGCGCGGCCTGGGGCCTGCGCCTGCACTACGTGCACGAAGGCCCGGAGCCGCTGGAAACCGGCGGCGGCATGCTCAACGCCCTGCCCCTCCTGGAGGACGCCCCCTTCCTCGCCATCGCCGCGGACGTGTGGACGGACTTCGATTTCCGCGCGCTACCGAGCGAGCCGGAGGGCCACGCGCACCTTGTGATGGTGCCGAACCCCGAACACCACGGCCGCGGTGATTTCGCACTCGGCGCCGATGGGCGCCTGCACCTTGCCACTGCCGGCGCCGAGGCGCTCACGTTCTCCGGCATCGGCCTGTACCGCCGCGCGTTCCTCGATGGATGGCGGGCGATCGTCGGGAACGCGCCCGGCGCCGATGAGACCCCGCCGCGCTTCAAGTTGCGGCCACTGTTCGATGCCGCCATCGCGCGCGGCGCGATCACCGGCCAGCGCCACGAGGGGCGCTGGACCGATGTCGGCACGCCGGATCGCCTCGCTGCGCTGGACGCGGCGCTGCGCTGAGCCTCAGGTCGACGGCGCGTCGCGCTCCGTCGGACGCCGCCGGAACGCCGGCGACTGGGCGAAGGGATCGACCCGCTCGCGCTGCTCGGCCGCCGCCTCCGCCCACCACGCCAGTTGCGACAGCCCCCGGGCGGCGTAGCTGGCCCAGCGGGCCGCATCCTCGCCGGCGGCGGGCCGGCCCTCCGCATCGAACACGCGATCCGCATGCGGGTAATGCAGCATCGCAGAGACCGGCAGGCAGCCCAGTTCCGACAGGAAGGTGCGGAGGCCGACCGCGGCCCGCGTGCCGCCCCACTGGCCGGACGAGTAGGTCACGATCAGGCTGGGCTTGAAGGCGAAGGCCGAACTCGGGAACGCATTCAGCAGGTCGGTGAGCGCCGGACTCGGCGAGTGGTTGTACTCCGGACTCACCATGACGTAGGCGTCCGCGGCCCGGATGCGCGCGTGCAGATCAGCCATCGCCGGCGGCACCTCGGTCGCCGGACGCGTGAACACGGGGCGGAACACCGGTTCGAGCGGGAGGGCCAGCGGGTCGGCCAGCGTCACGTCGAACCGGCCCGCCGCCTCGGCAACGAGATGGCGCGCCACGCGTTCACCGAGCCGCGGCGGGTTCGGCGGCGAGGACGCACGGCGCGAGCCGAGGAAGACGAGGACGTTCATGGCAGCTCCGGTTCGCCGCGGCCCCATGGGGACGGCAAGGTCAGTCGAGTCCGAGGGCCTGCCGCACGAAGGGCACGGTCAGGCGCCGCTGCGCGGCCAGGGCGGCGCGATCCAGCCGGTCCAGCAGCGCGGTGAGGGATTTCAGGTCGCGCTCGACGCGGCGGAACAGCCAGTCGAGCACGGCGTCGTCGAGTTCCAAGCCACGTCGCGCGGCGCGTCGGCGCAGCGCCTCGCGGCGCCCCGCATCGTCGAGCGCATCGAGCGACACCCGCAGGCCCTGCCCGAGGCGCGAACGCAGGTCGGGGAGCGCCCACGCGGCATCGCTTGCCGGCAAGCGCGAGGCGTAGAGCAGCGTACGGCCGCCATCGCGCAGGCGGTTGTGCAGGTGGAACAAGGCTTCGCAGTCCTCGCGTGAAGCCGAGGCCGCCTCGATGCCATCGAGGGCGACGAGGTCGTTCGCGTCGAGGCCCTGGAGCATCGTGCCGAGCGCGCCGGCGAAGGCCGGCACCGGCAGGTAGCGCGCGCGACGACCGGCGTCGTGCGCTTCGCGACAGGCGGCCAGAAGCAGGTGGGTCTTACCGCTGCCTTCAGCGCCCTCGACGAACAGGCCGGCATCAATCGACGCATCAACGCGTTCGCCCGTCGCAGCGGCACGCAGCAGCTCGACAGCCCAGTCGTGGCCCACGAAGAGCTCGAAGCGCTGGTCCGGCCCCACCGGCAGCGCCAGCGGGAGCTGGGCACTCATGCGGGACGCGTGTCCCCGGCCTCGTCGGCGGGCGGGCCTTCGGCCTCGCCTTCCAGAACACCGTCGCCGTCGCGATCCTCGCGGTAGAGCAGGCTCTGCGTGTAGCGCTCATGCGCGTAACGCAACAGCACCATGATGACTGCGGCGGCCGGCAGCGCCAGCAGCACGCCGAGGAAACCGAACAGCTGGCCGCCCGCCATGATCGCGAAGATCACGGCCACCGGATGCAGGCCGATGCGGTCGCCCACCAGCCACGGCGTCAGCACGAAGCCCTCGATCAACTGGCCACCGCCGAACACCGCGCACACCAGCACGAGGTGGAAGAGGTCGCCGTGCTCGACGAGGGTCGCGATGATGGCCGCCACCAGCCCGATGGCCGTGCCGAGGTAGGGCACGAAGCTGAGCAGGCCGGCGATCATGCCGATCAGGAAGCCGAGGTCGAGGCCGATCAGGCTCAAGCCCACGCCATAGATCAGGCCGAGCGCGATCATCACGCTCACCTGGCCGCGCAGGAACCCGCCCAGCACGTCGTCGGATTCCCGCGCCAAGCGCACGACCGTCGGCTCGAGCGGACGGGGGATCAGCTCGTGGACCGCCGAGATCATGCCGCGCCAGTCGCGCATGAAGTAGAAGGTGACGAGCGGGATCAGCAGCAAGTTGGCGACCAAGGCGAGGAAGGCCAGGCCCGACTTCGACAAACCGCCGATCACGTTCGCCGCGACGCCGCCGGCCTGCTGCCAGTGCGCCTTGAGCAGGTTGCCGAGCTCCGACGGATCGACATAGGTGGCGATCGACACGTCGAAGCGCGCCTCCAGCCACGGAATTGCGGTGCCTGTGATCCAGACACCGAGCTTCGGCCCCCATTCACCCGCCTGCTCGATCTGGGTCTTCAGCATCGGCACCAACAGCAGCACGACGAGCACCACCAGCAGGCTCATCATCAGGAAGACCAGCGTGACGGCCGTACTGCGCGAGCGCCCGCCGCGCTCGATGCGCGAGACCAGCGGATCCGCCACCCAGGCCAGCAAGGCGGCCACGGCGAAGGGCGTCAGCACGGGCCCGAGCAGCCACAGCAGGAAGCCCAGTACCACGAAGCCCCCCAGCCACAGCCAGGGGCGCAACCAGAGCAGCGGGGCAGTCATCGGGCCGTCCTCGTCATCGCGTCAGCGCGCCACGCGGTAGCGCACCCGCGTCGGCAGGGTCGGATCGGTGGCCGGTGCCGTGGCCTCCGGCACGAGGCGCCCGGAGCCTTGGAGCAGGGCCTCGAAGCGGGCGCGGTCGACGGCGAGGTCGAGGCGCACGCGCAAGGCGTCGGGCCGGGCTTCGATCACGTCGACGCCGCGCAACACCGGCAGCGACTGCAGGTAGGCGGCGAGGTCCAGCCACGCCGCCTGGCTCTCGATACCGAGGAGCTCGGCTTCCAGCACCTCCGCCTGGCCGGCCTCGACGCGCTTGGCCTGCCGCGCCGCGAGGGTGTCGGCGGCCCGGTCGGCGCCGGCGGCGATGGCGCGCTGCGGGCTGGGGTCGGTGACGCTCCAGCGCGCCAGTTCATCGGCGCCGTCGGCCAGCAACCACTCGCTGGTCCAGCCCGCCGCGCCAGCGCGCGACACCTTGCCGAGCAGTTGCACGCGCGCTCCGTAGCGGCTCGAGAGCACGCCCACGGCCGCTGCGTCGAGGGCCCAGATGCTGCCAGCCGCCGGCTGCTCCACCGCGGTACCGCCAGGCAGCAGGAAGCGCAAGCCGCGCTCGAGGCCGCGCTGGGCCAGAGGCTTCACCACATTGATCTGCTGCGCTGAAACGAGCCGCGGACCGGCGCCGCCACCGTCGTCCACCGCCAGCCACAGCATCGGCTTGGGCCGCTCGCCCGCCCACAGGGGCAGGCCGGCCGCGACCACCAGGGCATCGACGGCCTCGGGGTCGAAGCTGGCGGCCAGCACTTGGCGCTGCACCGGCACACCGCCCGCCAGCTCCTCCACGTCACTGTACTCGGTGCCCAACACCATCGACTCGGCGACGCGGAGCGCCCGCTGCACCACCGGATCGCTCGGGGCGCCCTGCTGCCCGCTCACCCGCACCAGCACCTGTGCCAGCGCCCGGCCGAGCGCGGCATCCCGCTCACGGCTCTCCTGCGAGGTCACGGGCACTTCGGCGGTGTACCACTCGAGCTCCCGGGTCGGGGCCGACGCGGGGGCCGACGCCACCTCGGGCGCTGCGCCAACCGCCGGCGCTTGCGCGAGGGCCACCGGGAGCGCACTCCCGAGCAGCAGGCTGGAGAGCGCGAGGGTGCGGAGGAATCGGGAGGAAAACGCGTGCATCGTGGACTCCGAGGGACGCGCCATGGTGCCGCAGCGCGCGCGGGAGCGTCCAACGCGTGGCCCACCGGCGCGGCCCGGGTTCAGCCTCCGGGCGGTCCCGGCCGCCGTCGTGCCGGGCCCGGCTGGTAAACTTTGCGCTTCGCTTGACGCCCGAAGGCCCGCCACCCGTGAGCACCCCGACGCCCCTGACCTACCGCGACGCGGGGGTCGACATCGACGCCGGCAACGACCTCGTCGAGCGCATCAAGCCGCTGGTGAAGCGCAGCTTCCGCCCGGAGGTGATGGGCGGCCTCGGCGGCTTCGGCGCCCTGTTCGACCTCTCGGGCAAGTACCGCGAGCCGGTGCTGGTCTCCGGCACCGACGGCGTCGGCACCAAGCTCAAGCTCGCCCAGCAGCTCGACCGCCACGAGAGCATCGGCATCGACCTCGTGGCCATGTGCGTCAACGACGTACTCGTGCAGGGCGCCGAGCCGCTGTTCTTCCTCGACTACTTCGCCACCGGCAAGCTGCACGTCGACACCGCGGCCGCAGTCATCGGCGGCATCGCCAAGGGCTGCGAGCTCTCCGGCTGCGCGCTGATCGGCGGCGAAACCGCCGAGATGCCCGACATGTACGCGCCCGGCGAGTACGACCTCGCCGGCTTCTGCGTGGCCGCGGTGGAAAAGAGCGAGCTGCGCGACGGCGGCCGCGTGCGCGAGGGCGACGTGCTGCTCGCCCTGCCCTCCTCGGGCCCCCACAGCAACGGCTACTCGCTGATCCGCAAGGTGCTGGCCCGCGCCGGCTTCGACGCGGCCAAGGGCGGCCTCGACGTGCAGGTCGGCGGCGTGCCGCTGATCGACGCGCTGATGGCCCCGACCCAGCTCTACGTGAAGCCGATCCTGTCGCTGCTGCAGGCCTTCCCGGGCGCCGACTCGCCGATCCACGGCATGGCGCACATCACCGGCGGCGGCCTCACCGAGAACATCATCCGCGTGATCCCGGACGGCCTCGGCCTCGACATCGACGCCTCCTCCATCGTGCTGCCGCCGGTGTTCGACTGGCTGCAGCGCGAGGGCGCCATCGCCGACGCCGAGATGTGGCGCACCTTCAACTGCGGCATCGGCTTCGTTCTGGTTGTGCCGGAAGCCAGCATCACCGCACTCGCGGTGCCGCTCGCCGCCGCCGGCCTACCGCCGCGCCCGATCGGCCGCGTGGTGAAGAACGCCGGCGCGTCGGTTCACGAGCGCGTGCGCATCGGCTGAGGGCCCGCGGCATGGGCACGGCACGCCGTCTCGCCATCGCGCTGTGCGCATTGTTCGCGGCCGCAGCCTCCGCCGGGGCGGTGGGGCTGTGGCCGCTGGTGGCGAAGAACGATGTCGCCTTCACTGAGTACGTGCAACGCGATGTCCCGTGGGGATGGTTGTTGCTCACCCTCGCCACGCCGCTTCTCGCGGCCTGCGTGCTGACCGCCCTGGGCACCGCCGCGCTGGCGTGGCGCCTCGCGGCGCGCGGCGCCAACGCGCGATGAGCCTGCGCCTCGCGGTGCTCGCCTCGGGCCGCGGCAGCAATTTCGCCGCCCTGCTCGAGGCCTGCGCCGACGGCCGCATCGCGGGCCGCGTGGTGGGGCTGTTCTCCGACAAGCCCGGCAGCGGCGCCGTGGCGCTGGCCAAAGCATCGGCCGTTCACGCCTGGGCGATGAAGCCGAACGCCTTCGAAACGCGCGAGGCCTTCGACGCGGCCATGTTCGATGCCATCGCGGCGGTTCAGCCCGACCTCATCGTCTGTGCGGGATACATGCGCATCATCGGCGCCGCCGCGATCGCCCGCTTCCCCAACCGCATGATCAACATCCACCCCTCGCTGCTGCCGCGCCACCCCGGCCTGCACACGCACCAGCGCGCGCTGGAGGCCGGTGACGCCGAGCACGGCGCGAGCGTCCACGTGGTGATCCCCGAACTCGACGCCGGCCCGGTGCTGGCCCAGACCCGGGTGCCGGTGCACGGCCACGACACGGCGGAAACGCTGGCGGCCCGGGTGCTGGCGCGCGAGCATCCGCTGCTGCTGGCCAGCGTTGCGGCCGTCGCCGGCGGCGCTCTGCGCCTCGACGCCGACGCCATCCACTGGCACGGCGCCCCGCTGGGCCAGCCCCTGCGCCTCGGCGACGACGACCGCCTGCACGCGGCGCCCTGAGCGCCCCGCCCCGACGACACGACGAAGGACCCTGCGATGCGTTCGATCCTGCTCCGCGGCGCCATGGCGCTTTCGCTGGCCATCGCGCTCCCGGCAGACGCCGCGCCGGTCGCGCCGTTCAGCGCGACGTATGAAGTGCGCCGCAACGGCGACGTACTGGGCGAGGCCACCCTGCGCCTCGCGCGCGACGGTGCGGACTGGCGCTTCACCAGCGAAACGCGCGGCACGCAGGGCCTCGCCAAAATCGCCGGCGTGCGCATCGACGAGTCGAGCCGCTTCCGCTACGTCGACGGCCGCCCGGAGACGCTCGACTACCGCTACGCGCAGAAAACCAGCTTCAACTCGCGGGAACGCAGCGCCGTGGTCGATGCCGCGGCTGGCCGCATCACGCTGCGCAATCGCGACGACCGCCAGGACGTCCCCTACGCGCCCGGCGTCCTCGACCGGCAGCTGCTCACCGTGGCACTGATGCAAGCCGTCGCCGGCGGGCGCCGCGGCGCGCAGGCGCTGCAGGTCGCCGGCCGCAGCGCCATCGAGGCGCAGACGTGGTGGATCGGCGAGGCCGAGGCGGTGCCGATGGGCGCCTCCTCCGAACAGGGGCTGCGCATCGAACGCCGACGCGAGGACGCCAGCAGCCGCACCACCGTGCTTTGGCTCGATCGCGACGACGGCCACCTGCCCTTGCGCATCGAACAGCGCGAAGATGACGGCGAGACGATCGAGATGCGGCTGCTGCGACGCGGGTGAATCCAAGGGCCCGCGGCGTCCGGCCGCGCTACGCCCGCCGCTCAGGCGCCAAGGACCCGCCAACCGGCCTCGACCAGCGACCATGCCGTCGGCCAGACCTGGAACAAGGCCCAGGCCTTCATCGCCATCGCGACGAACACTTCGTACAACAGGATGAAGTAGCCGATCGTCACTGCCAGCCAGAACAGCGCGAACAGGAACATCAGGCCGTCATCGGCCATGAGCGCCAGCGCGGCGCAAACGATGGCCAGCGCCGGCAACAGGTTGTTCAGCGGGATGCCACCCACCGGGATCGCCAGCAGCAGCGCGGCGACCACGACGAGCGAGCCGGCGATGCGATGGCCGCGACGGCCTTCGGTCCAGTGCCCGAGGCGCGGGCGCACGAGTTTCGACGCCCAGCCCAACACCTTGCGCGCCGCCGCGGCGAGCTGGCGCCACTGGTTCGCGTCGAGCTGGGCCTGCGAGAGCGATTCGGGCAGCCACGGGCGCGCATCGCCGCGCGCCAGCTGCCAGCCGATACCGGCAAGGGCGAGCCCGCCGATGGTGCCCAGCGGCCCGAGCGAGATTGGCTGGAGGAAAGGCAGGCACAGCACGACGAGAGTGAAGCCGAAAGCGGAGGCGCCGCCCTGGCCGATGACCTCACCGACACGCGGCGGCACCGGCGCGTCGGCCGCGGCATCGAGGGCCGCGAGGATGTCCTCGCCGATGCGCTGCATGCGGTCAGCCCGGCAAGCGGCGGATGCGCGCGCCGAGGCCGCCCAGCTTCTCTTCGATGTTCTCGTAGCCGCGATCGATGTGGTACACGCGATCGACGGTGGTTTCGCCTTCGGCAACGAGGCCGGCCAGCACCAGCGAGGCCGAGGCGCGCAGGTCGGTGGCCATGATCGGCGCGCCGGTCATCTTCGGCACGCCGCGGATGATCGCCGTGTTGCCCTCGATGCGGACATCGGCGCCGAGGCGCGTCAGCTCGTTCAAGTGCATGAAGCGGTTCTCGAAGATCGTCTCCGTGATCACGCCCACGCCCTCGGCGATGGTGTTCATCGCGGCGAACTGCGCCTGCATGTCGGTGGGGAAGGCCGGGTACGGCGCGGTGGTGAGGCTCACCGCCTTCGGGCGGTTGCCGCGCATGTCGACCTCGATGAAGTCTTCGCCCGTGTTGACGTGCGCACCCGCCTCCTCGAGCTTCTGCAGCACCGAGTCCATGATGTCGGCGCGGGTCTTCTTCGCCATCACGCGGCCGCCGGTCATCGCGCCGGCGACGAGGAAGGTGCCGGTCTCGATGCGGTCGGGCAGCACGTCGTAGTGGCCGCCGTGCAGCCGGTCGACGCCATGGACGGTGATCTTGTTGCTGCCGGCGCCCTCGATCCGCGCGCCCATGGCAACCAGGCAGTTCGCGAGGTCGACGACCTCGGGCTCCTGCGCGCAGTTCTCCAGCACCGTGGTGCCTTCGGCCAGGGCCGCCGCCATCAGCACGTTCTCGGTGCCGGTGACGGTGACCATGTCGAACACGAAGCGCGCGCCCTTCAGGCGCTTGGCCGTGGCCTTGATGAAGCCGCCTTCGACAAGCACGTCGGCCCCCAGGGCCTGGAGGCCGCGGATGTGCTGGTCGACCGGGCGCGAACCGATGGCGCAGCCGCCCGGCAGCGCGACCTGCGCATGGCCGAAACGCGCCAGCAGCGGACCGAGCACGAGGATCGACGCACGCATGGTCTTCACCAGCTCGTACGGCGCGATCGTGCTGGTCACATGGCGCGGGTCGGCGGTGATGGTGAGCTTCTCGTCGACGATCAGCTGCACCCCAAGCTCGCCGAGAAGCTCCATCGTCGTGGTGACGTCGTGCAGATGCGGCACGTTGCCGATCTCCACGGCGCTGTCGGCCAGCAGCGTGGCGCACAGGATCGGGAGCACGGCGTTCTTCGCGCCGGAAATCTGCACTTCGCCGTTCAGCGCTTCGCCGCCGGCAATCACGATCTTGGCCATGTCAGTTCCGGTCGGCTTCGTCAGGGGTGAGGGTGCGGAGGGCCAAGGCGTGGATCTCGCCGCCCATGCGCTCGCCGAGCGTCGCGTAGACCATGCGGTGGCGGGCCAGCGGCAGTTTGCCGGCAAAGGCTGGGGTGATGACCGTGGCTTCGAAGTGCACGCCATCGGCACCCTCGACGTGGACCCGGGCGCCGGGCAGGCCAGCTTCGATCAGCTGGCGCACGAAATCTGCATTCATGGAGGAGGCGAAGAGGGCCGCAGGCCCTGCCGTAAACTAGGGCCGTCATTGTAATCCCCGAAGGCTCCCCATGAGTGCCCCCGCGGCCGCCGCTGCCCCCGGATTGCCCGATTTCGCCCGCACGGGCCGGCGCGTGATCGCCGAGGAAGCCATGGCGCTGTCCGCCTTGGCCGACCGGCTCGACGGCGCCTTCGCCGCGGCCTGCGGCCGCGTGCTGGCCTGCAGGGGGCGCATCGTCTGCACGGGCATGGGGAAATCCGGCCATATCGCCCGGAAGATCGCCGCCACCCTGGCCTCCACGGGTACCCCGGCGTTCTTCATGCACCCCGGCGAGGCCAGCCACGGCGACCTCGGCATGGTCACCGATCGCGACGTCGTGCTGGCGCTGTCCTATTCCGGCGAGAGCGACGAGATCCTGATGATCGCCCCCGCGCTGAAGCGCATGGGCGTGCCGCTGATCGCGATGACCGGCCGCCCGGGCTCGTCGATGGCGCGCCTCGCCGACGTGCACCTCGACGTGTCGGTGCCCTCCGAGGCCTGCCCGCACAACCTCGCCCCGACCACCAGCACCACCGCCTCGCTGGCCCTCGGCGATGCGCTCGCCGTGGCGGTGCTGGAGGCGCGCGGCTTCACGCCCGAGGACTTCGCCCGCTCGCACCCGGCCGGCGCGCTGGGCCGCCGCCTGCTGCTGACCATCCGCGACGTCATGCACGCCGGCGACGACGTGCCGCGCGTGAACGCCGACGCCTCCATCGCGCAGGCGCTGGTGGTGATGAGCCGGGGCCGCCTCGGCATGACCGCGGTCGTCGATGCGGACGATCGCTTGGTCGGGGTCTTCACCGACGGCGACCTGCGCCGCGCGCTCGACAACCCCGCGCTGGACGTACGCGGCGACGCGGTCTCGAAGGTGATGGGCCGCTCGCCCAAGACCATCGCGCCGGACGAGCTCGCCAGCGCCGCCGTCCACGCGATGGAAGAGCACAAGGTGAACGCGCTGGTCGTCGTGGATGCCGACCGACGCGTCGTCGGTGCGCTGAACTTCATCGACCTGCTCAATGCGCGGGTGGTCTGAGCCATGGCCTACGCCCACCTCGCCGACTACCCCGCCGATATCCTCGAGCGCGCCGCGCGCGTCCGCCTCGCCTGCTTCGACGTCGATGGCACGCTCACCGACGGGCGACTGTGGTTCGATGCCGAAGGCCGCGAGCTGAAGGCCTTCGACATCCACGACGGCATGGGCCTGCGCCTGCTCGAGGAGCACGGCATCCGCGTCGCCCTCGTGACGGCCCGCCACAGCGCCGTCGCCGAGGCGCGCGGCCGCGACCTTCGGCTTTCGGAGGTGCACATCGGCGTCAAGGACAAGCGCGCCCTGCTCGAAGCGCTGTGCGCGAAGTACGGCCATACCCCGACCGAGGCCGCGATGATGGGCGACGATCTCGTCGACCTCGGCGCGATGGGGGTCGCTGGGCTCGCCGTGGCACCGGCCAACGCGCATGCGTGGGTGAAGGAGCGCGTCCATTGGCGCGCCCGCGCCGGCGGCGGCCAGGGCGCCGCGCGCGAACTGTGCGACCTGATCCTCGGCGCCCAAGGCAGGGCCGAGGCCGTGCTGGCGGGCTTCCTGCGATGAACCGTTTCTGGCTCGGCGTGCTGCTCGCCATCGGTGCCGCCGCCACCGGCGCCGCGCTGTGGTGGCTGCGCGAACCGCCGGCCCCGCCCGCGATCGACAGCCGCGCCGACTACCGGCTCGAAGGCTTCGAGATGACCGCCCTGAGGAAGGACGGCAGCGAAGGCTTCACCGTGGTGGGGCCGTTGCTGGAGCGCGACCAGGACGCGCAGGTCACGACGATCACCGAGCCGCGCTTCGGCTTCCCGGGCGACGCGCCGGGGCAGCGCTGGAGTGCCCGCGCAGCGAGCGCCTGGATCGGTCCCGAGAACGACGAGGTGCGCCTCGAGGGTGGGGTCGAGATGGTGGCGCCACCGGAACCCGATGGTCGCCAGGCGCGCTTCAGCACCGACCACCTGAGCGTGTTCGCTGAATCGGAACGGGCGCGTACCGACGCGGCGGTGACCATCACCCAAGGCCGCTCTATACTCCAAGCGACCGGCCTCGAGGTGGACCTGCAGGCCAAAACCTACGAGCTTCTCGCCGATGTCGATGCGACGTTCTATCCCGATCCTCCTCGCCGTGCTGGTGCCCCTGCTGGCCGCCCCCGCCCTTGAGGCACGGAAGGGGGACCGCGACCAGCCCATGGCCGTCCGCTCCGACCGCCAGAGTGGCGGCCTCGGGGACGACGACAGCATCGTCATGAGCGGGAACGTCGAGATCACCCAGGGCTCGCTGCAGGTGAACGCCGCGACGGCGACCGTGGAACGGCGCGGCGGCGACGTCCAACGCATCGTCCTCGAAGGCCGCCCGGTTCGTATCCGCCAGCAGAACGAGCGCGGGGAGACGATCGACGCCAGCGCCGCGCGCGTCACGTACGCCCCCGATGACGAGATCATGGTGCTCGCCGGCGACGCGCGCGTGGCGCAGGATCGCGGCGAGTTCACCGCGGGCACCATCCGCTACAACGTCGATACCGGAAGCATCGACAGCGGCGGCGACGGCGGTCGCGTCACGACGATCATCCAGCCGAAAACCCGTCCGGCCGGCAACTGATGCTGTCGGCGCGCGCGCTCAGCAAGCGCTACAAGAAGCGCGAAGTCGTCAAGGATTTCGGCTTCGACCTGCATCCGGGCGAAGTGGTCGGCCTGCTCGGGCCGAACGGCGCCGGCAAGACCACCTGCTTCTACATGGTCGTCGGCCTGGTGCCGAGCGACAGCGGGCAGATCCTGCTCGACGGCGGAGACATCAGCAGCCTCGCCATGCACCAGCGCGCCCGGCGCGGCGTGGGCTACCTCCCGCAGGAAGCCAGCGTGTTCCGCAGCCTTTCCGCCGCCGACAACGTCCGGGCGGCGCTCGAGCTGCGCGAAGACCTTTCGCCGCAGCAGCGTGAAGCGGCCCTCGGGCAACTGCTGGACGAGCTGCACATCGCCCACGTGGCCGAACAGCCCGGCGAGAGCCTCTCGGGCGGAGAGCGCCGGCGCATCGAGATCGCCCGCGCCCTCGCCGCGAACCCACGCTACATGCTGCTCGACGAGCCGTTCGCCGGCGTCGACCCGATTTCCGTCGGCGAGATCCAGGGGATCATCCGCCACCTCAAGCTCCGCGGCATCGGCGTGCTGATCACCGACCACAACGTGCGCGAAACGCTGGGCATCTGCGACCGCGCCTATATCCTCAACGCCGGGACCGTGCTGGCCCAGGGTTCCCCGAACGACGTGCTCATGAACCCCGACGTCCGCCGCGTCTACCTCGGCTCCAACTTCACGATGTGACGGCGATGAAGCCCGCCCTGCAGTCCCGACTCGGCACGGCGCTGGCGCTCACTCCGCAACTCCGGCAGGCCATCCGCCTGCTCCAGCTCTCGCAGGTCGAGCTCGAGGCGGAGCTGCAGGCCGCCGTCGAGTCGAATCCGCTGCTCGAAGTCGCCGAACCGGGCGATGACGACGGAGCGGTGGGCGCGACCAGCCTCGATGGCGGCGCCGGCGACGAGGCGACGGAAGCCGCGGAGAACGATGCCGCCCCCGCGGGCGATGATGACGTGGACGAGGGCCTCGCCGCCGAGGAATGGACGGTCGACGACGACGCCGGTCCACGGCATCGCGACGGCGACGAGGACGAGGGACGCGAAGAGGCCGGCGCCACGCCCGGCCTGCACGAGCACCTGCGCTGGCAGCTGCGGATGAGCGTGCACTCCTCCCGCGACGAGGCCATCGGCGAGGCGGTGATCGATGCCTTGGACGACGACGGCTACCTGCGTGAGCCGCTGGAGTCGCTGCCCGCGTCCTTGCCCGGCGATTGGGGCGTCGGCATCGACGAGGTGCGCGCCCTCCTCCGGCTGGTCCAGCAGTTCGATCCGATCGGCTGCGGTGCGCGTGATCTCGCCGAGTGCCTCGGCCTGCAGCTGGCCGCGCTGTCGGTCGACACCCCGGGGCTGGGACTCGCGCAGCAGCTGGTGGCAGGCCACCTCGATGCGATCGCCCGCCAGCGCCCCGAGCGGCTCGCCGCGGAGCTCGGCGTCGACGCTTCCGTGCTGGTCGAGGCCATCGCGCTCGTCAAGGCGCTCGACCCGAAGCCCGGTTCACGCTTCGACGGCGCTCCGGCGGAGTACGTGCAGCCGGACGCGATCGCGCTGAAGCAGCGCGGCCTCTGGCGCGTCCGCATGGCCCGCGGCGGCCTCGGGCTCCGGCTCAACGCGCACTACCAGGGCCTGATCGGCCGCTGCAGCCGCGACGACGACGCCTACCTGCGCGGCCAGCTGCAGGAGGCGCGCTGGCTCATCAAGGCGCTGGAGAACCGCGGCGAGACGCTGCAACGCGTCGCCGAGGCGATCGTCCGCGCGCAAAGCGCGTTCCTCGACCATGGACTGGAAGCCATGCGCCCACTGACCTTGCGCGACGTCGCCGAGCAGCTCAGCCTCCATGAGTCGACGATCTCGCGCGCCACCACGCGCAAATACCTGCGCACGCCCCGGGGCACCTTCGAATTCAAGTTCTTCTTCAGCGCCGGGCTGGCCACGGAGCACGGCGGCGCGGCCTCGTCCACGGCCGTACAGGCCATGATCCGCAAGATGATCGACGCCGAGCCTTGCGGCAAACCGCTGTCCGATCAAGCGCTTGCCGACGCCCTCAAGGCCGAAGGCATCGCCGTCGCACGGCGTACGGTGGCGAAGTACCGGGAGGGCCTGGGTATTCCACCGTCCTCGGAACGCGGGCAACGCTGACACCGAAATTTGACGCGGGTCCCCTTCGCCCCCTCCCCCGAGGGGCGTATGCTGCCTCCCAGTGAAGGTTTGTTTGTCCCAGCAAGGAGAACGCGCCCATGCGCCTTGAAGTGAGCGGCCACCAGATCGACGTCACCCCGGCCCTGAAGGACTTCGTCACGGCGAAGCTCGAGCGGATCTCCCGCCATTTCGACCACCATCTCGAGCTGCGCGTCCTGCTCTCCGTCGACAAGCTCCAGCACAAGGCCGAGGCCACGCTCACGCCCCGAGGGAAGGCCCTCCATGCCGAAGCCGAAGCGGCCGACATGTATGCCGCGATCGACCTGCTGGTCGACAAGCTGGACCGCATGGTGCTCAAGGAGAAAGAGCGCATGACCGACCACCACCGCGGCGAATCCGCCGTCCGCTCCGGCAGCTTCGGCTGAACGCCCCGGCACCACCAGCCCCATTCCCATGCACCTCCTCGACCTCCTGGCGCCCGCGCGTGTCCTCGCGGGCGCCAAGGTTTCCTCCAAGAAGCGCCTCCTCGAACAACTGGCCCAGCTTCTCGCCGAGGGCGACGCCGACCGCGAACGCGCCCTCTTCGACAGCTTGTGCCTGCGCGAACGACTGGGCAGTACGGGCCTCGGCCATGGCGTCGCCATCCCGCACGGCCGGAGCCCTGCGCTGAGCGTCGCGACGGGAGCGTTCATCCGCCTGTCCGACCCGGTGGACTTCGGCGCCAGCGACGGCCAGCCGGTCGACCTGCTCTTCGCGCTGGCCGTGCCGGAGCACTTCACCCAGCAGCACCTCGTGCTTCTCGCCCAGTTGGCCGAGATGTTCGCCGACGAGGGCTTCCGCGCCCGGCTGCGCGCCGCGACCGACGGCGACGCCCTGTTCCGCCTCGTGGCGGATTGGCGACCCGGCCAGTCCGCGGCGGCCTGAGGCGGCCCAGCGCATGCTGCCGCGCCGGCTCAGCGCCCGCGAACTCTTCGAGCAGCACCGCGACAGGCTCGGCCTGCGCTGGCTGTCGGGCCAGAGCGGCGGCGACCGCGCCATCGAATCCGAGGAGCACCGCACGCGACGACCGTCGCTGGTCGGGTACCTCAACGTCATCCACCCCAACAAGCTGCAGATCCTCGGCCGCGAGGAGCTGCAATGGCTCGATTCGCTGGACGCCCGCCAACGTTGGGAGACCCTGCAGAAGATCGTCGATTTCCGGCCGCTCGCGCTGGTGATCACCCGCGACCAGGGCTGCCCGACCGACCTTCGCGACATCGCCGAGGAAACCGGCACGCCGCTGTGGATCTCGCCGCAGGCCGGCCATGAGCTGCTGTCGCAGCTCCAATACGTGCTGGCGCGTGCGCTGGCGCCGCGGATCACGCTGCACGGCGTGTTCATGGAGATCTACTCGATCGGCGTGCTGATCACCGGCGAATCCGGGCTCGGCAAGAGCGAGCTCGCGCTGGAGCTGATCAGCCGCGGCCACCGCCTCGTCGCCGACGACGCCCCGGAGTTCACCCAGATCGCACCCGACGTGCTCGACGGCACCTGCCCCGAACTGCTGCAGGACCTGCTGGAGGTGCGCGGCCTCGGCATCATGAACATCCGGCAGATGTTCGGCGACACGGCGGTGAAGCGGAACAAGTACCTCCGACTCATCGTCAACCTCGTGCGCCCCGGCGAGGCCGTCGACGTGGAGGGCCTGTCTCGGCTCACCGGCGAAACCGCGGCACGCACCGTGTTCGGGCTCGACGTCCCGGTGTTCAACCTGCCCGTCGCCGCGGGGCGGAACCTGGCCGTCCTGACGGAGGCCGCCGCCCGCCTGCATATCCTGCGCGCCAAGGGCGCCGACCCGGCCGCCGCCTTCCTGGCCCGCCACTCCGCACTCCTCGACAAGTCCACATGAGCCGATCACTGACCGTCGTCTCCGGACTCTCCGGCGCCGGCAAGACCGTCGCCCTGCGCACGCTGGAGGACCTCGGCTACTACTGTGTGGACAACCTGCCGGCCGACCTGCTGCCCGGCTTCGTGGACAGCGTCGGCACCAGCGAGACGCACCAGCGGCTCGCCGTCGGCATCGACGTCCGCAATCACCATGCCGATCTTGGCAGCATCGGGCAGTGGCTCTCGGCGGTCGGCGAGCGCGGCTACCAGCACCGGCTGGTGTTCTTCGACGCCGCCGATGCGACGCTGGTGAAGCGCTATTCCGACACGCGCCGCCGCCACCCGCTGTCGCAGCTCGGCCTGGCCCTGCCGGACGCCATCGCGCTGGAGCGCCAGGTGTTGCGCCCGGTGCGCGCCCTCGCCGACCACGTCTTCGACACCACGGCGCTCAACGTGCACCAGCTGCGCAAGCTGGTACTCACCGAGCTGGAGGCCGGACGCCGCCCCGGCCTCACCGTGCTGTTCGAGAGCTTCGCCTACAAGCGCGGCCTCCCGGTCGACGCCGACTTCGTCTTCGACACCCGCTGCCTGCCGAACCCGCACTGGGACCCGGCCCTGCGGCCCCTCACCGGCCGCGATGCGCTGATCCAGGCGCACTTCGCCGCCATCGCCGACGTGCAGGAGTACGTCGCGGAGGTGACCGGATTCATCGAACGCTGGCTGCCTCGCTTCGAGTCGGAATCGCGCAGCTACCTGTCCATCGCGTTCGGCTGCACGGGCGGGCGGCACCGTTCGGTCTACCTCGCCGAGACCTTGGCCGGGCACTTCCGCGAGCGTGGACGCGACGACGCACTGAGCTACCACCGCGAACTGGAGTGAGCCCGGAGCACCGGTGCTTGCCGGCGCGCCATCGGGGTTTGCTAAGGTTCAAGGCATGGCCGTAGGCATCCTCCTCGTCACCCATCCCGGGCTCGGCAACGCCCTGCTCGAAACCGCATCGCGGCTGCTCGGCAAGCTGCCGCTCGAGGCGCGCGCCTTCGAACTCGAGTTCGACGCCGACCTGGCTGCCCAGCTGCCGCGCGCCAGCGCCGCGCTGAAGAAGGTGATGGGCGAGGACGGCACCCTGCTGCTCACCGACGTCTACGGCGCCTCGCCGGCCCGGCTGGCGCACCAGCTCACGCAGATCGCCTCGCCCTGCCGCCGCGTCGCCGGGCTGTCGCTGCCGATGCTCCTGCGGGTGATGAATTACGGCGACCAGGGCCTCGACGACCTGGCGCGAACCGCGGCCAACGGCGGCCGCAACGGCGTGGTGCTCGACGATGCTTGAACGGCAGATCCCCGTCATCAACCGTCTTGGCTTGCACGCTCGGGCGTCGGCGAAGCTCGTGCAGCTGTTGGGGGGCTTCAAGGCGCAGGCCACCCTCGTGGGCGGCGGCCGCGAGGTGAATGCGAAATCGATCATGGGCGTGCTGCTGCTGGCCGCCGGCCAGGGCAGCACGGTGACGCTGCGCGTCGACGGCCCGGACGAGGCCGAGGCGATGGCCGCCGCGGAAGCGCTGTTCGCCCGACGCTTCGACGAGGAGAGCTGATGCGGCGCGCGCTGGCCGGCGTCGGGGCGTCGAAGGGTCTCGCCCTCGGCCGCGCCCGCGTCCGCCACCCGCACGTCCTCACGCTCTCGGAGGAGACCATCGCACCCGAGGCCGTCGAGGACGAGCTGGCGCGCCTCGAGGCTGCGATGCAGGCTGCGCGCGACGAGCTCGGCGGGCTGCGCGGGAAACTCCAGGGCGCGCTCGCGCAGGAGATCGGCGAGTTCCTCGACCTGCACGTGCTGATCCTCGACGATCCCGAGCTGCGCGCCGGCCTGCGCGACCTGATCCAGACCGGACGCTACTCCGCCGACTACGCGCTGAAGCTGCAGCGCGACCGCCTCGCCGCCGTGTTCCAGGCGATGGACAACGACTACTTCCGCACGCGGCTCGACGACCTCGACCACGTGATCGGCCGCGTGCACGCCGCCCTGCATCGGCGTCCGGACGACGGCCAGCTGGGCCTGGCCGGCGAGATCCTCGTCGCCGACGACATCGCCCCGGCCGAACTGGCCGAGCTCTCGCGCCAGCAGCTGCTGGCCGTGGTGACGCGCGCCGGCAGCCCGTTGTCGCATAGCGCCATCATCGCCCGCGGCCTGCACCTCCCCATGGTCGTCGGTTGCAGCGATGCGCTCTCCCACGTCAACGACGGCGACGCCCTGCTGCTCGACGGCCGGGACGGCCTGCTCGTGGTGGAGCCGGATGCCGACGACCTTGCGCGCTACCACGTGGCGCGGGCGAAGATCGAAAAGAAGCGTGCGCAGCTCGACCGCCTGAAGCGCGCACCGACGCGGACGCGGGACGGCATCGACATCGGCCTCCATGCCAACGGCGAGCGTCGCGAGGAGATCGCGGAGGCGCTCGCCCTGGGAGCGGACGGCATCGGCCTCTATCGCACTGAGTTCCTGTTCATGGGCCGCGCCCAGGTCCCGGACGAGGACGAACAGTTCCACGCCTACCGCGATGCGGTGCTCGGCATGGCCGGCAAGCCGGTGACCCTGCGCACGCTCGACCTCGGCGCCGACAAGGCCGACAACAGCGGCCTCGCGCTGCGCAACGAGCCCAATCCGGCGCTCGGCCTGCGCGGGGTGCGCCTGTCGCTGTCGCGACCGATGCTGCTCGATGCCCAGCTGCGCGCGATGCTGCGCGCTTCGGCCTTCGGCCCCGTGCGCGTGCTGGTGCCCATGGTGACCGCGCGCGAGGAGATCGAAGCGGTCAAGGTGCGGCTCGATGCGCTCGCCACACGGCTGCACGAGGACGGCGTGCCGATCGGCGAACACGTGCGATTCGGCGTGATGGTCGAGGTGCCGGCCGCCGCCCTGACCTTGGTCGACTACGCCGACTTGATCGACTTCGCCGCCGTGGGCACCAACGACCTCGTGCAGTACCTGCTGGCCGCGGACCGCACGCACGAGGCCCTCGATGGCCTCTACAGCGAGCGCCACCCGGCCGTGCTCCGGCTGCTGCACCAGCTGTTCGCGCAGGCTCGCGATGCCCGGCTGCCGATCCATGTCTGCGGCGAGCTCGCCGCGCGCGCCGAGGATGTGCCGCTGCTGCTCGCGCTCGGCCTGCGCGACTTCAGCGTGCACCCCGGCGCGGTGCTGGAAGTGCGCGAAGCGATCCGCGCCGCGGACGTCGGCAAGCTCCGTCGCCGGGCCGCCTCGCTGCTGCAATGCCGCGAACGCGCGGACGTGGATCGATGGCTGGAACGGGCGCGCGCCCTCTGAGCTCCCGGCTCGACGTCCGGATCACCCCGGCGGGCAGGACAGCGCAGGCACCGGCGTCGTCGCCACGAGCAAGCCCGTGTTGCGGTCGACCAGGAGGATCCACAGCCCCTCCCGGGCGTAGGGGTCGGTGACGTGCTCGCCCACCGAAGTGTTGTGGCGGGCGACCAACTGGCCCTTCGAACTGCGGAGGAACAGGTCGAACTTCGGATCGATCCAGTCGGTGACCTCCCAGGTGACGCGCACAGGGAAAGGCTTCGCCGGGTCGCAGGCACCGTCGGGCTGGGGCAGGGCCTCGATCCCGAAACGCACGCCATCGAGCGCCATCGGCTCGGTGGGAACGATCTCGGCAGGGGCGCATCCGGCAAGCAGCAGGACGATGGCGGCGAGGGCGGGGGCTCTCATGGACGACGGGTCCGATCGACGGTGCGCCAGCGTGCCGGAGCGACGATGAACGCCGCAAGCACGCGCGGCGCGCTGTTCGCCCGCCAGGGCCCCGGGCCATAATGCGCGCGCCCTGCACGCCCAGGCCCCGCGATGGTCGACGCCGCCCGCCACGAACGCACCGCCCACCAGCTGCGCATGCTGTCGGAGTCCCTCGACAGCGGGCGGCTCGGGCCCGTGCGTCGGCTGGTGAACTCGCTGTCCGCGGCCGAGATCGGCAACCTGCTCGAGTCGCTGCCCCCGGCCAAGCGCGACGTGGTCTGGGGCCTCGTCGACCCGGAAGACGACGGCGAGGTGCTGCTGCACGTCGACGACGAGGTGCGCGAGGGCCTGATCGCCGCCATGGACGCCGACGAACTCGTCGCCGCGGTCGAGGACCTCGACATCGACGACCTCGCCGAGCTGATGGAGGACCTGCCCGACACGGTCATCGACGAAGTGCTGAAGTCGATGGACCGCGAGAACCGCGAGCGCCTGGAACAGGTGCTTTCGTACCCCGAGGACAGCGCCGGGCGCCTGATGAACCCCGACGTGGTGACCGTGCGCGCCGACGTCAGCGTCGACGTGGTGCTGCGCTTCCTGCGCCTGCGCGGCGAGCTGCCCGACAACACCGACCACCTCTACGTCGTCAGCCGCCGCCACCAGTACCTTGGCCGCGTCGCGCTGGCGCAGCTGGTGACCCAGGAGCCCGGCACGCCGATCAACACGCTGATGGACGACAGCCAGCCCGCCATCGCGGTCGAGACCCTTTCGGATGAAGTCGCCCGGCAGTTCTCCGACCACGACTGGATCTCGGCCCCCGTGGTCGACGAGAACAACGTGCTGCTGGGGCGCATCACGATCGACGACGTCGTCGACATCATCCGCGAGCAGGCCGACTACCAGGTGCTCTCGGCGGCCGGCGTCAGCGAGGACGAGAGCCTGTTCAGCCCGGTGCTGCGGGCCTTCAAGGGCCGCTTCGTCTGGCTCAGCGTGAACCTTGGTACGGCGTTCCTGGCCGCCAGCGTCGTCGGCCGCTTCGAGGCCACGCTGGCCGAGATCGTCGCACTCGCCGTGCTGATGCCCATCGTCGCCGGCATGGGCGGGAACGCCGGCACCCAGGTGCTGGCCCTGATGGTGCGCGGCCTCGCGCTCGGCCAAGTCTCCGCCGCCAACCTTCGCACCCTCGTGTGGAAGGAAATCCGCATCGCGCTGATGAACGGCGTGCTGCTGGGCCTCGTGGTCGCCATCGTGACCTTGGCGTGGTTCCGGAGCCCCGGCATCGCGGCCGTGATCTTCGCCGCGATGGTCATCAACCTCGGCTTCGCCGCGCTGGCCGGCGTGCTGGTCCCCATGTTGCTGCGCCGATTCAACGTCGATCCGGCGGTCGGGGGCGGCGTGATCCTCACCACGGTCACCGACGTGATGGGCTTCTTCGCCTTCCTCGGCCTCGCCACCCTGTTCCTGCTGCGCTGATGCGCTGGCCGCGACGACTCGCGCTCCTGCTCGCCACCGCGACCGTCTTGGCGGGCTGCGGCGGGGAACGCGGCCATGACACGGCGTCGCCGGCCCCTGGCGTCGGCCCGCCCGCGGCGCCACCGCCGGCCGGACCTGGCGTCCCGGCCGGCCCCCGGGCGCCTTCGCCCGTTGTCCGCAGCGTTCGCCTTTCCGCCTTGGGCTGGCAGTTCGATCTCGACGCCGCCACGTCGGATGACCGCACCCGTGTCGATGCACTCGTGCGCACCGCGACTGCCGGCGACGCTCCGCGACGCCTCCGGCTCGATGGGGATGGAAGCCTCGCCGAGGCCTTCGCCAGCGACCTCGACGGCGACGGCGCCCCCGAGCTGCTTCTCTGGATGCGCAGCGGCGGCAGTGCCGCCGAAGGCGACGTGCGGGGCTGGCGCTTCGATGCCGACGGGAAGGCCGCGCCGCTGCGCTTGCCGCCACTCGATGACGACGCGGCCGTCGGCTGGCGGGGCCGCGACCAGTTCGGCGTTCAGGGCGACGCCGTGGTGCGAAGCTTTCCGCTTTACCGCGACGAGGACGACAACGCGCACCCCACCGCCGGCTTCGTCCGTGTCATCCGCTACCGGCTCGTTGGCGAAGGGTTGGCCACCGCGGAAACGACCATGGAGCCGTTGGACGGCACACCGCAGGCGGACCTCCTCGCGCGCTGAGCGGCGGGGCGCCCGCGCGCTAGCCGCGCAGCAGGTGCTTGAGCACCGCCATCCGCACCGCGACGCCGTTGGCGACCTGCTCGAGGATGACGGACTGAGGGCCGTCGGCGACGGCGTCGGCGATCTCGACGCCGCGGTTCATCGGTCCCGGATGCATGACGATCGCATCCGGCTTGGCGCGCGCCAGACGCGCCGGCGTCAGTCCGTACTCGCGGAAGTACTGGTCGAGCGAGGGGACCAGCCCCTCCTCCATACGTTCGCGCTGCAGGCGCAGCATCATCACCACGTCGACGCCGGCGACCATCGCATCGAGGTCGTGGCCTACCGCGCAGCCCGCGGTGACGGCCGAACCGGGCAGCAGGCTCGCCGGGCCGCAGACGCGGACGTCGCGACAGCCGAGCTGGCGCAGGGCGTGGAGGTCGGAGCGTGCCACGCGGGAATGCAGGACATCGCCGACGATCAGCACCGAGAGCGCGCCGAAATCGCGGCCCTTGCGCTGGCGGATCGTCAGCATGTCGAGCAGGCCCTGCGTCGGATGGGCGCTGCGCCCGTCGCCGGCATTGAGGAGCGAGGTCGTCGGCTTGGCGCCCGCCGCCAGCGCGGCGACGGCGCCATTCTCGGCATGGCGGACGACGAAGGCGTCGATACCCATCGCCTCCAGCGTGCGCAGCGTGTCGACCGCGCTCTCGCCCTTCTTCACCGACGACGCGCTGACGTCGAAGTTCAGCACGTCGGCACCGAGGCGCTGTGCGGCGAGCTGGAAGCTGCTGCGGGTGCGCGTGGAGTTCTCGAAGAACAGGTTGCACACCGTCCGCCCGGCCAGCACGTGGCGCAGCGCGGTGCCACCCAGCGCTTGCGGATGCAGGGCCTCGGCGTCCTCCAGCAGCTCGGTGATGCGTTCGCCGCCGAGACCGTCGAGGGTGAGCAGGTGGCGGAGGCGGGCGTCGGTGGTCATGGGCGGGGCCGGTCTTGGAATAGGTCGGGTCAGGTCGGGGCGTGGCCGCCGGCGAGCCAGCGCTCGATGATCACCACGGCGGCGAGCGCGTCGATTTCCTCGGCGTCGCTGCGGCGCTTCAGGCCGGCGCGGCGCTGGTCGGCGAAGCGACGGGCCGCTTCCTTCGAGCTGCGGCGCTCATCGACCATCGCCACCGGCAGGCCGCTGCGCTTCGCGGCGGCGCGGGCGAAACCGCGCGCGCGCTGGCGGGCCGGCGGATCAGGATCGCCGTCATCGAACGTGAGCGGGTCGCCAACGACAAGCTGCACCGGGGCCCACTCCTTCAAGAGCCTTTCGAAGCGCGCCCAGTCCGGGATGCCGTCGCGCACTTCGATCAGGCCCAGCTCGCTGGCGGTGCCGGTGATGCCGTTGCCGACGGCGACGCCGATGCGCTTCGCGCCGACGTCGAAGCCAAGAACGGCACCGGGGCTCATGCGCGGGCGCCGCTCACGCGTGGCCGCTGTAGTCGGCCAGGGTCGCCATGTCGACGCCGATCTGGCCCGCGGCCACCTGCCACAGCGCTTCGCTGTCGGTGTCGAAGACCATGGCTTCGGGCGCCGGCACGGTGAGCCACGCGTTCTGCGCGAGTTCGCCCTCCAGCTGCTCGCCCCCCCAGCCGGCGTGGCCGACCATGACGAGGTAGCGCTCGGGACCGTCGCCTCGGGCCATGGCGTGCAGGATCTCGCGCGAGCTGGTGAGGCCGAAGCCGCCGAAACGCAGGGTCGATGGCCAAGGACGCGGGTCGTCGTGCAGCACGAAGCCACGATCGACCTGCACCGGGCCGCCCCACAACACCTGTCGGCCCTTCATCTCGCGAGGCGCTCCTTCGATGCCGAGCTGCTCGAACAGCTCGCCGAGGAGGACGTCGGTGCGGCGGTTCAACACCACGCCCATGGCCCCGTCGCCGTCGTGCTGGCAAACCAGCACGGCGGTGCGGGCAAAATTCGGGTCGTCCATGCCGGGCATGGCGAGCAGGAGCGACGACGCGAGCGTGTTTTCCAGCGGCATGCGCCCATTGTAGGCCGTGCGCCATGGACGGGGGTGCGCTTAAGCTGAAGGCGGACCCACGCCCCACGCGCCCATGCCCCTGTCCCTCCGCCCGTCCCTGCCCCGCCTCCGCCCCGTCCCGCTGGCCGCCCTCGTGCTGGCGTTGGCCGCCTGCGGCCCGAGCCCAGAGGAACAGCGCGCCGCAGCGGAGGCCGCCGCCGCGGCTCGTGAAGGCGCCATGGCCCCGACCCTGCAGGTCTACCGCGACGCCAAGGCGCGCGGGGACGCCCGCATCGCCGTCGCCAGTGCCGAGGTCATCCTGGCGGACGGCCCCGGCACCGCGGCCGCGGCCGAGGTGTCGGAGGGCCTGGACGCGCTGCGCGAGGCGGCGAAGACGCAGGTGGAGAGCGAACGCCTGAAGGCGCTCTGGAGCTACGTGTCCACGCCGATCGCCGGCGAGTCCGAACCGCAGCGGGCCGCGTCCATGCGCAACCGTCGACCCGAGGCCGACGACCCCACCAGCTTCGCCGTCGTGCCGACCGTGCAGCTGGTGCTGCGCGACGACCCGCGCTGGGGCCAGAGCGTCTACCTCGTGATCGAGGACGGCGTGTTCGAGTGCGGTCGCCCTTGCGCGTTCAACATCACGCTCGACGCGGCCGCGCCCAAGCGCTTCGCCGGCGAGGCCTCGAGCACCGGCACGCGGCCGGCCCTGTTCATCCAGGACGATGCCGGCTTCATCCGCGCGCTCGAGGCCGCGACCACCGTGCGCATCGCCCCGGTGGATGGCAAGGCCGACCCGATCGAGTTCGAGGTGGGCGGCTTCGACACCGGCCGCTACCGGGCCGGCGGCTGAGCCCGGAACGGCGAAGGCCGCCTTGCGGCGGCCTCCGTCGACATCACGCGGCGGCGCCGAGGCTCACTCGACCTTCGACACTTCCACGCCGTCCAGGCCGGCCGACAGCGAGCGGGCGTCGCCGCCCTGCGCCAGCTTGATCTTCAGGCGCACCTCGTTGGCCGAATCGGCGTAGCGCAGCGCGTCTTCGTACGTGATCTCGCCGGACTGGTAGAGTTCGAACAGGGCCTGGTCGAAGGTCTTCATGCCCAGCTGGGTGGACTCCTTCATGACGTCCTTCAGCTTGTGGATCTCGCCGTCGCGGATGTAGTCCTGCACCAGCGGCGTGCCGAGCAGGATCTCCATCGCGCAGCGGCGGCCCTTGCCGTCGGGCGTCGGGATCAGCTGCTGGGCGACGATGCCCTTCAGGTTCAGCGAGAGGTCCATGAGGAGCTGGTTGCGGCGCTCCTCCGGGAAGAAGTTGATGATGCGGTCCATCGCCTGGTTCGAGTTGTTCGCGTGCAACGTGCACAGCACCAGGTGGCCGGTTTCGGCGAAGGCGATGGCATGGTCCATGCCCTCGCGGGTCCGCACCTCGCCGATCATGATGACGTCGGGTGCCTGGCGCAGCGTGTTCTTCAGCGCGGCCTCCCAGCTGTCGGTGTCGATGCCCACTTCGCGCTGCGTGACGATGCAGCCCTCGTGCTTGTGCACGAATTCGATCGGGTCCTCGATGGTGATGATGTGGCCCGAGGAATTGATGTTGCGATAGCCGATCATCGCCGCCAGCGAGGTGGACTTACCGGTACCGGTCGCGCCGACGAAGATGATCAGGCCGCGCTTGGTCATCGCCAGCGTCTTGATCACCGGCGGCAGGTTCAGCTCGTCGATGGTCGGGATCTTGGTTTCGATCCGGCGCAGCACCATGCCGACCTGGTTGCGCTGGTAGAAGCACGAGACGCGGAAGCGGCCGACGCCGGCCAAACCGATGGCGAAGTTGCACTCGTGGGTCTTCTCGAACTCCTCGCGCTGCGAGGGGTTCATCACGTTCAGCACGAGGTCGCGGCTCTGCGTGGGCGTGAGCGGCTCCTGCGTGATCGGCACCAGCTTGCCGTGCAGCTTCATGGACGGCGGGACGCCGGCCGTGATGAAGAGGTCGGACGCCTTCTTGTGCGCCATCAGCTTGAGGAACGAGGTGAAATCGATGCTGCTCATTGGGGGGCTCCGGCCGGGTCTCGTGGGCGCTCAGTCGACGCGTTCGATCACTCGAACAGGCGCTTGTCCTTGGCGTAGGTGGCGGCCTGGGCGCGGGTGATGATGCCGCGCTTGAGCAGGTCCTGCAGGCACTGGTCGAGCGTCTGCATGCCGTACTGCTGGCCGGTCTGGATGGAGCTGTACATCTGCGCCACCTTGTCCTCGCGGATCAGGTTACGGATGGCCGGGATGCCCACCATGATCTCGTGCGCCGCGACGCGGCCGCCGCCGACCTTCTTCAGCAGCGACTGCGAGATCACCGCGCGCAAGCTTTCGGAGAGCATCGAGCGCACCATCGGCTTCTCGCCGGCGGGGAACACGTCGATGATGCGGTCGATGGTCTTGGCGGCCGAGCTGGTGTGCAGGGTGCCGAACACGAGGTGGCCGGTTTCCGCGGCGGTCAGCGCCAGGCGGATGGTCTCGAGGTCGCGCAGCTCGCCGACGAGGATGTAGTCCGGGTCTTCGCGGAGCGCCGAGCGCAGCGCCTCGTTGAAGCCGTGGGTATCGCGGTGCACTTCGCGCTGGTTGACGAGGCACTTCTGCGAGGTGTGCACGAACTCGATCGGGTCCTCGACGGTGAGGATGTGCGAGTACTCGTTCTTGTTGATGTGGTCGATCATCGCGGCCAGCGTGGTCGACTTGCCCGAGCCGGTCGGGCCGGTGACGAGGATCAGGCCCTGCGGCTGGTCGATCAGCTCGCGGAAGATGCGCGGGCAATTGAGGTCCTCGAGGGTGAGGATCTCCGAGGGAATCGTCCGGAACACCGCGCCGGCGCCGCGATTCTGGTTGAAGGCGTTGACGCGGAAGCGCGCGAGGCCGGGGATCTCGAACGAGAAGTCGGTCTCGAGGAATTCCTCGTAATCGCGGCGCTGCTTGTCCGACATGATGTCGTAGATCAGCGCGTGCACGGTCTTGTGGTCGAGCGCCGGGATGTTGATGCGGCGGACGTCACCGTCCACGCGGATCATCGGCGGCAGGCCGGCCGAGAGGTGCAGGTCGGAGGCCTTGTTCTTGACCGAAAAGGCCAGCAGTTCCGCGATATCCATTCGTACTCTCCCCAGAGCCTGTCGAGGCGTCGTCAGTCGCACACCATCGTGCGACGGTGCGATCTCCGGCAGTATAGCCCCAGCCCATGGACGCTCTGGAAGCCCGCTACCGCCCCCTTGTCGACGCGCTCGCCCACTCGGGCGCGCGCGAGCCGGCCCGTCTCGTCGCGGTGTCAAAAACGCAGCCCGCCGAGGCCGTACGCGCCCTCGCGAGGCTCGGCCAGCGTGCCTTCGGCGAGAACTACGTGCAGGAGGCGCTGGCCAAGCAGCGCGAGCTCGCCGACCTCCACCTCGAGTGGCACCTGATCGGGCCGCTGCAGAGCAACAAGTGCCGCGAGGCCGCCCGCCACTTCGACTGGGTGCAGTCGGTGGACCGCGCCAAGCTGCTGCCCCTGCTCGACAAGGAGCGCCCGGCGGATCGCGGCCGGCTGAACGTGCTGCTGCAGGTCAACATCGATGGCGAGGCGAGCAAGTCCGGCTGCGCGCCCGACGAGGTGATGGCCTTGGCCGAACAGGCCGCGGCCCTGCCCCGCCTGGCGCTCCGCGGCCTGATGGCCATCCCCGAGCCGCACCCGGACGAGGCGCACCGCCGCGCCGCGTTCGCGCGGATGCGGGCCCTGTTCGACGCGCTGCGCGCCCGCCATCCGGGCGTCGACACCCTCTCGATGGGCATGAGCGACGACTGGCCGCTGGCCGTGGCCGAGGGCGCGACCCTCGTGCGCGTCGGCAGCGCGCTGTTCGGGGCGCGGCCCGCCAAGGCCTGACCCGGGGTTCCGAAGGCCGCGGCGGGCCGCCATGATGCAGGGCGTCCGCCTCTGTCCCCGGGAATCCATGAGCACGAGCCCCACCGCCCTTCCTCCGGTCGCCTTCATCGGCGGCGGCAACATGGCCCGCGCCCTGATCGGCGGCATGGTCCGCGGCGGGGCGTCCCCCGGGGACATCCACGTCAGCGAACCCTACACGCCCAACCGCGAGGGCCTCGCCGCCGAGTTCGGCGTGGCCACCACCGAGGACAACGCCGCCGCCGCGTCGAAGGGTGCAGTGTGGGTGCTGGCGACCAAGCCGCAGGTGCTGCGCGGCGTCTGCGAGGCCCTCGCGCCGCTGGCCCGGGCCCAGCGCCCACTGGTGGTCTCGATCGCCGCCGGCATCACCAGCGCCCAGCTCGATCGCTGGCTCGGCGGCGGCATCGCGGTGGTGCGCACCATGCCCAACACCCCTGCCCTGCTCGGTGCGGGCGTCACCGGGCTGTACGCGACGGCGGCGACCTCGGACGCCCAGCGCGCGCTGGCCGACCAGCTGCTGCGCCCGGCCGGCGAGACCGTCTGGATCAAGGACGAAGCGCTGATGGATGCCGTGACCGCGGCCTCGGGCAGTGGGCCGGCCTACGTGTTCCTGCTCGCCGAGGCCATGCAGGCCGCCGCGGAGGCCGAGGGTCTGCCGACCGTCGCCGCGCGCACGCTCGTCGTCGAGACCATCGCCGGCGCCGCGCGCATGTTGAAGGAAAGCGGCGAGACGGCGACGACGCTGCGGCAGCGCGTCACCTCGCCGAACGGCACCACGCAGGCCGCGCTCGACGCGTTCGCCGCCGGCGGCTTCACGCCACTCGTGGCCGCCGCGATTCACGCCGCGCGCATCCGCGGCGCGGAACTCTCCGCGGCGAACGATTGATCCGGAGCCACCCGCCATGACCCGCGTCCACCCGCCCCTGCCGCTGCTCGGCCTCGCCCTGGCCGCCACGCTGGCTGCCGCCGCGGCCAGCGCCACGGCCCCGGCCACCGCGCCGCCCAAGCCTTCGCTGACGCTGAGCTCGGGGCTCAACAGCACGCAGTCCGGCGAGTTCACCGTGCACTACAACGCCATGCCGAGCACGCTGATCCGTCCGGAAATCGCCACACGCCATGGCATCACCCGGTCCACCAATCGCGCCTTGCTGAACGTGTCGGTGATGAAGGGGCCGCGCGCGGCCACGGCCGTCGCCGTGCCGGCGCGCATCGACGCCACCGCCATCAATGGTGCCGGGCAACGGCAATCGCTGAACCTGCGCGAGGTGCGCGACCGCGGCGCCATCTACTACCTCGGCGAGGCCCGCATCGAGGAGCGCGACGAGCTGGTGTTCGAACTGGTGGTGACGCCGGAGGGTGGAACGCCGATCAACGCCCGCTTTCGCCAGGAGTTCTGGCCCGCGATCCCGGCGCGCTGACGCATGGCCCTGCTCTTCGTCCGCCACGCGCAGGCCAGCTACGGCACCGACGACTACGACCGCCTCTCGCCGCTCGGCTGGACGCAGGCCGGCCACCTCGGCACCTGGCTCGCCCGCGAGCCCCACGGCTTCGCCCGCGTGCGCGTCGGCGCCATGCGCCGGCATCGCGAGACCTTCGAGGCCATCCGCCGCGCCTTCGCCGAGGCCGGGCACCCGTTGCCCGAGCCCGAGGAGGACGCCGACCTCAACGAGTTCGACCACGGCGCCGTGATCCGCGCCTACCTCGTCGAGCGCGCCGACGCCGACATGCGGGCCCGCGCGGGCTCGCATGATCCGACGGTGGTCGGTCCGATGCTGTACGCCGCGATCCTCGCGTGGGCGAACGACGAACTGGACGCCATTCCCGAACGCTGGGGCGTCTTCGGCGAGCGCGTGGCGCGCGCCGGTGCCGAAGCCGCACGCGCCGCGAACGAGGGACCGACCCTGGTGGTCAGCTCCGGCGGCGTGATCGCCCGGCTGGCGCAGCAGGCGCTCGAGGTGCCGGCAGCGCGCGCCGTCGACCTCAACCTCGCCATCCGCAACGCCTCGATCAACGAGTTCGCCGCCCGCCACGGCCAGCTGCGCTTCGGCAGTTTCAACACCCTGCCCCACCTCGCGCACGACCGCCGGCTGTGGACGCACTTCTGAGGGAGCCCCGATGAGCCCGCTCTTCCCCTTCTCCGACCGCGCCCGCGCGCTCGACGCGCGGCTCGCCGCCTTCATGGCCGAACGCGTTATGCCCGCCGAAGCCGAGGTGCAGGCATGGGCGTCCGACCCGGCCACGCGTTGGACGGTGTGCCCGCGCATCGAAACGCTGAAGGCGGAAGCGAAGTCCGCCGGCCTTTGGAACCTCTTCCTGCCTGACGCCACGCATGGCGCCGGCCTCTCCAACCTCGACTACGCGCCGCTGGCCGAACGCATGGGCCGCATGCTGTGGGCCAGCGAGGTGTTCAACTGCAACGCGCCCGACACCGGCAACATGGAGGTGCTCGCGCACTTCGGCACGCCGGAACAGAAAGCGACGTGGCTGGCGCCGCTGCTCCGGGGCGAGATCCGCTCGGCCTTCGCGATGACCGAGCCCGATGTGGCCTCCTCGGACGCCACCAACATCGCCCTGCGCATCCGCCGCGACGGCGATGCCTACGTGCTCGACGGCCGAAAGTGGTGGATCACCGGCGCCGGCGACCCGCGCTGCCGCATCCTGATCGTCATGGGCGTGACCACGCCGGAGGCCGAGCCGCACGCGCGCCACGCCATGGTGCTGGTGCCGATGGACACCCCCGGCCTGCGCGTGGTGCGGCCGCTGGAGGCGCTCGGCCACGACGATGCGCCGGGCGGGCACGTCGAGCTCGAATTCACCGACGTCCGCGTGCCGCGGGGGAACCTGATCGGCGGCGAAGGCCAGGGCTTCGCGCTGGCGCAGGCCCGCCTCGGGCCGGGGCGCATCCACCACTGCATGCGCACCATCGGCATGGCGCAGCGCGCGCTCGAAATGATGGTGGCGCGGGCACAAACGCGCATCGCGTTCGGCAAGCCGCTCGGCGCGCAGGGCATGGTGCAGGAAGCGATCGCGCTCTCCCGCTGCGAGATCGAGCAGGCCCGCCTGCTCACGCTCGATGCCGCCGCCCAGCTCGACGCCAAGGGCAACAAAGGCGCGAAGGACGCCATCGGCATGATCAAGATCGTCGCGCCGCGCATGGCCTGCGCGGTGGTCGACCGCGCCATCCAGATCCATGGTGCCGGCGGCCTCGCCGACCCCTTCCTGTCGGCGGCGTACACCGGCGCACGCTGCCTGCGCCTCGCCGACGGCCCGGACGAGGTGCACCTCGCCTCGCTGGCCAAGGGCATGCTGAAGGGGAAGCGCGATGGGCACTGACGCCAGCGCCGGAACGAAAACCGCGTTCTCCCTCGACGAGGCCGCGCTCGCCCTTGCGCTCGAAGCGAACGTGCCGGGCTTCCGCGGCCCGCTGACGGCGACGAAGTTCAAGGGCGGCCAGAGCAACCCGACCTACCGCCTCGACGCGGCCTCCGGCCCGCTCGTGCTGCGCCGCAAGCCGCCCGGGGCGCTGCTCGCTTCGGCGCACGCCGTCGACCGCGAGTTCCGCGTGCTGCAGGCGCTGCAGGGCCGCGTGCCCGTGGCCACGCCGCGCTGGCTGTGCCGCGATGACGCGGTGATCGGCTCGATGTTCTACGTGATGGATGTCGTCGACGGCCGCGTCGAGTGGGACCCGGCCCTGCCGAACCACGCGCCCGAGCAACGCGCCGCGCATTACGAGGCGATCATCGACACGCTCGCCGCCATCCACGGCGTCGACGTGGCCGCCGCGGGGCTCGCCGATTTCGGCAAGCCCGGCAACTACTTCGCGCGCCAGATCGCCCGCTGGAGCGAGCAGTACGCGCAGAGCCGTACCCGCGACATTCCGGCGATGGACGCGCTGATCCATGAACTGCCGAAGCGCTGTCCCGCCGACGACGGCGTCGTGGCGCTCGTGTAACGACCCAGCGGTTTCTGCTCAGCTCAAGCCGCTAAAGCGTACGCCTCGGCGGGGGTCTTCATGCCGAGCGCCTGGTGCGGTCGGCGGTGGTTGTAGAACTGGATCCAGTCGCCGACAACGC